>CAJTVB010000081.1 GCA_910579755.1 uncultured Acetatifactor sp. | reverse complement strand
GAGAAGAGTTTCTCGATGCTATGGATGAAATAATCCCATGGTCTTACTGGGTAGAGACCAATCCGCCCATACTATTTCAACAATAAACGAGGTCGCAAGCCTATTGGAATTGAAACAATGCTCCGCATGTATCTTATGCAGGTCTGGTTCAACTTATCCGATGAAGGAATCGAGGATTCCATCTACGACAGCTATGCCATGCGTACGTTTATGCACATAGATTTCAATGAGCAACAGGTACCTGACGCTACAACGCTGCTCAAGTTTCGCCATATGCTTGAAAAGAACAAGATTGGCGAGAAGATTTTTGCAGATGTAAACAACCATCTCGACGAAGCTGGTCTTATCATGCACGGTGGTACTGTCGTTGATGCAAGCCTGATTGCAGCACCAAAGTCCACTAAAAACAAAACCGGTAAACGTGATCCGGAAATGCACCAGACGAAGAAAGGAAATGAATGGTACTTCGGAATGAAGGTTCACGCCGGTGCTGATGCCGGAAGCGGTTATGTGCAT
>CAJTVB010000080.1 GCA_910579755.1 uncultured Acetatifactor sp. | reverse complement strand
AGATCCAGGCAGCGTAATAAACGAACATAAACCACAAGCAGGCAATGCCCTGTCATAGTTGGGTTGAACTTTCAAAAATTTTGATTGAGAGTTGAATCCAGCTGTGACAGGAAAGCTGGAAAGTATGGGGAACAATCCGGGAAAACGTCCACCGAAAGGTGCCGGTGAGGGAAGCATACGGGACAGGTCAGTAAGACTTATACAAAGAATGAGCTGGTAGCCGGCAGGAATATTTTCCATAGGGCATGACCCTGTAAAGGAGCTAAGCTGACACCCTGGTTATGGACAGGCGGGACGAAGGAAGTTAGGACCCGGCAGAGATGCTGGTGATCCTGGTAGACACGGGAGGTACGCTGCCGTAGAAGGAGGGGCATACACAAGGCCATGTAGAGCGGAAACGGAAGACGTTCTACTTTGTATACCCAACACCTCTATTTTCGTACCAGATACAGAGAAATGTCCATCTCCTTGGCTCATTCATCTGAGATATGTAACTATAAATTCCTTGAAAAATAAGGAA
>CAJTVB010000079.1 GCA_910579755.1 uncultured Acetatifactor sp. | reverse complement strand
GTCCGGCGCTACCTGAAAGGGGTTACAGGGGAGGACATTTCCTTAGAAAATCTTTATCTGACACCTGACGGGAAGATTGGAGGGCTGCCGGACAAGGCGGCTGATCTGATCAACAAAACAAAGGACAATGCCAAGATAGAACGGATGAAGGATGCGCTGGTGGATATCATAGGGAAGATCAGGATAAGCGGAGACTTGGGGATTCCCGATTTCACTTCACAGTTCCAGTTCAAGGATGGGGCGTTCTCCGTGGCGGACAGCGGTTTTGCGGTGGATATGGGCGCACTGGATGGCCGGTTTACACCAAAGTCCTCCGGCAATATGTATTCCGATATGTATAAATATCAGTTCAAGAAGGTTTTATAAGACCCACGGCTGCGTATCCCGAATAAGCCGCAGCTTGATAAGGCAGGGCAGGCATCCCCGGCGTTCCGGCAGAACGGGGAATCTGCTTGGATTTATTACAAGGGAATAAGGGCGGCTCTGACCAACAGAGGAGCCACAGATAGGAAAAGGAATTGTGAGGTGGGCGCA
>CAJTVB010000078.1 GCA_910579755.1 uncultured Acetatifactor sp. | reverse complement strand
ACATTTACTTGAAGTTCATCGGTAAGTTTGATGTGCCTATCCCGGAGCCTACGCCGGAGGAACTGGCGGAACAGGAGCGGTTGCGGAAGAAACGGGAGAAGCAGAGGGAATACTCCCGGCGCTCCCGTGAAAAGAAGAAACGGGCGGAGGCCCAAAGTTGAATATGTCATGCCGGAGGGCGGTTTGCGTCAAGCAGACCGCCCTTTTTGCGTCTTGAATTTCAATCCATGTGAAATCAGCGAACAAAACAGCGTCAGAATTGCGATTTTTCATGGAAACACGCAACGCTGGACAGCGAACACGGTACGTTGTCCTCTGCTGGTTTTCACGGTTTCGCATGACTTCACGCTAAACGCTGAAATCCGATGTGCGCTCCTGTGACCTGGGCATTGTGAACAGCTTGCCCAGGCCGCTGGGAGCGTTTTCAAATTCTACGCCGGATGGCGAATACGATTATCGAAGGAGATATGATTATGAATATCAGGAACGAAATCAAAGCCTACATTGTCCGTGAGGGCTTCACCATGAGCGAGTTGGTGGAAAAGTTGGCGGAA
>CAJTVB010000077.1 GCA_910579755.1 uncultured Acetatifactor sp. | reverse complement strand
TCCAACCAAGAAACTGGAGGACCTCTGACCTGACAGATGCCTGCTTGTCCATATATAAAAGAAAAAGGATCATCACTCGGTTTATGTACCGAACAACAATCCTTACATCCACTATTTATCTTTGAAAAGTAGCGTGCCACACTACCATTGCAGGTAGACTTTACCCCTGTAAAGACTTCTATTTTTTTAACAGATCTCCTGCTCCGCCGCCCGGCTTACGATAATTCCCCAATGACCATGTATCCTTCCTCATGGTCACAAAAAAGCACACAAATAACGTCCTGATGAACCACGTTTTTTTTAATCCTTCAGAACGCCTAGCGCTTATAGTAGTTCCGTAACATATATTTTAGACATGGTATTGCCATTTTTACATTTGAAAAGTGTGGCAATACACTACTCTTAGGAGGTGATTATGATGTCCCTGTCAATCAAAGATGCCCGGATTTTCAGCAATGCAAGGTCTTCTCCGAAGACCTGAAAAAAGCCAGAAAGAAACTGCATCTGACGCAGGCAGCCTGTGCGGAGCTTTTGGATCTTTCTGTATCCTTTGAAAAG
>CAJTVB010000076.1 GCA_910579755.1 uncultured Acetatifactor sp. | reverse complement strand
ACAGTTTGCCGGACGAAAAACGGGAAACGGTACTGCTGTATTATTTCTTTGATATGAGCGAACGGGAAATTGCGACATACTGCAACATTCCGAGGACAACAGTACAGACCCGCCGGACAAGCTCTATGAAGCTGTTAAAACGCTATTTGGAGGAACACGCCTATGATTACAAAGGGTAGCAACAATGAAAACGCTGAAAGCGGCTTACTGCCTTACCCGGTAATCATAGCCGCAACAAAGGGCGACCCGGAAGCTATGGCGATTGTCGTCAAGCACTACGAAAGCTACATAGCGTCCCTGTCTATGCGAAAATTCCGCGACGAGCGCGGCAATACCTATTGGGGCATAGACGAGGACATACGCGACCGTTTACGGTCACGGCTTATGCGGGCTGTCCTTTCATTCGAGGTTTAAGCTGATTTAGGACAGGCGGCGAACCCCTTTCCGCTGCCCGTCCCGGCAGAACCTTTCCAGCACCTTGACAAAGAAAGCGGCGCAAGATAACGGCGGCGCAGCATAGGGCAAATCGGATACGTTCCTTTTGCGCCGAGCCATACGGCGGGTGCGCCATGACGCTATCCGGGTGAGGTTATCCCCGCCCGGACAGCCGA
>CAJTVB010000075.1 GCA_910579755.1 uncultured Acetatifactor sp. | reverse complement strand
ATCAGCCCAATCCTTGCGAACATCTATATGCACAATGTTCTTACACTATGGTACAAGTTTGTAATAGCCAAAGAGAGCAAGGGCGAGAATTTCCTGATTGTCTATGCAGATGACTTCATTGCGGGATTCCAGTACAAATGGGAAGCGGAGAAATATTATAAGCTTCTTAAGGAACGAATGGAAAAGTTCGGACTGGAACTGGAGGAAAGCAAGAGCAGGATGCTGGAAAGCGGAGGATATCTGGCAAAATCGAAGCAGAAACGCGGAGAATCAACAAGGCTGGAAACTTTCGATTTCCTTGGATTTACATTTTATTGCGGAAGGACAAGGAAAGGAACAGCATGGATAATGCCGAAAACGAGCAGTAAGAAATTCCGGCAGAAACTGAAGGACATAAAAGTCTGGATGTACGCTAATCGAGACCAGAAACTAAAGAAGCTGATGGGAATGCTCAATCTGAAATTGACAGGGCACTACAGGTATTATGGTGTCAGTTTCAACGGCAGGATGATAAGCAATTTCAAACAACAAGTGCGAGAAATGCTATTTAAAGTCCTAAACCGTAGAAGCAACAGAAAGAGCTACACACGGGAAGGGTTTATAGAAATGCTGAAATATTATCCG
>CAJTVB010000074.1 GCA_910579755.1 uncultured Acetatifactor sp. | reverse complement strand
TGGAAATGCTGGAGGACGCAAGGCATGGCCTGATTAACCTGATTCTGGTGAAGGATGATTGTGTTATTTTAGAACTAAACTCAGAAAGCCCTGAAAACACGGGACTTTGTGATGTTAGTTCTGTTTTTTGACCCAAAACAGAGGATAACAAAAGCGCAGGGCGGCGCAAGGAGGGTAGGACGCCCATCAGACAAAGCAAGACTTCATAGAGCGGGTATCGCTGTCGGAGAAATCCGGCGGTCGGTATCCGCTCTTTTTTTGCGCCCGCAGACGGTTACATAGGCGTGTATCCTGCCCCATCTTGGGGGCTGGGTACACGCCTTTTTTCTTTTTCCCATAAACCCACATTGAGAAAGCGAGGTGAACACAAATGCCTAAAGCAAAGCCCAAAGAGCCGGAAGCGCAGACCGTGGCTGCGGCAGAAGCCGTGACGGAAACGGTACAGCGGTTCCCCCTCTCCGAGCTGCACCCCTTTGAGGGGCATCCCTTCAAGGTGCTGGACGATGACGCTATGGCGGAGACCGTGGAGAGCATCAGGATGGTCGGGATCGCTAATCCCCTCATCGTGCGCCCGGACCCGGACGGCGGGTATGAGATCATCTCCGGCCACCGCCGCCACCATGCCGCAGAACTGGCGGGACTGGATGCCATCCCCGTCATTGTCCGAGA
>CAJTVB010000073.1:486-720 GCA_910579755.1 uncultured Acetatifactor sp. | reverse complement strand
GGGATAATCCTTTTTCCTGCCGGAGCTGTCTGATCTTGGAACCAATGATGTTTTTGGAGGTTCCGTTCCAGTAAATTTTCATAAATGCATTCCCTTCTAAAGATGAAGTGTATAGAATTGATTTTACCGAAACGGAGTGATAATACATGATTACAGGGTTCGCGAAGCGGTTCCTGTAATATACCTAAAGATGAAGTATAGAAAAATATAAGGGATCAGCAGTGGGTTGTTGGT
>CAJTVB010000073.1:0-476 GCA_910579755.1 uncultured Acetatifactor sp. | reverse complement strand
GAAATAATACTGATAATAAAGGAGAGGTATGGCATGAATGATGTATGGTTGAAAATGGCTGAGTTTTTGGGCAGGTTAAACGGAGAGAGCGTCAGCAGGGAAAGTTATGTACGCACTCCAGAATATGAAAAGGCGTTGGAGGCATGGAAAGAAAAAGAACAGGAGTGGGAGGATTTTCTGGAAACTCTTTCCACAGAACAGAGGGAAAAGCTGGAGGAAATCAAAGAATGCCAGGACTTTTCTTCTGCCCAAGAGTTAAGGGCATATATTCAAGGCTATGTGGACTGTGTGCAGGCATTGTATCATATGGGATTATTGAATGAAAATAAGGAATTAAAAATTCATTAAAAACAAAAGATATATTGCCTTTTCAGAGAAAGACATATTATTATAAATAAGGGTAACCCGGTATAAGATATGAAAATGGATGGAAAGGCAGTGAGGCAATGTATAATCCGCAACTGGAGACATTTATC
>CAJTVB010000072.1 GCA_910579755.1 uncultured Acetatifactor sp. | reverse complement strand
TTAAAATTGTAATACCGATTTTTTTCAAAATGAATACCCCCCAAACTCCCATTTGTCAATGGCTCCATTATACTGCAATAACTTTCCAAAAGGAATAGACTTTACAAAAAATTCATTTAGTTGCAATAAGACGTTATTCCTCTGAATCTGCTCTTGTTCTGTCCTTTGTAATAACAAGCTGCCCCTGCTGGCATTTTACGGTAATTTTATCCCCAGCAGAGAGTCCGGCCTGTTCTAGCCAGTTCCATTCTGTTGTCCCCTTTTATATTCTATTAGCTAATCAGATGCTAATAGCTTATGAAATGGGTAGGCATTATGGAAGAAAAAGGATTAGGCAGACGTATCAACATGGCAAGAAAAGACCGGGGATTCACGGCAGACAGGCTCTCGGAACTGTGCAATATCAACGCAACTTACCTCCGGCAGATTGAGGGCGGGACAAAAGTTCCCAGTCTGCCCGTATTGATCAATATCTGCAATGCGCTGAAAATCTCCCCTGATTATCTGCTGCGGGATGGGTTCTCCTCCGTGTTGTGATTAAAGTAACAGAGCAGTAAGCATACACAGCCAAGCAAATGTCTTTTGAAATAACTTCTTTTTTCATGGCCCTATTTGTCCCCCAAGGACATCTACCTTACTGTTGCGCCAAAAGGCATCAACGCCAGCTTTGCCATTTTGAAGCACTGTATTCCGAAAGGAATACCGATAATCGTACAACACAAAAGCAATCCATTCAGCAACGCCACCAATGCCAAAGGGATACCGCTGATAAGCAGCCACAAGATATTGGCAATCGCGGACATAGCACCGCCGCC
>CAJTVB010000071.1 GCA_910579755.1 uncultured Acetatifactor sp. | reverse complement strand
TTTTTCATCATCAACAATGAGTATTTTGTATGCCATAGTAACCTCCTCTCCCAGAGCGTGTTTGAAAATTGCTTTCTGGCAGATGTGCGTCACAATTTGCGGGAGACTTGTGCCAAATGAAGGGCGCATAGGAGGCAAATGCATAAAGGACAATGCCTTATGTAACCTGAATTTGGCGCAAATATCACGCAAAGCGGGGCGTGCAGATGTCAGGAATGAATTTTCAAACACGCTCTAGAATATGATACTGCAAATAAGTCAAAAAGTGGTCAATTTCCTGCTTTTCAGAGCGTTCTCAACCGCTTTTTTTATGACAGTGCTTGAATTTGTTGCGCCTGATATTGCGTCTACATCTATTTTCTGTTCATCAACTATGCTGTCAGTGATAACTTCTGCGGTCTTTCCACGTTCATGCCTGTACTCCAAAATGTTAATATTTGTGATTTCTCCATTTTGCACGGTAACTTCCACTTTGGCATATATAAAATCCACGTCATATTCGCCAACATAAACTCCGTCAGGAGTATCAGAAATATTTATATCTTCAAAGATGGTTTCCCTTACTGCCTGTCTATAGTCCGCAACGCTTTTAAGGTAGAGGATTCCCAAAACGAAACCGGCAAGCAAAAGAAACATGATAGCAAATAATACTGTACTCTTTTTCGATATTTTCACTAACATAAGGACAGTTCGCGAAGTGTGCTGTCCGTTGTTTCATCACTCTCCACTATCTGCAATAGAACAATACAACATATGAAAACCATGCTCTAAAAACTGGACTTTTGATAATCCCATTGCTTTTTTAATATATTCTTCTTTATTTTCTGCAAGCTGAATAAGCCCGGACA
>CAJTVB010000070.1 GCA_910579755.1 uncultured Acetatifactor sp. | reverse complement strand
ATCAAAAGAGGAAAGGAAAAGCACAATCCAGACGGAACCGGCGATACCGTCAAGAAATATTTGTGAGTTAGCAAGAAACCTGATATAATGGGGGCAAGCGCCCATCCGGGGCAGAAAGGCAGGGAGAAACATGCACATCAGCTACAAACCGCTCTGGCACACACTGATAGAGCGCAACATGAGGAAAGAAGATTTAAGGCTTGCCGCTGGCCTGACCACAAATATGATAGCCAACATGGGCAAAGAAGGGAAACATATCAGCATGGACACACTTGCCCGTATTTGCGAAACACTGGATTGTGGCATTATGGACGTGATTGAGCTGGCCAGTGACGAGCCTTCCGCCACAGGAGGGAACGATAATGGAAAAACTGAAAGAAAGAATCACAGAGAACGGCATTGATTATATTCTGGCAGGTGATTACTATATCCCGGACTTGAAGCTGCCGGAGGAGAACCGCCCCATCGGACGCTATGGGCGGCTGCACCGGGAATATCTCAAACAGGAGCATCCGGCACGGTACAGCTCCCTTATTTTGACCGGGACATTATGGACATACCTTGCCGACCTGAACGAGCAGGCGGAAGAACGGCTTAACTTAATCATTGAGCAGATGAAAGCCGCCGAAGGAGTGACCGAGGAACTGAAAGCCCGGAACCAGCTTGAATGGGTAGGCCGGATGAACAATATCCGCAACCGGGCAGAGGAAATCATAAACAGCGAACTGATTTATATTTGATTGGACATGGAAAGGCCAGCCGACACCCGGCTGGTCTTTCTAACCTTCCTTACGCTCCAATACCGCACGAATCATGGCAACGGCGATTTCCTGCTGGCTGGGCGACGTGCTTTCCCACAGCTCTGCCAGCTCCCGTATCTTGCTGACCTCATTATCTTCCAGCGCATCCCGCAGCAGATAATCAGGGGAGATTTTCAGTGCGTTGCAGATATTGATAAATACGGGCAGGCTGGGAACCTTTATCCCGCCTTCAATCTGCCGGAGGTAAGTTGCGTTGATATTGCACAGTTCCG
>CAJTVB010000069.1 GCA_910579755.1 uncultured Acetatifactor sp. | reverse complement strand
CCGGTTTTTTAAGCCGCCTTCGGCGTCTGCTGTTACCCGCAGGGAAAGGAAAAATCATCATCGCGCTCCCTGCTGGCGGTCACGATTTTTCTCTTTCTCCGTCACGCCCAAAATCCGCTCCACGTTGTTTTTGGCGGTGAGCAACTCTATCATTTTTGCCTTGGCCTGCTTGTACTCTGGATACCGCTTTCTGTTCTCAGTCTTCAACATGGCATACTCCTGTTTCAGCGATTGCATGGATGGCAGTTTCTTCAAACCGAGAGAATCAAAGTACCGCTTCGCCGCTTGACAGGCTGCATTTTCGCTTGAATATCAATCAGCAAATTGGGCCTGGATTGTACCGCAGCTTTCGCTTTGGGAACGATAATCCGCTTGCCGGAAATGCGCTCCATAATCGCCGTTTCAGAGTAATCCGCGCCGAGGGAATCACAGCGGACGAACCTCTTGCCATTTTGAATCTTGAACGCAAGGTGCTTGCTCCGCTTCACCTCCGCTCCTGCCGTTTTCATAGCGGCGAGGAAGCTGTCAAAATCTTTACAGCCTTGACCGAGGGCGGTGTCGATGATCTGCTCCAACTGGCCCCGGACGGTAGGCGGTTTATCCTCTCCCAGCCAGGTGCCGTAGCTGCCCCGGCTGGGCTTCGGCTCCGCAATCACCGACAGGCCATTTTCCAGACACAGCATATCAGAGATTTTACGAATTGCGAACGAGGACCGCCAGAAGTTTCGGAATTTCCTGGTGCAGTCTATGGCGGTCGAGTTGAACACAATATGCGAGTGAATGTGATGCTTGTCCACATGGGTGCAGACGATAAAAGCGTGTTTCCCCTTGGTCAGCGACATAGCCAGATCATAGCCGATCTTATTCGCCAGTTCCGGCGTGATTTCCCCAGGCTTGAACGATTGCCGCAGGTGGTAGGCAATCACATCATTGTCCTTCCGTTCCCTGCCGGTAGTGGCGGCATACTGCCGCTTGGAAAATAGAAACTCCTGGTCAACGATAGACGGGTTACACTGGTAGGCCGTGACCAGATCGCCGCCATTGGTTTTCTCTGGATTCTCTACATAGTCCGTCACCCGGCCCAGGGCTTCGGCCACGGTCCGGCCCTTGCCGCTGTGCAGGGGCATCAAGCGCGTTGCTGCCATTTTCAAAACCTCCCCTCAAAAAGAAAAATGGTGGTGAGCGAAAAATCTTCGCCCACCACCAGACCGTTATTTGATTTTCGATAGCTGCTCCAAAATGCTGCCGAACAGACCGCTGGCCTCTGTCAGCTTGCCGCAGATTTCGTCCACTTCGTCGGGATAGACCCCGCCGCCAGAATTGACCCGGTGGGCAATCTGATTCACATTGTTGGAGGTATACCGCAGGAGTTTTGCGCACTCGTCCAGTTCCTTGATTTGCAGTTGGACAATGTAGCCGTCAATGCACATCT
>CAJTVB010000068.1 GCA_910579755.1 uncultured Acetatifactor sp. | reverse complement strand
CACAGGACACCCCTCCATTCTGCAAATACCACATATACGCCTTTACAAACTCATTATGCTTCTTCCTTGTCAGGTAAACCTTCTCGCCGCTGGAAAGGAAGATGCTGTCGCTGTCATACCTCGCTATGTGCGCCATGTTGACCAGATATCCCCTGTGGCAGCGGTAAAAACCACCCCCAAGCTGCCCTTCCAGTTCATCCATCGTGGCATAGGACTCTATAATGTCCTCCATGTCCGTGGTATGAACCTCCACCTTCTTCCCCCTGCTCTCAATATAGAGGATGCTGTTTAGTTTAAGCGTATACCCCCGGTTCTTCGCCCGTATGAATATCTGCCGCTCCTTCTGCCCCTTCCTTTTCCTGGCTTCCTCCTCCGCCCTGCCAAGCACCTCCATGAACTTCTGTTCCTCAATGGGCTTTAGCAGGTAGTGGAATGCCGAGACGTCAAAAGCCTCAAACACATATTCCCTGATTCCCGTGATGAAAATAACCACCGCATCCACGCCGGACTGCCGGAGAGTCCTCGCCGCCTCAATGCCGCCCACGCCCTCCATCTGTATGTCGAGGAAGATAATGTCAAAATCAGCTTTTGCCGCAAGCAGCCCCTCCCCTGTGGAAAAATCACTGATCTCGGATTCCGGCTTCTGCTTCTTTATGAAGCCGTGTATCTGCTGCCTGATGATTTCTTCATCATCCACCACTGCTATATTCAAAATTCATCACCTCGGATTCTATTATGTTCCGCTATCTATTTTATCGGCAGATTTTTTGTTATTTTGGGATGCAGGGAACGAAAGGCATACGAAATGGAACGAAAGGCATAAACACAGTACGGAAAATTCAAAAATAGGTCTAAAGTTTTTCGCCTTTCGTCCGATATAGGGGCGGCTGCCCCCGCAAGGCGGCACAAACGCAAACCGCCGTGTAAGCATATTAACTCTGTTTCCCCCGCTTTCCAAGCGGTTTTCTGAATAGGAAAAAGGGCCTATGAGCCCTTTCCGCTTTCTCCTTAGTGTATTCTTCCTTTAAAGCCGCAGGGCTTCAATCATCTCATAGGCAATGCTGATGTCTGTCAGCCCGTCCGGATGCCCTGTGCGGGGATGCCACTCTGCCGCCGCCAGCTCCTTCCTGTCAAGGCGTATCTCATCAGGGCCGTCCAGCCTTGCGGTATAGCCTGCGATCACGGAGCCGGAGAACCCCCACGGCTGGCTGCCAAAATACTGCAAATCCCGGATGCGGATGCCTGTCTCCTCATAGACCTCCCTCTCCGCCGCTTCCTCCAGCGTCTCCCCCGCCTCCACAAAACCGAATATGAGTACCCGCTGCGGGAGGGAGCGGTCTGCATACTTTGTCATCAGCAGCCTGTCCCCGTCCGTGACCGCCACCATTACCACCGGGGCGATGCCGGGATATACCGTGTTCCCGCATTCCGGGCAGGCAAGCGCCCTCTGCCCTGGCTTCCTTTCCATCCTCCCG
>CAJTVB010000067.1 GCA_910579755.1 uncultured Acetatifactor sp. | reverse complement strand
GACAGATGAAAAAAAGAAAATTAGGCCACGAGGGTCTGGTTCCTGAAAGCAAGGGGAGCCAGGCCCTTTAACTTAGCTTGCAGCCGCCTTGTGTTGTAAAAAACGATATATTCGTCGATGGCTTTCTCCAATTCCTCAAAGGTATGAAATAGCTGGAGATAGTACATCTCGGATTTGAGGATGCCCCAGAAGCCCTCCATGGGTCCGTTGTCAATGCAGCGGCCTGGGCGGGACATGCTCTGCGTTGCATGGATTCCATCCAGCTTCGCTTTAAACTGCCGGCTGGTGTATTGATAGCCCCGGTCACTGTGAAACAAGGGATGGGCGTCAGGGTTAGCGTTCACCGCCGCGTCAAAGGTGTCAAAAACAAGCTGATTGTTGTTGGAACGACCCAATGCATATGCAACGATGCTTTTGTCGTGGAGATCAAGGATGGCGCTTAAGTATGCTTTTTTCCCGTTTTGGAGTTTGAATTCCGTAACATCCGTCAGCCATTTCTCATTGGGACGATCTGCTGTAAACTCCCTGTTCAATACATTCTCAGCGGTAACGCGCGGTTCCGACATGATGTAGTGCTTCTTCTTTCGGCGTATCACGGCCTGCATATGCACGCTTTTCATCAGGCGGTAAATCCGCTTGCGGTTGTAATTTCTTTTGAGCCGGCTGTTCACATTCATCGTCATGCGGCGATACCCGTAGATGCCATTTACTTCACTGTATAAACGGATGAGTTCTTCCAGCAAGAGGGTGTTTTCTTTTTCTGAAGCACAGGTTTCCCGGTTGAGCCATTTATAGTAAGAACTGCGGGGAATCCCGGCTAATGCGCATAATGATGCGGTTTCATAGCCTTTCTCCTGATGCAGTGTGCAGATCGTTTCATAGACCTTTCTGCGCCGTATGCGTCTGCTCACCGCCCCCTTTCCAGTTCCCGCAATTTTTTTAAGAAATCATTCTCCATTTGAAGCCTTCTGTTCTCCGCTTCCAACTGCCGCAGCTTTGCCGCTGCCTTTTCCTCCGCGCTGTATTCGGCAACAGGACGGCCTTTTCCTCGGCGGTCAAGCAGGCCGGCTTCTCCCTGCTCCTGATACTTTTTTACCCAGCTGTAGATTTGCTGATAGGTGATTTTGTATTGCTCGCTGGTCTGCCTGTAATTCAACTGCTGACCGATGCAGTACAACACCGCCTGCATTCTTTCTTCATACGATAATTTCCGCTTTTCGGCCATACCGCTTTCCTCCCGTGCTCCGCGTGTTTTGAAATCTCTATGGCCCTTATGATACAGCATAATCCATTGTTGTAAAACCGCGTGGGAGGAAATTCTATATTTCCGGCACATAGCGTCCAGCGATCCGCCTCCGCCTAAATAGTCCTCTACTGCCTCCAGCTTCAGCGAAGATGGGTAACGGGTAAAACCCTTCTTCGGATACAGACCCGCCGCCCCCTCCGTCTGATACTTTCGCAGCCACGCCTGAAAGGTACTCAATCGTATCCCCAATTCTTCCCGTATCTGTGTGCTGCCCTTTCGCATTTCCAGATAATCTTCCACTGCCTGTATTTTTTCCTCCGGTCCTATTTTCCCTTTTAAGCTCATGATTATTGCTCCCCCTATTTCGACAGTTTTGTTTTTTCACTGTCTACTTTAGAGGGAGCATATCATTTTCAAAGCCGCTGCTTTTTGTTTTGGCGGCAATTAGGAGGATGCCGCCATGCGACTACGAATATATAGGCACTTGTCAAAAAAAGCCTAACCCTCGCAGCGGT
>CAJTVB010000066.1 GCA_910579755.1 uncultured Acetatifactor sp. | reverse complement strand
TCTCCCTTGGAGCAATCAGGTTTACATGGTAGTCTGGTGCATGGGCAAGAATTACGCTGTCAACACTTGAATACATTTCTTTCAGGGATAGTGGTGCGTCCCAGCTGTCTGATCCAAAATATATTACGAGAGTGATGACAGGTATAAGGCGGTCTGTTTTCCGGAAGCCGCTTAGGAACTCGCCATCTGTTGGAGCTTCTTTTCTCTGTGGTGGATTTGATTGTTCCGACTTCATATCTCTCATTGCCTGTCTGTGAGAATTGGCGGCCTCACTGACTTGGTGAGACAGCTGGAGGAAATCATAAACGCCATTTTTGACCGGAAGGGCATAATGGATTTCCGTCTGGTTTTCGATTCCCATAATACAATATGCTGCTCTGCCGTCCGTCATGGCATACAGCAGCTTCAGCACATCCCTGTACTTCTGCTCCGGCACACCGGCACCGTTTCCTCCATAAGGAATCACAATTTCCGTAGTGTCCAGTTCTGTCAGCTGAGCAGGGTCGATTTTCTGATCCCCGTGGTATAAAAACTGATTGAATGCATCAGCAAAAACTATCGGATTCTCCATATATTCCTTTGTTACAGTATCTATCTTCCCCATGATAAAATTCCTTTCTCTCATGGGAAGATTCTTCCCATTGGGAGGGTTCTTTCCCATTGATAACAGTATACGCTGAAAAAGGGCTTTTCTCAATAGTCTTTTTAAAATCGTTTAAAGGATCTCAGCGAGCCTGATCCGCTGTCCGACTTTCATGAAATTTAGCAGTGACGGAGTTTCAAATCTTGTGCAGTACACAATATGGGGTTCTGTCTTGATTTGTTTGTAGGGGTAAGTGGATGACGGTAAACTGCATTAAATGGGGATTTTTTGGAAATGGGGTCTGGTGTGCTTCAGTCGATTTGGTTGAATTTTGGTGGACGAGTTGAACTAAAATTGAACTCAAAGGTTGTTTTGAATTAAGTTTTTGACTAAACTATCTTTGCGCAATCAGTATCTACATGATTATGTCATTTTTTCTTTCAAAGGCAATTTATTCCCTTATTATTTAAATTTGAAAAGGAGATTTGCATATTTGCTGGTATATCTGCAGTGCGCGAGCGGCAGACTGCAGAAAATCGTTCTACAATGTATTTCAAAAAGTAGATTGGAGGTCAGAATATGGAGTACGGCTATGCCAGGATTTCTACCAAGGAGCAGAATGAGAGGAGGCAGTTAGTTGCATTGCGAGATTTTGGAATTAAAAATGATAAGATTTATATGGATAAACAGTCCGGAAAGGATTTTGAACGGATTCAATACAGGAGACTTCTGCGCACACTGAAAAGCGGGGATACGCTTGTGGTCAAGAGCATCGACCGACTGGGAAGGAATTATGAGGAGATTCTGGAGCAGTGGAGGATTATCACGAAAGAGAAACAGGCGGCGATTGTCGTGCTGGATATGCCTCTTCTGGATACCCGGCAAAACAGGGATCTGACGGGGACATTGATTGCCGATATTGTACTTCAACTTCTTTCCTATGTGGCGCAGACGGAAAGGGAGTTTATACGAAAACGCCAAGCGGAAGGAATTGCCGTCGCAAGACAGCAGGGCGTCAAATTTGGCCGTAAGCCTATGGAACGTCCGGTTGAATATTCTGAACTGAAAAAACTGTGGGAACAGGGGGAAGTTTCCGCCAGAAAAGCGGCAGAGCAGTTGGGGATTACACATCGGACTTTTCTGCGTTGGGCAAAGGAGTATTCGGATGGGGATTAAAGTACA
>CAJTVB010000065.1 GCA_910579755.1 uncultured Acetatifactor sp. | reverse complement strand
CAGAGAACCGGAACCATCCGGGCATGGAACTTACGGAGCTGCATTTGAGTGACAGCATGGTGGAGCTGTTGAAAAGCGGGCGTATCAACAACCGGCTGCTGTGTGAGATTGCCACACATGAGGATTTTATTACCCTGATGACGGACACGGAAATTTATGTGGATGGTGTGGCAACCGCCCACTTCCAAAACTTCAACAGCCTTCTGGAAGTCCTGCGGGGGCAAGTCCTTTCCCAATATCAGCCGGTGGAGGAAGATGCTGCGTTAAAGGCGTTGGAAGCTATGCAGGTACAGGAAGAAGATTATTTCTGTCAGGTCACGCACCGGACTTGGGACACTATCCTCCATGCCATAAGGGAAACGCACAAGAATGATACGGATAGTGCGCCGGACGGCTCCAATGGCATGAAGCTAATCAAGGACGCAAAGAAGGCGCTGGCCGTGCCGGGTTCCTATCTGGATGTGTTCACTGCCCTGATGTGTACGCAGCTACAAATCCGGTATGAGAAGCTGTCGGAGCAGGAGCGCACGGTTCTGAAAAATGTTATGAAGAAAACTCCGGCATATAAGGATTCACCGTTGAGCAGAATGAAACGGAGATAAGGAAATGCCGTTGCTTGGGATTTTTCCATGCAACGGCATTTTGGGTGGTTCTTATTCAATTTTTAAGCGCACAAACTGGAAGTTGTGTTTTTTACGCTACTTCCTCCCACTTCAACTTTGGATACAGCTCTCCTGTTTTAGCAAAATGGAGAACACATTCAGCAACCAGATTCAAATCATTGAGCGCATTTCGCTTGAGAACTGGAGTCTGTCCGCTGATATTTACAGGAGCGTCCTCTTTGGATGTACCATATTCGGAATTGACAGGCATATACATATGAGCCTCTTCATCTTCACCATATGTGTTAAAAGCCAGAGCCGCCCAATCATTCTCAATATCTACAGATAGAAAATCCTCTTCGCCATATTCATCCAAAGCTAACCATGCAGACCTACAATGATTTTCCCGAATTTTGCACACCAGTTTGTCTACAGTTTCTTGTGTAATAGGTTCCCCTTCACTATTAAGAAAACGAATAGCAAAATCACTCATATAAATTTACCTCCCTATCCCGATTTGTCGATAGCTTCATTATACCGCAGTCACTTTCCAGAGGGAATAGATTTTCCGAAAAAATCATTGTATCATAAACATTATTCTGTTGAATCTGCTCTTGTTCCGTTTTTTGTGATGATAAGCTGCCCCTGCTGGCATTTCACGGTGATTTTGTCCCCTGCGGAGAATCCAGCCTGTTCCAGCCACTTACCTTGTAAAAGAATCTGCGGCGGAGATTGCTTGTAATTGCCACGTCCATAGCATACAGTCAGTTTGCGGTCGTCCATCCGTCCTCCTTCCCCGCTGCCTGTCGGCATACGATTTCAAATACATTCCCGTCCTCTGTCCTGACAGTGAGCAGGCTGTTCCGCTCATCTGCGTTCAGGTCAACAATCCCCATCCCTTCACTGTCGTTTAGTAAATCAAAAAGCCTGTCCCTAAAATAGTTCAGTTCCATTCTGTTGTTCCCCTTTCATAGTTTATAGTCTACTAGCTAATATTATATAGTCTTTTAGAATCTATTGCAATCCCTAAGTGTGATGTAGTCTAAAAGTGTACAAAATAAATGCTAATAGCTTATGAAATGGGTGGCATTATGGAAGGTAAAGGATTAGGCAAACGTATCAACATGGTGAGGAAAGACCGGGGATTCACGGCGGACAGGCTCTCGGAGCTGTGCAATATCAACGCAACTTACCTCCGGCAGATTGAAGGCGGGATAAAGGT
>CAJTVB010000064.1 GCA_910579755.1 uncultured Acetatifactor sp. | reverse complement strand
AAATCAAGTTTCTTCTGTTTTAACAATGGCAAACCCATTTTTCATATACATTTTAATTGCTCCCTGATTCCAATCCGCAACATGCAGAACAATTGGAGAAATGTTGTTGCTTTGCATATGAGAAATAGCAAACTGCAATAACGCTTCTCCGTAACCCGCTCTTTGATAGCTTTTTCCCACAATCAAATCATCTATTTCATTGTCATATATGGCAACCGAAACAACTAATTTTCCATCAATTTCTAAGATATATATTTTATCTTTTTTGTGCTCCAATTCTTCTTTGCTGTCACAACAATCTACCGGAAATCGCTGCAAAGCTGTTCTCATGTCACGAAAGCATTCCTCATAAATCCTCTTGTATTCTTCATAATCAAAAGCTGAATAGTTCCTGAGCCGCAAAGGTGACACAATAGATCTGCCCCGATATTCCATTGTATGCGCTATAATTTTCATTTTTCCGCATCACCCGCAAGGTTTAATTTAATATTTTAATTATATCACAGCCAACTTTTATTTTCAATCTGCGATCAGTAAAATCGCCGGCGTTTAGATCCATCAACACGAAAAGCAAAAGGGACGATTTTTATAGTCCAAATTCCGCAAAGAGGACGTGCGGCAGAATCAAGCTATTCTCTTTGCCCAGCTCTTGTGCCTTTTCAGTTTAGCACGGAGCTGTTTTTTCAATCCATAACAAAGAAGGAGGCCAGCCAGGTGAAGTGCCTATTAAAGTACCAATGGGTAAAGCTCCCCCGCAATCAAATGCCGCCCGGAAAAGGTATCATGGGTGCCTGGGCGCGGCTGGCTTCCAGAGCGGCCTTCCGAAACGGACAGGCCCGCTATTGCAGATATGTCAATCAGGTCACCATCGGCTCCTGGGCAGGCGGTATCGTAGGGCTCAAGAGCATTTTGGGCATCAAGAACCGGAACAAGGCCCTGGAGATGATGGACAAGCTGGTCCAACTGGGCTACATAGATTATGAACTGAATCCAAAAACAAAGAAACTCACTTATCAGATTAAGGATTGGGTGGTCCAGTGCTCTGGTGAACCCTGCATGGGGACCGAGGCTGTCTATACCACCCCGGGCTATGGCTTCCTGTGCCTGCCCAGAAATGTCACCCAGCGCCTCGTGGAGGCGCACGATTACTTTGATGAGGCAGACGCATGGCTGGATCTCTGGTGCCACACTGTATGGCAGGATCCCGGCAATGCGTTTTCTCATATAGCGCCTGCAGTCCAATATGGGCAGTATGGCGCTGTTTTGACCCTGGAAACCCTTGGCCGTCGTTGGGGATGGGAAAAGACAAAGGTCTGGCGCTTTTTCAAAAAACACGCGGATGCCTTCCCGCTGTATAAGCTGCCAGGCTCATTTGGCTGTCTGATCTTCAACACCGGCTACCCAGCAGGAACCTCTTTCTCTCTCCCGGAATCTAATCAGATTAAACGCATTTTGGAGGAAATACGCATTTGGGGCGAAAAAACTCATTCCAAAAGCGGCAGTGACCATGAGCGGCTGAATCGGTGGATTACCTGGTACAGCCGGAAGGTCATACCATCCATGCTGGAACAGCCTCAGCCTGCTGTCCCGGCAGAGCGGCACCGTGTTGCAGTTTCAGATTGCTATATAACGCGCGCGTATTTTTCTCCGTGTAGGCATTGTAAGAGTTTCGTTGAGGACTGCCAAGGTAAAGAGGGGTATTCCCCGGTCGAATCTGGACATTTGCCCAGAGCCGATCAAAAAACCGGCCCGCCATTCGATTTTGGAGGTATTGACTATGGCAGATTTGAAGGCGACCCGTTGTGGTGAGTTGCCGCAAAATGAATTTTCTCCCCAGACGGAGCAGCTGATTGCGCTGCTGGAGCGCCGGGGGATCGTGGAAGACCCCAGCATTGTAAATGAAAAAGCCCGTCAGGCGGAACAGGCTCTGCGCCGCAATATGTAC
>CAJTVB010000063.1 GCA_910579755.1 uncultured Acetatifactor sp. | reverse complement strand
TGGCCAAGCAGGTCTCCGGGAAGGATCCGGAAGCCGTAAGAAATGAGCGAATAGCCGGGGAGGAGCGAATGCGGCTGGAACTGCGCCTGGCACGCCTGAACGGATTGATGGGACATGCGCCTTCCCTGGAGGAGAAGGAAAGGCTGGAGGCGGAGTATTGGGAGATTGTGAGGACGCTGAGAAATTGACGCATCAAGAGATTTTTGCTATAATAAAGACGAGAACGTAGACGACAGAAAATATGAATGGGAGCTTCTGAATGCTTATGAAAAATACAGAAGAAAAAAATTTATTTAGCAGTTTTGTCAACTGTATGAGAAGGCAGCAGGGTTTGTCCATGAAACAGTTATGTCAAGGCTTGTGCACTTTTCAGGAGCTCTCTTATTTTGAAAATGGCCAGAAGCTTCCAAATAAGTTATTATTAGACGCGATTTTGGAAAGATTAGGTGTGGGTGCAGAAGATTATGAGCATTTTTTGGATTATATTGAATATGACCATTGGGAAGCCAGACAGCAGATTCTTCACAGTATTACATTTGAGAAAATAGAAGAGGCGGAAGAGCTGCTGGAAAAATATCGTACTTTTTACGAAAGCCAGACGAATCCTATTGATAAAAAGCTGAACAGACAGTTTTTTTATAGTATGCAGGCACAAATTAAGCGTATGCGGGGAGCTTCCCGAGAAGAATTATATATGTTATTTTGTGAGGCAATTGATTTGACAGTACCAGAACTGAATAAAAAGCCTTTAAAGGAGCTCGTTCTGTCAATTAAGGAGTTGAACTTGATTATAGAACAAGAATATTGTCGGAAGGAAGGAGAACGCCCGGAGAGATATCAGGAGGTAATGGAATATATTGTAGCTGCCGGATTTGATGAGATTGGCCGGGCGAAAATATATCCTAAGGTTGTTTATTTTTTGTGCCGAAGTGTGATGGCTGGGGGAAAGAAGGCTTTAGGTCAACAGAGAGCTAAAGATAATTGGACATTGGAGAAACTTCTCAAACATTGTAATTGTGCCTTGGAGCTTTTGCGAGATAGTAAGCGGATGTATTTTCTTTGGGAGATTCTTGTGATCCGGGGGGATATTTTAAAGGAATTAATTGATAGGAAGGTAGATTTTTGTGAAGACACAGAAAATTTTTCTCGGAAGTTTCCATACTTGTATCAGGAAAATGAACAATGGAAACAGATGCTGGAAGATATCTATAGAGAATTTCATATACCGCAGGTGACTTTCAACTATTGTTATCTTTATGTGATGCAGGGCGTGCAGTGTATAAATGATATAATACGTATTCGACGTCGTATGCTTGGGGTTAGCAGAAAGAATTTATGCCAGGGGATTTGTCATGAAAAGACACTTCAAAGGCTGGAGCGGCGTGAAACTACTCCGCAGGCGGCTATTGTGACAGAGCTGTTTGAGCGTTTGGGGCTGTCAAAAGAGTTTACTAGGATAGGGGTTATTACAGACAGTCAGGAAGCGAAGATGCTGATGGCGAAAATTAATGATCTGGATAATGCGAGACAATGGGGTCAGGCGAAAAAACTGCTTGAGAATTTGGAGCAGATGATTGATTTTAAATTTTGCAACAACCGACAGATGCTGATGCGCAAAATGGCGTTATCTTGTTGGAAACAGGGAGAAATTAAAAACGAAGAATACTGCAGGCGGATGAAAGAAGCTTTAGAATTGACGCTGCCTTATGAGGTGTTTCTTAAAGAGGGGCAGAAGTATTTGACCTATGAGAAACAGGCTTGTATACAAAATCTGATGCAGGGAATGAATAGAGAGAGCAAGGAATTTTGGACTTGTATATGTCGTTTCGAGGAGTATTATCGACCTTATGCGGATGAAAATGGAATGCACGAAGCAGCCGCAGGAATGTACGAGTTCATTATGAGCTTTGTGGGAAATGAGTGGGGAAATTGTGGGAATTTTGATGAAGCGGACCGCTATAGCGGTATTATTCTGCGAAACTGCCTCAGGCTTCGCAGACTGGAAATGCTTCCTCTTGTGCTGTATGACCGTTGGTGGAATTTTGAAGAGAGGAAGAAACGAAAAATTCCTGATAATAAAGAATTAGACGCTGTAGAGGAATTGACCAAATGTGTTTTGGCCAGTAAATTGGCGAAGGGATACTCGCAGTTTTACCTAAAAAAGCTCATGCAGGTAAAAAAAGAGTAATATTTACTTTAAAAAATTGGATTTAATCTCTTCATTATCGCTTAATGGATTAATGCCAACTAAGTTATCAAAATCTATCGGATCTGTTTGTTTTTCTACAGTTATTTTGTAATTTGTG
>CAJTVB010000062.1 GCA_910579755.1 uncultured Acetatifactor sp. | reverse complement strand
GCTGTTGCAAACCTGTACCTGAAGCAGCAGGTCACATTCCAGATTTTATAAAGGAGATGACTCATGGAACCCATACCAAAACCATTGCTGCGGCGGCTGGTCCTGACCTTCCTTGTCGGGACCGGCTGTTTTTTTACCGGCCTCGTTCTCTTCCTCCATCAAAAGGATATTTCCTTTTTCATCCTCAGTATCCTGCTGTTTGCCGGTTCTGCTATAAAAGCCGTGCTGCTTGGTCTCCAGATCAAAAGAAAGACCTACTTTGTGCTGGAGGGCATCTGCACGGATGTCCGGCTGAGGTTTTTCAGGAACAGCCATGACATTGTGCTTACCGATCAGGATGGCAATGAACACCTGCTCCGGATTGGGAAAGACCACAAGATCCGTCCCGGTGTTTCCTACCGGTTCTATTTCAGAACTTCAGACAGTATCCCATCCGGGCAGAACCCGCTCTTAACGAAAGCCACGCTGACAGACAATCTGCTTGGCGTGGAGGAGATAAAATAAGCTATTTCTGCAAATAAATTCCTGTGTTATAATTGGATTATTAAATCGAAATGCAAAGGAATGATATACGGCACTATGGATATACAGCAATTTAGAATAGCCCACAGCACTGTAATGGAACATTATCAGTTTATAGAGCGGGAACTTGAAGGAATTTATGCCGCTTTAAGCGGGAAAAGTTTCTATAATGGGTTAATGGATGTCGAAACCTTCAGTATCAGTAAAGTGATCCGAATGGTTCAGGAGCAGGAAAAAATAAATGACATAGAAATCATCTCAGATGCAGAATATGAAACCTTAAAATCCATCTGCCTGAGAAGGAACTTTTGGACACACAACTGCTATACAGAAATGGTTTTTGACAGAAAAACCGGCGGTCCCAAAAAGCAAACAGATATAGACAAGTTATATGATGACATAAGAAATGCAGAGCAAATGAGGGATCTCTTGTTTAACAGAAAAATTGAACTGCTTCATAATCTCAGAGACAACGGAACTCTCTGGTAACAAACTTCATTCATTTTATAAACAGCGTATATTATACGCAATATCTTGTATCTAATCATTTGACATATGCTATATATTGTGCTAAAATATCCCTGTAATTGATTTTTGTGCTTCCCAAGGGGATATGCAGAGCGCATAGATGCACACGTTGTTTAAGATTGAATTAAGTGTCAGAAGAATCATGCCGGTAAGTGGCAGTCTTTTGGCACTTTTTTTGATGCAACATAAAATTTTTATCCAGAAAGGAGAATGAAACATGTTTACACCAATCACACTCACAGGGAGAGTAACAGCGGATCTTGAACTCCAGACCAGCGCGAACGGGACTGACTACATCCAGTTCAACGTGGCGGTCAACAAGGGGTACGGCGAGCAGGAACACGCCAATTTCTACCAGTGTGTCCTGTTCGGGAAAGCGACTGAAAGGATCAGCAAAGCAGGCGTCAAAAAAGGCAGCCTGCTCTTCATCACGGGCGACCTTGACCTTGTGGAATTCACCCGCAGGTCGGACGGCTCAAAAGGCATGATCCCCAAGATCACCGTATACGAATGGAGCTATGTCCCCGGCGGAAAACGTGCGGAAGGCGGCAATGCCAATGCAGGCAGCGGCGCACCTTCCGGCGCAGATGACGGCTTCATGAACGTGGAAGACTGTGGAGAGAATGGACTGCCGTTCAACTGATGCCTTTGGCACGGCTGGCGGTACAAGAGGAATTGCATCGGAGAGACAATATCTCCGGCTGTGATTCCTCTTTTTTTATTTCCGCGGGCAACGAGCCAAACAGACATGCCTGCATGTATATCTGGCGACTGCCGCGAGAATGGAATGCCCTCCGGGTATTTCACATTACAAGGAAAGGAATGAAAAAACCAAATGAGAAAAAACGTATTTTCCAGCAGCATCAAGATCCTGATCGTCTCCCTGCTCCTCCTGGCCGTCTTTTTCCAGAAGGAACGCTCCCAGAAGCTGATGGCGCTGGCCCTCATCCTCTGGGGCGCCGTAACTGCCGGGATATTCCTGTTCCGGAAGTCGGGGAAGCTGGCAAAGAAATGCAGCGCCTTTTCTGCCTCCTTAAAACAGGCTGGCAGAACAGCAAAAGCCCCTGCAGAAAAAACAGCAGAGCCAGTACCTAAAGCTGATACGGAACCGGCTGAACCGGCAGCTCCTGCAAAACCGGCACCTGACAGCAGGGAAACGGAGACCATGCTGCTCCATATCTCCCTGCGGATCACAGAAAAGCTCAAGTCCGCCTATCCCCAGTCCGTCTGGCAGTGGAAGGACACACCCTCCCTGCAGGGCATCCTGGCAGGCGGGACGGTGCGCATCCTGGTGGAGAACATGGACGCCTATACCCATGCGGACATCTCCTTTGACCGCTTCG
>CAJTVB010000061.1 GCA_910579755.1 uncultured Acetatifactor sp. | reverse complement strand
GAGCCGGGAAGTCACAAGGGCGTGCGAATTTTCCTGTGATGAAGCGGTTCTCGCAAAAATGGGATGCGATCATGCGAAGGACTACGGAAAGACCTTGCTTGACGCTATGATGGCAGTCGGAAAATACAAGGAAAATCTCGGTGCCATCACTTTAAGCGAAAACAAACAACTGTTAAAAGAAAGGTTAGGTGCGATTATGAAATTTAAGAAAAAGTCAAAAGCAATTCAGCTTTTGACTGGTATACTGACGTTATGTATTGTTTTTAGTGCAGCTTTCGTTGGAATTTATCCTACTGCCGCCGCTGCGGATGTGCCAAATTCGATAAATACAGAAAAATCCGTACCGCCACTGTTTGATAATTCGCAAACAGCAGACAATTCGTCAGAAATGGAAACATTGGATATTAAGGGAACATCCTATTATTTAGTTTACAGTGAAGCTCAGCTCAGAGCGATTGGTACAGGCAAGTACGGCATGGATCTGAATTATATACAGCAGGCGGATATTTCCTTATCCGCAGGTGACTGGGTTCCCATCGGAACATGGGACGCCCCTTTTACAGGGACTTATAACGGCAACGGTTTTGAGATCACAGGCCTCACCATGACCGACCCGGACGCAGAGATTATAGGACTGTTTGGGGTTGCGAAAAATGCGCATATTTACAACATTACCCTGCGGGACTATGACATCACGAGTGCGGGAAAAAATGCCGCTAATAAATCGGTTGGAGCAGTCCTTGCGATTGGACAAGGGAGCCGTTCCTATGATAATTTTGTCTATCCCAAAGAAACAGCCGTGAGCATTGAGGATAATTCTTCAGAAATAGATCGGTATTATAAAGCCGGTAGTTTGCCTCTGTTTGAAATCACTTTCCCCCAGCTGAACGAAAATGCTCAAAGGACATGGCTTGAAAAGATCTATGCCGAGGGTGACTTTGCTTTTTTCTCTGTTGCTGTGCGCGGACTTGATACAAATTCTTCTCTATTTGCCGACTTCGCAGAAAAGGTGTATGCCGATGAAGAAATTGCGTTTTTCTCCACTCTGACGGACTGCATGGACAAAACAGAACTGGAACTTTGGTTGGATCGGGCATTGGAAGATGGGAACTGGGCATTTCAATCCATGCTCTTTGATAAGCTAAATCGGGGCGAAGAATTTGACGAGCTGAAAGAGAAACAGGAGAAGGAATGGGCCGAAGCGCAGACGGCGGAGTACCGGGCTGTGGGCGTTACAATGGATGGAAAGGATTATTACTACCAGGGCCAGCTTGTCAACATCTTTTTAGACATCCGGCCCAACAAATCCTTTTACACGCTGAATATGAACCCAAAAGGAACTGTCAATATTAAAATCATCCGTGATGCAGATAACAAAATTACAAGCGTCGCTTATATGACTGAGGCGGAGGTGACGGAATTACTGGGTGATATGAGCGATGATGATGACGATGACGACTATGATGACGATGAGGACTATGAAGATGACGATTGGCAGGAAAGTGCCGGAGGCAGGGTCTGGCATCCCCAACTTATTCCTGTCGATTATGAAACGATGGCAGACGGAGAGATCATTTGGCTGGGAGAATACACATTGTCCGAAGGGGACAGGATTTGGTATTATGTTTTAGCGGAAACAGGAAACGGTTTACAGGTTGGCTTTGCCGAACCGGAGGATACTGATTTGAACACGACCTATTACTCTGTAACGAACTTACGCCAGCAAGGGGAAACGCTGGAATGCAATTCCAGTTTTACCGTTGGGCCTCCGGTAAAGCCCGGAACCTATAAACTGTTTCTCCGGGCAACAGATGGTGCTTTGGGAAATGTAAAGGGCAGTATTTCTATCGGATTTATAGCAGACGTTGACTTTCTTAACTGACAACAAGAAGAAAAGGCGTATGGAACAGCAGACTGTAAACCATGCGTCTTTTTTATGCCCTCATTGCTCCCGGGAATAAATTGTACAGGATTTCGGAATCCGTGCAATACCGGTTTGTCTTGCCATGTCTGTTGTGAGAATAAATCAATTTTTCCAAAGGAAAAGTCATTGCTTTGAAGCGCTATATGAATTAAGCTTGTATTAAAAACGGGCATTAAGGAGATGAAATTACTATGCTGTATGCAGTAAAAGAAAAGAGCAGTGAGATCGTCAGGGCAGAACGCAGGGATGACAGGCTGTATCTGTATTCTGAGGCTGGCATGTACAGGCTGGAACCCAAGGATTCGGGGACGCTGAGAATCACCTATACACAGGGGAATCGTTTTTCCAGTGAGGAAAAGCCAGGGGTGGTTTTCCGGCAGGTATATGCCGGATGGGAGTATTGGGAAAATGCAGAAGAGATCGGACTGGGGATGGAGCAGCTTTCCATTGTTATAAACAGGAACTCATACTTCGCATACTAAAATTAGGCATACTACCAGAAATTACGCCACTTTG
>CAJTVB010000060.1 GCA_910579755.1 uncultured Acetatifactor sp. | reverse complement strand
GTGTTTTGCAAGCGGTTGGTTTGAGCAGCAAGCAGCTTTCAAAAATGTTATTGATAGAGGGCTTGTTCTATACATTAGGGGTGCTGCTTCTTTCCATATCATGCGGAACTCTTATAGGGTATCTTCTTTGTATAGTCTTTAGTGCGATGAGTATTTTTGGAAAGGTAAGTTATCATTTTCCGATATTTGAAATGTTCAGTTATTTTATACTGATGCTTGCCGTCCAAATGCTCTTCTCGTATTTGGCGATTCGACAGATAAAAAAACAATCTCTTGTAGACCAAATACGGGAATTGTCATAAGAACTTATGAAACGAGCAGCTAACCATCTTCCGCCGCCGCAAGGAAGGTAGGAGGCCCATCAGACAAAGCAAGACTTCATAGAGCGGGTATCGCTGTTGGAGAAATCCGGCAGTCGGTATCCGCTCTTTTTTTGCATCCGCAGACTGGTATATAGGCGTGTATCCTGTCCCATCGTAGGGGCTGGGTACACGCCTTTTTTCTTTTTCCCATAAACCCACATTGAGAAATCATGCCGCCCAGATTCCGATATATCAAGAACAGCTAATTTCCCATAAATTCACCACCTACTTTCCATATGGCCTATTGTTTTTGAAATCCCCTCATGAGGAAGCATCATTATAACCAAGTATGCCGCTTGCGATGGCCTCCACCAGTAACTCCTGATATTCTGGAGACAACAGCTTTCCACGCTCATCTGTGTTTGTTAAAAAACCAACCTCAATTAGAACGGCGGGAATTGCCGTTTCTCGTAAAACAGCATAGCTTTCTTCCTTCACTTTTCGCGTTGAAATCGAATGATTTTCCGCCGATGATGTAATGGATTCCGCCAAATTTTCACCTTCGGCTGATTGGTAGTAATAGCACTCAAATCCTTTGACAGAAGAATCATCTTCATACGAATTACAATGGATGCTGATAAAATAATTCGCTCCGGCGTTGTTTGCAATCTCTGCACGGTCAAGCAAGCTGACATCGCGATCAGTGCTTCGCGTTAAAACAACGGCAGCACCCTCTGATTCCAATTTTTCCTGGAGCAGCAAAACGATGGACATAGTAATATCCTTTTCGGTTGCCCCCTTTATTACGCACCCAGGCTGATCTCCGCCGTGTCCGGCATCCAGGACGATTTTCACTTCTCCGGGAATGAACGGTGCTGCCGGGATGACGGAGCTTCCTGCAACAGTGGCATTACCTGTTGAATCTCCTATATTTCCATCAGGCAATTCGCTGTCAGGTATATGAGCCAGATGCTCTTTGATATAAAGCACCCCGCATACCATAAGGACAATCATCAGAGCCAGCAGAAAGAAAATCACAGCTCGCAGGGCATAGGCGATCATCAACCTTCTGCCGCGCTTTTTTCGCCTCGCTCTAATGGACGCTTGGCGCTCCCGTACTGTCACGGCTCAAAAATCACCTCCTTCCCGTCTGATTTTAGAATCATGGTAACTTTCTCGCCGTCATAATCAACAGACAGGGCTGGCTCATTTGAAATCTTCAGACTGCCGATGCCATCCCTGCCACATAGATAAACACAGTCGGAATCCATGCGATTGATGAAATACAGACCTTGATCGGTCAAACAAAAGTCAGAGGCAACCATATTCCGAAACGGCCTGGCCTTGTGGGTCTTAGTATCATACGCCGTCAGCAAAGAATTTTCGTTGATGTAAAAGATCGTCCGCCCATCAAACGCTATATTCCCCCTGGTGGGGATGTCCAGCATTTTCGTGAGCTGGATTGTTCTGCCTACTTCCGTAATCCCATCATTCGTAATGAAAAAGAGGCTGTCATCGTTCAAGAAAAAGCCGTAGCAGTATTGCAGAAACATCCAGGTATCCCCCACGGTATAGTCAATTCCCAGCAGAGATCGCCCGCTGTCCGTTATTTTCTCGAAAATAACCTGTTCCTCAAAGGTTTCTGTATTAAGCTGGACGATGGACACCTGGGTAGCTGTGCTGTTGTAGCTGCCGACCCGATCCACATACTGTTCTGTGCGGGAGGCCATATAATAAATGTACGGGGCATCCATATAGACGGCTTTGACGGATTCCCCATCCGAAAAGGCCCCGAACAGCGGAGAGAGGGCCAAATCCGTCAAAGCGCCGGTTGCCCGGTTTTCCAGAGCGTATGTCCGCGTCTGGTCATCGTAGATCACGCTGTAAGTTTCCGACATACTTTGCGAAGATGAATTGAATATCCCATTTGCGGATTCTGCGGCAGAGCAGCCGGACAGCGAGAGCAACACCAGCAGGCAGAGCGCGGCAACCCCGCAGCCTCTGACGGGTTTTCTTTCAGACTGCCAGCAGTTTGTGTTTTGCCGCAGCACCCACCATATCATGAGGGTGCAGCACACAGCAGACAGGACGAGCAGGGCCAGCAGCTCCTGGGGGGAACGCTCCGAAAAAATCACGATGGGTTCACCTGTCAGCGAATCCTCCACAGAGGAAGTCCCTTCCAGAAATCCGGTTGCCAGCAGGAACGGCAGGGGCAGCGGCAAGCGGTAGCAAATCTGTCTGGACAGGCCGATGTACGGTATCAAGGTGGATGCCACTCCGATCACCACCGTCAAAGCATATTTCTTCACCAAAACGGAGGTAAAGAGCAGCAGGGCGGCGAGATACACCGAGCCAAAGCAGCGCAGGACGGTCAGAATCAGATACGCGGCCAGCAAAGAGATATTTTTTGTACTGCCCCCGAAACTGGCGATACTCTGGACAGGGTAC
>CAJTVB010000059.1:1250-3082 GCA_910579755.1 uncultured Acetatifactor sp. | reverse complement strand
GGCTCTGACCAACAGAGGAGCCACAGATAGGAAAAGGAATTGTGAGGTGGGCGCATGGGAATTTCGGTTTCAAGTACACTAAATTCGGCCAATACGAAACACAGTATGTCACTGAGCAGCAGAGGGCCTGACTGGTCTTTGATCCCAAGCGCTGGGAAAAGCAGTAAATCAAAGGCCGAGTTTGCTGATGAGATCAAGGAACTGGCACGGAGAGCCGCGGAGACTACGAGCAAGAAAGAACTGGAGTATATCCACAGCCAGAGGGCGAGGTTATGTGCGGAATACATATCTGATGTATCGCCCGACAGGAGAGCGTTGTACCGGCAGGCTGAAAATTCGCTGAAGAGACAAAACGGCAATCCGAAGTGCCACGGGAGCGGGGAACTGACGCTGCTTGACTTCCTGGAGGCGGCAGACGGGAGGGCGGAGAACCTTGCCGAAAAGAAGTTTGCGCTGGCAGGGGGCGGAACGCTGACCTGTCCGATCCTGACAAGCGGGGGATATGGCGCAGATATTTACTATCAGGGTACAAAGGTGCTGACATATCTCGGTTCGGGATATGGGTGGGCTTGTGAGAGGACTCCGGCTGAACGGGAAAAGGAAAGGGAGTTTTATGGGATTTATTTTGATGAGTACCGCTCCCTAAAGAATGGTCAAGGGGAGGAACTTGAAGCACTGCCGGATTATCTGGAGGAGAAGCCGTCTTTTGACAGGAAAGCATAAACAGGGGTATCTGAATAATCGACTGGATTTCAAAAATCTCGTGAACGTATATCCCCGATAGGGCACAGCCTGACAAGGCAGGGCGGGCATTCCCGGTGTTCCGGCAGATTGGGGAATTGTAATTTAATTTGTCCCAATTCGCTTTATTGTGTCCGATAAAATGCGTGTATAAATATACAATTTTGTGTATGGTTTATGTGCCTTAAAATGTGCAGTTAAGTAATGTATGATATAAATAACTTTAATAGGGAGTGGTTATATTTATGAAAAAATTAGTAGCATTAGTTTTAACCTTAGTATGTGCATTAGGTTTGGTTGGTTGCGGAACAACTCTAAAAAATAAAGACGAAGTGGTTTCTGGGGATTTGCCACCGATACTTATTATGAGAGAACAACATTTTATTGCATATGATATGCCAATATCTGAACTTCCGGATGATTTGGAGTGCATGGGAGAAATAACAGAGGAAGAGGCAAACGGCACAGGTTTGCAGGGCTGCAAATATTATGCAAATAAATACCTAAGTTCCTTTGATGAGTTTTATGTATATCAAGAATGCGGAACACCTGTTGATAAGAACACGGTTGATAGTACAAAACGTCAGTGGGCTTATGTAAAATGGGTTCGTGAAGGATTGGAAAGAGAGTGAAGTGCAAATATTATGCCCGTCCAGAGCGAACATGTCTGTGACCGGGGAAACCGGAATACAGGGACGGAGGGTTTAAGGATGAGGGCATACGGTGAAAGGGAGATGCACGGGAAGTACACGCTGGAGGATTACGGCGGCTGGTCGAGGAACCACACCAGAGCGGCATCCATCCGCAGATGGAAACGCCCGCTGAAAAAGAGGGCAAGGCAGGTGTGCCGCGCCATGCTGAGACGGATGGAAAGATAACAGGATAATTTTTGGAAGGGCATCGCTGAGGCGGTGCCTTTTTCGTGCGGAAAGAGAGGGAAATGGGATGAATTTAATACAGAATTACCTTACACAGTCCGGCTGTTATAAAGCGGGAAAGCACATCACCGTGAAAGGTCTTATGATCCATTCGGTGGGATGCCCGCAGCCAAAGGCGGATGTGTTCATGAAGAACTGGAACAGGGCTGAGGC
>CAJTVB010000059.1:0-1244 GCA_910579755.1 uncultured Acetatifactor sp. | reverse complement strand
TGCCTGCGTCCATGCCATCGTAGAGCCGGACGGGGACGTGTACCAACTGCTCCCGTGGGATTTCCGTGGGTGGCATTGTGGAGGCATCGCAAACAATACGCATATCGGTGTGGAAATGACGGAACCTGCCACTATCCGATATATGGGCGGCGCAAGCTGGACGGAGGCCGGGGACGGTGAAAACACGAAGAACCATGTGCTTGCCGCCTATAAATATGCGGTGGAATTATTCGCATATCTCTGCCAGCAGTTCGGCTTAGACCCTATGGCGGATGGCGTTATCATCAGCCACAGAGAGGGGTGCAGGCGGGGTATTGCCAGCAACCACGGGGACGTGGAGCATCTGTGGTCGAAGTTCGGTCTGGCGATGGCGCAGTTCCGCAAGGATATCAAGGCGGCGATGGAGGGTGGCACAGTGGAGGATTCCCTTACCGCCATTATGGGGAAAGCAAAAGCCACGGCAGGGCAGATGGCATCCTATCTGAAAAAGAAGAATCCGGCTGTGCCACAGTCCGTTCTGGATATGATACCGCTGTACCTTTCGGAAGGGGAAGCGGAGGGCGTGAAGGGTGATATCGCCTTTGCACAGTCCTGCCTCGAAACCGGGAATTTCACTTTCTCCGGCTCGGCGGTCACCCTTCTGCAGAACAATTTCTGCGGCCTTGGGGTGACGCAGAGGGGCAAAACGGGGCTGTCCTTTGAATCGCCGCAGCTTGGCATCCGTGCGCAGATACAGCACCTCAAAGCCTACGCCTCCACAGATAAGCTACGGAACGCACTGGCAGACCCGCGTTTCCGCTATGTGAAAAGGGGATGCGCTCCTTACGCGGAATGGCTCGGCCAGAAGGAGAACCCGCAGGGGAAGGGCTGGGCGGCAGGGGAGAAATATGGGGAGAAGATACTCTCCATCCTGAAAGCCGTTGTCAGCGAAGGGAAAGTGCAGTTCATGGAGAGCCTTACCCTTTCCGCACCCTATATGGTGCGGGTGGCAATTCCCGACTTAAACATCCGAAAAGGACCCGGAACGGATTTTCCCAAGACGGGGAAGTTTACGGGTGTGGGCATTTTCACCGTGGTTGAGGAACAGGACGGCTGGGGACTGCTCAAAGCCTATGCGGAAAAGCGGGACGGGTGGATTTCCCTTGCGTTCACCACCCGAATGTAAGGCGGCATTTATATAGGAAGAAAGCGCCCGTATTGCTTGACTTTACGGGCTTTCAGAGTGATTAATAGACTACCAAAAA
>CAJTVB010000058.1 GCA_910579755.1 uncultured Acetatifactor sp. | reverse complement strand
CCATCTTGTGTCTTTTCATAATATGTCTTAAAAATTACATATTTCATAGATTTTTCATATATTTCATATAGACTTTCCCCAATAGCAACTAGCTTTCTTAAATACTCATCAGTTAAAGTATGATTTCTACAATAATTATAAACATCATTATAATCATCTACCGTATTATTGTATTCTCTAATGATTTCACATTTTCCAATATTGATTCTATCTATAGCATCTTGCGTATTCAAATTTACAATTCCTCCTCTACATATGTATAGACTCTCGGAATCTCAAAGCCTTATTTTATGCGGCTTCCAAGACCCCATTTTTATAAATTCCCCCACTTTTTTTAAAATCACTTGACATGTGGGGCAAAATGTGCGGCGCACCTTGAAGATCCCTATGCGCCAGCTCTTCAAGGTGCGCCCTTCAATTAAGAACTAATTTCACTCTTGATTGGAGGTGCACACTTTGAAACCTGTTAACATCGGCGGACACGCCGCCTACCAGAAACATGTTCTGGAACAACTTTGTAAATACTATCCAAATGCCCTCACTTCCTTTGATTCCGCCACATGGGATATCATGGAACAGTTCTGGTCCTTGGATCTGTCTCCCGTGGATGACCTGATGCGGGATCGCTATTCCATATTTGGACCTGAACCAAGACTGCCTTCCAGCATGCTGCGTTCTTACCTGCTGTCCATCAAATGCAAAGTCACTTCTATCACTGCCTGGGCTTCCGATCTCAAGCAGAACTATCTCCATGCCATCCTGTCAGGGTTCTCGGTTGGGGATACGCCCGGCACAGGTACTTTCTATGATTTTTTCGACCGTCTGTGGCTTTCGGACAGCGATAACATCTCTAATCCAGTACACCCGCCCAAGCAAAAGCCAAAAAAGCCTGACAAAAAAGGGCAAAAGGCTCCACCGGTAGAGAAAGTCACCGTCTATGACCTCCTGGACAGATTCGAAATAGAACCTCCCAAAGAGTTCAATCCGGCCGCTCGCCTGTTTGAGATTTTCAAATCCCAGTTCCTGGATACTTCCGTCAATCAAGGACTTATTGACTTGGATAACCTGGCTGTTTCCGGTGATGGAACACCTCTCTATACTGGTGCAAGAGAGCGTAAGACCCGTACCTGCGACTGCCTGGAAAAGGGCATCCGGGACTGTAAATGCAGCAGAATCTATCACCAGCCCGACTGCAACATTGGCTGGGATTCCCACAGGGAACGGCATTACTTTGGTTACGACCTTTACACGCTCACTGCCTCTGACTCCGAAAATGACCTGCCGATATTCCCTCTGCTTGCTCCGGCTTCCAGACATGATTCACATGGTTTTTGGTATAACTTCTTCTCCATGAAACAGTTTCTTCCACAGGCCAATGTCACAAAGCTTCTTCTGGATTCCGCCCACGATGCCATGGCCTATTATCAGTATTGCTCTGAACATGGCATAAAACCTTTTATTGATCTCAATGGCAAGGGCGGCAGGCCTCCTGTTTATAAGGACGATTTTACCCTTGGGGATGACGGTGTACCTGTCTGCAGAGAAGGCTTCCGCATGCGTCTGGATGGTACCGAACCCTCCAAAGGCAGAACGAAGTTCAAATGTCCCAGGATCAGTTTTGCAGGCGGCAGCCCCGCCTGCACCTGCCCTCACCCCTGCTCAGATGCAAAGTATGGGCGCACTGTCCACCTTATTTTGAAGGATAACCCGCGGCTCTTTAATGACCCGCCAAGATGCAGCAAAGAATGGGATTCGGAATATGACGCAAGGACTTCCTCGGAACGGTGCAACAAAAGACAGAAAATAGACTTTAAATTAGAAGACGGCAGGCACCGTTCAACTAAGATGTGGTACTGCCGCCTCTTTGCCATCATGATGTGCCAACATCTTGATGCCTGGACTTTGCCAAAGTCATCCCACCTAAAAGATCTCTTTGACAGAGCCACTTAATTGAATAAGCAATACCATTATAACCTATCATTGACGCATAGTCTATTAAAGTGCGCCATTTTTCTATCACTAATCACACGTCTGATCCATTCTGGATAATATCTACTTGTCAAGGTTCATCCGGCCGATGAATCCTGGTCGGCAGGCTCAAGATTCCGAGAGCCTATCTTTGTTGTCGGGTTTTGATGAATTTATCATATCTCCTATCACCGCCTTCCGAAACGGTAAAAATATGAAAAAAGGTGAATTATCTAAACTGATATCAAAACCGCACTGTTTCCATACGGTTACCTGTGGGATTTTCTGTATTCCGCCGGCGACATTCCAACGCACTCTCTGAACACTCTCGCAAAATATTTTGCGTCCGTATAGCCGACTTTCTCCGAAATTTCATACTGCTTTAGCTGGGTTCCGATCAGAAGTTCCTTCGCTTTCGCCAGGCGGTAGTTGCGGATATATGCGCTGAAATTCTCCCCCAGTTCTTTATGAAACTGTGCGCCCAGGTACTCCTGTGTCAGTCCCAGCCTGTCCGCAATTTCGTTTAAAGTTATGCCGTCCGCATAAAATTCATGAATGATACTCTGCGCCTTCTTTACCGCAAGGCTCACGGCTCCCGTTTCCCCCTCCACGACATCCATATGGGAAAACAATCCCTCAAAGGTCCTTTTCAGTTCCCTTTCGTTTTTTGCATTCATCACCTGATCCAGAAGTTTTTTCTGATCAATGCTCCGATAATCGATACAGCCCACCTCCTTCGCAATATTCAGAACAGACCACTGAAAACGTATGCAGGATTCCTTAATCTCCTTGGGGGAATATACCTGTCCATTTAAAAAGTATTGTTGAAACTTCCCGGTTATCTCCCGGATCTTTTCCTTTTCGCCCATGCAAATCGCTATTTTCATCTGGTTTTCCAGTTCCACCGGATATACACAGATCTCTGTCTGAATATCCGCGATACGGGGGTAAGATATCAGCACATCATCGCCGAGAACGATATTCCAGTCCATATAAGGGAGCAGTTTATGATAACCTTCTCTGATCGCTGCCACTCCCGGCACCTCCATCATGCCATAGCTGACTTCTTTCTCCTTCCCGCCTCTTTTATGAAACAGAATCTGACTCTGATACCACCGCTCTGTCTCCTGTCTGGAAGAATAACCATAAAGCAGTGCCAGAATCGCTTTATCATATTCCATATCCACCAAAGCATACCTGAGCCCTTTCTGTTCCAGTAAACGGCACATATCCCGGCGCTTTTTATCTCTTCCGCCCTCAAAATCCTCCCCCATATAGATTAACAGTTCAATCAGCGGCATATCCTTTGCAATACCATACTTCCTCTCCAGAAATTCCTCTGTTTTTTCGTCATCTTCCAGTGATGACACTCCGTAAAAAATACTCGAGA
>CAJTVB010000057.1:3772-4344 GCA_910579755.1 uncultured Acetatifactor sp. | reverse complement strand
GTAAAGGAGATCACTGACAAGCTGGAGGAAGGGTTAAAAGAACTTTTTGAGAGCGGGAAGTACAAAAACTACCTCTCCACCATGTCTAAATTCCATAATTACAGTGTCAACAACACGCTCCTGATAGCCTTACAGCGCCCTGACGCCAGTCTGGTCGCAGGCTACCAGGCATGGCAGAAAAATTTCAACCGCCATGTAAACAAGGGGGAGAAGGGAATCCGTATCCTTGCCCCTGCCCCTTACAAAATCAAAGAGGAACGGGATAAGTTAGACCCTGTGACCGGGGAAATCATGCTTGACCAGGATGGTATGCCGCAGACGGAGGAAGTGGAGATTAAAATCCCCGCTTTCCGTGCGGTATCAGTGTTTGATGTCAAGCAAACATCAGGAGAGCCAATCCCGGAACTGGAGGCAAAAGAGCTTCTGTCCACAGTGGAGGGGTATGAGGACTTTGTTAAGGCAGTCACCTATGTTGCCCCGGTTCCGATCAGCTTTGAGGATATACCCGGAGATTCCAAAGGTTTCTTCAGCCCCACAGAAAAACGGATTGCGGTGCAGGAGGGCATGAGCGA
>CAJTVB010000057.1:750-3759 GCA_910579755.1 uncultured Acetatifactor sp. | reverse complement strand
AAAGACGATGGTGCATGAAACCGCCCATTCCATGCTGCATGATAAGGAAATCAATAAGGATATCCTTGCGCCCGCAAAGGACAGGAACACCAAAGAGGTGGAAGCCTTATACTCAGCATTCCAAAATGTTAATCATTTTAAAGAATGCTGAGAAATAAGGCACTTTACTACTAAAAGATGAGCATTATTCGTTAGCGCAATCCACAAATCCTTGCCATTTCATCTTCACTGCCCTCCCACATTGCCGCTTCATCAGGTATGGGTGTTGGAACAGATTCCATTGCTCCCCGAAGCTGTTCAACAGACTGCTTTGCATAGTAGTTTTTGGTTGTATCAGTCCTGGCATGTCCTAACACTGTAGAGACAAGTTCAATGGCGATCCCATCCTGGTAAAGATTTGTGGCCCTGGTCCGCCGGAACATGTGGCAATGGACTGAATCTGGAATGCTGATCCCTGCCTCGCTTACCAGGGCTGCATATTTTTTTATAATCCTCTGGACATTTCCAACGGACATCCTGTCTGCCACACCTTTTATCGTTGTGGAAAATAAGTAGGCTTCTTTAGAAGAATTGCTGTGATATACACGCATATACTCCTTAAGGTGTCCAGCCGCCTTAGCTGTCAATTGTATGGTTCTCTCTTTGTTGCCTTTGCCTGTTATGAAAATATTGGGATATTTTGATTCCATTGCAACATCACATAAGCGGATGTTGAGCAGCTCACTGACTCTTACAGCTGTATCGTAGAGGAGAATCAAAATAGCACGGTCCCGTACACCAAACTTCGTATCCGGCGGTGCGGACAGTATTGCGGCAAGTGCATCCTCGGACAGAACAGGCTTTTCCTTTTTTATGGTTTTGCAGGGTGATATCTGGCTGACTGCCAGAGCAACCGACTGGATGGATATGTCCATATCCGAGGCATAGTTCAGATAGGCGCGGATAGCCGCGACTCTTACATTTACAGTTGATGGCTGGCTGCCATTTGCAAGCAGATACTCTCTAAAGTTATAAATACATTCTTTGGTACAGTCGGAAAACTGAAAGGTGCTTATGGACTTACCTAATTCACCTACAAGATAGTTTTTAAATATTGTAAGGGAATCCCTATAGGATTCTGCTGTAGCCTGACTGCGTCCGGCCTGCTTTACCAAATAGACATTTAGAAAGTTCCATGTCTGGGAAAAGAACAGCTGGCCAGACCGTATCTTTTCTGGTTTATTCTTCATAGGGAACCACCTCCGGAATAACCTTTCCCGACACTGTATCTTTCTCCCGGATAGTATCAAATGCCTTTTCTACAAGATGATAGTAATAATACGTTTCATCAGGGCTTTTATGTCCAAGGTATCTGCTTAAATATGGGAGCATAGTGTTTGTATCAATTCCCTGGTGCATCCACTCATTAAACCTCTCCACTACAAAAGCGTGGCGTAAACAGTGGGGCGTCGGGTGTTTAGCAAGTGTCCCGGCAGCTGGAAGCATAGCCCAATGACGGTTAAAACTTGACTCTACTCCGGAACACGAAACAGGCTTATGCGGGTCTTTTCCTGGAAAAGCCCAGTCAATTCCGGGGAAAAGCTTTTCCTGGCATTCTTTATAGCTTTTAAGTACTGGAAGGCTGTCCTGCGGAAGGTATACAAGACGGTCTTTGCTGCCTTTTGAGCCAAGGATAGTAAGGATCCCTTTTTCCAGGTCTATATGTTCCCACTTTAGCAGCCGCCCTTCTGACAGACGCAGCCCACAGCAAAAATACAGGAGAAAAAGAATCTTGCACTCCCTGTCGAGCCTTAGCTGCTCTGAATTATGGGATGTGCGGATATCCATTTTCCGCAGCAGCTCCTTAACCTCATCTTTTGACGGGATGTAAAGGGCCGGACGGTAAGCCTTGCAGAAAAAATTAGGGATGTATGCTTCCTGGCCGAGGGAAAGGATATATTCACCCAGCACTTTCACGACCGACATACGGCGGTTGTGATAGGCATCTCCTTCGCAAGGTCTGGCTTCGGACCATTTGGCTGCCATTTCATAAGTAACTGTTGTCAGTTCCGGATAATTCTGTACGCAAAAAGTATCAAAGCGTTTTAACAGCTTTTCTTCGGCATGATAGGCATATCCATCAGCCCGTTTTTGTTGTATAAGCCCTTCGATATGATGTGCCAGGCCGCTCTCAAAAATGTATGTCATGATAAGACACCTCCAAATTCCAGAGGGCAGAGCCTCATTTTATCTTCGTCACGTTCAAGATATACCTCAGCAGTTTCCTGACGTGCATGCCCAAGGGCATTAGAAATATCATCAAGCCTGTTGCCTGCCTGGAGCATTCTTGTGGCAAATGTCTTCCGTGTCATATGGAAGCCCTGGCCGGCAGACAGTTCAAAACCATATTCGGCAAGTATTCTTTTTAAAGCCCCGCGGCATGCCGTTGTAACTTTAAGCGGGATATATGGCGCCTGATGGCGGATAAATATATATCCGTTACCTGCGGCAGCCGATTCCGGACGCCCATCCATGATGTATTTATATACTGAATTACCTACGTCTGTCGGTACTGGAAGCGTGATTGCTTTTCTTGTTTTCTGCTGGATGAAGGAGACCGTTTTATTTTTCCAGTCGAAATCATTTACCTGGAGCTTTAGGATGTCTGCGCCCCTGATACCCATCCGGAGTCCGAGCATAACCATGGCTGTGTCCCTGAGTTCTATGGGGGTGGAGGCTTTCTCACGGTATTCATATATTTTCTTAACCATATCATCGCTCAGGACATCAACGATGCTGCGATGGGGAGCGCAGCCTGCGGATACCGCAAAAACAAGTGTCGGCAAAACCAGATCCTGGCCGGCCATGTACCGCAGAAGCTGGCGGAGTTTAGACCCATATGCATTTTTACTCTCCGGGGTCGAGTGGACATCCTGGTTATGGAATGCTTTCACCACATCCGGCGTTATGGACATTGGATGATCTATCCCGTTGTCTTCAAGATATTTGAAAAAACTGCATCCGGCAGAT
>CAJTVB010000057.1:0-608 GCA_910579755.1 uncultured Acetatifactor sp. | reverse complement strand
CCTGGTACTTCCCAAACATTCTGATCGTGTGTGAACGGCGGGCCGATATGGAATTGCCGGCTTTGGCCTGATCCGGACAATCCGGAAGCATATCTATCCATAGGGTTACAGTTTCTGGTGAATGTTCCAGACGGTTAAGTTCCAAAAACATAAAATACCAGGTGAAATCATTGCGGTAAACAGCTTTTGATGACTCCATGTATTTCCAATCATTCAGAGCGTCAAGATATTCTTCCGCTTTATGTTCAAGGGGTACACTGGGATGAAATGCGACGCCTGTTTTTGGAAGCCTCATACCCGGCAGTATTTCAGCGTTCCCGCCAAAAAGAACCAGCTGATAGCACTCCGGCACATCACCCCGGCGGTGAAGGTATTTCATAAGCGCCGTCATGGCGCATACGGCGTTCTGGCATCTGTCGGGAGAGCCACAGGATTTGCAGTAAGTATTCCAGTATTCGATAAGAGTATCTATGGTGACTGCTTCCGGCTCTGTAATTCCAAGGGACGTCGCAAGCCGGAAAAACTCTTTTATGGCAACGGAATACGTATGGTAATAGCCGGGGTTTTGGCTGGCCGCATAGTATTCTTCCAGCTCATATGTCAGACGG
>CAJTVB010000056.1 GCA_910579755.1 uncultured Acetatifactor sp. | reverse complement strand
TTCGTCAAATACCCATGCAAGCATGGTTATTTTCCTCATTGCTCGCGGGAATAAAAATAAGTGCCGCCAGAAAATCTTTTCCCTGACTGCACTTACATTTTAGATTATTATTTACTCTATATCAAATACATAGTTTTTATGACAAATCCATGCCCAAAAAGCATTTTATTTGATTGATAAACTTTGTTGCTGCCGGACTGAAAGGCTGCCCGCGTTTCCATGCCAGCACACTTGTTGCTGTCAGCGCCGGAAACAACGGCCTGTAGGTTATCTTAGACTGGTCCCAGAGCACCGCTCCTTCTATTACCAAAGAATAAGCCAGACCAGCGCCCACCATAACAGCACTATTTGTGCAGAGATTACTCGTGAAGGCTACATTAATATTTCCATAATGATCTCCAAACCAGCTTGCCAGCTCACTCTGCACATTCAAACGGCGTGGCAATATCAGCGGCAGAGGCAAAAGATCCTCTGCGGTAACATATTTTTTTCTGCCAGAGGATCATCCGGCCGCATCAGAACCACCCAGTTTTCTTTCATGTCCAAACGGATGAAATCATATTTTTCCATATCGACCGGCTCCAGAAGCAGCCCAATATCGAGCAGTCCTTTATCCATCTGCTCTTTTACCAGATCTGCCGTAGCCGTAAAAATATCAAAGCTGACACGGGTATATTTTTCCCTGAATGTCCGGATCAGTTCCGGCAGCATCCGGACTGCTGCAATTTCCCCACAGCCAATGGAAATCTTGCCTTCCACCTGTTCATCCTGCTCGACCAGCTCTCTTTCTGTCGTATCTACAAGCTGAAGTATCTCTTCTGCCCGTCTGCGCAGTAAAATCCCTTCATTCGTCAGCGTGATTTTGCGGGTACCTCTGTCAAACAGTCTAACACCAACTTCATCCTCCATCTGGGATAACTGCCGGCTTAAAGTCAGCTGGGTAATATGTAAAGCCTCTGCTGCTTTTGTAATGCTCTCTTCCCTTACAACTGCCAAAAAATATCGAAGAACTCGAATTTCCATATGAACGCCCCTTATCTATACCTGTTTTATTATAAAATACCCTATACATGCCTTTGGAGCAATGATTTATTCCCGCGAGCAATGAGGAAAATAGCCATGCTTGCATGGGTATTTGACGAATGCCGCGAGGGTCAATGCCCCGCTGCTTGCGGCGGGGTGATTGACTCGTTGTGGTATAGATAAGGCGCTTAAACTTTGGTATCTTTCAATTCATTTGCCTCATAGCACCTGCACGCAATCCGCATTTATCGGGGAAAACTGGGAAAATCAGCGGCTCTCTCCCGCCGCCTGGCACAAAAAAGGAAGCATTTTCGCCGGGCTGTGTCAAACGCTCTCCTGAAATTAATTATTTACTCGCTACAATAGTAAACTCTCCTGGTATCTTTTCATTTGTCCACGCAGGATGTTCATCAAACTTTCTTAATGCAAAACCACTATTTATGACTGAATTGATAATCTCACTAATTGTATACTTTCTATAACTGCATTTAGGCATCTGCTTGCGAATGTTTTCTTCAAAAAAACGGGCATGTGCCATTTCTCCTTCAAAAATTTCCCTTGAAAAATAACTCATAGTTGGTTGTTCAAAATTCAACATATCTGCTATTTTTGTAAATGGATGAAAATCACTACATATCATTTTTCCATTATCTTTCAATAACGAATACATAATACGCATAAATTCATCAATATCATGAAAGTAATGTAATACTCCTCCTTCCATAAACACTACATCAAAATAATTCCCGAACTTCTCTATATCAATTTCCAATATATCACATACCTCAAAATTCAATTCAACTTTTGCGGCTGCTGCAACTTCAAGCGCATACTTCTTATTATCTTCTGAAATATCAAAGACTGTAACTTCTGCTTCTAAAATGGCTAAGGGAACAGCCTTCTTTCCGCAAGAACCGCATATGTTTGCCACTTTAATACCATTGTAAGTATGAAAATAATCGGAATATCTTTTCAACATTCCTATAGGATTTTCTAAGTCCCTTTTTGCCCTATCAACTGGTGTACCAGATTGTTTCACCCAAAAATCATATGCATTGTATTCCCACGCCTTTTTATTTTGAATACTATAATCTTTCATCTTCGAATATCTCCCATTGTTCAATTTATAAACTCTCCATTTTTCATCGTATCTATCTCGCGCTTCATTAATAAACCAACTGAATTTGATTTTGTACTGTTCCGCTTCTGAATAGCTTCCACCTTTTCCATGAATATATAAAAGTACCTTTTTCAAAATGGCACCTCTCCAGTTTCTGATTTATAACCATACTCCCCAATCTCCATAATCAAATGTTCCACTGCCATGATGAAGTTTCCCATCTGCCTTAAGATTTCTAAACGCTTCACGCATACGAATTAAGATTTCCGGCTTTATGTCCAGTGAATGGTGTGCCGGAAATACTTTCTTCACAGGCAATGCCGCAACTTTTTCCAAAGAATCAAGGTATGCTTCCGGATCAGTAGACGGATAATGAGCAAACAGAAGGGGCGAGATAATCGCCCCCCTATTATTTCGGGAAATGGTGCTTTTTACTATTTATTCATCCCATTCCTCTCCGCACACAGGACATTTAAAATGATTCCCACCTGTGGGAACCATTAAGTTACCACATGACCAACAATATACATAATCATCTCCTGACTCGTAGTAATCATCTGCATGATTGTCCTCGTCAATAACGCCTTTCCAACGTTCAAAAATAAAAGGTTTCACTTAATTATTGCTCCTTCCTTATTATTTGTATTATGTAGCCATTTTTAAATAACTTCTGAATATTGGCATTAAGAAATAATGCCGCATTCACAATAATTAATAGGACTGCATAAATTTCCCAAATCAAAGGCATTTTTGCACAAAATCATCATCATAATCTTCATCGCCATTTACCATATCAATTGCCATACCAATCGCCATGTTACTATGAGAATCAGGTATAGCACAATCAGCACATACATTACCATCTTCATATATTTCGTCATAATCAGGATCTCCGGCAAACTCATCATTATACTCCTGCCTCGTTTTAGCTAGATTGAATCTTTTTCCACACATACAGCATATTGCCATGTTGATACCTCCATTTTATATCAGTTTTTATAATACATGCATCCCTTTGAGTTACATTTTAAATCTCTTTTTGGCTAATAATGATAACCGTATGATTGGCATAACTGTATGAATTGCTAATCCATATATACCATTCGTAATTTTCGGTTGCCCAGCTATACCAGCCGTGTTCTTTATTGGAGTATAGAAAATTTGTCCATATTCCGGCATCGTTTATTGCATTAATTAATAATTGATATTCCTCATCAGATACATTTGCATATTCCCAACGCCGACCGCCTTCTTCTATTTTTTCATTGGATATAAGATCTGGATTTGAAAATATTGAACTGATATCTGGGCACAAATCGGTCTCTGTTGCTGTCTCAAGATTAATTTTTTTAGAAGGTTGGGATTCTCCACCACAGCCTGTAACACATGTAGATGATAAAACCAAGCATAAGCCTAATACGCATAATTTTTTTCTCATTCTGGTACCTCCCATTATTTATAAATACTTAGCCATCATATCATATATTGCGCTCTCGTGCAATTATTTTTGGGCTTTTTTTCATAGAATATTGCACAGAGGTGCAATATAATGAAAAGCGAAAAAAGTGTTGATAGAATTATCCAAGTGAACAGCATTAATATAGGCAAGAACATAGCCCGATTACGCAAACAAATGAATATCAAGCAAACAGACATGGTGGCAAAACTCCAGACCAGCGGGGTAGATATTTCTGTTTATTCATATAACAGAATAGAAAAAGGAACACAAAATCCAACCGTACTGTTTTTGTATGCCTGTTGCCGTATTCTTGATTGCGACATGAATATGATATTTGCTTCACTCGATCAAAATGAACCATCACATAATTAATAAATCGACCTTTTCTCTGATTTTTATGCGGCAAACTTTCTTTTTGTATGTGGTTCCACCCATGTTTGGCTAGGTTTTAATTCATATCCCATTTTGGGGGCTGACATAATCTTTGCCTCTGAAGGCTTCCATCCTTCAGGGAGGTTGCGAATGTGTGGGCGTACATCAATTAAACCTGATTCCCTTTTTGGCATTTTAAAGTTCATGGTTTTTGGAACTGGAATATTATCCAAATCCGCAGATATTGCAGTATCGGTTAATTTTTTTGATGTCTTGTCCGCAAGCTTTATCATCGATTCCCATAAGTTTGTAAGCTCGTTACGATTTTTAATTCCAATAACCAACGCTAGAATTACAGGAATACTCACCCCTGCAACAATTAGTTTCTTTTTGTGTTTCCTTATCCAGTTAATCAGTGCCTCTTTCTCCGCCATAATTGTACCTCCCTTTAAATATTTGAGCAGTCTCGGAAACTCGACAAAGCCCGAATTATCGCTCTTTTTTCATT
>CAJTVB010000055.1 GCA_910579755.1 uncultured Acetatifactor sp. | reverse complement strand
TCAAAATGCCCGCCGCCTCATATGCGGCAACCGAAACCACCTTTTTGGTTATGCTGTCCTTATAATATCTCTCGTCTGCTTCCTGCTCCATCAGCCTGCGTTTCAGGGCGCTTTCCTCGTTCATGCGAGCATATTCCTCACGTCTTTTCTTCTTTGCCGCCTGTTCTGCCTCAAACTGGCGCATTTCTTCCTCTGTCGGGCCAGTAATATTTCCACCGTGGCTGGAAGCCCGGAAACGTGCAATCTCCCCATTTTCATCCAGAACAATCAGATGGGAACATATCCTTCCAGGCACTTGGTTTGTTGCTATAAAACTCTCCACCTTTGCCATGACCTGTTTTGCCAGTGCTGGATCATTTTTCATTTTTTCTTCCAGTTCCGGCGGCACAACAATCGACTTCTGTCCGGCGATTGAGTGGAGTCTTGACTGCACCCCGGATGAAGCCATAGCAGGATTCGCCCCATTCGGTTTCCAATTCACGGCGGATTCGTCTAAATCACTACGGAAAAATTTCTCAAATGGGAAATCATTCCTCTCCCATACCCCCTGCGGAATATCGGACGCATCTGCCGTATGGTAGTACGCTCCGGGAAACCTCGCCTGCCACATATCCTTAAAACTCATTCCTGATACATCCGACTGCTCCGCAGCTTTTGCAGCCGCAAGTTCCGCAAAACTCACGCCCTCGCTCTTGCCTGCCGCATTCTTCCGGTACTGCTCCGCCAGATAATATCTTCCCAATTTACCTGTTACTCCGAAATCCATCTTCCTCTCTCCTTTCATTTTTCATCATCACGGACAGGATGAACACCCTGCCGTTTACCTTAAAATCCATTGTTCCCTGATATTTCTCCGCTGTGCTTCTGATGTTAATAAGTCCTATCCCATGATTATCCCTGTCCGCCTTATCCGTCACCGGGAACTCCTCCTGCCGCCTCCGTACCAGCCACCCGTCAAAACTGTTCTCCACTTTCAGGAAAAATAGCTCCCTCTTTTGGAATGAACTGACACGGATAAAGGCTTCCGCACCCGGTTCTTTCGCTTTCAGTTTCCGGCACGCCTCCATTGCGTTATCCAGCGCATTTCCTAAAACAATGCCGATATCATAACTTTGGATGAACAGCTTTTCAGGAAACTGCAGCCCTTCCACCTCCATCCGCAGGTCGGGCACCGTGCCTGTAATCTCATGGTATTTCATGTTCAGCAGGGTATCAACAACCGTATTCCCTGTCTTAAAACGGAATTCCAGTCTGTCCATCGTCCGGCTCAGCTCCTCCAGATATGCCTGCAGCCCCTCCTCCTTCCCCGCCGCAAGCTGCATAATGACGGAGATCGTATTCTTCATGTCATGCCTCATCCCCCGTATCCCGGAATAGACGCGCTCCATCTCCCCCATATGCTCCTGCAGGCTGCTGACCTGTTTCTCCAGAATAATGCGGCTGCTTTTTTCCCTGTTCCAGCAGATCATATCCTGAAAGAGTTTTACCCCAAACACAATGGAGAGCAGTAACAGCAGCAGAATAACAGGCATTATGACCATCAGTGACGGATATCTGTCATATAGTGTCTCCGGCACACCGTTCTCTGCCGTGTCAATCGTAATACGCAGTAAAGTACATACCATCAGGCCTGTCAGCCCCGGCGTGAGGATGAACAGCAATTCCGTCCTGTGAATTGCATAGTCCTTTTCCCGATAATCCCGCACAATCTTCCTCATAGTAAAATAAAGCAATGCTGCCCCAATTACATGGAACAAAATCTGGTTTCCTATGGTAATAATGTTTATAACACGATTATAAAATTCCAATGGCGAAATATATTCATTTTCCAAGCACCAGCCCCACAGCCGGAACAGATGACAGGCTAATTCAAAAAAAATATGCGCAAGAAAAACGCTCATTTCACCCACAGCCATAAAGGTAACTATAAGAAATAAAGTTATCTTTCCAACTACCCTATAAAACACCAGCGCAATCATCGATACGATGCACAGGATTACTGCCAGCCTTGCGAAAACCCAAAAACTCGTGTAGCCCTTTGGTAAGATAAGTCCCATCCCTAACCGCAGAACACCATACAGCACTGCGGCTGCCAGCCCGCCTGTCCGCCGGTTCCGTATCCTGCTTTCCAGAAAACTCCCAAAGAAATACTGCAGGCAGTATCCCTGGAACATGGCAGAAAACACTTCCAGCAGGCCGCTCGCCACTTCATACACAGGACACCCCTCCATTCTGCAAATACCACATATACGCCTTTACAAACTCATTGTGCCTTTTCCTTGTCAGGTAGACTTCCTCACCGCTGGAAAGGAAAATGCTGTCAGCATCATACCTCGCTATGTGAGCCATGTTTACTAGGTACCCCCTGTGGCAGCGGTAAAACCCATCCCCAAGCTGCCCTTCCAGTTCATCCATCGTGGCATAGGACTCTATGACATCCTCCATGTCCGTGGTATGGATTTCCACCTTCTTCCCCCTGCTCTCAATATACAGGATGCTGTTTAGGTTAAGCGTATACCCCTGGTTCTTCGCCCGTATGAATATCTGCCGCTCCTTCTGCCCCTTCCTTTTCCCGGCTTCCTCCGCCGCCCTGCCAAGCACCTCCATGAATTTCTGTTCCTCAATCGGCTTTAACAGGTAGTGGAATGCCGACACGTCAAAAGCCTCAAACACATATTCCCTGATTCCCGTAATGAAGATGACCACCGCATCCACGCCGGACTGCCGGAGTGTCCTCGCCGCCTCTATGCCGCCCATACCATCCATCTGTATGTCGAGGAATATAATATCAAAATCCTTTCCCACCGCAAGCAGCCCTTCCCCCGTGGCAAAACCGCTTATATTAAAATCAGGATTCCGCTTTTTTATGAAACCACTAATCTGCTCTCTGATGGCTTCCTCATCATCGACTACTGCTATATTCAAAATTCATCACCTCGGATTTCCGTTTCAGCCGTCACTTAATTTATCGGCAGATTTTCTGTTATTTTGGGATGCAGGGAACGAAAGGCATATAAAATGGAGCGAAAGGCATAAATGCAGTACGGAAATTTCAAAACCAGCCCTAAAGTTTTTCGCCATTCGTCCGATATAGGGGAAACGCAAACCGCCGTGTAAGCATATTACCTCTTATTTCCCCGCTTTCCAAGCGGTTTCTGCTGTCAAACCTGCCTGCGGAAACAGCAGACCGCCGCATATGGCGGCCTACCATATGCGGCGGTTAGCTTTTGTATATCCTTTATCTCAGCAGCGCCATACTTCCCGTCAATTTGTTTACTTTCTTTTTCGCACCGCAGATGGCAACCCCATAATAATTCAGTTCCGTTTCTGGAACGTCCTTCATCTTTTCAATAAACTCATTATAGGTCTTGCACCCCTGTGCAAGGTCTGAAAAATCCACCACCGTCAAGTCCGAAAACTCCGGCTCATACAGCTTTTCACGGATAGACTTGATCACCTCCACATTGCCCTTTAAGATCGGCACCGGAAACTCTATAATCCCCAAATGCCCGTTGCCCGTCCTGTCATACACGTCTGCGCCCACGACCTCCGGCATCTGCTTCCCCAGCGTGATGCCCATGATTGCCGCCGTGTTCGCTATGATGCCAAGCGGCAGGTTCTCATCAATCACCATGACACATTTTTCATTCTGTAAATCCATTTTCTATTCCTCTTTTCCGGAGGATTTCTCCTCCTGATTTTTTTGATAACAGCGGTAAAGATAGGCTCTGCGAAAGCCCAGCCGCCCATACTGCTCCGGCAGTTCTTCCCTTCCCGGAATATCTGCCAGTATCCTTACGATTCCATTTGCCGCTGCAAACCGCAGGATGTCCTCCAAGCCTATATCCGACAGGTTCCCATCCGGCAGGAATAAAAGTCCCTGGCGCTTTATCCCAATGACCGTCTCTCCCGCCATGACATATTCCGTCCCGCCGTTCCCGTTTTTCAAGAACAATCCCTCCGGCATTTTCCTTTTCATGCACAGTTTTCCGGCATCCCCTGTTAAATTCCATTCACCAACCACGCCGCATTTTTCCAGCCCGTACCCATTGTCTGTAAGGATGGAACTCAGGTGGTAATTGGTATGCTCCACGATGCGGAACACACACCCTGCCCCGCACTGGCGGCCAATTTCCTCGCACCTGCGGATGTTCTCCGGGATATCCCCTTCCGAAAATTTGTAATACAGCGGATAGACCAAAAGCTGCCCTTCCATTCTTTTCAGCACCCATCCCCGGCAGACTTGCGTTTCCCTGTCTGGGAACAGGCTGATGATCTGCTCCTCCGTCCTTATCGCAGGCTCATTCACTGTTCCCACTCCCTTTCCCGTTATATTCAGAAAGGAAAAGCCCTGCAACCGCCAGAACCGTCCCCATAATGGAAACCCACGTTACCGGCTCCTTCAGTATTAACACGGAAGTCACCACCGTTATGACAGGAACCATGTAAATATAGACACTGGTCCTGACCGCGCCAAGCACCTTTACCGCAAGGTTCCATGTCACAAAGCAAAGCGCGGAAGCCCCCAGCCCAAGATACAGGATATTGAGTAAATACGTCATATCCGCAAACCGTTCCAGCCTGACTTCAAAATCGAAAAGGAACAATGCCGGAGCCATGAACAGGATGCCATAAAAGAACGTCCGCCGCGTGGTGAGTATGACCGGGTAGCCAAA
>CAJTVB010000054.1 GCA_910579755.1 uncultured Acetatifactor sp. | reverse complement strand
TAGAAGCAGTTAAAGAACAACAATCTGTACGACTCCAATCTCCGTTGATAAATTCGCAATTAATAAGCATTGTACCATCAAAATCAGATAAATTGAAAATAATATTTTCCAAAACACTATTTTCAATTGTACAGCCGATAACAATAATTCCAGCCAAATTTGTTTCTTTTACATGTTCTTCGTTAATGTACTTATAGCTTAACGTATCGTTAGGAGATGTATTTATAAAATAAGTTGTCTTTTGCATTTAAACTTCCCTCTTTCAATCGATAATCCCGAATTATCCGTTGAATCGACCGAAAAGGTTCTAAACCCCCCGATAATCAGGAATTATCCTTCATTCACATCCATGAGATTTCTGGGGTGTTTATGGACTAAAATATCTTTCTGCTTTGTGTTTGACACATGTGTATAAATTTCCGTGGTACTGATGGAACTATGGCCCAGCATTTTTTGAATATATCTGATATCCACATCCTGTTCCAGCAAAAGGGTGGCGAAGGAATGCCGGAACATATGCGGAGTGATGTGCTGGCTGATATCGGCAAGTTGTGCATAGCGGTTTATCATAAAGCGGACAGATTGATCTGAGAGTTTATGCTTTAATCTATTTACAAAGAAAAAGCCGCAAATTTCGATATCTTCCATAAAAGTTTCCTGGTACAGATTCAGGGCGGAGAGGACTTCCGGGTTGCCGATCTGGAGGATTCTTTCCCGGGAGCCCTTTCCGTAGATCAGGATATTGTTGCTTTTAAGATCGATATCCGAGGGCTTCAGGGAGCATAGTTCTGATATGCGTACTCCGGTGGCAAACAGTAATTCAATAACGGCAATATCCCGAATGCAGCATCGAAGCTGATACTTAGAGGCGGCCTGTTCTTTTTGGGCATAGAGTGTGGACAGGAATGCCTGAATTGAGTGAAAAGGAATGGTTTTTGGAAGGAGTTTTGCTTCCCGAAAGCGGATATCCAGCTTTGCAAATGGATTTTCACTCAGGTGTTCTTTATAGTTCAAATAATGAAAAAAAGCTTTTAAGCTCGCTATTTTACGTTTAACTGTTTTAGGCTTGTACTGCTTGTGAAGCTCTGTTATATAGTGATCTAGAGCGTTTTTAGAAGTAAAGTCGGGAATCTGGGAGCAGTAGAGAGCATACTGATGTAGATCAATTCCATAAGATTTCAAAGTCTTTTTGTCCAGACGTTTACGAAACTGACAATATTCAATATATTCTGTAATACGGATGTCTATTGTATTCATTGTTGTGTTTTCTCCTTTATTTGTAATTATTTATACTATTATGCGTATTAGGAGATAAATTGTCTATAAAATTTGAGGCGGTTATACTGAGGAGGCGACAATTTTAATCAGTGTTTTGATTATTCAGCCGAACAAATCCGTCATCAGGTGTTTTCATGCGCCGCTTTGCGTGATAAACTTAAAACAGTGTTATAAGAGGTTCACAAAGCTTTTGGCATAGGCAGCTGTGAATATGGAGGATGAAAATATGCAGACAATTATTGTAGTATTAGATCCGGGAAAACTTGAAAATGCTGATATGGATTTGAGATATTCTCTACCAGACCGAATTGAGGAAGTATCAGGTTCTTTGATACAAAGCAACGGATATGACTTTACAGACACAGAGGATGGAGAGCCAGGCCCGTTAATGGGTATTTGGCTAGAAACTGAAAATGCAAGCGAAAATTGGCATATTGTGAGTGAACTGTTTCGAAGTGAAAAATTTACAGGAAATGATTTATCACTGTCGGCTCGGATATACATTTCTGAAAATGACACCGATGATTTAGAGAACTGTACGCTTGTTTTCCCTAAGCAATAATTCTCATTTATCAGGAAACTAAACAGAGCGGAAAATCGGTATTTTTGGAGGATATGAAAGAGTGACTACTGAATAATGGCAATAATTTTGATACTTTTATGGAAGCAATAGGTAAGCATTATATAGAAGCACAGCTTTGGACAGACAAATATATTACAGAGGAATACTTGATAAAATAAAAGTCGCAGATAATGTGGAGAGAATATATAAACGAATTGGGAGAAGTATAATATTTTTTGCAGGAAGGGAGCGGAAATGGAGTATATATTTGAAACAGAGCATTTGAGAATCCGACGATTTGAGCCGGAGGACGCTGAAGATTTGTATGAAAATCATTTGGAAGAGGATGTAAAAAAGTGGATTCCCAATGAAAGTTATGTGGATATTAGAGAAGCGCAGGAAGCAATCAAATTTTATGTGGAGTGTGTAAATAACAAATGTTTACCATATGTATTGGCAGTTGAACTTGAGGAAACCGGAGAACTGATAGGTGATGCAGGGGTAAATAGGGTTGAAGGGAATTCGGATGAGGTTGAAATAGGTTATGTAATATGTAAGAAGTACAGCGGAAGAGGGTATGCGGCGGAGCTTTTAAAGGCCATGACAGAGTTCATAACGAATGCTTTTGGAATAAGTATTCTATATGGCCGTGTTATGCAGGGGAATATTGCATCTGTTAAAGTTCTGGAGAAGAACGGATATGAATTTGTCCGGGAGGAATTCGGAGCGGAGGATGATCCCTATGGCAATGGAATGCTGATATATAAAAAAGAATGTTAAGGACAGGGAGGCAATGAGGTGTCCAGCATTCACGACGGCAGGCGCAAGGAGTTGTAACCGCTTCGGAGTTGGCCGGCAGGCTGAGGGAGAAGAGCGCAGAAAGGCACTGAAAGAAGACTGAAACAAAGTCGAAAGAGAGCAGAAAAGGTGCTGAAAAGGTACCGAAGGAGAGTTGAAAGAGATCCATGGAGAAGAATTTGACGATAGGCAGTGTATGGAAAACGGTTCTGTATTTTTCACTGCCTTACATATTGTCATACTTTTTGCAGACGTTGTACGGCATGGCGGATTTGTTTATAATTGGACAGTTTAACGGTGTGGAGAGCACGACGGCAGTTTCTGTGGGCAGTCAGGTTATGCATATGCTGACAGTAATGATTGTAGGGCTGGCCATGGGGGCTACTGTGATGATCGGGCGGGCAGTGGGTGCAGGGAAGCAGGAGCAGGCATCCCGTGTGATAGGGAACACATTTGTATTGTTTACGGTGTTGTCCGTATTTTTTACGGGTGTACTGATTCTTGCCGTAAGGCTGATTGTAAGCGTTATAGCTACGCCTGTCGAGGCGGTGCAGGGAACGAGTGCCTATCTTATGATCTGTTTTATGGGGGTGCCGTTTATCACAGCGTATAATATTATCAGTTCTGTTTTTCGAGGCATGGGGGATTCCAGGAGCCCCATGTATTTTATTGCCGTGGCGTGTGTGGCCAATATTGCTCTTGACTATATTTTTATTGGGGGCATGGGTCTTGGTCCGGCGGGGGCGGCGTTGGGAACGGTGTTGTCCCAGACGCTCAGCGTGGCCGTGAGTCTGATGGCGATTTTGAGACGGAAAACCGGAATCAGGCTTGCTGCGAGAGATTTTAAGCCGCACAGGGATACTATGTGGGGAGTGCTGAAGATCGGGATTCCTGTGGCATTGCAGGATGGATTTATACAGGTTGCCTTTATAGTCATTACGGTGATTGCAAACAGGCGGGGATTAAATGATGCGGCGGCTGTGGGAATTGTGGAGAAGATTATCGGAATTTTATTTCTGGTGCCATCCTCCATGCTTCAGACCGTATCGGTGCTCTGCGCTCAGAATATGGGAGCCGGAAAGAGGGACAGGGCCAGGCTTACTTTGCGCTATGCGGCTGTTGTGGCTGTGATGTGGGGATGTGCGGCCAGTATTCTTATGCAGTTTGACGCAGATTCCTTTGTTGGACTGTTTTCGGACAGTAGTGAGGTGGTGCGGCTGGGCGGTCAGTATATGCGGGGGTATGTATGGGATGTGATACTTGCGGGAATTCATTTCTGTTTCAGCGGATATTTCTGTGCGTGCGGGTTGTCAGGGATTTCGTTTATTCATAATTGTCTTTCGATTATCTGTGTCCGGATTCCGTTTTCCTATTTTGCTTCAAAGTATTTTACGGACACGCTTTTTCCAATGGGGCTTGCATCGCCTGCAGGCTCTGCTCTTTCGGTAATCGTCTGTGCGGCGGCTTTTTTCTGGCTGGTCAGGCGACGGGAGTTGGAGCGGCAGTTGGAGCATTAGGGTGGAAAATAGATATTATCTGCTGGATGGGAAGCGCTTACGGAAGAGTATTTTCTGAAGGCGCTTTTTTCGTCATGAGAAGCGTAGCAAAGAAGCATAATAAAGAAGCATAATAAAGAAGCATAACAAAAGAGCGTTACCAGTTTTCTTACAGTCAACCTTACAAAAACGTAAGGCATAGGCGGGAAAATGTAAGGTAATTCTATTGTAATAGAGCAAACATCGGTGTATCCTTGTATTAAAGCAATGATACAGCAGGGGATCAGGGACGCCGCTGGCTGACGCATTGCAGGAAACAAAAAATTTAAAGATGAGCAAGGAGAATATTGATATGGCACTTTTGGAAGTGAAGAATTTGAAAAAGGTATATACCACGCGTCTGGGAGGAAACAAGGTACAGGCGCTGGACAATGTGAATTTTTCTGTGGAACAGGGAGAATATGTGGCCATCATGGGAGAGTCCGGTTCCGGAAAGACCACGCTGTTGAATATTATGGCATCCCTGGATAAGCCTACCGGGGGGGCAGGTGATTCTGGCGGGAAAGAATATGACAGAGATCAAACAGAAGGAGCTGTGTGCCTTTCGGAGGGATAATCTGGGGTTCGTGTTTCAGGACTTTAATCTGCTGGATACGCTGTCTCTTAAGGATAACATATTTCTTCCGCTGGTTTTGGCGGGCTGCGATTACGGGAAGATGGAGGAGCGTCTGGCGCCTCTGGCAAAGAGACTGGGAATCACGGAGCTTCTCGGGAAGTACCCTTACGAGGTGTCGGGGGGACAGAAGCAGAGGACGGCAGTGGCCAGAGCGTTGATTACCCAGCCTCAGATCGTGCTGGCAGATGAGCCCACAGGGGCGCTGGATTCCAAGGCCTCCGACAAGTTGCTCCGGATTTTTGCACAGGTCAATGAGGATGGCCAGACGATTCTTATGGTGACCCATAGTACCCAGGCGGCCAGCCGGGCAGGGCGGGTTATGTTCATCAAGGATGGATGTGTATTCAACCAGATCTACCGGGGCAATATGAATGATGAAGAGATGTACCGCAAGATTTCCGACACCCTGACCATTCTGCATACGGAGCGGGAAGGTGTGTCTGCAGGCGAAGAAGATATCCTGGGCAGAGAGGGCATTCGTGGTGAAAAGGAAGCCCGCAGCAGAAAGGGGGAGGCGTAAAATGAAGAGAAAGCTGTCACTGCTGCCGGGAATGGCAGTAAACAATATCAGGAAAAACGGTTCTACGTATTTCCCCTATATCGGTGTCAGTATTTTTGCGCTGTTTACCTATTTTGTTTTCGATTTGATCCAGAGAAACGATGTGATGATGACGGTTCCCAAGGGAGCGTATGCGGCGGCGCTTGTCATGATTGGATTCGTTCTGCTGGGACTGATCATGGTGCCGTTTCTCTATTATACCAACAGCTTTTTGATCAAGCGCAGAAAAAAGGAGCTGGGTTTGTACAGCATCCTGGGGTTGGAAAAGAAACACATCGGCGTTATGATGTTTTGGGAGAGCCTGATTATCTACGGTGTTGTGACGGTTTCTGCCATTATACTGGGGCTTTTGTTTTCCAGGCTGGTTTTCCTTCTGCTGTTGAATCTGGCAAAAATGCAGGTGGATGTGGAATTTACCATCAGCCCTGTGGCGATTATCGACACGTTGATATTTTACGCTTTTATCACGGGATTGAATTTGTTTGTGAATCTGGTGCAGGTGGGCAAGGCCAATCCGGTGGAGCTGATGAGCGATGCCAGAAGAGGTGAAAAGGAGCCCAGATTTGTGGCACTCTGGAGTATTGCGGGGGTACTGGCGCTGGGAATTGGATATCGCATGGCCGTACTTTCCAGGCTGGACAACATGATTTTTACCAATTTCTTTTTGGCGGTTTTTCTGGTGATTATTGGCACGTACTTTCTGTTTACCTCGGGGAGCATTTCGTTTCTGCGTATTTTGAAGGGCAGAAAGAAATTTTACTATCGTCCGGAAAATTTTATAACGATTTCAGGAATGCTGCTTGAGAGTTGAAAGTTCTATCAAAAAAATAACTCTTCCATATGGATTTATGGTA
>CAJTVB010000053.1 GCA_910579755.1 uncultured Acetatifactor sp. | reverse complement strand
TTTACCATCAAGACCTTTTTCAGATGACACCAGAAGCCTCCGCATATTAAGTCGTTCTTTCAGATTACCAAAGGCTTTCTCTACAACATCTTTCATCCTGTACAGATGCAAGGCTGTAAAGGCATCCATTTTTTCATTGGTAATCAAAGCAAAGCAGCCAAAGTAGCGACGCGCCTCTTTGATGGCATCTTCTTTATAATAAACCTGACGTCCCCTCTTGGGGGTTGTCTTTACTTCAAAGAACTGGTCATAGGCCTTTTTATGGCTTTCAACATATTTGCCTTCTGACAGTTCTTTGCAAAGGCTGGCAATTCGTTTGTCGAATGCCTGCTCATCGTCAGCACTATTTTCAATGCTGTAATAATAATGGATGTACATCCGGCGTTTATTTTTGATGACATTACCTTTGTACGGACGCTCCTGGGTATACTCCCACTGGGCGCTGACCGTATATCCATAGGTGTTGATGCTTTCGTCAAAATTTACAAACATCCGGATATCGTCATATACCTCATCAAGATGCTTCCTGATGAACTTTAATGACAGCTTTGTTCCTACAAGAAACTTGATGTGGTCTCTGTATAAACCATTAATGTTATTTTCGGAATAGAAACCTCTGTCCATAACAAACTTGGTTTTGCCAAACCCAAGGATGTCCAGATCTTCCAGTAAATGTTTTACCGTTTTTGAATCAGGGCAATAATTTTTATGGGAATCAATTCTGTCTATGGAAAGATTCTCTTTATATCCGTTTTTAATCGCCCAATTCCTAAAGGTTTCAAAATCATCTTTCCATTCTTTGCAGACAATAATTCCTTTTCCTCCATAGTCTTTGTATGAACGGCGGTTATCATTATAACACCGATAAATCATATCGTGCCAAATGTTATATAATCTCGTCCGGGATTGACCGTGTTCTTTTTCTCTTTCAGAAGCAACCTCACTGTTATAACAGCCGCATGAAGTTGTATGACCGTTATTTAAATTTTGCTGATGAACAATTACGGTTTTCCCACAATCACACCAACATTCCCACAAGGTTTGTTTTCCCTTGCTTTTTCCGGCATATTTTATAGCTGTCAGCCTACCAAACCTCCGCCCAGAAATATTCTTTACTTTTGGCGTTCTGCAATCAGAACAGCACACCTCTTGTTTTAAGAAGAAACTGTGAGCCACAGTCAGAATGTTTCCGCAATCACATTGACATTCAAATCCATAATATGACTTTATGCGCACACTTCTAAGGATTGTCAATTCCCTATTTTCTTTCCGGGGCAATATTTCGCCATATTCTTCTCACTTTCTCCCTGCATTACTCGGCAGGGACGGGATTAGGTTATTTGAAAGATTTTAAAATAGTGTCTATCGCTCCGCTTATCTTGTATATTTTGCCTAATTTTTCAAAATCTCTGTCGTTAGTGGCGATTATCTCTTGAGGTCTTAATTCTTCCTGCGAATACTGAATCAGCAATCCTGCCAACATATTTTTATCCTTTTCGCTCATATCTTCCCTTCTTTCTCCCGGCGCATCCCCGCCGGGTGGGTGGTTAATGTCTGCCTGCCAGATAATGTTCCCCGCTCTCAAAACAATATTGATGATAAGTGGGCAGTGAGTGTTCAAAAGCCCTATCACATTTTGTGTAATTGCTGAAATGGATATCTTCAGAGACGTTATCGTCTGCCATAATGCAGAAAGATTTTACAGTCCCGTCACTGCATGCAAAAGACTTAAATGTATTTTTATTTCTCATTTCCCATATCCCATATCCTCCGTTCCTTTGATAAGTCTATCAATAAACTAATATTGGTTTAGTTTCAAGAACTGTTTAAACTTTTTTTGGATTATTTTTCTTGACTTTTTTCAGCACCAAATTAAAATGGAATAAAGGAGGTTCGTGTATGCTGGCATATAAGATAGATGTGATAGAAACATTAAAAGAATCTGGGTATAATAGCACTAGAATATTAAGAGAAAACATACTTAGTCAATCCGCTATGCAGAAGTTGAGGAAGGGGGAAATGATAGGAATAAAGACATTGGAGCAGCTTTGTGAATTATTAGATATGCAACCGGGAAACATAATAAAATATATAGAAAATAAACCATAAAAAGTTTAATCAGAGTATTGGAAATAAACCAAATATAGTTTATAATAGTATTATCAGATGAGGCAAGTAAATCTGAAATATGGAAAGAGAGGTAGGAATGGATATAATGACAGATAAGCAGGTAAGGTTTTTAACATGGTTGATAACCACGGCAACGGACAAATGCTCATCCATTGAGGAAGTACACGAATTGAATCAGGAAATCAGGAAACACTCGGATAGACTGATAGACTTAACAGTCGAGAAAGATAAGGAAGAGGAATAAAAAAGAGAGCGGAACTTGCCACCGCTCTTTTCTTTTAAAATCTCCCACGACAAGGGGCGGCAGTGATTTTTAAAATTTGTCCAGAATTTTGTCCGGAAAATCAAAAAAGCCCACAATTTAGGGGCTTTTTCATAGCGGAGAGTGTGGGATTCGAACCCACGTGCCCTGTAAAGGACAACTGCATTTCGAGTGCAGCTCGTTATGACCGCTTCGATAACTCTCCCTGTGACTTTTATAGACCGCTTTCTATTTTATCGAAAAAAAACAGATTTGGCAAGTCCTGAAGTACAAAAAATCAAAAAATCGTAACAGCTCAGCCCTCTCATTCATAAAAGCGGTTGCTCCGCATCGGGAGTTCAACATACTTTTGCAGAAACTGCCGAAGCTGTAACATAGCAACACTTTTTTTAAAGGGAGTAAAATTCTTGCGTTTTTATCAACCGCAGGTTATAATGTAACTTACAAGAAGTTCGCTTGCTTGCAAAAGCGAACTTCGTAAGTTAACGAGCAGCTTTGCTGCGAGTAAAATGTAACTTACAAGAAGTTCGCCTGCAAGAAGTTCACTTGCAGGCAGGCAGGCTTGCAGAAGTCAGCTGTAAGTAGGATAAATGATCGCGGCTGCGGTATGCTGTTGTCTTTGACGGCGGCATGGCAGGTGAGGAAAGTCCGGGCTTCACAGGGCAGGATGCCGGATAACGTCCGGTGGAGGTGACTCCAAGGCCAGTGCAACAGAAATATACCGCCAGATTCGTCTGGTAAGGGTGGAAAGGCAGCTTAAGAGACTACCGTTCGTCCGGTAACGGGCGGAGCCATGTAAACCCCATCCGAAGCAAGACCAAAACGAAAGCGACAGGCTTGCCCGGCCTGCTTTCAGGTGGGTCGCTTGACGCGGCTGGCAACAGCCGTGCTAGATAGATGATCATTCACGACATAACCCGGCTTATCGTCCTGCTTACAGCGAAAAGGCAGATAGACACGGCGCGCAGTTGCCATGCTTATCTGCTTTTTGTATAAACATAATATTTCGAAGATTTTGTGTCTTACTTTGTAAGAAGATTTGCAAGAAGAGAGGTCCCAGGAGGTTGTCAAGCAGGATAAGAGGAGATATATTATGGAAAAGGATGTGGCTTTTAAAAAGAAAAACGGAAATGTGATCCGGGGACGGATGTATCTGCCGGCGGAAGGCGGAAAGCGGCCTGTGGTGATTTTTTCCCATGGCTTTGGGAGCAATTTCCGGGAATTGATGCACCACGGGGAGGGATTTGCGGAGGCCGGGATCTGTTGTCTGTTTTTTGATTTCTGCGGAGGAGGTATGGAAAGTGCCAGCGACGGGGCTATGACAGACATGACGGTCCGGACGGAATGTGAGGATCTGGAGACAGTCATAGCAGGGGCAAAGGAACTGGAGAATGTGGATCCGGACAGGATTTTTCTGCAGGGAGAGAGTATGGGGGGATTGGTCTCGGCGCTGACGGCGGCCAAATGTCCTGAAGATATCGCCGCTCTGGTTTTGTGGTATCCGGCTTTTGTGATTCCGGAGGACTCCGCTAAACGATATGCTGCCGGCATTAACCAGTGTTTTGGGCTGGCCCTGAATGAGCATTTTAATGAGCAGGCTATGGGCATTGATGTGTATGGGGAGATCGGAGGCTATGGTGGACCTGTGCTGATTATTCATGGGGACCGGGATCCGGTGGTGCCATATGCCTGTTCGGAGCGCGCGGTGTCGGTTTATCCTGACGGAGAGCTGGTCCGGATGCCCGGTGCCGGGCATGGCTTTGACGGAAAGGACAGCCAGGCTGCCAGAGAATATTCGATTTCTTTTATAAAGAAGCACTTATAAGGAAGCATTGCGGCAAAAATACAGAGTTTACAGAGAGAAAATGAGGCGGGGCGGAATATGGAAAAATGGTATGTCGCAGCCAAAAAGGCGGATTTTGAAAAATGGGCAAGGCAGTTTCACATCAGTCCCGTGCTGGCCAGGATTCTGCGGAACAGGGAAATGACGGAGGAGAGCCAGATTCAGCAGTTTTTATACGGCACTTTGGAGGACTGCCATTCTCCCTGGCTTTTAAAAGACATGGACAAGGCGGTGGAGCTGATCCTGCAGGCTGTCGATGAGCAAACCTTTATCAGGGTTATCGGCGATTATGATGTGGACGGGATCTGTTCTTCCTATATATTGACCAGGGGGCTGCAGATTTTGGGGGCCAGGGCAGACACGGCCATTCCCCACCGGATCCATGACGGCTACGGGCTTAATCACCATCTGATAGAAGAAGCAAAGCAGGACGGAGTAGGACTGATTGTCACCTGCGACAACGGCATCGCCGCAGCTTCCCAGATTGCCCTGGCCCAATCTCTGGGGATCCGGGTTATTGTTACGGATCATCACGAGGTGCCATTTGTCCGGGAAAGGAATGCGGACGGTGAAGAGGTGAGGAAGGAGATTCTGCCTCCGGCGCTGGCGGTGGTGGATCCCAAACGGGCGGAATGTACATATCCCTATACGGGAATCTGCGGGGGCGTAGTAGCATACAAGCTGATGGAGGCGCTGGCGGAGAAAACCGGCAACGGAATGCTTCGGGAGGCTATGGAGGAAATGCTGGAGTTTGCCGCATTGTCTACCGTCTGTGATGTTATGGAGCTGAAGGAGGAAAACCGCGTTCTGGTCAAGGAGGGGCTGAAGCGTCTGAAAAATACGGGGAACCGGGGGCTTCGTGCGTTGATGGAAGTCAATGGCATAGAAGGGAAAAAGCTTAGCGTCTATCATTTGGGATTTGTAATAGGTCCCTGCCTTAATGCCACAGGACGTCTGGACACGGCAAAAAGAGCCTTGGAATTGCTGCAAAGCAAAAGCCAGGTGGAGGCTATGAGCGCGGCCAGGGAATTGAAGGAGCTGAATGACAGCCGGAAGAATCTGACCCAGATGGGAGTGGAGAAAGCAGAAGAGTGTATCAGAGAATGTCACATGGAAGAGGATAAGGTAATGATCGTTTTTCTACCCGATGTGCACGAAAGTCTGGCGGGAATCATTGCCGGGCGTGTGAGGGAGAGGCATGGACACCCGGTTTTTGTGCTCACCAGAGGCCAGGAGGGTGTGAAGGGATCAGGACGTTCCATTGAAGGTTACCATATGTATGAAGCTATGACAGAGGTCAGGCAGTATTTTACCCGCTTTGGCGGACATGCCATGGCGGCAGGACTTTCTATGAAAGAGGAGGACATAGAAGATCTGCGCCGTGAGATCAATGAGAAGTGTATGCTGTGCCGGGAGGATTTTATCCCCAAGGTGCATATTGATGTGCCCATGCCTCTGGAGTATGCCAGCCAGGCGCTGGCGGAGGAGCTGGAGCTGTTGGAACCCTTTGGGGTGGGAAATCCAAAGCCGCTGTTTGCCCAGAAGGAGCTGATGTTTTTATCGGGTGTAAGGATGGGGGCAAAAAAGAATTTTGCCAGATTCCGCGTAAGAACGCCGGAGGGAAACATAAAACAGCTGGTATATTTTGGGGACCTGGAAAAATTCGGCTCATTTTTGGAGGAAAAATTCGGACCTGACAGTGAGACTGCGCTGTATGAAGGCAGAGGCCGGTATCCGGTATCCGTGGTTTATCAGCTGGGAAGAAATACCTATCAGGGCAGAACGGAATTGCAGTATGTGATGCAGTATTATTGCTGAAGATTCAACCGGACAGCTGCGCAGCAGCGAGTTGATTGTGCCTGCCTGGTGCGGGCCGGGAGGGATGGTTTTGATTTTGACAGTGACTTTAAATCCGGCGGTGGACAGGACCTGCCGGGTGGAATGTCTGGCACCGGGCAGAGTGAATCGGATGAAGAGCGTCTGCAGTGTGGCGGGAGGGAAGGGAATCAACGTGGCCAGAGTCCTGCGGAGCTTTCATATGCCGGCGGCTGCTGCAGGCTTTCTGGGAGGTTCCGGAGGAAGGTTTATTGAAAAATCCATGGAGGAAGCCGGGATTGAATGCCATTTTACCAAAATCCGGGGGGAAACCAGGACGAACACGAATATTCTCGGGGAGGACGGGGCTGTGACGGAGCTTCTGGAACCGGGGCCGCCGGTTACGGAAAAGGAGCTGGCGCAGTTTCGAAAACAGTTTTTGGGCTGCCTGGAGAGATGCGGCACGGTGGTGCTGTCCGGAAGCGCCCCGGAGGGCGTGCCGGAGGATATTTACGGACAGCTGATTGAGGAGTGTCATGCCGCAGGCTGCAGAGTGCTTCTGGATACCTCGGGCGAGCTGCTGCGGGAGGGAGCTAAGGCCCTGCCTGATCTGGTGAAGCCCAACAGGAAGGAATTGGAATATCTGGCGGGCAGGGAGCTTCCGAGCAGGGAAGAGCTGTTGAAGGAGGCACGGGGACTGGTCCGCAGCGGCGTGGGAAGGGTGGTGGTCTCCCTGGGCGAGGAGGGCCTGCTTTATGTGGACAGGGAGCAGGAGCTTTATCAGCCGGCAAAGAGAGTGGCTGCGGTGAACACGGTAGGCTGCGGTGACACGGTGACCGCTTCCTTCTGCATGAGCCTTTTGGCAGGAGAGGCTGTGGATATCAGCCTGCGGAAGGCATCTGCCCTGGCGGCAGTAAACGCCGTCAGAGGCGGAAACGGCAATATTTCCATGGAAGCATATCTGGAGCTTTTGTAGATTGCGTTTTATGTCCCTTTAATACTTAATTCATTTTTTGATAAGAAAAAGGACACAAAATGCACACATTTTATTTGTAATATGTTTTCAGATAGTTAATAGCTAACTATCTCCCCCCTCATAAGAAACGGAAAAGCCCCGGCGGAAGCCGGGGTTTTTTCGTGATAAGTTTTTTCTTGGACAGAAAACTTACATGGATACTAATATGGAAACAACATACATTGCAATAACAAAAATGAATACCTGTGGCAGCAGCGTTTATAAAGTCGAATATGCTAATGTTCTCTCCCAAAATTGTCAATATAATAGGGTGAGAAACTAAAGAAAATATCAGTGCAGTTAAGGCCGTGATAATGATAAAAATATATCGTCCGATAACCATAGCAAATACAACAGGCAATGCCTATGTTCCCCTCTCTTGCTGGTGAATACAATAATATCGTCAATGGTCGCCGGTTCCACATTTAGGTGTGCAACGGTGCCCGCTCCTCCCACAAAGGAGGCCGCCAAGGGAACGAAAGAGGCAGCCCCAAAGCAGAAGGAGGAAAAGGGGACGGAACTGCCGAAGCGGAAGGCCCTGAAAATGTAGCTTGAGGCCATCAAGTACCAGGGGGCGAAGAACTTCACTTTGGGCCAGATTGACCCGAAGGACGCCGGGAAACGCTCCAACGAGATCGTGGCCGAGCGCAACAAGAAGACCGTCAAGCAGGTGCAGCGGCACATCAAGCTCAACGACCTTGTTCCCGACCTGCAAAAGATGATGGACGAAGGGCAGGTCAAGTTCACCCCGGCGGCGGAGCTCTCGTACATCAAGTCGAAAAAACATCAGTACATCGCCGTCGCCATTGAGAGCCAGCAGTCCAGCCCTTCGCTCTCCCAGGCCCAGCGCATGAGGGATGTAGGACGGATTTTGCGGACATTCAAAATAAAAATGAATGTGGAGGTAACAGACAATGGCAAAGACGATTTTTGAGGAACTGGGCGGCAAATACGAGCGGCAAGGAGATTACTTAATACCGTGCTTAACTGTACCCGCCGAA
>CAJTVB010000052.1 GCA_910579755.1 uncultured Acetatifactor sp. | reverse complement strand
CTCCCTTCCGCCCTGCTGTCGCTCTCAGCGGCAACTCTGATAGAATATCATATGTTTTTCGCTTTGTCAACAGCTTTTTTTTACATTTTTTTACTTTTTTTGTTGCAGGTATTTCTTTGTTTCGCAACGAAAATGAGTATAACACTACTTCTTTAGCATGTCAACAGAAAAATGACTTTTTTTTACATTTTTTTCAGCCAGCCTTTTCCACGGCTGTATCTATGGAAAGCAGGCGGCAATTCCTGTGTCTTGCCGAACTGCCGCCTGTGATATACCTTACTATTATTTACGTCTTTCAAATGAGCTTCTTAATTCGCATTACCGACTTTTACATATACAATGTCATTGTCCAGCAGAATGCTTCCCGGCTTGGGAAATTGCGGCATGCTCTCCACCATTTTCGAAACAGACAGCGCATCATACTCCGGTCCGGTGACCATATTCAGATTCATCCCCTTTATATTTCTGATTACGCCCTTCCAGGATTTCGCGCTGTTATTGCCCAAATACCATGCGCCGTACAGCGCATAATGATTCGCGTAGGAATAATTTGTATCCACAAAATACTGCATGCTGGAGACAGGAGTTCCCACAAATACATAACGGTATTCATCACTGACCAAATCTTCCTGCAACAGTTGATCCACTATCATATCCGTTATATTTTCTGTTGCAATTTTGCCCTCATACATTATGTTTTGATCAATTACAACCTGATATATACTTCCATACAGAATCACCGTCATCAGAAGAAAAAATCCCCAGTCAAGAAACCATCTGCTCTTTTGGGATATTCTATTCCATTTCCGGCGAAAATCCCGGCTCCCTTCCTCGTCTGTTTCTCCTTTTAAATCATTCTCTCCATAAAACAGACATGGCAGAGCCGCCAGAAACAACGCGGGACCGCATGCCATCTGCAACGCGAATTCTGCATTCGTGGCAATCATCAGCACGGACAAGGCCGCCGCCGGATACAAAAGGATCAGCGCTCCAAATATGATTGCCTGCAATCTGCTTTTTTGAATATTCTAACAAAACAAATCACAGCAAGAACCGATGCCAGAATAAACATCAGCGTAAATATTTGTTTCCCCTGCATACGATTGATTCTAAATAAGACGCCCTTGAAATAGAGCCAGAAAAGCTGATACATTTTATATAGAGAGGCCGGCAGGCTGCATATGGAATTAAGAATGGAATAGCTGCTGCCTCCCTGATAACCTGACATTTTCACGCCGCATACCCAAAGGTGAAACTGCAAAATCACTGTATATCCAATTCCGCCCACAAGTATTCCCGTGATAGATTTAGCGCAAAAAGTAATAAGCCTCTCCAATTTACATTTTTGGAAAGTTTCATTAATAGCAATAGCGCCGTCAAAAAGGCAACTGTCGTACAACAGATATACGCCTGATACGCTCCCATCGAAAAAGAAATACAGGCGGCGCCTGCCAATACGGAAGCAATCGGACTCTTAATCTTTTCGAAACACCAGACTCCCAATATGCTCAACAGAAATGCCACGCCAAAAGTGGGGGACATAAAGCGGTACGACAACTCAAAGCAAATGGCCGGATTGCTCAAAAACAAAAGTCCCGATACAATAATCAAATATTTATTTTTTATCTGCCACAGGTCAAACAAAAACAGCAGTCCAACCGCCATTAGGGCAAGCGTAAGCAAAGATGTAAACGGATCCGGGCTTGTTCCGAAGCGTAATCTGCTGATATACAGCCAGAACCATCTGCCCAGAGAAAGCTCCCATGTCCCCGCATTATGGAAAGACCCCTCCCAAAGACCATCGTAGTCATTGGTCAGCTGATTCGCCATAAGCTGTGAATATATGATTACCCCCCCCATAATCAATGCAAAAAAGTGTTGATATTTTATATTGCTTTTTTCTATCCACCTCTCAGGCATGTTCCTCATCCTCCGTCTTTATATGAACTTCCCAAAATTCCTTTCCTGCGCCGCACTCAAGTGTGGTTTCTACCGGACCTGAACAGAGCAAGCCTTGTCACCGTATTTGGCGCTCAGTTCAATGGTTTCCAGCGTGTCTGCGACGCCCTGGTCCACCTCAATCACCAATACTGCATTGTATACGCCATCTGCAGCGATATCACACTTTAAGGTTCCCAAATCATCCAACAGCATGGTATTAAGAGCCCTGCGCCTGTACTCCCCATTTACAGTGATCTGAAAAATCAGGTCCTCCTGTGCTGCATCCCAGGAGAGCAGATCCACTGTCTGATCCCGTCCAGAGTTATTCGCCAGGAAAAATTTCAGCACCAAAAGCTGTTTTCCGTCCGTGGCAGTGATTGCAAAATAGTCCTCTGCGTCTTCGTCAGGATAGACGCTGCAGATCTCCTCTCCTGCATATCCTACCTTAATCCCCTCCGGAAGTCCCATGACTTCTTCCAAGGTATACTCCTGCACCGTCTGACCGGGGGCATCTACCACCGGCGTATCATCCACCGGTGCCATGCCTGAAGGTTCCTCTGATTCCGTCCCCGCAGATTCCTCCAGTTCGGAAGGCTTCTGGGTCTGTTCCGTCAGCTCCACCAGCCGGCTTCCGCCGTTGCTGTTATATTTCATCAGTATAAAGGCAACATATTGGCCAATCTCTTTCACCTGGGCATCGGTCAGTTCCGGCATTTGATTCTCCCCGCATCCGGTCATTCCCAGACAGAGCGCCGCCGCAGTCAATATACCCAAAAGCTTTTTCTTTCTCATTTTACACTCCTGTGTCCGCCGGCTTATATTCCGCTTCGCTGACGGCCCGGCATCCATTCTACATAAATTTAATGTTCCAGCTCAAATTATCTTTTAAGCTTATTGTCTTTTCACATCATACACCACATTTTTCTCACAGGCAAGTGCAATGTGCTTACCTTAAACAGTAATCAGCATACTTTCGGACATCGCCTTCGGAACAGCTCACTCTCAGCCTTATTCCGTCTTCCCGGTATTCCTGATCCAGCACCGTAGTATTTTCCATAAAGTAGGACATGGCCGATCCTTTATCATAAGGGAAAAAAAACGTTGTTTCCCGTCGGTGGGCATAAACGTTTTCCTTAATCAGCCCGGCCAGCTCCTTTATTCCTATCCCCTGAGAGGCTGACAAATAGATCTGTTCTCCCTTCCTGCGGGGAATATCCTGCATTCCGCACAAATCTGCTTTGTTATAAACGATGATGCGGGGAATGTCACCCGCCCCCAGCTCCCGCAGGGTTTCATTGGTCACTTCCATTTGCTGCCGGTAATTTCCGTCAGAAAAGTCCACCACCTGGATCAACAAATCTGCATATCGAACCTCCTCCAAGGTGGATCGGAACGCCTCTATCAGCCCGTGGGGAAGCTTATGGATAAAACCTACTGTATCCGCCAGCAGAAACGGCCTATTATCTCCTGTGTGAATGTATCTTACACTGGTATCCAGCGTAGCAAAAAGCATATTCTTCACCAGCACAGTCTTCTCTTCCCCTTCTCCGCACCGGCTCACCATCTGATTCATCAGGGTGGATTTTCCTGCGTTTGTGTACCCCACCAACGCTGCCTGGGGAAGTCCGGAACGGTTTCTCTTCTTCCTCATGGTTTCCCGATCCCGGGAAACTCCCTCCAGCTCCCTGCGCAGCTCGCTGATCCGATGTTCGATTCTTCGTCTGTCCAGCTCCAGCTTAGTCTCACCGGCCCCCTTGTTGCTCATGCTTCCGCCGGTGCCTCCCTGACGACTGAGATTTTCCCTCAGTCCTACAAGCCTGGGCAGCATATATTGAAGCCTGGCAGTCTCTACCTGCAGCTTCGCTTCTCTGGTCCTTGCCCTGATGGCAAATATATCCAAAATCAGATTTGTTCTGTCCATAACGGGCAGATCCAGCTCCTGACCCAGATTCCGAATCTGAGAGGGTGAAAGCGTATCGTTAAAGATAACCTCCTCCACACCGTGCCTCTCCGCATATTCTCTAATCTCCGATGCCTTTCCCGCACCTACATACAGAGAATTATTCACCGCTTCCATGTGCTGGACAATCCGCCCTGTCGCCTTCTTACCCGCCGCCTCCGCCAAATCCTCCAATTCATCCATAGAATGTTCAAAATCCGGGTCCTGCCCGGTATCCACTCCCACCAGGAGCACCCTCATCATTTCCTCTTCTTTTCTTTCTTCCATACCTCTTCCCCTAACAGCTTTACCGCTCCCCGGGATTCGAAAGCACTTACGAGCTTTTTTCCTCCCGGACCGCCTCCAGTTCAAACCAAAACAGCACCCCATTGGTATAATTTTCCATACCATACTGTTGATTCATGGATTCCATAATTGCCTTTACGATAGACAGCCCCACGCCGCTGCCGCCATACTCTCTGGTGCGCGCCTTGTCCACCTTATAAAACTTCTCCCACAAATGCCCCACTGCCCACTCCGGTATGGGTTCCCCTGTATTGAAGACCCCAATCCGCACCCTGTCTTCCTTCTGTTCCAGCGAAATAATGATCTTCTTTTCACCGCCGCAATGGTTCACTGCATTTGTAAAATAATTAGTAAATACTTCTTCTGTTTTGTACTCATCAGCCCACACGTACACAGGCGGATATTCCTCCATGCAGACACTGATATTATTGGGCTTTGTGAGAATCTCCGCAGACTGTATATAATTACCAATCAGCGCCGTCACATCAAATCTCTCCATGGTTACCACATCGTTGCCAAATTCAAGATGGTTTAACGCCAGAAGCTTTTGTACCATATTGTTCATCTTGGAGGCTTCGTCCATTATGACCTCGCAATAAAAGCTTCTGCTCTCCGCATCGTCATTGACCGCTTCGGAAAGCCCCTCCGCATAACCCTGAATCAGCGCGATAGGCGTCTTCAGTTCATGAGATACGTTTGCAAGAAATTCCTTACGCATCTCATCAATCTGTTCCCTCTTTTCAATATCCTTTTTCAACTCGTTATTGGCTGTCTTCAGCTCTGAAACAGATCTTTCCAGAGAGGCGGACAGCTTATTAATGTTCTCCCCCAGCAGATCGATCTCATTCCGGGCGTGTCCTTCATATTTGGCTTCAAAATCCAGATGCACCATCTGCTGTGAAATCCGGTTCAGCTCCAGAATAGGCCTTGTGATTCTCCGGGATACAAGCCAGATAATTATCCCTCCCGCTATAGTTCCCACGACTCCCACATACGCAAAAAAACGATTGGCGATCTTGGCGCTTTCCCGGATGCTGTCCACAGGAGTACGCATAATAAAGGATATTCCCGTATTCAGCCTGCCGTACATTTCCAGATATTCGTCCTCTCCCTCTTGGATCCGCTGCATCACATAGCCTTCGCCGATCTCTATGACCTTGACAATATTGGAATAAAGGCCCAAAATATATCCCACAAGTTGGTTTTCCAGCTCCCGTCCTCCATTAATAGAGCTATACCGCAGCTGAGAATTGGCATCTATGACACATACCGTAATGTTGTACATACTACAGATGTTTTCCAGTTCTTCCCTGAATTCATCCGAGCTGTAGGTATCGCTTCCCGTGACGCCGCTGATCGTGTGAAAGGTGTCATACAGAACCTGTGTCTTGCTTCTGATATAATAATCTTCCAGAAAAATATTGTTGATCACCCAGCACATTAATATAATGCCGGCCATCAGCCCGATAAAGATCAGTGCAAACTGCCGTCTGATCGATTTCTTCACTTGCTTTCTGCCTCCAGTTTGTAGCCCATACCCCATATGGTTTTGATCAGTTCTCCCTTATCGCCCATCTTACTACGAAGCTTTTTCACATGCGTGTCTATGGTGCGCGCGTCACCGAAATAATCATAATTCCACACATGATTCAATATCTTTTCACGGGACAGCGCAATTCCCTGGTTCTCTACAAAATATGCAAGAAGCTCAAATTCCTTATAGCTAAGTTCCACAGGTCTGCCGTCAATAAGCACCTGATGAGCCGCCTTATCAATTTGAATGCCGCCGCAGGTGAGAGTCTTATTCTCATCCTGCTGGTTTGTGCGCCGCAGAATAGCCTCAATCCGGGCTACCAATATCTTGGGACTGAAGGGTTTTGATATATATTCGTCGACCCCCAGCTGAAAGCCCTGCAATTCATCCTGTTCATCCCCTCTGGCAGTAAGCATAATAATAGGTACCTTGGAAAAAGCCCGAATCTCCCGACACACCTGCCAGCCGTCCATCTTGGGCATCATCACATCCAGCACCACCAGGGCAATATCCTTCTGTTGAAAAAAGAACTCCAATGCCTGTTCTCCGTCGCAGGCCTCCACCACCTCATAGCTGCTTTTTACCAGAAAGTCTTTCACCAGCTTACGCATTCTGCTTTCATCGTCCACAACCAATATCTTCCGCCTATCCATCAGCAGCACCTCCTGTCATGCCCTTCATTGGCTTATCCTGAGTTCCCTCTCCTTTTCCCGGATCGTCTGCTCTCTCTGTGTCAGCTCTTGCTCCCAGGAAGCATATTTGTCTCTGACAGCCCTTTCATAATTAAGTATATTCGGATTTTCGCTGTTCAAAGCAATGGTAAACATGGCACAGACAGCCAGCACCAATAATATGTTCAGCACCACGGATGCAAAAAAACCTGATTTCTGCTTCTCCCCGCCGGCAGCTTTCCCCCGGAGACGGTTTCGGGCAGGATTTGGTTTGTCCCGTAATTCACCGTCGAAGGAGGCGTAAAGGGGAATCGGCATCACGCTGTCAGGATCCACTCCCTCCTGTGCCAGCAGAAAATCCTGCTGCTGCTTCAGGTATTGTAGTCCCACAGGAGTCTTGAATATTCTCTCCTGGATCGATTTTTCATATACCCGCAATATGGTTTCCGGTTTGGCGTAATCGATCCGCATCTCCAGATATTCAATTTTCTTCCTCTCTGCTTCCGCCAGCCGCGCGTCCTTCTCCGTGGTAAAAAGATAACCAGCCACCGTTTTTTCTTGTTGGTTTTCCATCTGGTACACACCTTCCTGTCCGCTTGTGCAGACAATTACATATTAACATTTAAGAAAGGAATGCCGAAAACATCATGTTTTCAGGCATTCCTTCAAGTGGAGTAGACGGGAGTCTGAACCCAACGGGTTCGACTTCCCATTACTGTAAAGTGGAGTAGACGGGAGTCGAACCCGTGTCCAAAAGCCCATTCCCTGTCCTTCTACTATCATAGTCCGTTTTTGCGGCTGATCTTACTTCAGCCTGTTCCCTTCCGGACGAGATAACGAACCATCTGATCCGGTCGGTAGCTTCATCATACGCCCGCGCAGGCAAAGCTTACTGCGCGTCGTTTCTCACAGAGTCGATGCCCGGATTCCGAAGTGTGAGTCCCCCGGAGCGGACAAGCCGCCTCAGGCGGCGTCATTCACAGCGAACTGGACGAGTCCAGCTTACGCTGCCAATGCGTACTGAGTATTATTATCAGCGTTTAGTTTAATGGTGCGATTAACGTGTCGCAACGGATAGCTTCTCCAGCTGCAAGACCCCTGTCGAAACCTTTACTACCCCAAATGTGAACATAAACTTAATTCTAATATCAGTATATTTATTTCTGCCTGTATTGTCAATTGATTTTGCCCTGAAATTATGTTTTCACAAAATATTCAAATATTTTTTATCTTAAACTCTCTCTCTGTCTCCCTTCTCATATCCTTTTTGGCAATGTCCTGCCGTTTATCATAAAGCTTTTTCCCTCTGGCCAGGCCTACCTCCACCTTTACCTTTCCCTCTTTAAAATACACCTGCAGAGGCACCAGGGTATACCCCTTTTCTGCAATTTTTCCTGCCAGTCTGCTGATCTCATGCTTATGCATAAGGAGCTTTTTTACCCGCAGAGGATCCTTATTGAAGATATTGCCCTTTTCATAGGGGCTCACATGCATGCCGTACACAAACATCTCCCCGTTTTCAATCCGGATAAAAGATTCCTTGATACTGCACTTTCCCATGCGCAGTGATTTGACCTCCGTACCGTGGAGCGCCACCCCTGCCTCGTAGGCCTCGTCAATAAAATAATCATGATAGGCCTTTTTATTGTTTGCCACCAGCTTCTGCGGCTCTCTTTTCTGAGCCATTCTCTCACTTCCTTTCCGATTTCCCGATTCTGCTTTACACCTCGGGCGCTTCTCTCCGCCCCCTGATCCCCTGCTCCTCTTCCTCCGGTTCACAGACAGAAAAATCTATGGTCCTGTTAAAACGGTCACACCCGTCTACCTGCACCCTTACCGGCATCCCCAGCTTAAAGGTACGCCCTGTGTCAACACCCGTCATCTCACAGGCCTTTTCATCATAATAATAGCTGTCACCGGGAAGCCGGGATACATGCACCAGGCCCTCCACGGTATTGGGCAGTTCCACATAAATACCCCAGCCCGTAACGCCGGATACCACTCCCTCAAAGCACTGGCCCAGATATTTTTCCATATATTCTACTTTTTTCAGCTTATCGGTCTCTCGCTCCGCTTCGTCGGCACGCCGCTCCATCTTTGAGGAATGCTGCGCTATCTGGGGCAGGCGCTCCTGATAATAGCCGACCTTCTCCTCACCCATTCGTCCCCGGAGATGGTCTTTGATAATCCGGTGAATCTGCAAATCAGGATATCGACGGATAGGCGATGTAAAGTGACAATAATACGGGCAGGCCAGCCCAAAATGCCCGGTGCACTCAGGGCTGTATTTTGCCTGCTTCATGCTTCGCAGGGCCATTCTGCTGATCATTGCCTCTTCCGGCGTGCCGGCAATTTGGGCTAAAAGCTTTTGAATTTCCTTGGGATGCACCTCGTCCTTCCTTTTTGCACCGGCTCTTCCTACCGCTTTCATATAATAGCCGAAATTATAAATAAAGGCAGAAAGCTTTCGGATCTTATCCTTGTCCGGAATATCGTGTACACGATATATAAAAGGGAGCTCCATCCAGTAAAAATGCTGGGCTATGGTTTCGTTTGCCGCCAGCATAAAATCTTCAATAATGTCGGTGGCCGTGTTTCGACGATATGGGCTAATGTCCACAGGATGTCCTTCTCTGTCCAGCAGAATTTTGCATTCCGGAAAGTCAAAGTCCACGGATCCCCTTTTGCGTCGTCTCTCTCGAAGCAGAGACGCCAGCGCTTCCATATGGTGCAGCATGGGCAGCAGTTCCCTGTAAGACTCATCCTCCGTTATAAAATTTTCTCCCTCCAAAAGCCCTGCCACCCCAGTGTAAGTCATACGCTTGTTGACCCGGATCACAGACTCGCAGATCTCATGATCGATGATCTCTCCCTGGAGGTTCACCGTCATCAGGCAGCTCAGAGCCAGTCTATCCTCCCCCTCATTGAGAGAACAGATACCGTTGGACAGAATATGAGGCAGCATGGGAATCACCCTGTCCACCAGATAAACACTGGTCCCCCGCTTCAAGGCCTCCCGGTCCAGCGCAGAGTTCTCCTGGACATAATTTGCCACATCCGCTATGTGAACGCCCAAATGATAATTTTCCCCGTCAAAATCCACACTGACCGCATCGTCCAGATCCTTGGCGTCCTCCCCGTCAATGGTCACCATATCCGTTTCTCTCAGATCTCTGCGTCCCAGCCTGTCAGCCTCAGTCACCTCTTTGCAGGCTCTCTGTGCCTGTTCCAGCACCTTTTCCGGAAATTCCACGGGAAGCTCATGTCCCTTCACGATGGACATAATATCCACCCCGGGATCATTGACATGCCCCAGAATCTCCGTCACCTTTCCCTCGGGGCTCCTGCGGTCCGTACCATAATCGGTAATCTCCACCACTACCTTATGTCCTGTGACGGCTCCTTTAGAACACTCCTTCGGCACAAAAATATCCTGAGGAAACCTTGCGTTATCGGGAGTCACAAAGCCAAAATGCTCCCTGGTGCGCTCAAAGGTCCCCACCACCCGGCTTATCCCCCTGGAAATGATTCTGATGACCTGAGCCTCCTGTCGTTTTCCGGCCCGCCCCGGAATCGGCGCTGCCTGGACGATATCGCCATGAAAGGCTCCGCCTGTCTTGTCCTCGGGAATAAAGAGGTCCTCCTCTCTTCCCTCCACCTCCACAAATCCAAATCCCCTGGCATTGCCCACAAAGGTTCCTGTCAGCACACTGCCGTCCGCCTTTCGGTATTTCTCCCGGGCCGTCAGGGAAAGCCTGCCCTCCTCCAGAAGCTCCCTGAGCAGGGTCCGAAATTCTTCCCTGTCCTCCTTTGCCACCTGGAGAAGTACTGCCAGCTCCTTTTCCTTCATGGGAACATAAGCCGGGTCGCTCATCAGGTCGCAGATCATCCTTTTTCTCTTTTCTCTGATATCCATAGTCATTCCTTATACAAAAAACACCCTTGTGCCAGCCACAAGAGTGTTCCCTGAGTTATTAAAATACATTCAGATTCAGTATTACCGCAACTACCATAAACAATACTGCAAGAATTTTGGTAGTTCTCACGAGAAAGCCTTCCATGGAGCGTCCCTTATTTTTGCCCCAATATGTTTCGGCAGCTCCGCTGATGGAACCAAGTCCCGCCGACTTTCCCTCCTGCATTAATACCAACACAACAAGTGCTATACAGATCAATATGAAAACGATAGTGAGTATAATCCTCAATGCTCCCATTTCACACCTCCTAATGCCAAGCATCTGCTATTTTATCATACTGTCTGCATAATTTCAACATATTTTTAGCGGGAATGCAATTTAAGTGTAATTTATACTGAATTATGTTAGTTCAGTTGCATACTAGGCCTAATTGTATACAAGTATTCAAGGAGGGCGGATAAAGCATTATTCAGCTCTTTTTTTACAGCTTGGCGGTTTAAAGCAATAAAGTGTCAAAGTATGCAGAGCAAATAAAGGAGGAGAAATTATGAAAGGAAAGAAATTTCTAGCCCTCGTAATGGCAGCGGCCATGACCATGTCGCTGGCAGCCTGCGGGGAC
>CAJTVB010000051.1 GCA_910579755.1 uncultured Acetatifactor sp. | reverse complement strand
GCGTGATCCCGTAACGGTTAGGGAATGTCACCTTGCGGTGGCTCACCTTTTCACTTTTCGGGAATGTCTTATCCCATTCCTTTGTTAATTCAAGTTTTACAATATTTTCCATTTTGTAATGCCTCTCTTTCTTTTCCTTATCTTTTCATAATTGCTTTTCTTTTTCCATCCGCCATACTAAAAAATCAAGACAGTGAACTCTCCACTGACTTTCATGCAGGCTGTCCATCAGGCTGCAGCGATGCTTCCGCAGCATTTTAATCGCATCCTGAATCTGACCGTTACCATACAGCCTGCAGACCTTCTCAATGGTCTGAGCGCCACAGCCTGCATCCTTTAGATTCTGAATCAGATCTTCCATAGGACCGCCTCCCTTCCTGCTATGTCTGTATTATATCCTCTTGATTATTATTTCGCTAATAGTTATAATTTATATCATGATATAAATTTTTAGAATATCACGGGAGGACAATATGGAACTGCGGACAATGAGATATTTTCTCGCCGCAGCACGAGAAGAAAACATGACTCGTGCTGCGCAGCTGCTTCACGTTACCCAGCCCACTCTCTCCAAGCAGTTAAAAGCACTTGAAGATGAGCTTGGGAAAAAACTGTTCACGCGCCATAGTTTCAGCATACAACTAACTGAGGAAGGTGTTTTGCTCCGAAAGCGAGCAGAAGACTTGATAAAAATGGCCGACAAAATTACAACAGAATTTCTTGCTTTGGATGATGTTCTGGGTGGGGATGTTTACTTCGGTTTGGCGGAATCTTACCAAATCAGATGCCTCGCCGCCGTAATCAGAAGATTCAAAGAGTCTTACCCTGATCTGCATTATCATATTACCAGCGGCGACACGGAACAGGTTACAGAAAAACTGGATAAAGGTATCATTGACTTTGCCGTACTGGCGCAGGAACCCAATACTGCAAAATATCATTATTTAACCTTTCCCCATGCTGATCTATGGGGTGTTGTCATGCCAAATAACTGTCCACTGGCAGAAAAAGACTCCATCTGCGTGGATGACTTATTTGGACTCCCTCTTTTTTGTTCCGAACAGGGATGGAGCAATGATATTTCCAAATGGTGCGGCAATAACATGGATAAATTACACCTTGAAGGGTCGTTTCGTCTATCATATAACGGATCACTTTTTGTGAAGGAAGGGCTGGGTTATCTTTTAACTTTTGAACATTTGATTGATACAAGCCCCGATAGCGGGCTTGCTTTCCGCCCTCTTACTCCTAAACTTGAAACAAAAATGTATCTAATATGGAAAAAATATCAAGTTTTCACTCCTATCGCTGAACGATTGCTGGAAATGTTGAAAGCCGAGCTTTCAGCGTAGATGTCAAAGCAATTCAACATCTAAAATTATAGAATCAAAGCAAAAGAAGCATTCCGCATCATTGACGTATCTGCACCGCTGCAGCGGATTATAACAGAGTGGCTTCCCACCTCTGGATATGAATAGCGTGTCCGATTCAATTCACCAAGCAGTGTATAGTCATTTGGAAATGTCATGCTTTTATCATTTCCCGGTAAGAAACGGAATTCATGATCTGCTCTAATACCCGGCAGACACATGCCTGTACATCCCCTCGCTCCAGGTAAGCTCCTCTGTCCGTTCCCCGGTAGGTCACTCTTTTGCTTCCGTCTCCATTGACGGATACCTGCGCCACTCCCTCCTTGATTGGCGCCGATACCGCTTCCTGCTTCCTGGCGGGCGCCTCCCATGTCTTAAGCTCCCTGTCAGGCCGGAATTCGTTCCTCACCTGACGCACTGCCGCCTCCCTGTCCAGCCGGATGACCCCCACCGTTTCCGTGTCACGGCTGCTGCTTCCCATGCGCAGCAGGTAATCGCCAGGCTCCATGATAAATGCCGACTTTCCCGTGTCAAATGATGACAACGACTCCGTAGGAATCGTAATTGTCACTGTCTGTGTCTCACCGCTCTTTAATTCCTTTGTCTTGCGATATCCCTTCAACTCCTGATAAGGCTTTGTCAGCCGCCCCTCCGGTGCCGTCACATAGACCTGCACCACATCCCTTCCGGAAAGTCTGCCGGTGTTTGTAATCTCCACTGTCATGGTTATCTGTTTCCAATCCACCCTCACCTCCTTGCAGGTCTTCCGAAACGTGGTGTAGCTCAATCCATATCCAAAGGGAAACAAGGGCTGTATGTGGAAGGTGTCAAAATACCGATAGCCCACAAAAATATCTTCTACATAATCCTCCTGCAGGGAATTTCCATCATTTGCTCCAAAAACAGCACTGGCAGGATTGTCACTGTATTTCCTCGCCCATGTATCCGTCAGATGACCTGACGGGTTTACTTTTCCGGTAAGCACATCCGCAAGGGCATTGCCGCTCTCATTTCCTGCCTGGCCCATGAGCAGGGCCGCGTCTATCCCCGGAATCTCCCACAGGAAATTCGCATCAACGACACACGTATTCAGCACCACTGCCACTTTGGGAAAAGCCGCCGCCAACCTGCGCAGGTTCCTCTCCTCTATATCAGACAGATAATAATCCCCTTTTTCTGCTTTCCGGTCCTTTCCCTCCCCGGAGTTTCTGCGAATGACATAGATAGCCGTGTCTGCCTCCCTGGCCTCCTCCAGATCCGCGTCCATGATTTCAATCTCATCAATCAGAATAGACAGCCCGCTCCAAAGACGGTCAAGCTTGGTCAGGGTCTTGTCCTCCTTGTTTGCCCTCCTGCTTCTGTCCGCAAAGCGTCTAAGCCATCCGCCGCTGGTCAGCGTCATCCCGGCATCCCTGAGCCCCTGCTCCACATTGACCGTATAAGGAGCAAACACATATCCGCTCCCAGTCCCGCATACCACAGTATCCACTGCTCCCGCGCCGAACAATGCAACCTTCTCTGCCTGTAAGGGCAGCACCTGATTGTCATTCTTCAGAAGCACCATTCCCTCGGATGCAATGCGGCGCGCCTGCTGCATGTGCTCCGGATACGGATGTCTGCCAGGTTTTCCTGTGATAAATCCAATCATCTGCCTGCAATCCATTGCGATCCCTCCATGCCCTGCTTATTTCCCATCAATTCCTGTTTTTTATCGTATCGTATTTTTCTCCTCTTTCAAACAGACAAAATAAATGATTGATTTAATAAATAAACAAATTGTATAATATTCAAATAAATCACTTAAAACTGTATATCTTCCGGAATAGAATAAACCTTACGGCTTTGTTCGATGGAGGCTCCTGAAAAGAAAGGAAAGCGGTTATGGAAAATAATAAAAAAAGTCCGCAATATCTGCGAACCGATAAGGCAATCACCAATGCGCTGATTCATTTATTACGGGAAAAACCTTTTGAAAAAATCATCGTCCAGGACATTCTGGATGAAACGCCTGTGACCCGCGCTACATTTTACGCTCATTTTAAGGACAAATATGATATTGCCGAGCATATGCAGGAGGAATACCTTCGTCTGCAGGCTGAGCTTATCAAAAAGCTTGCCTTTGAAAAAAGATCTAATTATCCATCCGTCATTCAGCGCGCCCTGAACGGCAACCGGGAGCTGGTGGAATCGCTGTCAAAAATACACACGGACTCTGTTGACCTGCAGAACGCCATTGCATCAGAGCATGAATTGAAATATCTCAGTTCACGCTCCGGCTCCTCCTGTAAAACAGAAGCAAGGGTCTACGCCCAGGCAATGACTGCCTTTCAGCTCTCCTGCATGCACGGGGACGGAAAGAAACATTTTTCCACGGATTATATCAATCAGGTCATGGTGGAAGTATTCCTATATATCCTGCAGATTGATAATGACGAAGCCCGCCGTTTTCTTTACAATGAAATCAGGAAAGCAGAAAATAAAATCTAACGCTGTTTCCTGCATCAGTTCTGCGCATACACACGTGCCCTGCCTGCGTAAAAATAGTCGATCATGATTTCAAAGACCCTGACTGTCTGTTCCTCTGTCACCAAGGTTACAATCCCTGCTTTTTCAGCAGAAAATGCTTCCCCGATTTTTCTGCCGAACTCTGCAATTTTCTCTTTGGATTTATTTTCAACCTTAAGCACCCGCTTTCCCCTTCCTGCACCGGAAAGCCGCCATAAACGTCTCCTAAAAATATGCAAAAAAAACACCTCCTAAGAGATGCCCTATAGCAGTATTTTATCCATGGCCTTCCCCCTGGCAAGCTCGTCAACCAGTTTATCCAGATAACGTATCTCCTGCATCAGAGGCTCTTCGATATCTTCCACCCTTACACCACAGACCACACCTTTTATCAGCTTCCTGTTTTCATTCAATTCCGGAGCATCCCGGAAGAAATCCCCGTAAGACACCGGCCTTTCCAGCATCCCTTCCAGTTCCGCCTGGCTGTACCCGGTAAGCCACCGGACCACCTCGTCAACCTCCTGCCTTGTCCGCCCCTTTTTCTCCGCCTTGTTTACAAGCAGATGATACACTTTTGAAAAATCCATCTGATATACTTTCTCATTTCCCATAAGATACACCCCATGCTTCATATTTCTGACACTGCTTCTGCCACCCCGGCAGGTTCAGCGCTTACCGGCCGAAAAGGCCGCCGCTTCCTTCACCCACCCGATCAGCTCATCATCGACTTCCCCTGTCCCGGAGAGCAGGACATGATGCGTCCAGCGTCCGGGGTACGGCTCCACCGCCGCATCTATGCGCGGGGACCGGGCACGGTATCCAAGCCCAAAGGTCACAACAATATAAACCTCCGGCCTCTCCTTCGCTTTCCGCACAGGCAGGAAGGAAACAAAAGCAAAATTATGTCTGTTGGAAAAAGCAATCTGCGTTTTCTGTACCTTTACCTTCACGCCCTCCACTGCAGACAAAACTTTTTGTTCAAAAGCCTCATACAGCGGCAACGCTTCCGACTTCCTGTCAAAAAAATATAATACATCCTGATCCATTCCCTGCGCCTTTCAAATATTTCTTATTTTACGGATGGTTCCCTGTCTCATAACACCATTCGGCAATATCAGAAATCAATCCTGCCGGGACCGCCCTGCTGTACGGAAGCTGTATAGTCCCCTTGCTGGTCTTATAGTCTTTCAGCCGTTCAGCAAATTCCCGGACAGCCTCCGGCCCCGGATACAGCCCCACATGATTCTTAAATCCGGCGAACTGGATGATGTTATGCTCCTTCCAATAAGCCGGCATGCTCCATGAGATCCGTTCCTCCGCCTCCGGCAGCGCCGCACGCAGCGCATCCCTTACTTCTTGCAGATACTGTCGTACTTCTTTCGGCTGTGCCGCGATATATTCCTCAACCGTCTCCGGCGCTTTCCCGCAGTAATGCCCCTGTTCCTGTCTCTTAAAAGTACGCCCGCATTTCGGACATGTCCACACCGTCCATCCCTCCTCTTTATTCCCGTTCCCTGACTTTCACCAGGACACTGTCCCCCGGCTGTTTCCCTATCCGGGAGCGGATTTCTTTCCGCACGCCAATGATATAGCAGACGCTCCCCTCAGCGTTCCTTACCCCCATATTTACAATGCTGCCATCATACGGCTCCCCGTCAAACGTGGCATGCACCTTCACCCGTCCCCGCCCAAACTCTTTCCTGATATCATAAGGAAAAAGAACATAAGCGCCGCCGGTCTCCCCGGCTTCATAGATCAGGGACTCATATTCATACACTTTATCATCCACTGCCTTCACCCCGTCCAGTCTGTTTCCTACAGTATACCATGAAATCCGCCAGACTCCAAAAAATTCTTATGGTACGCGTGGATCATTCAGGCGTTTAAGTATATACCCAAAGGTATTGACCATGGTCATAAGTCTGCATTTCCACTGTCCAGACGGAACCGGCGATACCATCAAGAAATATTTGTGGAGCGGTAGGAAATCTGCTATAATGGAGCACAGAAAGCCGAAGCCGGGAGAAAGATTTGTGACACTCAACTAAGCGTTTAGTATTGAATCAACGCTTAGTATATTCTAAATAGATTCTCTTTTTGATATACTGCGGTCAAATATAGCAAAGGAGATTCATTGTATGGATCAGAAAAAAATAGGTGCATTCATTGCACAGTGCAGGAAAGAAAAAAATCTGACACAAATGCAGCTTGCCGAACTGTTAGAGATTACCAATCAGGCAGTTTCCAAATGGGAAAACGGAAGAGGAATGCCAGACATGACGCTTTTACAGCCTTTGTGTGATGTTTTGGGTATTAGTTTGAACGAGCTTTTTTCAGGGGAGCATATATCAGCGGAGGAATACAAAGGAAAAGCAGAGGAAAATATCTCCAAACTTTTTAAAGAAAAACAAATTGCCAATCTTAAGCCTGTAAAATACTTATTCTCCACATGCGCTAATGTTGCTTTGTTTGTAGCAGTGACTGAATTAGCTGTTGGTCTTGTTGGGTATTTTTTTAATTCAACTATGTTGAAAGTCATGTTAATCAATGCTTCTGTATGGCTAATATTTTTTTTGGCGTCAATGAACAAACTGGTATATGACAAGAAAAAATTGAAAAACCTGAAGCAATCAGGCGCTTGTATGGACTCCGAAATAGAGGACATGATTCCGGCAGCCTTGATTAGAGTAGCAAACTACACCACTTGCAGAATTGTCTGTCGGTTTATTTATGAGGGTAATGAATACAAAGCGGTAAGCAACTATTATGTTTTGTCACCATTAAAACGAAAAGAAGATTTATATGCGAATGTTTATATCAACAAAGATAATCCTGCAAAATACAGTGTAGAGCTTTTTCAAACAGGACGATAATTCAGACGTCTTCAATAATCAAATATACCTATCGAAAACTGCCGTTGCAGGAACGCCCATTCCCACAACGGCACAGACGCTGAATCCAATCTAAGCGGCTTTTTGCAACGTGTCCCTGCTGCACTACAACGGATATTTCCATTTGAACATGCTGCCAATCAGTTCAATGTTCCCGCTCTCTTTCAAGGGGGATTCCCCGTCGTCAAATATGGTATCCACAATCCGCACTTTCTCCTTCATATCGTTTCCCCACTGACAAACACACCGTATTTTATCCCATTAAATCCGATAATGTAATTCCATCAAAGTATGAATTTGTAAGCCTGTAAAAATCTGACCACATCGGCAGGGTTTTACAGGTTTCGGCACGCTCACATTTGTTTGCACTACAGTTCAGACAGGCCACCGGCGCCAGCTCGCCCTCCGTAAGACGAAGGATCTCCCCCACGCGATATCTGTCCGGCTCCGCCGTCAGGCGATAACCGCCGCCCTTTCCCTGATGTCCTTCTATCAGCCTGTTTTTAGTCAAAACGGGAAGAATCCTCTCTAAATATTTCAAAGAGATATCCTGCCTTTCAGCTACCTCCTTCATGGGGACAAAGCCCTTCCCGTAATTTTCGGCCAAATCGATCATCACCCGGAGTGCATATCTTCCTTTTGTTGAAATCATCATGACGGCTGCCCTTCATAACTGTTATGGCTGTATTCCACACCATTCTTCTCACAATAATCCTGCAAAGCTTTCTTTATTGCTTCCTCCGCAAGCACGGAGCAATGAATTTTGGGAGCGGGAAGACCGTCCAGCGCCCAAACCACTGCCTGGTTGGTAAGAGCAAGAGCCTCTGAGACGGGCTTACCCTTGATCAGCTCGGTGGCCATGGAGCTCGACGCTATGGCAGAGGCGCATCCGAAGGTCTCAAATTTTGCATCCACAATAATTTCATTTTCGATTTTCAGATAAATTTTCATAATGTCTCCGCACTTGGCATTACCAACCTCGCCGATTCCGTCGGCATCTTCAATTATGCCGACGTTTCTGGGATTGCGGAAATGATCCATAACCTTTTCGCTGTACAAAGCCATAACAAAACCTCACTTAATAATAAAATCCCTTTTGCCGCTGACAAGATCTCTCCAGACGGGAGAAATACTGCGCAGATATTCGACTGCTTCCTTCACCGCTTTAATGGTATACGTGATTTGCTCTTCCGTATTTTCCGCCGAAAGCGTAAGGCGAAGCGATCCATGGGCAACATCATGTACTCTTCCGATTGCAAGCAGTACATGGCTGGGATCAAGCGAGCCTGAAGTGCAGGCGGAACCGGAGGAAGCGCAAATTCCTTTATCATCGAGAAGCAGCAGAAGGGATTCGCCCTCGATTCCCTCAAAGCAAAAGTTCACATTGTTGGGCAGACGCTTTTCCGCGTCACCATTGAGAATGGAGTGCGGAATCTGCGAAAGCCCGGCAATAAGCTGATCACGCAATACACGCAGTCTCCTGCTGTTATCTTCCATGTGGGCGCAGGCCTCCTCAAGCGCAGCCGCCATCCCCATAATTCCGGAAATATTCTCCGTGCCTGCCCGTCTGCCCCTCTCCTGAGCGCCTCCCTGGATGAGAGGCGTCAGTGCTGCACCTTTTTTTGCATAAAGAATACCGATTCCCTTCGGACCATGAAATTTGTGCGCCGCAAGTGAAAGCATATCAATATTCTGTTCTTTGACATTGATCTCCAGCTGCCCCGCCGCCTGTACGGCGTCCGTATGAAAAAGAACATTCCGGGCACGGCATATCCTGCCGATTTCTTCTATTGGCTGAATCGTTCCGATCTCATTGTTGGCGTACATCACGGTGACAAGACAGGTATCGTCACGAATAGCGGCTTCCACCTGATCCGGCAAAACCACGCCGTTCTCATGAACATCCAAAAGCGTGATCTCAAAGCCTTCCTTCTCCATTTTTTTCAGGGTATGCAGTACCGCATGGTGCTCGAACGCCGTTGAGACAATGTGGCTTTTTCCCTTTTTCCGGCCCATCTGTGCCGCGGATATAATTGCCTGATTATCCGCCTCGCTTCCGCCGGAGGTAAAGATTATTTCCTCAGGCTCCGCGCCGATACAGCGGGAAATCTGCTGTCTTGCTCTTGTTAATGCTTCCGCCGCCGTCTGACCGGCCGAATGCAGGCTGGACGGATTGCCATATACGGTGTCCATATATGGAAGCATGGCGTTGATTGCTGTTCTGCTCATTTTTGTTGTTGCTGCATTATCCAGATAAATATTCATTTTCTTCCTTCTTTGAATGCCGGTGGATTTCTATTCCGAAAACAGCGGGGTGGATAAATACCTGTCTCCGGTATCGGGCAAAAGTACAACAATGGTCTTTCCTTCGTTTTCGGGACGTTTGGCAAGCTCAATAGCGGCAAAAGCGGCGGCTCCGGAGGAAATGCCCACCAAAATGCCCTCACTCCTGCCAATCAGTCTTCCGGCTTCAAACGCCTCCTCATTGGAAACAGGAATAATCTCATCAAAAATGCCCGTATTCAGCACATCAGGCACAAAGCCGGCACCGATGCCCTGAAGCTTGTGAGCCCCCGCCACGCCGGTAGAGAGTACGGCAGAATCGGCAGGCTCTACAGCCACTACCTTGACAGCAGAGTTCTTTGATTTCAAGTACTCGCCCACGCCGGTTACCGTTCCGCCGGTTCCTACGCCCGCAACAAAGATATCCACCTGTCCGTCCGTATCCTGATAAATTTCGGGACCTGTAGTTTCCCTGTGGGCCTTCGGATTGGCAGGATTCACAAACTGCCCGGGAATAAAGCTGCCCGGGATCTCCTTTGACAGCTCTTGTGCCTTTTCAATAGCCCCCTTCATGCCCTTTGCTCCTTCGGTAAGCACCAATTCGGCGCCATAGGCTTTCATAAGCTGGCGGCGCTCCACAGACATGGTTTCGGGCATTACAATGATGATCCTATAGCCTCTTGCAGCCGCAACCGCCGCGAGACCGATGCCGGTATTACCGGAGGTAGGCTCGATAATCACTGAGCCGGGCCCCAGCTTTCCGGTTTTCTCGGCTTCGTCAAGCATTGCCTTTGCAATACGGTCCTTTACAGAACCGGCAGGGTTAAAGTATTCCAGCTTCGCAAGGATCCTTGCTTTCAGGTTGTTTGCCTCCTCAATATGAACCAGCTCCAAAAGAGGGGTTTTTCCGATCAGCTGATCCGCAGACGTATATATTTTTGACATAACAATACCTCCATTTATTTTACAGCATCAAAACCATTTTGCAGGTCGCCAATAATATCGTCAATATGCTCTGTACCGATGGAAAGCCGGATGGTGTTCGGCTTAATTCCCTGATCCTCCAATTCTTCCTCCGTAAGCTGACTGTGGGTAGTGGTTGTCGGATGAATTACCAGGCTCTTTACATCGGCCACGTTTGCCAGCAAAGAAAAAATCTGAAGGCTGTCAATAAACCTGTGTGCTTCTTTCACGCCTCCTTTGATCTCAAAGGTAAAGATCGAGCCCCCGCCGTTGGGGAAATACTTTTGATATAACGCATGATCCGGATGACTTGGCAGGGACGGATGGTTGACCTTCTCAACCTGCGGATGCTCTGCAAGGAATTCCACCACCCGTTTTGTATTTTCCGCATGCCGTTCCAGTCTCAACGAAAGTGTTTCGATTCCCTGAAGCAGCAAAAATGCCGCAAAAGGAGAAATCGCCGCGCCCGTATCACGAAGTAAAATTGCCCGAATGTATGTTACAAACGCTGCCGGACCCACAGCCTTTACAAACGATACGCCATGGTAGCTTGGATTAGGCTCGGCAATGGCCGGGTATTTCCCGGAGGCCGCATAGTCAAACCTGCCTGAGTCAACAATGATGCCTCCCAGAGTTGTGCCATGACCGCCAAGAAACTTAGTGGCAGAATGCACTACAATATCTGCGCCATGCTCTATGGGCCGAATCAGATACGGAGTGCCGAAGGTATTGTCTACCACCAGAGGCAGGCCGTGCTTATGTGCAAGCTCCGCCAAAGCGTCAATATCGGGAATATCGCTGTTAGGATTGCCAAGTGTTTCAATATAGATTGCTCTGGTATTGTCCTGTATAGCGGCTTCGACCTGCGCAAGATCATGTATATTTACAAAGCTCGCCGTGATGCCGAACGTCGGAAGCGTATGGGCCAGCAGATTGTAGCTTCCTCCGTATATGGTTTTCTGGGAAACAAAATGACCGCCGTTCTGCCCGAGAGCTTCCAGCGTATACGTAATGGCTGCCGCTCCGGAAGCAAGCGCCAGGGCCGCCACACCGCCCTCCAGAGCCGCCACGCGCTGCTCCAGCACATCCTGGGTGGAGTTTGTCAGCCTGCCGTATATATTTCCGGCATCGGCAAGGCTGAACCGGGCTGCCGCATGAGCTGAATCTCTGAATACATAAGAGGTCGTCGCATAAATAGGCACCGCCCGGGCACCGCTTGCCGGATCCGCACTCTCCTGTCCCACATGAAGCTGTAAAGTTTCAAACTTGTATTTAGCCATAACCTTATCTCCCTTCGTTGAAAAAAGCTTCAAAAACCTACCTCATAGGTTGGTATTAGTATAGAACGCATTTCTTGATCTGTCAATCAAAAATTTATATCTTTTCCAAACTTTTCCCGAAATGAATTTTCACCAAACTATTGACACCCGCATATAATAGTGATATATTATACAAAATTTAATACCCGTTTTCAACACTTGAATAGTTTAAAAAAGCCGATATCCCGCATAAACACTGG
>CAJTVB010000050.1 GCA_910579755.1 uncultured Acetatifactor sp. | reverse complement strand
AGTGTGGTAACTTAAAGATACCATAAATCCATATGGAAGAGTTATTTTTTTGATAGAACTTTCAACTCTCAAGTATCATTTGTACCGCAAAAGTAATCGGAAGGTGTTGAAAATCAGCGAAAGCGGGACAAAACGGGGAAACGATGGGGCGTCTCAAAAGGTACACCTTTTGAGACGCTTTATGTTATTTCCTGCTGCGCTGCTATTCTTTGCTGTATTGCTGTCTCCTGCTGCTCTTCAGTCTGTTGATATTCCTCCGTCTCACTACACCCCTCTGCCTTTTGAACGCAGGCGGCTTTTCGGTAAAAGGTAGCCTTGCTCATGCCGCAGCGTTCCATCGCCTCTTTCAGCGAAATGTTCTTTTGCCTCCATTCCTCTACGATTCGCTGAAAATCCTCAGGAATTTCCAGGCCGGGCCTTCCAAATTTTACACCCCTCTGTTTTGCGGCGGCAATGCCCTGCTCCTGTCTTTTTCGGATATTAATCCTTTCGTTTTCCGCTACAAAGGACAGGATCTGCAGTGCCAGATCCGCAATAAAAGTGCCCAGCAGATCCTGCTCACTCCGGGTATCCAGAAGAGGCATATCGATCACGCAGATATCCACGCCCTTATTCCCTGTCAGAAACCGCCATTGTTTCTGGATCTCCTCGTAGTTGCGTCCCAGCCTGTCAATACTGAGAATGTAGAGCACGTCTCCTCTCCTCAGCTTCTTCACCAGCGCCTGATACTGCGCCCGGTCAAAATCCTTTCCGGACTGCTTGTCCACAAATAAATTGTTCACAGATACGCCTCTTTTTTTGATCTCCCTTACCTGTCTGTCCTCATTCTGGTCTGTACTGGAAACGCGAATGTACCCATATGCTTTTCCTGGCTTCTTCATCTGTATCTCTCCTTTACTCATAAAATTTTAAGGGCTATCCTTCATAAATAGCATTTAAACCGCTTTTTATGCAACAAAAAACACCCCGCAGACTATTGCAGGATGTTTTTGTGATTCTCAGCCCTTTATTGATTACATTATCACTTTTTTTCCTCTCAGGAATGTTGGCAGTACTTGGACACGATGTTCTGCATCTGATCCCACTTTCTTTCCATATCCTCCACAAGGGCCATCTGGGTGCGGCTGCGGTCCAGATTATGATTTTCCCGGTGAATCATAAAATACACGTCTCCCTGAAGATGGTCGGTGAGGAATCTCATCCCGCATTCCAGCGTCATGGTAAGTGCTCCATAGGAAAGCATCTCCACCTCGGCTTCCGTCAGACTGCCCTTACAGCCCTCCAGATAGCCTTTCACATAGGTTTCAAACAGCTCCAGGTCCAGGCTGACCTTGGACAGATCCCTCTCATCCTCCACCGCCGTATTGGCACCAAAACGGATGGAATCTCCGAAATCAAAAGCCGCCAGGCCCGGCATGACTGTATCCAGATCAATGACACAGACTGCTTTTCCAGTTCTGGCATCCAGCAATACATTGTTCAGCTTGGTATCATTATGGGTCACCCGCAGGGGCACCGCTCCCTCTGCAAGCTTTTGTGCACAGTATTCCATTTCCTTTCTGTGCCCCATATAAAAGTCTATTTCTCTTCGGGCGCAAGCCGCACGGCCGCACACATCCTCTTCCACCGCCTTTTGGAAGGTGCGGAAACGAATCGGCGTATTATGAAAATCCGGTATGGTTTCGTAAAGCCGGGATGCATCAAAATCACTCAGCAGACTCTGAAAATTACCAAAAGCTATCGCACTCTGATAAAAATCTTCCTTATTCCTGGCCTGCTCCAGGGCGGTTGTATCTTCAATAAAGTGATACATCCTCCAATAACACCCGATTCTGTCCCGGTAGAAGGTTTTTCCCTCCTTTGTGCGAACCAGATTCAAGGTCTCTCTCTCCGGATCGCCGCCCTGTTGCTGAATCTTTTCCCGCAGAAACTGTGTCACCTTTTCCACATTGGACATAAGCTTTTCCGGCTCGGTGAAAACCTCATGATTGACGCGATGCAATATATACCGCTTTCCGTCTTTTCCGTTTACCGCGAAGGTATCATTGATATGACCGTTTCCATATCTGTCACAGTCTGCGTCCACATCCGCCACCTCAAATGCCGCCAATGCAGCTTTAACCTCCGCGCTGTACTCTTCCCTTGTCATCCCCGCTCCTCCGTTTCCTTTTAATCGTCATGAAATTTTCCTTTCTATGACAAAAGCCGCAATCTCTTGATTTTATGAACAAAATCAAGGGATGCGGCCCTTACCCGTCCAGCTGAAAATGGGACTCGAACCCACGACCCCTTCATTACGAGTGAAGTGCTCTACCAACTGAGCTATTTCAGCGCTTACGAACATGCTCAAAGCACGAACAAATATATTATAATAGTTTCTGTCTCTTTTTTCAACTACTTTTTTAAAAATTTTGAGCGGTATGTGTTACTCTCTACGACTTCGCCGTTCAAAGCAACTTGATGCTTCCCATCCGGCGCCGCTTACGGGATCTCTCTCACATCAACCACTGTCCCTAAAAATACCGGCAGCTTCGTCTCGCAGTCAATCAGCATATACACGAAGGGTCTGTTCAAGTACACGATTTTCGGCTCCTCCGGTTCAATAGCCACACAGCCGTCCTCCATCTCCACCACTGTAGCCGCCCCTGCCCTGGTTCCTTTTGTGTCAATGGCAATAAAGGTTTTATGGACCACTCTGCTGATGTAGACATTTCCCTCATCCGAATACCCTAGCGCCATAAAATCCGCGCTATTCTCGTCAAATGCCTCTCTCATTCCCATCTCCTGGAGCGCTTCTTTTAAGTCGATGCTGTATTCACTTTGAAACCTGGGAATCGCTGCCTGCACATTGACCTCCCGGGGCCGGGTCAGCATTTTCCGCAGCTCTTCTCCGGTCAGGGAATCCACATATTCTTGTATTGACACTCCCTCATGGGGAAGCAATGCTGCAAATGCATATTTACCGTCGGCATAATATTTCAGGAATCCGGATGCCTTTTCACCCTCCATATACAGGCTTTCCCCGGAGTACATCAATTCTGCTTTCGTGACGGATTTATCTTCCCGGGTAAACGCTTCCTCCCGTACCTGAAAATCCTCGTATGTCTCCTGCCATTCCGCGTCAAAGGCCAGGGCATTTACCAGATACATAACGGCCCCTTCATCAATTCGATCCAGGATATTTTTCACCATACCGTCCGTATTCCTTTCCACCCAGTCATTGATCTCTTTTAAAGCAACAGCATCAAAGGAAGCACGGTACACTCCCGCTTCATAATAGTCGGCGTTGGTCTGCAGAAAATCCTTCTCTGCATTAAATCTCTCATCAGCGGTAAGCCAGAGGGCATTCGCCAGGCTCAGCTTATACTTGTCCCCCCGGGGAAGCGCCCCTCGAAAATCCCGCAAAAAGATATTCAGCTCCCCCTTCGAAATGCCAAATACCTCCTCCATCTGCGACAGCGTCTCTCCACCCGCACCATTAGCGGTCATTCCCAGCGCCAAAATTACCGACAGCGGCGAGATCAGTACATTTTCGTCCTCTGTCATCGTATTTTGAAGCAGGCGTACTCCAAAGTCCGTAACAGCTACAGCTCCCTGCTCCATTCTGTCCTGATCAAGCTCTCCCGTCACCGCCGCTCCCGCGTTCCCTCCCCCGGTATTATACACCTCCCTATCCGCCCTCTCTGCCAGGCTTTCTGCCGGCCTGGCGGATATCCCCTTCATCAAATCCTCAGACTCCCCCGATCCACAGCCGCAAGCACAAAGCATCATGGCCATACACATTCCCCATCCCATAATCCGTTTTTGCATCTTTGTTTTCATACGCGTCTCCCCTCAGCCTTTCACCAAAACTTTTCATATCAGGTGTCATATAAATAAACGGCAAACTCCTTCAAAAGTTTCATCCAAATTCTTTTTTACCGCTCAGCGGGATATTTTCTCCACGTATAAAGCTTATCAGCTCTTCAAACTGGATCGCTTAAAATTGTCAAATCATCCGCCTTACTGATGCCCTTTTCTAACCCAGCGCGTGCTGGCTCGGGTTTCGTGCAAACAGCGCACAAAAACACCTCGGTTTGGCCGTCTTCCACTGCAATCTGCACGGGCATCACCTGCTTTTCTCCAAAATGCAATCATTGGAAAAGGGCCTGGCGAACCACTCCTTCATCACCCCCAGCACCTGTACCAACTCTTCCTCCGTAATCACATAGGGCACCATGGCATACAGATAATTCAAAAACGGCCTGCTGAACACGCCCCTCTCATAGGCGAACTGCTGATACCCCTGCAGAGCCGCTCCGTCCTTCACTTCCACGCAGACGCATCCTCCCATGACGCGCACCTCCCGGATCTGCTCATGCTCCAAGCCAGCCATCTCCCGCTTTGTGATCTCCTCGATACGGCGGATTCTGGAAAGATAGTCCCCCTCCTCGAACAGCTCTATGGACTTCAGCGCCACGCTGCAGGCCAGGGCGTTGCCCATGAATGTAGGCCCATGCATCAGCGCCTTCTCCGGGGCGTCCCCGTAGAAGCCTTCGTAGACCTTATGGTTGGCGATGGTGGCGGCATGTCCTATGTAGCCGCCGGTCAGCGCCTTGCCCAGCACCAGGATATCCGGCCTCACCAGGTCTGCCACGAAGCGGTTCCCCGTCCGCCCGAAGCCGGTGGCCACTTCATCAAAGACAAGCAGGACGCCGTATTGGTCGCACAGCTCCCTGGCCCGACGAAGGAAGGATATATCGTACATCCGCATACCCCCCGCCCCCTGAAGCAGCGGCTCCACGATGAAGCAGTTCAGCTCCTCATGGCAGCGGGCAAAGGCCTCATCCAACGCGTCGATCCGGGTGGGGATGTGGATCACGTCCTTCTTCTCCCCATAGGCCTCCAGAATGAAATGATAGTCCTCGTCGTCCCCCACTTCCATAGTCTTAAAAGTGTCCCCATGGTAGGCATGGGTCAGGGACAGGACCTTCGTCCGCTTCCAATCCCCCCGGTTCACATAATATTGTAGCGCCATCTTCAGGGCCACCTCCACCGCCACACTGCCCGAGTCCGAGAAAAAGCAGTAGTCCAGATCTCCCGGCAGCCATTCCTCCAGCTTCTCCGCCAGCTTCCGCACCGGCTCGTGGGTCAGCCCGCCCAGCATCACATGGGAGAAGCAGTCTGCCTGAGACTTGATGGACTCTGTCAGGACAGGGTGCTTATAGCCGTGGATTACGCTCCACCAGGAGGATACGGAGTCAATCAGCTTCTGATTTTTCGTATATAAATAAACGCCTTCTGCATCTATGATTTCATAGGGCGCTTTCATCGTCTTCATCTGTTGGTATGGATACCAGATCATATGGGGTTCCCTTCTTTCTATAATAAATGATATCATTCTCTGCTTTCAAAGCACTCGTCATCACCAATATCTCAAGCCCAAAGTCATTCCTCATACAGCGCCGCCAGCGCATCGCCGTCCAGAGCAAGCTCCTTTGCCCCTTCCTCCACGCAGGTGATGACCTTCAGCCCTGTCCGGTGCCGGCACATCCGCACATTGTCCTCTTCCATGACATTTCCTGGGTGGAAGCGGTTGAAGAGGATGCCCTTTAAGGGGATGCCCCGGGAGCGCATGTATTCCGCGGTCAGCACCACATTGTTGATGGTACCCAGCCCTGCGTCGGCAATGAGCAAACAGGACAGCTCCAGTCTGGCAATCACGTCCTCCAGCCAGATTTCCGCCTGGTCGAAGCAGACCGGGCAAAGGATGCCGCCGCTTCCCTCCATGGTCACATAGTCGTACTCCCTGCACACTTCCCGGAAGCCCTTCTCCACCATGTCAAGCTCCACCGGATTCCCCTCCAGCCTGGAGGCCAGGTGGGGTGATACCGCATGTTCATAGACATAGGGGCACATCTGCTCCAGGGGCTGTCCGATGCCGGATACCTCCTTCACATGGAGGGCATCCCCCGGAACCAGAGTGCCGTCACTCCTGCGCACGTTGCCGCTCATGGCCGCCTTATAGTAGCCTGCGAGCCTGCCGCTTTCCCTCAGCTTCTTCAGGATCAGACCCGTCACATAGGTCTTGCCCACATCCGTGCCGGTTCCTACGATGAAGATTTTCTTCGCCTTCTTTAATTCTTTTTTGATTCCGTCCCTCATTCCTTCACTCATTGCAAAGCCTCACCTCAAATCCCAGATTCTTCACCATTTCTGAATCCCTCTCCACCGTGATTCCCGCCGTGGTCAGCATGTCCCCGGAGATGGCCGCATTGGCGCCGCTCCGAAAACACTGCTCTCCCTTGTCGTCCAAAAGGCCTCTCCCTCCTGCCAGCCGGATGGATGCGTCCGGAATCAGGAACCGGAAGAGGGCCACGCAGCGCCTGGCCTCCTGATCGGTCAGGGGCTTCCTGTGCTCCAGGGGCGTACCAGGAATAGGGTTCAGAAGGTTGATGGGGACGGACTTCACCCCCAGTTCCCTGACAGTGAGCACCATGTCAATTCGGTCTTCCATGGCCTCTCCCAGCCCCAGAATGCCCCCGGAGCAGACGGACAAGCCTGCCCTCCGGGCCGCTTTCAGAGTATCAATTTTGTCCTGGTAGGTATGGGTAGTGCATATCTTCGGAAAGAATCCGGCGGAAGATTCCAGGTTGCAATGCACCCGGGAAGCGCCCGCCTCCTTTATCTTCCGGAACTGCCCTTCCTCCAGCAGGCCGAAGGACACGCAGACCTGTATGCCGGTGTTCTGCCGGATGGCGCTGATGCTTTCACAGGCCAGCTCCACCTCATGGTCAGAAAGCCTCCTGCCGGAGGTGACGATGGAATAGCGCAGCGCCCCTCCGGCCTTGGCCCGCCTGGCTCCCTCCAGAAGCTTTTCCGTGGGCAGGAGGTTATAGGCTTCTGTGCACTTGGCCTGGTAGCGGGCGCTCTGGGCGCAGTATTTGCAGTCCTCGGGACAGCGTCCGCATTTGCCGTTGACAATGGTGCATAAATCAAAGCCCCGGCCACACTTTTTCCTGCGGATCTCCTCCGCAGCCCCCGCAAGCTCCTCCAGGGGAGCCTCCGCCAGCAGCAACGCCTCCTCCCGGGAAATGTCCCCGGTGGTGAGCGCTTTTTCTTTAAGTTCCTGTACGATGCCCATGATTATGCTTGCTCCTTTCGTATGTTCGGAAAGTTCCGGATATTTTTATGTTCAAGATATGCCTGGCACAGGACAATGGTACTGGACAGGCAATCTCCGCAGCCATTAATGATTTTTTGTTTTGATTAACAGCCGCCACAATAATCGATTGCTTCCGCTATGGCCGCGGCTGCGGCTGCCAGCTCTTCCTTCGTGTGGGTGGCCATCAGTGCAGCACGCAGCATGGCTTCCCCTTTTTTCACCGTGGGATAGCGGATGGCGGGGATGAAAAATCCCTGCTCCATCAGCCTTGCGGAAACCTTTACAGCCTTCTCTTCCTCTCCGATCCGAATCGGTATAATGGCGGTTTCCGAATCTGCTTCCACGCCGTGCTCCCGAAGCTGGCCGCAGAAATGACTGATGTTCTCCTGCAGCCGCTCAACACGCCAGGGTTCCTTCTCTATCAGCTCCAGGGCCCGCTTTGCCGCCGCCATGGTCACGGGAGAAAGGGAGGTGGAGAAAATATAGCTCCTGGCCTTGTTCTTCAAGTATTCTGTCAGTGTGCGGGAGCCGCAGACATAACCGCCCTCCGCGCCGATGGCCTTACTGAGAGTTCCCATGAGGATATCCACCTGTCCCTCCATGTGGAAATGTTCCTCGCAGCCCCGGCCGGTGTCTCCGATTACGCCGGTGGCATGGGCTTCGTCTATCATGGACAGCAGGCCGTAAGCGTCAGCCAGCTCCACGAGCCCCGGCAGGTTTACGATATCCCCATCCATGCTGAAGACCCCGTCGCTGACGATCAGCCCCTGTCTTCCCTGGCGCTCCCGAATCTTCCGTTCCAGATCCGCCATGTCGTTGTGCCGGTAGACCACTGTCTCCGCCCTGGACTGCCTGCACCCGTCAATGATGCTGGCGTGGTTTTTCTCGTCGCTGTAGATGACGTCTCCCTCCCTGCACAGGCAGGGGATGACGCCGCTGTTGGCCGCAAAGCCCGTGTTGAACACGATTGCCGCCTCTCGGCCCTTGAACCGGGCCAGGGCATCCTCCAACTGGGTATGGCAGATACCGGTTCCGGTGGTGAGACGGGAACCGCCGGAACCGGTGCCGTACTCCATCAGGACCTTTGCCGCATATGCTTTCACCTGGGCTTCGTCACATAGATCCAGATAGGAGTTGGAGGCCAGCATCAGCATGTCCCTGCCCCGGTACCGGACATGGGCGCGCTGAGGGCTCTCGATGACCTTGATTTCACGGTACAGATGCTGTTCCCGAAGGGCCTGCAGCTCCTCTTCCATACGTTTCCATTTATCCACAGGATTTGTTCCCTTTCTTTCGTATAGCTTTCCAGACTCATGGGACACCCTGCTATGGGCGGCAGGTGTCGATGCTTTGTCGCCCACATGGACCAGCACCTTCTGCTGCTGAAGATAGCGGATGCAGTCGTCCCGCTCCCCATCAGTCCCTCGGAACAGAAAGATGCGCCCGCCCAGAGGGCTGCCCAGTCCTTTCAGCGTGGTGATGCGCACGTAGCCGAACTCTCTGGAGGCGATATAGCCGGTGACATAGTCCGGATCATCGGAAATGCATAGCTCCGCCAGAATATTGGGATGGTTCACCACCTTCGTGGCCAGCACAAGCGCTTCATTGAAATGGTTCTTTCCCCCGCAGGCAGACTGCCTTTCCGCATCCTCCGTCTCCATGTCCATGTAGGTGGCGCGGATGCCCCGGTCTCTGTCCGGCTCCAGCCGTCTGAGTGTGTCCGCGTCCAGCAGCATGGCGCCCCGCATGCAGTAGCTCTGCTTCCAGAGGGCCAGAATCTCCTCCGCCCGCTCCAGCCCCAGCCTGCGCAGATAATCCAACACCACCTCCATGCCTTCCTCCGGGGAAGAAGTCGCTATCGTAGTTACTTTCAGTGCCGGAAGGTGCAGGATTTCCTCTTCCCTCACGGCTTCGATCTTCAGATTGATGAAATCAGGCTTTCCCTTGCTGTGTCGCAGAGCTCTGGTCAGGAGCCGCGCGCAGTACTGCTCCAGTTCTTCCTCCGGGATGATTTTTTCCGCCCCGGAGATATGGCCTTCCTCTTTGTTCGATGCTCTCATTTTGATGCTGTAACGATTCATTTTGTTTCCTCTGTATCTTGTTATGTCAATCTTCCGCCTCTGCGCCGCAGGCAACCGGATATCGGATCAGCCATGCAGGATATCAGGGCTGCGCCAGCGCAGCAGCCTCCCTTCGCACCAGACGTTTCATCACTGGATATATCACCGCCGCACCCACAGCCGTGAACACCATGCCCGGCACGGCTGCGGCAATCAGCGCCAGGGGATTCGTACCCGAAATTCCTCCCAGTACCACCCGTCCGGCCACTGTCCCCAGCGGGCCGCTGATGACGATGGTCAGCGGATTCACGCCGAAAATCAACAAGATTCCTCCCGCCACCAGCCGGAATATCATGGCTATGGTGACGTTCATGATGGTATGGGTGCTCAGAATCAGGTTGATTGCGCTGGCCAGGATGCCTATCCTGAGATATCTCTTAAAACCGAAACAGGCCGCAATGCACACAGCAAAAGGAGCCGAAAGCTGGAACTCGCAGCCCGGAATGATACTGGGAAGCTTGAACATGCCAAACACGGCCAGCAGGGTCGCCAACAGGGCGGTTACGGTCATTTCTCGGATCTTCTCTCTGTTTTTCATAAATATCCTCTCGTTCAGCTACTTTCCCACCTGTGTTGTCCGGACGTTTCCGATATTGACAGGGCAGGATGCATTTTGCATTATATCGGACGAAAACCTTATTGTCAACCAATATTATATATGGGTTACAATTTGTCTGCAGGAAAACCGGCAGGAACGTCCCCTTCCATAAAGGACTTTCCTGCCGGTCAGTTATTCAGAAATATTGCATTTGTGTTTTACAGCCGCTGCTTTCCCTCTGTTCTCAGTCACAGCTCTCGCACCTGTCAAAGGCAGGATTGAATGCATAGAAGTTTTTGGCGTCCAGCCGATCCTGTGTGATACGCAAGGCTTCGCCGAAACGGGAGGATTGAAGTAAATCTATCTGTTGATTTTCTGCATTTTCTTTATAATCGACTGCCAATACATGCGGTCTTTCAAGACCCGGATTACCGTAATGGTGGAATCCTCCACAACAAAGAAGATTAAATATGTACTGTAAGGCTTGAAATAAATGCTCAATCCCTCAATTACATATCCCGTAGCTTCATAGCCTTTGGGAAAGGAATCCAGCTCTTTGATAGCCTTCTTTATCTTCTTTGAAAAGTTTTCCGCGTATTCTCGATATTTGAAGGTGTCGAGAATATATTTTTTTGTTGATTTAATATCCGAGAGAGCATCTTTGGATATTACGATTTTATATTTCTTTGGTTTTTCCGACATTATATTTTGTCAATTTCCTCCCAAGCTTCATCAATCGTATAAACATCGCCTTTTTTCATACTATTTATTCCTTTGGAGAGTTCATCATATAATGCGCCTATGGCTGCTTTTTCGGAATATTCAGTATTTAGGACTTCTTGATTTCTGATTGCCTGTGCTGCAGGTGCCATAGTATCACTTCCCTTCGACTATTTTCTATGAAACGTTCTTCTTCATTATTATACGGTATTTAGTATTGGCTTATCAACAGATTTTTATTAAATTTTCCTCTAAACTGTGTGGCTTAGTCTTTCATGCTTAATCGTTAAATGTTCCAAGTGATTTTAATGTTTCCGTCTGCAATCCGAATAACCTTGACAAGGGTATCGACTACCGCCTGTCTGTCCTCGAAAGAGAGCATTTCCCATGTTTTCACATGATTGGTTATCTGCTTCAATCTGCCCTCTGTGTCTGTGACATTTGCCGTAACGATTTCTTCCTGCAAAGCCTTTTGTTCCGCGTCCAGTTCTGATACTTTTTCGTCTATGTACTTCATCAGAACGCCGCTTGCCCCGGACACTTTGGAGAGAAGTTCTTCGATTTCTTCCTCAATCTGTGTCAGACGGATTTTTTTCGTCATGTTTGCGTGTTCCTCCCCTGTGTCAGATATACAGGAAAGTTTCTGAAACTCCGACAGTCTTTCTTTGATTGCACCAAGCATATATTCTTCCAAAACGTCTGCATAAACCGTACAGCCTGCCCCTGTGCAGTTGCTTCCCCTGCTTCCCGACTGGCTGCAAACAAAGTATCGTCCCCACTTTGTTTTTGCCTTGCGGATTGTCAGAGCATAACCACAGTTGCCGCATTTTACCTTGCCTACAAGCCATGAGTTTTTGGGTTTACAGGTCTTTGTGGACTGTCGGTTGTTCAGACACCGTATGCGGCACGCCAACCATGTCTTAGAGGGGATAAAACCCTTATGCGGCGCAAGCACAATCTCTTTGTTGGACAGGTCACTTTGCTTTCTTGAAGTGGAAACAGTACCTTTGTAGAGATAGCAGGCATTGTAACCCGTGAAATCACTTGCCGGATTATAGATGTTTGCACCTTGGCTTTGGAAAAACTGATACACATCAATGTCAGCTTCGACATATACGGGATTACGGAGCATTTCACTGATACGGGCGGTGTTCCAGTTTGCACCACGCAGATTTTTAATCTGGTGTTCATTTAAATACCGCACAATATCTCCGAGGGAATTGTCCGTGTCCGCATACATGGAGTAAATCAGCTTTAACTGTTCGCTTTCTTCCGGGACTTCCTCATACATGGAAGTGCGGATATTGTCAATGACCGTGTTCGTCAGACGGTAGCCATAGGGAATACGCCCACCCATGTAGAAGCCGCGCTTGCACCGTGCATAATAAGCGTCCGTTACCCGCTTTTGTATGGTTTCCCGTTCCAGTTGGGCGAACACGATACAGATATTCAACATAGCCCTGCCAATCGGCGTGGACGTATCAAATTTTTCCGTGGAAGAAACAAACTCCACATTGTACTGCTGGAACAGCTCCATCATGGTTGCGAAGTCCAGAATGGAACGGCTGATACGGTCAAGTTTGTAGACAATGACTTTTGCTATCAGGCCCTTTTTAATATCCCGCACCAACTCTTGAA
>CAJTVB010000049.1 GCA_910579755.1 uncultured Acetatifactor sp. | reverse complement strand
TGAAGCAACAGAAGCTTTAGCGACGAGGCCAAGGCTCGTTTTGTGATCTGAGACATAGGCAAACCTCCTCTACACAGTTTCTGATGTGTACAAAATCCATTCATTTCGGAATCGTCCAATTCAGGGACTCCTTAAAGATAAGGATAATCCATCCCGGAAAAACCGTCAAGATTTTATGGTTGAAGTCGAATTCAAGTTCGAGGGGGGCCTCTCATGCACAACTGAAATTTGAAACAAGAGGACAAGGCCAAAATCTCCATTCCCCCTTGACAACAGCTTTAGAACCATTCGCCCTTTGGTGATAATTCTATTTTTTCTAAAACACCCTTGACAAAGTTTATCTGATGAGAGCGTGTTGCTGGAAATATAAAGTGCCAGGAGCCTCCAGAATTCCTGCGGTACATGTCCGTCAAAGTACCCGTTTACCATACCTGACGCAAAGAGAGGTGAACTCTGGGCGCACCAGACGATGCGGTTAAACTCCTCCCACGGATCACCGTAATCATTACGGTTGAAATCAATGATATGAAGCTGGCCCTTTCGGTCTATCATCATGTTACCGATATGGTAATCGCCGTGCTGATATACCTGCGGTCTGTTTTTAAACAAATGACGATTTTCGTTTATGTAATCGATAAATGCCTGTCCGTTCTCATACTTGACAGGGCACTCACCGTATCTCCTGATTTTACAATCCATCTTCCGATTGAATCGGCTCTCCCAGTCTTCCTGGGTTTCCGGAGCCGGTATGGAATGAATCCGGCGCAGAATCCGGCCAGCCTCAAGGCCATAGACGTACTGCTCTGTGTCAGACTGATCTGATATGACTTCTTCCGCATCAACGCCGTCGATCCAGCTCTGGATGGAATAGACTCCCTCTTCACAGACACCAAACTCTATCGGCTGACACATGGGGACTCCAAGGGAGTATACCTGTTTCATCATGTTGAATTCGGACTGCTTCGTGTCATATTGGGCAATATCGGAGACACGCAGAAGATACCGTGTCCCCTTCTCGTCGGTAACACAGTATTTCTTATCACTGGACCAGCCTTTGTTTATAGGTTCCTTTGCTATGTATTTCATCTGCGTCACCCTGTGCATCCTCTCCTGTTTCACAGTCAATCACCCCGCCGCAACCTCCAGCTGTCTCAGCTCCTTTACCACAAACACCACGATGATCTGGGTCATTATAAAAGTCAACAGATCTGCCACCGGCTGGGCCAGCTGAAGACCCAATTCATCCAGATATCCCGGCAGGGCCAGAATCGCGGGAATGAAAAACAGTCCCTGCTTTCCAATGGCCGTCAGAGTGGCCCGAAAGCTGTAACCAATGGATTGGGTCAGCATATTACCCATAATGGTGAATGCCTGAACGGGCAGAAGCGCGCACTGCAGCTTCAGAGCCAGCGATCCTATCCTGATTACCTCTGCATCTTCCCTGCGGAAGAGACGCATGATCCCTGTGGACGCGGCAAACATAATCACCGCCATCACCAGCAGAAACACAAAAGCAACCTTCCTGCAGAAGTAATATGCCTCCAGCACACGTCCATACTTTTTCGCACCGAAATTAAAACCGCACACGGGCTGGAAGCCCTGGCCGAAGCCGATCAGCGCGGAATTGATAAACATCATGATCCGGGTCACAATGGACATGGCCGCCACAGCCGGATCTCCGAACCTGGAGGCCGCCACATTCAAAAGCACCGACGCGGCGCTGGCCAGCCCCTGCCGCCCCAGAGTGGGCAGACCGGCAGTCAAAATTTCCCAGTACACCCAGCCTTTGAATGTGAAATATTTAGGATGGGGCTTCAGTACATTTTCCGAACGGACCACCAGCGCCAGCAGAATTACAAAGCTCACAAACTGACTGATGATGGTGGCAATGGCCGCCCCTGAAATTCCCATGTCAAACCCAAAAATCAGAATGGGATCCAGAATCACGTTCAACACGCCTCCGGTCGTAATCCCGATCATGGAAAGCGCCGCATTTCCCTGGGAACGCAGATGGTTATTAAAAACAAAAGATACCGTCATATAAGGTGCGGCAAACAAAATATATTTCCCATAGTCCCTGGCATAGGGAGCAATGGTTTCCGTGGCTCCCAAAATCCTCACCAGACTGTCAATGGAAAAAATTCCTGCCGCCGCCAGAATCAATCCAAATACAAAAGCTGTATATACCGCCGTGGAACAGGCTCTCTGGGCCTTCTCTCCGTCCTTCTGCCCCAGCATCCGGGACATATAGTTGCCGCTTCCCATTCCCAGGGTAAAGCCAATTGCCTGTATCATAGCCATGATGGAAAAGTTAACCCCCACGGCTCCCGATGCGCTGGTGTTCAGCTGGCTCACAAAAAAGGTATCCGCCATATTATAAATGGAAGTAATCAGCATACTGATAATGGTAGGCACCGCCAGCCGGGGGATCAGCCGGTTCACCGGCGTCTCCGTCATCATTTTGTACTTTTCTTCATAGGACATTGCAGGTTTCATGTCGCCCTCCATGGTAAAATCAATTTTTCATTCTTACATTATAGCAATAGAGCTTTGCGCTTCGCAATACAAATTGTGTCGAAGCGGCGAAAAAAGGGGCTGTAAAAAAAGAAGTATCTGTCATAGGCATTACCTTACTTTCCCGGTCTTCGGTACAGTCGGAGCCTTCGCATCCATAGCCTTCTCTTGATTCATCTTCGGATATGCCGCTTCAAATGCCTCAGCTTTCCTATGGATTTACGCATCACACCGGGAACAACCCGGCTGGCGCACGGATTGCTCCCCAAAGAAAGTCAATCAAATAAATTTACAAAAACTGACATATAATATTCTCACGTTCTCATTGACTATATAACAAAATTTGTGTATAATTTTACCATCAAATAAGGAGGTGTTCATTATGCCAGCAATCAAATCAAGTGCTGATTTAAGGAATAACTACAATGAAATCTCTTCATTTTGCCACAGTTATCCTGAACCAGTTTTTATAACGAAGAATGGAAAAGGCGACCTTGCTGTTATGAGCATTGAAGCCTATGAAGAATTAACCAGTCGCTTTGAATTATATAGCCAAATCAAAGAAGGTATGGATGATATTTCATCCGGCAATACCAGACCTTTCTCTGAAGCAATGGCTGATATCCGGAGCAGACGTCGCGGATGAGTTATATAATCCATATCACACAGACCGCTGAGCGTGATATCATGCGTGCGGCTGACCATATAGAATTTAATCTTAAAAACCCTTCTGCCGCAGACCTCCTACTTGACGTAGCCGCTGAGCAAATCAACTCACTTTCCGATATGCCTCAAAAGTTCCGTCTTGTAGATGACCCTGTTTTGTCAAGCTGGGGAATTAGATTCGCTATAGTCAATAATTACCTTGCTTTCTACACGATTGATGAAGAAAAGCAAATGGTAATCGTAGTAAGATTTCTCTTTCAAAAAAGCAACTGGAATGCCATTCTTCGTCGGGGATTTTCCCTTATTTAAGGAATCTGTCACACAGGTTCTTTTTTTAATGCGTAGATTAATATACTGCTACTATTAAAGTTTCCGATAAAGCTTCCGAAACGTCTTTAGATGAAGAATAAACTAACACTTCCTCTGAAAATGCCGAGAGCGAAGAATCCACGACGTTGACAAAAGCCGCTGAAATGTCAGAGAAATTTGAAGCATGGAAGGATAATGAAATGAATGACGCAGAATTGAAATTATCTAGACGTTAATAATCGTGTTAGACATTTCTGAAGGATAGTTAAGAGGGGATTGCCTCGCCCCTCTATCTTTATTTTTAATTGCTATTTGTTGTTGATAGTTCGTTGCTTTTTGGAGCAGATTTTTCAACCGCTCAAGCACACTTTTTTATCGTTTGCAGTTTCACTAAAGCCTATCTTCACCGGGGGCATATTTCTTAATGAGTGCCTTTTCGCAGGGAAGTGTCTGAAATAATTCCTCAATCACTCTGCCTCCAAACTCTTGGATATGATCCTCTTCGGATATCCGGTTTGGATAGTCTGACAAGATATAAAAGTACAAATTCCAGACAATTCCCTCTTCCGAAAATTTCACTCGTCCATTCTTCTCCCGATCAGGGTACAGCTCTAAATACAAATTACTGGGTCTATGACCATAAAGATAGATATAATCATATTCTGGCGGTTCTGCATCTGGGGTAGGCCGGCCGAAGGGGCCAGTTCTTTTGCTCAGTTTCCGCTTTTTGGGAATGCGGGAATCATTAATTTCCCCGGCGATTTTACTGAGTACCTTTTCAAAGATTTTGACCATTTCTTTTTCTGATAAATCGCCTGTTTTCAACCCATATTCATATGTACCACATTCAAACATATTTCTACTCTCCAATCCCGATTTATATACTTGATTATAAAATAAAAGGGAGTTATTTTTTTGATTGATTACACAAACTGCATTTATTAGCCTGGAAATTCTTTTGATTAATCAAAGGAGAGGTTCTGCAGCCTGCTGCAATTCGAACTCAAGCGAAAGAATGTCTCCATCATTCATGCGTTGAATCACTCGATAGTGTCCATCCGAAAGAAGCTCATCATAATGGATGTCATACATTCCTGATTTATCACATTTGCTGACCATTTATAATCAGTATAATCTCACCGTACTGCATGCTCAGCATCTCCTTATAGCTCTCCACCTCTGCCTGGCTTATTTCACCATCTGCCGTTAATGACAATTCAATCTTGTACTGCTGTAATGTTTTGTCATAGACTACCGCCGCTTCCGCCGAATTAATTTCCTCCTCAAATTTTGTAAATTGGGTTTCTGTCATTTGCTTCAAAAAAGCAATATACTGAGCATCTCTGCTTTCCTGGCTGCTCATGCTGCTTTGAGAAGCATTTCTCCTCATAAAAGCTGCCAAAAGCACAGATACACAGATTAAAGCCGCAATCGCTGGAATAATAAATCTTCTTTTTTTAAAATGCTCTCTCATAAATGATCCTTCCTCCCATACTAATCTCCAAGTAATTGAAGCCTTTTGTCTACTCATTCATGACAGTTTTAATATAAGTATATCATCATTTCATGCAGCGTGCAAGAGGCAAAAGGCAAAACTGACCGCTTGAATTCCAGGTTGAATTCCACCTAAGATCAGGATATACTGAAAGCAGAAATCCACTGCAAGGAGGTTTCCCATGGATCAATTATCCCTTTTCGACCTTTCAACAGATCACTCTCTTTCCCCCGCCCAGGCCCCGCTGGCAGACCGGATGCGTCCTCAATCTCTTGATGACTATATTGGTCAAAAGCATCTGCTGGGCCCGGGCATGCTGCTGCGGCAGATGCTGGAAAAGGATATGGTATCCTCCATGATCTTCTGGGGGCCTCCCGGATCAGGCAAAACCACTCTTGCCCGGATCATTGCAAACCGCACCAGCTCCCGCTTTGTAAACTTCAGTGCGGTCACCAGCGGCATCCGGGAAATCAAGGAGATTATGAAGCAGGCGGAGGAAAACCGGGCCTACGGCATGCGCACCCTTGTGTTTGTGGACGAGATTCACAGATTTAACAAAGCTCAACAGGACGCTTTCCTTCCTTATGTAGAAAAGGGCAGTATAATTCTTATCGGCGCCACCACGGAAAATCCTTCCTTTGAAGTCAACGCCGCTCTTCTTTCCCGATGCAAGGTGTTTGTACTGAAGGGTCTGACTTCCCAGGATTTAACCGAACTGCTCTCACGGACCCTGAAGGATAAAAGAGGATTCGGAAACACGGATATTCATATGTCAGAAGAACTGCTGGCCGCTATCGCCTCCTCTGTGGACGGAGATGCCCGCAGAGCCTTAAATACACTGGAAATGGCCGTGTTAAACGGACAAATCTCCCCGGACGGATCCATCACTGTGGAAAAAGAAACCCTGGAGCAGTGTCTGGGCAAAAAGACTCTGCTGTATGATAAGAAGGGGGAGGAACATTATAATCTGATTTCCGCCCTCCACAAATCCATGCGCAACTCCGACCCGGACGCCGCAGTATACTGGCTGGCACGGATGCTGGAAGCCGGCGAAGACCCGCTTTTTATCGCCAGACGGCTGATCCGCTTTGCCAGCGAGGATATCGGTCTGGCAGACAGCCAGGCTTTACTGATCGCCACGGCAGCCTACCAGGCATGCCACTTCAACGGCATGCCCGAATGTAACCTGAATCTGGCTCAGGCCGTGATCTACCTGTCCCTGGCTCCCCGCTCCAATGCGGTATACCGGGCCTATGAAACCGCAAAGGTTGATGCACTGACCCAGCTGTCTGAGCCGGTGCCCCTGGTGATCCGCAATGCACCCACACGGCTCATGGACGACCTCCACTATGGAGAAGGCTATATCTACGCCCATGACACAGAAGAAAAAATAGCCCAAATGACCTGCCTGCCGGAAAGCCTGAAGGACAGACAATACTATACTCCCACGGAGGAGGGAGTCGAAGGTGTCTTTAAAAAACGCCTGGAGGAAAACAGAAATTTCAGAAAAAATATATAGTTTTCATAAATAAATTGTGATACACTAAATCCACGCAGGCAATGAGCAGTGCGAAAAAGAACACAGTTAAATTTTTGTCATGCTTGCATGTAAAAAAATTTAACTGTGGACTTTTTCATAGGGCGAAGCCCGTGAATGAGGAAAACCGCAGGTTTTCCGAATGGGCACTGTGAAGCCCAACGGACACTGCAGGACCCAATGGGCACTGCGAAGCCCATCGGACACTACAGGGCCCAATGGGCACGAAGCCAGCCTGACTTTCAGCTCCAATAGATATCAGTACAAGACATATAGGAGGATCTTATGCTTGAATTACAAAATCTCTCCTTTCAGGTGTCCGGCGAAGCAGACGGACAAAAGGAGATTATACGAAATTTAGATCTCACCTTTGAGGACCATACCTTTATCGCCATTACAGGCCCCAACGGCGGCGGAAAATCCACCCTGGCCAGGCTGATCATGGGAATCGAACAGCCCACGTCAGGGAAAATCCTGTTCAACGGAACCGACATTACACATATGAATGTGACAGAGCGTGCCAGACTGGGAATCAGCTTCGCCTTCCAGCAGCCGGTGCGCTTTAAAGGCATCAAGGTCAAGGATCTGATCACCCTGGCTGCCGGTAACAATCTGAAGCTGTCAGGCGCCTGCGATTATCTCTCCCAGGTAGGCTTGTGCGCCCGGGATTACATCAATCGGGACGTAGACGGAAGTCTGTCCGGCGGTGAGTTAAAGCGAATCGAGATCGCCACCATTATCGCCCGCAATACCCCCCTGGCTGTCTTTGACGAGCCGGAAGCCGGGATCGATCTGTGGAGCTTTAACAACCTGATCCGCGTATTTGAAGAAATGCATCGTTCCAGTCAGAATTCCCTGATCATCATCTCCCACCAGGAACGGATCCTGAATATTGCAGATGAAATCATCGTGATTGCCGGCGGCACCGTGCAGGCCAGAGGACAGCGGGAAGATATTCTGCCGGAGCTTTTAAAGGGAACCGAAAGCTGCCGTTTTTATCAGCAAAAGTAAAGCTGATTCTATTGCAGGGCCGCAAAAATGCGGCATGGAGGTATAAAATGGACGAAATTCAAAAAAATCTGCTGGAACAGGTGACCGGGCTTCACGAGATGCCCGCCGGTGCCTATAACATCCGTGCCAACGGCACAAGCGCCGCCCGTTCCACCACGGCTCATATCGATATTGTGACAAAGGAAGACAAACAGGGAATTGACATTCTGATCAAACCGGGCACCAGGAACGAAAGTGTCCATATCCCGGTAGTTCTCAGCCAGAGCGGATTGACCGAAATGGTCTACAATGATTTTTATGTGGGAGAAAACTGTGATGTGACCATTGTTGCCGGCTGCGGCATCCACAACAGCGGCGACAGCGACAGCCGGCATGACGGAATCCACACCTTTTACGTAGGCCCGAATTCTCATGTAAAATATGTGGAAAAACACTATGGCAGCGGCGACGGAAACGGTTCCCGGATCATGAATCCTGAAACTGTGGTGGAGCTTTCGGAGAACAGCTTTCTGGAAATGGAAACAGTACAGATCAAAGGAGTCGATTCCACCAAGCGTTCCACCAGGGCCAAGCTTGCGGACGGCGCCAGGCTTGTGGTTACGGAGAAGCTGATGACCCATGGAAGCCAGACGGCAGAGACCTCCTTCCAGGTAGATCTGGACGGAGAGGGCTCAAGCGCAAACATCATCTCCCGCTCTGTGGCCCGGGACTCTTCCAGACAGCTGTTTCTGTCAAAGATTAACGGCAATAACCGCTGTGCCGGCCACTCCGAGTGCGACGGGATTATCATGGACAACGCAAAGATCAGCGCCATTCCCGAGATCACTGCCAACCATCTGGACGCCCAGCTGATCCACGAAGCCGCCATCGGAAAGATCGCGGGAGAACAGATCACCAAGCTGATGACCCTGGGGCTCACCGAGCAGGAAGCAGAAGCTCAGATCGTCAACGGATTTTTGAAATAAGGTATGCGGCTTCGCATAAGAACCTCACCTTCGGGACAGTATAGTAATAATCATTTATCGTGATGATCCTTACTATCCCGGAGGTATTTTTATGGAAACAAACACATCTTCATCCATACAGACGGCTGCCGGCCTCAAAACCGGCACTCCCACGCCGTCTCCCGTCCTGCAGACCATGGACGGCAACCAGGCAGCCGCCCATGTGGCCTATGCCTACAGCCAGGCAGCCGCCCTGTATCCCATTACCCCTTCCTCACCCATGGCGGAGCTGTGCGACCAGTGGGCGGGAGCCGGACGGAAAAATATATATGGCCAAGTCTTAAAAACAGCCCAGCTTCAGTCGGAGGCAGGAGCCGCCGGCGCCGTTCACGGAGCCCTTATGGCGGGAGCCCTGGCAGTGACCTTCACCTCCTCCCAAGGGCTTCTTTTGATGCTCCCCAACCTGTACCGTATGGCCGGAGAACTGCTGCCGGGAGTCATCCACGTGGCCGCCCGTTCCATTGCCACCCACGCCCTATCCATATTCGGAGACCATTCGGACATCTATGCCTGCAGGCAGGCCGGAACAGGAATATTCGCCTGTGCCAGTGTTCAGGAGGTCATGGATCTTACTCCCGTCTCTCATCTGGCGGCCCTGGAGGGCAGTCTTCCCTTCCTGAACTTTTTTGACGGCTTCCGCACCTCCCATGAGCTGCACAAGATCCGGGTGTGGGACTATGAAGCTCTGGGCAGCATGGCCGATCCTCAAAAGGCGGAGGCCTTCCGCAGAAGAGTCCTCCATCCTCAAAACGGCAGAGTCTACGGTTCCGCCCAGAACCCGGACATCTTCTTTCAGGCCAGAGAAGCCTCTAACCCCTTTTATAATGCCCTGCCCGGCATTGTAGAACAACAACTGCAGAAAATCAATGCCCTGCTGGGAACAAGCTACGGACTGTTTGACTATTACGGCGTCCCCGACGCTTCCCATGTTATTGTCGCCATGGGAAGCGTATGTGAAACCGTGCGGGAATATCTGGACTCCCTGTCCGGCCATTCATATGGCCTGATTAACGTCCACCTGTACCGCCCCTTCAGCGTCCGGCATTTCCTTGAGGCCCTTCCACCCACCGTAAAGCAGATCACCGTGCTGAACCGCACCAAGGAACCGGGCGCCCCCGGTGAGCCTCTGTATCTGGACGTGGCGGCGGCTCTGGCCCAGTCAGAAAAGTTCCGGGGCCAGGTGTCCCTCTTTTCCGGCCGCTACGGCCTCAGCTCCAAGGACACGGATCCAGCTCAGATTGCCGCCGTCTACCACAATACCGACAAAAAAATCTTTACCTTGGGAATCACGGATGACGTAACCCATCTCTCCCTGCCCATACCCTCCTGCCAGGATACATCTCCCAAGGATGTGACCGCCTGCAAATTCTGGGGACTGGGAGGTGACGGCACGGTCAGCGCTACCAAAAATGCCCTGAAAATCATCGGAGACCATACGGACATGACCGCCCAGGGCTACTTTGAATACGACTCCAAAAAATCAAGGGGGCTCACCATCTCCCATCTGCGCTTCGGGAAAAGCCCCATCCACAGCACCTACCTGATCCGCCGGGCAGATCTGGCAGCCTGCCATACCCCTGCGTATCTCCACAAATATACAGTGATGGTACAGGAGCTGAAGGACGGCGGCACCTTTCTGCTGAACTGCGGTTATCGCGGAAAGCAGCTGGAGGAATATCTCCCCCGGTCCACAAAGGCCTTTCTGGCCCGGCACCATATACGATTCTACGTGATCGACGCTCTTGGCATCGGCAAGGAAATCGGTCTTAACAACAAGATCAGCACTATCCTTCAGGCGGCATTTTTCGCAGTCTCCGGCCTTCTTCCGCCCCATGAAGCCAAGTCACTGATGATGGAAGCCGCTCGGAAAAGCTATGGAAAAGGCGGCGACAAAATCCTGAAAATGAACGAAACCGCCATTGAACGAGGCTTTTCCGAGGTACAGGAAATTCCGATTCCTCCCGGCTGGGCGGATATGGAAGAGGATACTGAAGGCCCCGTAGCGGAAAACGCCCATGCTCCCATTACGGGTTCCCTGGACAGTCCTCCTATTGCGGATCCCCTGGACAATCCTCCTTTGCCGGACAGTCCCGGCCTTTTGGATTATGTACATCGAATCCAGCAGCCCGTCACCGATCAGAGGGGAGATTCCCTCCCGGTATCCGCCTTTCTTCCTTATGCGGACGGGTACACGCCCCCGGGAAGCACGGCGCACGAGCGTCGGAACGTGGCCACCGAAATACCGGAGTGGAAGCCGGAAAACTGCATCCAGTGCAACCGCTGCTCCTTCGTGTGCCCTCATGCGGTAATCCGTCCTGCAGTCATGGACGAAAGCCAGCAGGCCCAGGCGCCGGAGGGTATGCCCCAAATCCCCATGCTGGGACTGGAAGGGCGCTCCTTCTCTATAGTGATATCGGAGGTGGACTGTACCGGTTGCGGCACCTGCGCCGCAGTCTGCCCCGGAAAGCAGGGCAGGAAAGCACTGGAAATGCACCCTGCGAAGGATCACCAGGAACGGCAGAACTATTTTGATTTTGCCAAGTCCCTGCTCCCCTGCCAGGAGGCTGTGGAGAAATTCCGGCAAAAGCTGCCGGGGACTCCCGCCGGAAATCTTCCGGAGGAAGCACACTCTGTGAAAGCTTCCTCTGCAGCCGTCCACACCGTAAAAAGCAGCCAATTTCTGCTTCCCCTTATGGAGTTTTCCGGCGCCTGTGCGGGCTGCGGCGAGACACCCTACGTGAAGCTCTTAACCCAGCTTTTCGGTCCGCGCATGTATATTGCCAACGCCACAGGCTGCAGCTCCATCTGGGCCAACTCCTCCCCCTCCTGTGCCTATACCCTGGATCAGGAAGGCCATGGACCGGCCTGGTCAAACTCTCTGTTTGAGGATGCCGCTGAATTCGGCTACGGCATGCTGCTGGCTCAGGAGATCTTTGAATCAGACACCGTCCAGTGGGTCATCGGCGGAGACGGCTGGGCCTATGACATCGGCTTCGGCGGACTGGACCATGTGCTGTCCAGCGGCAGAAACATCAATATTCTGGTGCTGGACACAGAGGTTTATTCCAACACCGGCGGTCAGGCCTCCAAGGCCACTCCTCTTGGCTCCACCGCCAAATTCATTTCCGGCGGCAAAACCACCCGGAAAAAGGATCTGACATCCATGGCCATGACCTACGGCAATGTGTATGTGGCTCAAATCGCCCTGGGCGCTGATTTTGCCCAGACCCTCCGGGCATTGACGGAAGCCGCCGCCTTCCCCGGCCCGTCCCTGGTTGTGGCCTACGCCACCTGCATCGCCCACGGGCTGCGCGCCGGCATGGGCAGCAGCCCCCATGAGGCAAAAAAGGCCGTTGAATCCGGCTATTTCCACTTGTTCCGCTTTGACCCCTCCCGAAAAGACAGAGGCGAAAATCCTTTTCAGCTGGACAGCGGAGAACCCAAGCTGGATTATCAGGAATTTTTGGGCGGAGAAATCCGCTATGATTCTCTGAGACGATACCGGCCTGAACAGTCTGTGATCCTGTTTGAGGAAGCCTCCCGGCAGGCTGCAGAGCGGTACGAATACCTGCGCAGGCTGGAAGCGCTGTATGCCCCTTCGATCAAAGACGGAGATACAGCAATGGATGCCGCACCGGGAAAAAATTCCACCTGTGCGGTTGGACGCTCCATGGAACATCCAACCTGACTTCCACATTCGCAAAAGCAAAAAAAGTAAACAAAAAAATATGCCCGCCGGAGCGGGCAGGAGGTATAAAAATGGAATACGAAAAATATGTATGCGGCCCCTGCGGCTATGTTTATGATCCCCAACTGGGAGATCCGGAAGGCGGAATCGCTCCCGGCACCCCCTTTGAAGAGCTTCCCGACGACTGGATATGTCCCATCTGCGGGCTGGGCAAGGAAGTATTCGTAAAGACCTGAATATAGCGTTACTATTCACAGCCACTCCACACACATTAGCAAAACGAAAAGCCGCAAAACGGCGGCTTTGAATAATCAAAACCGCCGCGAGGATTGAACTTCGGACATGAAAAATCGGTTGCCTCGCAGCGGTTTTTTCTTCTCTGCCGCCGGGCAGACAGACTTACTTTTATTGACTTCTATTTAGGCCATCCCAAATAAACCGCAATGAGAACAAACACGGTTCCGAGCGCGATAAGGATTATAGGCCATCCCTTTTGCTTTCTGCGGGAAATCCCGATTGCAACAAACAATATCCCCAGCAGCATTGACGCAATCATCGCAAAAAATCCCATTTTATTTACTCCTTTCAAGATGGATTACTCTATCATGACGATTTGCTATGTCCAAATCATGAGTTACAGTAATGATAGTGGTGTTAAACTCTTTGTTCATGTTAAAAAGCAAGGTTACAATTCTTTCTCTGTTTTCCACATCCAGGGATGCCGTAGGTTCATCAGCCAAAATAAGTTGAGGTTTCATAATGATTCCTCTGGCAAATACAGCTCTGGCCCTTTCTCCGCCGGAACATTCAAGCGGCTTCTTTTTTAGTATGTGTCTGATCTCAATTGCACTGATTATCGTATCAAAATCCTCAACCTTCCTAATACCCTTTTTATCAGGACTGGCATAAAGAAACGGCAGTTTGATGTTATCTTCAACCGTCAAAGAGTTAATGAGTGCCGACTCTTGAAGAACAAAACCAATCCGTTGATTTCGCCATTGCGCCAATTTGCTTGTATGCAACTGATCTGTCGGAGAACCGAAAAGCGTATATTCACCGGAATAATTTCGATCAAGCAATCCAATGATATTGAGCAAAGAACTCTTGCCTGCTCCCGATTCGCCCACAATGGCGATTTTTTCACCGGCGGCGACTTCAAGCCTGAAATCATTTAATATTGAAATCTGCGCCTTTTTGCTCTTATAGATTTTTTCTTTAACGCTTAGATCAATA
>CAJTVB010000048.1 GCA_910579755.1 uncultured Acetatifactor sp. | reverse complement strand
AGGAGAAAATCTATGCTCCTGCCGATACATATCTATTTTTATCCCTATCTGGTTTAACCCATTGTCCATTTTTCTTAGAACCTATTCTTTTTATAATGCCTTTTTCTCTTAAAATACGAATATGTTTCGTAATTGTTGTCACTCCGACCCCTATTTGTCCACTAAGTTCATGCACTGTAATATTACTGTTCTCTTTCATCCCACTTATTATTTTCTTATCACATTCATTCAATACAACCCCCTTCTTCTTTTGTAAATCTCTTTCCATTACTTTATCTTTGTTTAACGGAATTGTTACCGTAACAAAATTCTCCGTAATATCAAACACTTCTTTCCCATATCGAGATACAATCAAAGGCACGCCATGCCCAGTCTGTTCTATATAATCCAGTTGCACCATAATCTGCTGAAGTTCAAGATTCACAGGTTTACTTTTTCCCTCATAAAATTCCTCCAATGTAAGCCCCTCTGGTAATCCTCCCACTGATATAACCTCAATGCGATCTTCAAACATGTATACGGCCGGCGGCGTCTGTCTTGACCAGCGATTGTGCAGACACGCGTTTAACCATGCCTCTCTGAAGCATGGAAAATCAAACAGTCTGCTCTCCTTTCTGAGGCCGCCTCCTACATCCACTATGGTATCATTTAACGCTTCCATATAGTCTAACACCTGCTTCACAGCTACGAGCATACATTTATATCCATATTCATTCCGCTTAATCAGATTTGTCTTATCTATAAATTCATACCCCCCATAAACGTAGACCATATCTCACCCAGCTGCTCTTCCCTGGGACACTCAGAATACTTTCCGAACTCGGCTTCCAAAGTCGCTGCCGCTTCGCCATAATCTCCTTCTACCTCTTCCCATCTGTAACCAATTCTCCCTATTTCATTTACACATATACTATCCAGCGACACATACAGAGTATCTTCCTCTTCTTTGACATGCCCTTCCACTACATATTTTTGATCTTTCACTTGCCACTCAGGTCTTTTCTCAAACTGTACTTCATATTTCACCAACACTCCCGACACCCCGGCAGGACATAATCTTCCTCCGTATCCAACGGCACCATGATCATCACTATCCGGGGATACTGCCCACGGACAGCCGGAAATGTACGGTCAAATTCCTCTTTCATCTTTTCCGGCAACTCATATGACTTCTCCCCAGCCATTTCATGAGCTGTCTCCATCACTTCTTCATATGTCCGCCCAATCCGCTTATTGTTGTAATATACCGGCACTCTTGCTCCGCAAAGATACTTTTCCACTGCACCGCGCAGACTCATAGCACCCATTTCCCCCGGATTTAGTCGAATCGCAATGGAAGTTCCTGCCTTCACACGATAGCCGTCTCTCTCATATTCCTGCCCCTTACCGGCGACATAACTGTCCGGCATCGGCATTGCACCGTCTGTCTCATGTTGCTGGGCCTGATTCTTCAAGGTGTAATAACCGCTCAATCCCGTCACCTGAAGACGCAGACCATAGCGGACTGTCTGGTAAGTTTCGGAAACGGCTTCCTCCCTGCGGTTTTTTTTGGAATCAAAGTAAAGGGTAGACACCTCCGCATAGTCTCCACAGAGAAAGCAGGACAAGAACCCTATGCCAAAGCGGCTGATTCCATTATATTTTTCTGTCTGACCATGATCCCGTAAATCCCGCTCCATCTCCCGGGATGTATAATAAGAATTGCCTACTTTCAGGAAATATCTCTTCAGCATACCCAGAGTCATACCGGTTCCCTGATCGTCCATACGAAACCAGATATTTCCCTCTTTGTCGCTCCATTCCCAGATATCGATACGAGAATGCTCCGGTATAAAGCCAAGCTCCATTTTTCCCCGAAGTAAGGTGGCATCAATCGCATTCTGCAATAGTTCTCTCACGAACACATCACTGCTATCATAAAGATTTTCTCCTGCCAACAGCTTTAAAACCTGTGTCTGTTCCATAGTCATGCAGAAATCGCCACTCATATATCCGTCCGACTCAATTTCCTTCCGCAAAACTGCTCTTGGAAACGGAAACTCTTTCTGCCAGCTTGTCCTGCAATATTTTTGTAATCTGATACAATTCCCCAGTTCATCATCAATCCAGTCTAAAAAGTCCCTGACTGCATGTTCCACCCCAGGATTGGTACAAATCGCTTTATATGGCAAATCATCTGTAGACGGTGTAGCCGGATAACGAAACCCTGCCGATGCCTGATGTTTATCCCATTCGGCGCGGCTCTTTTCATTGCAGGACGCATAACCGTATAACACCTTAGGAGCACGGGTATCATCAAAATCTAACAAATCACATAACCGCAGTAAAATCGCACAAAACAAAGGATCTGCATCGTTAGCTGCCAGATACTCCAAGTCCCTGTTCCGTGAAAAGTCCTGTGGATTCTCCCCATGTGCCTTGCAGACAGCTAATATATAACGCTTCGGTATGACTTCCTGTGGGCAGCCCGCAAACAGATCCTTCCATACTTCATTTTGCAATACTTCCGGAATCCGAAAAGGATGCAATGTCCGAAGATACCACTGACGGATATCCTCCGTCCAGTCCTCTGCAGGACAATCCAGGTACTCCGGGCAATATTCTCTTAAAAACTTTCCACATGCCTCCGCGTTCTGAAAGTGTCGTCTTTTCTCTTCCTCTGTGTAAACCATCCCCAAATCATGCAGACTGGCTGCCAGAATCAGCAATTCCATCTCTCCAACAGTCAATTGAGAAACCTGATTTCCCAGCACTCCGCCCATTGCATCCAACACATTAATGATATGAGTTCCATCATGTAAAGTATAATTCTGAAAGGTCTGGCGCACATCCATCATATATTTGATTGCCGCCTCACAGACTTCTTTTACCCAGTTTGCCCTTGTACTTTCAGAAACTGTCTTTTCCTGATATACTTTCCAAAGAACTGTCTCTTCTAATCTTTTTGAGTGAATCATACGAATTCCCTACCTTTGTTTTTATGCAAAAACTTTAATCTTTTTCCGTATACAGCATACTGTTCTTTTCTACCACTATATCAGCATACTAAAAGATACCGGCATCATCCTATCAGCACTGTCTTCCCCGCAAAGGCAAACCCGTAATGTCGAATCCGCTCCCTGGGGATTCCTCGCGCTGTCAGTTCCGTATCATAGGCTTTCTCCTCTATCTGCCGAAGTGCCGCTGCCACGGTATCTGCCAGTGTCTCCTCTTCCTCAGGATCATGCACCTTGAATTCCAACACGAAAGCCGGATTGCCATCCCTAAGGGGCTCCAGCATCACGTCATATCGCCCAAAACCGCTTTCCCTGTTGGATGTTATACGGTATCTGTCCGCCAAATCCACTATAAGCCCCAACACAAAGCCGTGATAAAAGCGTTCCGGTTCCGCAGTTTCAGACGGCTTGTTACCGATATCAAAAGAACTGAAAGTAGCCAATGCAGTCTGATTCATATAGACATTCATGGCCTTTTTGTCTTCCAGCAGCAATGCCTTGATAAATGCGTTATAAGCAGGCGTATAATCGGCAAACCAACCGTCTATCATATGCCGGAACATCAACCGCACTTCCTTATTTGTTAAAGACAGTGTATAATCGCATTCACCATAATTCCCATCTACAGTATAAGTCTCCACTTTCAGATAACCGCAGGCCAGGAGCAGGCTCCAGATGGCATGGAGATTATGATCCAGCTGACTGAATACAATCTGTTCATCAAATGAAGCGTGAAAGGATTTTCCCTGCAGCAGATCTTCCATAACAATCTTTATCTCCGCACCCCCCTCCTGAATCAGCTTTCCCACGAGACTGTTTGAGCTGGTGTTCGCCCAGTAGGCGGCAAACCTACGTTTGTCAAGATAGTTGATGATGGACCACGGGTTATAAATATCATGTGTATTTCCAAAGGTAAAACCATCGTACCAGGCACGGACTTCTTCCTTTTCCGTGAGTCCGAATTCATCCATTGCGGCAAACACTTCCATTTCCGTAAAACCGAAAGAAGCCTCATATTTGCATGAGGTAGATGTGACTACCTCCAGATGATTTAAGTCAGAAAAAATAGACTCTTTACTTATTCGTGTAATACCTGTCATGACTGCCCTCTCCATATACGGGTTCGTCTTAAAAGTAGAATTGAACAGGTTTCGGATGAATGCCGCCATTTCCTCCCAATACCCATATACATAAGCTTCCTGCATAGGAGTGTCATATTCATCCAACAAAATGATGACTTTCTTCCCATAATAATCCGCAAGAAATTCCGATAAAGCCTTCAAGGAATATGAAGCTACAGAATCACCCATTGTAGGAGATATTTCATCAAAAATGTCTGGGAGCTTTTTGGGGTTCGGCTCCTTGTCCTGCAAAGCGGAATATCTATCATACAGACTTTTGATAATGCGGCAGATCTTATCCCTTGCATTTCCAAAGGATGTTTCCTTCACATCTGCAAAGCTTAAGAAAATTACCGGATAGCTGCCCTGGAGACTGCGGTACTTCTCTTCTTTCCATATGTCGAGTCCTTCAAATAAGGCGCCTTTATCTGCATGTTCCACGGAAAAGAAATGCTCCAGCATACTCATGGCCAGTGTCTTGCCAAATCGCCTGGGACGGGTAATCAAGGTTACATCGTCCTGATTTTCCCACCATTCTTTAATGAGTGCTGTTTTATCCACATAAAAACAATTGTTCCGGATGATTTTCCCAAAATCCTGTATTCCTATTCCTACTGTCCTTGCCATTTGACACCTCCCCTTATTTTCCTATTGATTAATTCTTCCGCATCTTCATCCGTCAGCAAGTATTGCGCAACATCGTCTATCTTCTGAGTTTCAAAACCGGTTAATAACTTTATTTCGGCTAATGTCAAGCCTTCTTCAACCAAATTGGCTACCCCATATAAAGCTACTGAAGTTGGTGTAAAATTGGCAACATCCATTTTTTTCATTCTGGTTTTTAGAGTGCCGAACATACTGTCGGGAGTCAGACATGTACCGTTACTTTTCGTAAACAAATACTCTCTTTCCTGATATTTGTTCAAATTGCAATATATTACCAGGTCTCGATAAATTTCCTCGGGCAAGTCAATATTGATGCTGTTTTCTTCATTACAGCACACCATTAATTTCCCTGTCTGGTCATCAAAATCTCTTAATTTAAAATTTATGACAACTTTTTCTTTGAATCCATAAGTAGTTAGAAGCCGATATATAATTGATTGTCCAAGCTGATAGAAATTTTGTCTATTTAAAAGAGCAATCTGTGATTCTACTATCTTCAATTCCTCTTCTCCGTCAAAGGGAAGATATATTTTTTGCTCTAATTCATTATTCAAACTTACGCAAATATCATGCACTGTTTTTTTCTTTCTGCATCCCCCTTCCAGTTTTTCACATCGGATATTATTTTCTTTGAGATACTTACAGAAATAATCCACTGCCGTCAAAAATCTCTGCACCGCTTCTATCGAAGTCGCTTTTTTGCTTGATTCAACGTAAAGCTTGCAGGCTTGTTTTATGTCCCATATATTAATATGTTTTTCAAACATTTCATTTAATGAATACTGCGAATAATTTAAATCGCAATACTCCAGCAAACTATTATAACATGTTCTGTAATTTGGACGATTTTCTTTTATTGTCATATAATAATTATCTAATGCCTGCTTTAATGTTTGATTCATCTATATCTATACCGTCATCTTTCGATAAATTCTTTGTTTTATCGTCATTGTATCATATGTATTTTCTAATGTAAATATATATGTCTAAAAACTACAAAAGAGCTGTACGATGATTGCTTAGCCCGACAGCTCTTTCAAAATAGACATATAGGATTTTATTGTCATTATCCCTTCTTTACACCCCAATCAGCGCGTCAAAGGTACCAACCATGTTCAGCCACCCGTAGCCAACCCTGTCATTGGGGTACTTCGTCTCTCCTCTGATTGGCCTCGCTCCTCTTCTCAGATACGCCCTCACCTTCTCCTCGTACAAAAAACGAGTCATTCTCTCTCACGATCCCCGCTGGTGTCAAGCGAATACTCTTATTCAATTCCCTGGCTTCTCTGGCATTCCGTAAAAGCAGCTGATATAATTCATCCGAATAAACATCTACATATGCGGATGTCAATTCCCCGGCGATACGTTTTCTAATATACAGATATTTGTTTAAACCAGAAATTCCCTAAAAATACATCCATAAAAAGTTTTCACTCCGGCAGGCTCGAACTGACACATAATGCCCCCCATCCAACCCTGGAATTGGGATACACGTCTTCCCCCCGCAGCGGCCTGGCGCCGGCCCGCAGATACGCCTTTACCTTCTCCCCATATAGGAACGGATCATTTCCCCTCACAATCCCCCACTCCATCAGCAGCGCCACACTGCCTGCCACAATGGGCGTGGCAAAGGAGGTTCCGGTCATGGGAGTAAAACCGCCGTAAAGATCCGGAGCCAGAATGCCCACCCCTGGAGCTGCCAGATCCGGTTTGGCTATACCGGACATGACCACCCCGATAGTACGGTCCGGATCCGCGTAGCCTCTTCCCGAAAATTCCGCATAGCTGTCGTAGGTACTATCATAAGCTCCCACCGTCAGCACCTTGGCGGATGTGGCCGGAATGGTCAGTGTCACATCCGGCGTGGGCCGATAAAAGCCCGTACTCGTACTCCGGGCCGCCAAAGAAGGCAGGTAAAAATAATATCTCCCTGTAACGATCTCCACCGGCTCCAGCCGGATCACCCATACACCGCTGTTGATGTAGGGACGCCCCACCGGAAACAGCTCCATATAGATTTCCTGAGCCACGGCATAAGGTGTAGGTTCCCCCATAAACACCAATATTTCCGTCTGCTCCAGCTGAAGAGTGTACTTTCCGCCCTCCACATAAATGGGCAGCTCCGACTCCTGCCCTCCGGGAGATCTCAGCCGAAGCCGGTACACATCACAGTAATTTTTCCACATCTGAATGTTCAGGCCTCTTTCATATTCCGCCACTGCCAGCTGAATCTCAGCCGGACGTGCCGGCCCCGGCGCGCGGGTGGCGCTTACTCCCAAAAAAGGATTCCTGCCGTCTGCCACAGGACTGGACACCGAGCCTGTGATATTATTCAAGGCATCCCTTCCCTCCACCAGATTTCCCGCCAGATGGCCGCCGCTGGCTCCTTCATTTCCGGTTCCCACACAGATCACTGTTCTGCCGATCTCTGCGGCGTTGTCTAAAAACCGCTCCAGCAAGGAGCTGCCGTCATGAGCGCCGTAGCTGTTCCCAAAGCTCAAATTAATTACCAGGGGCATCTGCAGCGCCAATGCCTTATTCACCGCCCATGTCACTCCCCGCATAATTTCCGTAGTTCTGGGAAAGGACAGTGCATCCGGGACCCCCAGCTTTACAATCAAAAGCTCGGCTTCCCGGGCAACCCCCCGGTAAACTGTGCTTCTTCCAGCGGCGATCCCGGCCACGGCAGTTCCGTGGCCGCTGGTGTCTATACTGGGCAGTGTCAGGTACCGCTGCTGCGGGTCAGGGATTTCCAGCGCCCAGTCTATTTGTTCCGAATTATATTCCACTCCCATGCCGAACCCCTCCGGCGGGCGATTCTGGTCCGTGGGCTTGAGCGTCTGATCCCAAAGATAACGAATTCTGGTACTGCCGTCAGCCTTGCGAAACACACTCTGCCCGAAATCAATGCCCGAATCCAGCACAGCGACCAACACCCCCCTGCCCGTCAAATACAAATCCCGCTCCGACACCTGGGCAATGCAGGATTCGTCAGCGGGATAAAATGCCTCATAAAAAAATCTTTTGGGCTTTTCCACATATTCAATTTCTTCCAGCTCCGCCACCGCCTCCACCAGCTGCTCCGGCACCGTCAGCAACGCGTATCCGGCGATGAGATATTCCACCTGTATATTCAGGCTTTTCAGCCCCTCCAGATTGTCATGATACTTTACAATCAGCTCCCATGTTCTGGTCACTCCGTCAAAGCCCACGTTTAAATCCTCAGTCCTGTCCCTGACGTCCTCCGGAGTCTGAAGCGCCAGCTGCAATATTTCCTCCAGTTTTTGATTCATACAAAATTCCGCCATACCTGTTTATCACACTGTATGCAAAAATCCGGAAGAAAATACTGTGGAAATTACCGCGATGCGTTCTGCGGCCTGCACACACTCACAAATACCGCCTCAGTCCTCTGTCCTGAGACAACTTCGAAGAGGACAGCCCATAAAACAGCCTGATCATTCCTGCCATAAGCACCGGAAGCCGAACCCCCGCATAAAAGCAACCCAAAGAAAACCGCAGCCAGCACCATAAATTTATTAGCCATGAGACACACACTGACAGAACTCAGCAGCTGCAGCTGGCATGTCATGGAATCCATCAGAAAAAAGGCGCCCACAGTAAACCTTTTTCCATTCAACAAAAAAGGAACACATTGTTTCCAACGTGCCCCTTCTTCGTTACTATACAAAGATTTTGTTATTCCTGATAAAAGGCTTTCAGCATATCATATGCATACTGCGTGTCCCGGATGCCGGCCGTCTCCACGGCAGAATGCATAGCCAGCTGAGGCAGGCCAATATCTGCCGAGGCCACTGAAACGTGAGCCGTAGAAATATTGCCCAAAGTAGAACCTCCCACAACGTCAGACCGGTTCGCATAACTCTGATATGGAACTCCTGCTGTGACGCACCAGGCTTTTATTTTTGCCGCCGACACTGCATCAGTAGTATATTTTTGGCTGCCATGGTACTTGATAACCGGTCCCCCATTCAGATAAGGTCTGTTGGTAGGATCCGATTTCTCAGGATGATTGGGGTGTACAGCGTGGGCATTGTCTGCGGAAATCAGGAAGCTTCCGGCAATTTTTTGTAAGAATTCTGCTCTGCTCATCTGAAGCCCTTCCCCGATCCGCCACAGTACGTCCTCCAAAAAAGTGGAGTCTGCCCCCTGCCTGGTACCGCTTCCTACTTCCTCATTGTCAAAAACGGCGCATACATTCATATAGTTTGACGGCATACTTTCCGCAAAGGCCTTCGTGCATGCAAATACGCATTGGGAGTCATCCAATCTCGGAGACATCACAAATTCTCCCTCATCTCCCAGGATCCGTCCCTTTTCTCTGACATAGAGAAACAAATCGTGTCCCAGTATGTCCTCCGGTTTCACGCCTGCTGCCTCTCCAATCCGCCTCATAAACCGGTCCTTCCCCTTTTCTTTATCAAAACCCGCATAAAGCGGAAGCATGTCCACCTGTGGATTATATTCGATTCCACTGTTTATATTCCTGTTCAGATGGACCGCCACATTGGGAATCACCAGCAGATCCTCTTCCACATTGACCAGCCTTGTGACCACCCCTCCGTTTTCCTGCACGGCTACCCTTCCGGCCACAGACAGCGCCCGGTCCAGCCATGTGGACAAAATCATGCCGCCGTATTTTTCCGTATTGAGTTTCAAATAATGCTCTTCTACGATCATTTCCGGAGCACATTTCACCTTAAACGAAGGTGAGTCGCTGTGGGAAGCCGTTATATGAAATCCCTCCGGGCCGCGGGAATCCTCCGGCAGACGAAACCCGATCAAGGAGGAGTCATTGCGGATTACATAATACCCGCACCCATCCTGCAGCTCCCACGGCTCCGTTTCCCTCAGCGGCTGAAAGCCCTTTTTTTCCAGCTCCGCCCTTACACTGGCGATCACATGATAACTGCTGGGACTCTTTTCAATAAAATCCAGCATCTGTCTGGCGCATTCCCGACTGTCATTCATACCATATTCCTCTCTTTTCCGGTTCTTCAGGTAATTCGTTTATTTCCTGTATACAATCGTCTCTGCCATGGCCTTCGCCTTTTCTTCTCCACAGAAAATTCCGGCAATGGCAAGGCCAAAATCTATGGCCGTTCCCATTCCTCTGGAGGTAATCACGTGATCGGAGATCTCCACAGGCCCCTCCGTCACCTGAGCACCCTTCAGGTGGCTTTCAAAGCTGGGAAAACTGCAGGCATTCCGCCCGTGCAGAAATCCCTTATGCCCAAAAATACTGGGAGCCGCGCAAATTGCGGCAATATATTTGCCGGAATGATAAAAAGCATCCACCTGCTCCATCAGCCCCTCATGAGCCTCCAGGTTCTTTGTGCCGGGCATGCCTCCGGGCAGCACCAGCATATCATATTCACCGAAATCAACCTCTGAAAACTGCCTGTCTGCCTGCACAGACACGCCGTGAGAGCTTTTCACCATCTCTGCCCCTGTCACGGACACCATATCCGCCTGCAGACCACATCTGCGGCAGATATCCACCACGGTCAGCGCCTCTATCTCCTCAAATCCTTCCGCCAAAAAAACTGCCAACTTTCCCATTTTATCCTCTCCTTTTCTTTTTATTGATCTTTTTTGCTTTTCTTTTCATTATTTTTCTTTTTGCTGTTTTATTATGTTGCTTCTTTTGCTGTTTCTCTCTTTGCTGTTTCTCCTTTTGTTATTTTTGAAGCTTTCTTCTATCATCTTAGTTTGCATCCCGGGCCCGATGATCTCTGATACCCGCCCGCTCATTTCGATCACTACGTAAAGTATATACATTTATCCAAAGAATTTCAATTATCTACTTGGATTTTATTGGATACATGGTATAATAACCTTATTCAGGGCAGGAAATGGCCGAATGGCCATCTTACCGTGACTGTGCAACAATCATGGTATATCTAAAACAGAGGTACGACATAAATGGAAATAGAACGCAAGTTTACAATAAAACAGCTTCCCACCGATCTGGAAAGCTATCCCTCCCGCCATATCGAGCAAGGCTACTTAAGCGAATCGCCAGTAATCCGTGTTCGCAAAGAGGACGACGAATATTTTCTCACCTATAAAGGCAAAGGCATGATGGCCAGGAAAGAAACCAATCTGGCTCTGAATCAAGATGCCTATTATCACCTGCGCACAAAGACTGACGGCAAGATCATATCCAAGCGGCGTTATCTGATTCCGCTGCCGCACCCTGTCTTTCGGCAGGGCTTTCCGTTGCCGCCCGACGATTATCATCTGACCATAGAACTGGATATCTTTGATCCTCCCTTTGCTCCACTGATTATAGCGGAAGTAGAATTTGGAAGCCAGGAGGCTGCCGAAGCCTTTGTTCCCCCGGAATGGTTCGATGAAGACGTAACCTACCAAAAGGAATATCACAATTCCTACCTGGCTCTCCGATCCTGATTATCACAGGCTTCCCTGTTGCGGCAGAGAAGCCTGTAAATTCTGAAAGTCCCATCTTACAAAATTTCTTCATATTCTATCTGATCAGATACACAAAGTACGCCCCATAGCACACCAGCATAATGGCACCTCCGGCCCTGGAAATTTTCTTTTTTCTGAGCACGCACAGCATAAGCAGCACCATGGCCCCCATTGCTGTAAAGCTGTCCACCATAAAATTGCCGCTGTATTCCACCGGAGTGATCAATGCCGAAGTGCCTACCACGAACAGAATATTAAAAATATTGCTTCCCACAATATTCCCTACAGCGATATCTGTCTTGCCCTTCAAAGCCGCAGTTACGCTTGTAACCAATTCCGGAAGAGAGGTGCCGAAAGCCACAATGGTCAGTCCGATAAGCCGATCATCCATACCAAGAATCTGAGCCAGCACAGTGGCCGAATCTACCGTCAAATCACTTCCAAATACGATCATCACAGCCCCCAGCGCCACCATTAAAAGAAGCATCCAAAGCGCTCTCTTTTTCTCCTCCTTCTGCTCCCCCTGCAGCGCCTGCCCGTTTTTGGCCATTTTCAAAAGATACAGAAGATATGCAATCATAAGCGCCCAGAGCAGGAGCCCATCCAGCCGTCCTACCGTATGGTCGGTCAGGCCGATCACTGCCAGCAGCACAGTAATCCCTATAGTAAAAGGAATCTCATATTTTACTGTGGATTTCTGCACCGGAATCACGCAGATCACCGCTGTCAATCCCAGGATCACCAACACATTCAAAATATTACTGCCCAATACATTGCCGATGGTAATCCCGGCGCTTTCATTCAAAGCCGCCGAAATACTGACAGCCGCCTCCGGAAGAGATGTTCCCATGGCCACAATGGTCAGACCGATCACCAGCTGCGGAACCCCAAACCTGTCCGCTATGCCGGAAGCCCCTTCCACAAACCAGTCCGCCCCCTTCATCAGCAAAACAAACCCTGCCACCAACAATAAAAGTTCCCATACAATCTGCATATTACACCGTACCTTTCCGCCTTCAGGCGATGATCTCGCGGGAGTGTGCCGTAAATCCGGTCCGCCTTGCAAAAACACAAATGCTAATCCAAACCTTCCGAAAAAAAAGACCTTTAACACATATGTGCTAAAAGTCTTGTCCTTTCCTGGTACGAAAGCGTGTAACCACGGAGCGCGCAGGCTGCCGGGGTATGTTGATTACACGAAACAACTACTCCCTTTTATCCGTAAGAAGAAAGTAACACTTCCTGCTCCAATTGTCAAGTTCAACTTTCATATTTTCTGCACATATGGTATAATTTTTCTATTGGCGCAAAATTCTAGCCAGAAGAAGGCCAAATGGCCATTTTATCTTTTTCATAAAGGAGACGAAACAATGGATTTTCTGATCACTTTCCTGGAGGGACTTATTTCTTTTATCTCTCCATGTATGCTTCCGCTCTTGCCGCTGTATATTTCCTACTTTGCAGGGGGAGCTGACAAAAAACACAAGGTCTTTGCCCGAGCCTTCAGCTTTGTGGCCGGATTTACTATCATTTTCAGCCTGCTGGGCCTGTTTGCCGGCACCTTGGGGGCATTTTTAAAACAGTATCAGTCTGCTGTCAATATCATATGCGGCATCATTATCATACTGTTCGGTCTCTCATATATGGAGATCATCCGTATTCCCCTTTTTAAAGGCATGCAAAGCGGCAGGACAGCCGATACCATACTCTCCGCTTTTCTGTTCGGTGTTATTTATTCTGTAAGCCTGACTCCCTGCATCGGCGCATTTCTGGGGTCTGCACTGATGATGGCATCGGCCTCAGGCACTGCCCTGAGAGGCGTCTTGCTACTGGTCACATACTCTTTGGGTCTGGGGATCCCCTTCCTGATCTCCGCAATATTGATTGAAAAGCTCAATACCACCTTTACTTTCATTAAAAAGCACTATAAGGTGATCAATCTGATCTGTGGTATTTTTTTAATTCTGATTGGAATATTAATGATGTTCGGACTGTTGGGCGCTCTTTTATCTCTGTTCTCATAAAAGTGCCCGGTCTATGACTTGCTAAACATTTCCAATTTTCATTTGATGTTCAGAGGGTGTAATTCCCTCAGGGAGGTAAGCATGAAACAAAGTGTTAAATTTTCCATTCTGGCCGCATTCCTTGTCCTTTTGATTCTGGTCGCTTTTTGGGGCTACCGCTTCCTGTCCGCCAGATATCAGACACCGGAACAGCAAACCGCCGATAAAGAGCACGAAGAACAAGCAAAAACAAACACTGCTTCAGATTTTACGGTTATAGATATGGACGGAAACAGCGTCAATCTCTCCGATTATTTTGGCAAGCCCATTATCATCAACTTTTGGGCTACCTGGTGCGGTCCCTGCAAATCCGAGCTTCCGGCTTTTGATACCGCCATCCAGGAATACGGCCAGGAGATCACCTTCCTGATGGTCAATCTCACCGACGGCTTCCGTGACACAATCTCTGGCGTAACAGATTTTGTAAGCGAAAATAATTACAGTTTTCCCGTATATTTTGACACAGAGTACAGTGCCGCGAACGCTTACAGAGTATCTTCCATCCCCCTGACCGTACTGATTGACCGGGAGGGAAATCTTTATAAATCCCATATTGGTGCCATGAGTGATGCGACACTGGAGAAATATATTCAGGCGCTCCTGGAGGATACCAGTCAGTAACCGACGGCTCCCTGCGGGGAACTCATAGTCAATCCGCTTTTGTCCTTCAGCGTTAAAATTCAAAACACGGCTTCGCCAAGGAGGTCAAAATGCAATATATACATCAATATAGCTCACCCTTGGGAGGAATCACTCTTGCCAGCGCCGGAGATACCCTGACAGGCTTATGGTTTGATGATCAGAAATATTTCGGCAGTACCCTTGCCCAGGACTTTACGCCAAAAGAACTTCCGATCTTTGAACAGACTGCTCAATGGCTTGAACTCTATTTCAAAGGAAAAGAGCCCGATTTCACTCCGCCTCTGTCATTAAATGCCACCCCTTTTCGAGAGACCATATGGAAAATTCTGCTCAGTATTCCATATGGACAAACCATAACATATGGGCAGATTGCCTGCCTGGCCGCAGAAAAGCTGGCGGTTTCCAAAACCTCCGCAAGGGCGGTGGGCGGTGCCGTTGGCCATAACCCTATCTCACTGATCATACCCTGCCACAGAGTCGTGGGCGCAAGCGGAAAGCTTACCGGCTATGCCGGCGGTATTGCCAGAAAAGAAAAGCTCCTGAGCTTGGAGCATTGTTACCAACCCCAATATACTCACAAAACAAACAAATATTCCTAAAAAAGGACACCTGTTTTCTTTGCTAATTCCTTTGCTACAGGTATAATGGTCTACCAATTCAATCAGAATTTCACGGGTCAGCTTTTCAATGCCCAGGTACTTTACAAAGGTTAGTTACTCCATTATTCTCTGTTGTGGGGACAACTTGTCCCAAAGTAAAATTGTAATTACAGGGAATTTACCCTGTTCTGGATAGAGATACAAACCTCATCCAAATCATCCCGGCCAGACACCACATGAATATCACATATCTCCGCATCGAAGCAGCCGTGCTTTCTTTCAAGCATAGTTGCGACGGGAGCAGGAAGATCGCCTCTCATGCGCTGGGCAAACCGTTCCTTAATGACATCCAAATCTGCGGTAACAAGGACTTTAAGTGCGCCGCCCGGCACCAGCGTCAGATACTCCTTTTCGGAAATCACGTAGATAATGTGCGGGCCAGATATAGCATCCTTTAGCTTTTTCTGAAAGAGTTTCTTTGCTATGGCCTCGTTTTTTGCAAGCCGCAAATAATCCTTACCAGTATAGACCTCTGCGCCCAGCAGAGATTTCAGCTTGTCTGCAAGGGTGGATTTTCCTGTGCAGCTTTCGCCAATAATTCCAATAACCATTTTTTCTCCTTATGGCATAATACGCCAATAACCCTTGGCATCTCGATCCAAAAGCTGT
>CAJTVB010000047.1 GCA_910579755.1 uncultured Acetatifactor sp. | reverse complement strand
AACGCTGACAATAATCAGAGTAGCGGAAGTACGCCCGGCAGCGAAAGCACGCCTGGCAGCAACGAAGAAACCAAAGACACACAGGATCCTCAGATGCCTGTGGCAGAGAATGCTACATATACGTACAATACCTCTGCCAGCACCCTGCCTGCCGGCTGGAATCCACACACCTACCAGACCGAAGACGACTCCGTGTACTTTGACTATACCACCGACAGTCTGTACACCCTGTTCTTCAATGATGAGATCCACCCGCTGGAGGGCCGCGAGGCTTTCGATGGCTATGTGATCGTCCCTTCCATGGCGGCCGATTTCCCCGTGGACGTCACCGAGCAGGTCAAAGCCTCTCATCCACAGTTCAACATCCCTGAGAGCGCTACCTCCGGCTATGCATGGAGCGTCAAGCTCCGGGATGGACTGAAGTGGGACGACGGCACCCCCATCACCGCCCAGGACTTCGTGGACTCCCTGGAGCGCTGCCTGCGCCCGGAGCTGCTTAATTACCGTTCCAGCGACTACAACCGCGGCACCTACGCCGTTGTCAACGCCGAGAACTACGCCCTGGCCGGCAATCCCGTGTTCCAGAGCTTCGCAGAAGCCGGTACCACCTATGCCGACTTCATTGCAAACGGCGGCACCGACGACCAGGTGGCCGTGGACATGAACGGCTTCTGGGGCGTTACCGGCTCCGACAGCCGGTTCACTTGGGGCTATATCACCGATGATACCATGGTACGTGACCCCGCCGTGGAGGAGGGCAATGATGAGGACTATGTCTCTGCCAAGTACCTGTGGGACAACTACCTTGGCCCCGATGGCGCCTATGCCGGCACCGGCTATGATCTCCAGTACGCCGGCACCATCAGCTACCCCTACGAAGCGGACTACTCCTTTGATAACGTGGGCCTCTTCGTCAGCGGCGACAATGAGCTGACATTTGTCTATGCGAACGCTCTGGAAGGCTTCTATCTGATGACCTACGGCATGAGCACCCAGTACCTGGTCAAGACCGATCTGTACGACGCCAATCTGAAGGAAACCGAGAGTGCCTCCGGCTCTGTCTGGTCCAGCACCTACGGCACCAGCATGGATACCTCCGTTTCCTACGGCCCCTATAAGCTGAGTGAGTTCCAGGCGGATAAGCTCATGCACTTTGTCAAGAACGAAAACTGGTGGGGCTGGGACAGCGATGTCTACACCTACGTGGATCCCGAAGACGGCAATACCTACCAAATGTACCAGACCACTGATGTGGACATCCAGTATGTCAAGGAGTCCGCTACCCAAAAGCAGATGTTTCTGGCAGGCCAGCTTATGACCTACGGCCTGCAGTCCGAGGACTTCGACCAGTACCGCAACTCCGACTACTACTATGCCACTCCCGCAGAGACTATTTATTTCCTGCTCTTCAACGGCCATGAAAAGGTAATCCAGGAACGCGAGAACGCTGCAGACTTCGACAAGAACACCACCGACCTGGAGATGCAGATGCTGGAGAGCTTCCGCCGGGCTTGCACCGTAGCCATCGACCGCGAGAACTTTGCAGCCACCGTCTCTCCTGCGCGCCAGGGCGGCTATGCCTTCGTCGGTAACACCTATATCTACGATCCTGAGACCTGCGCCTACTACCGTGACACGCCTCAGGCGAAGCAGGCTCTGGTAGATTTCTACTCCATCGATCTGGCTGATTATGACAATGACCTGGATAAGGCTGTGGCCGCCATTACCGGCTATGATCCCGAGACTGCTAAGGCGAAGTTCCAGGAAGCCTACGAAGAGGGCATCGAGAAAGGCTACATCACCGACACTGACGGCGACGGCAAGTCTGACCAGACCATCACCATGGTCTATGCCATGAGTGACGAGGTGAACGACTTCTTCCGCAAGACCTTTGAGTACCTGAATACTTCTTTGAACAAGGCGGCCGCGGGCACCGGTCTTGAGGGCAAGATCCTGATCACCCCCTCCGCCCCCGTGGGCAACAAGTGGTCTGACAATCTTCGCAACGGCGTGATGGACACCCAGATGGCCGGATGGAGCGGCGCTACTCTTGATCCCTTCGGCATGACTGACACCTGGACCGATGCGAGCAAAGCTTACTGGGGCAATTGGTTTGATGCCAGCAAGTACGACCTGACAATTAATCTGGACGGTGCGGACATCACCATGAGCGCCCGCGACTGGGCCCTCTGCCTCAACGGTAAGATGAAGACTGCCCAGGACGGCAAGGAGTATAACTTCGGCTACGGTCAGACCAGCGTGGAAAATCGTCTGAACATCCTGGCCGAAATCGAGAAGTTCATGCTTACTTCCTACAACTGTGTGCCGATCATGCAGAACGGCTCCGGCTCCCTGTTGAGCCAGCAGGTCTACTACGTGGTGGAGGAGTACAACCCCATGATGTACCGCGGCGGCATCCAGTACATGAAGTATAACTACAACGACGCCGAGTGGGCCGAGTACGTCGCTTCTCAGGGCGGTACCCTTCAGTATTGATTTCGAGCCTGAGCTCAAATCTTTGATAAGTAACGACTAAAAGGCAGGGGGCGGCTTTTCGCCCCTCCTGCTGTTATTCATGACAATAGAATACACGCTGGTTCTCGTATATACCCCGCAGCTGGGCTGCGGGGTATATACGAGAACCAATATAAAAGAAACGGAGGATCTTTGAATGGTCAAATATATTCTCCAGAGAATGCTGTATATGGTCATGGTGTTTTTTATCATCACCCTGATGTGCTTCGTTCTTGTCCGTATGCTCCCCCTGCCGGTGCTTCCGCCGGAGGATCCGCATACCGCTGTGGTACTCATGCGGCGGGAGGCCCTGGGTTATAACGAGCCGTATCTGGCGCAGTTCTGGCTGTTTTTGAAGAATATTTTTACCAATTGGGACTGGGGCCTCAGCGAGAAGCTGTACTTCGGCCAGAATGTGTGGGATATTTTTGTCAGCAAGCTGCCCGCCACCATGATCGTCAACCTGTATTCCATCATAGGATCTATTCCGATTGGAATCGGACTGGGCATTTTCGCGGCCCTGAAGAAGAACACATGGATCGACTACGCCATCTCCACCCTGACCATGGTGGTTATTTCGGTACCCAGCTTTGTCTACGCTTTTCTGATTCAGTATATTTTCTGCTTTAAGCTCCAGTGGTTCCCCTTCCTTATGGCCGGTGGCACCAACTATTTTGCGTGGAAGATGTTCCGCTCCCTGATCCCGCCGGTGATGGCTCTTTCTTTCGGCACCATCGCGGGCTTTGTCCGCACCACCCGCGCCGAGCTGACCGAGGTGCTGACCAGCGAGTTCATGCTACTGGCCCGCACCAAGGGTCTGACCCGCGCTCAGGCTACGGTGCGCCACGCCCTGCGCAACTGCTTTGTGGTCATTGTCCCCGCCATCTTCGGTGAGTTCATCGGTATCCTGGGGGGATCCCTCATCATCGAGGGGATCTTCGCCATCCCCGGCGTGGGCGGCCTGACCCTGAACGCTATCAACGGTCTTGACTATAATATCTTCATGCTGTCCACCTGCTTCTACACCGCCATCGGTCTGGCGGCCAGCCTTGTGGTGGACGTCAGCTACGGTTTTATTGACCCGCGCATTCGCATGGGCTCCAAAAAGTAAGGGAGGAGTAAACGATGACTGATATGATGAATGAACGGATTCCTGCCGAGAAGTTTGCTTTTGTGCAGGAAAATGAGAGGCTCCACGACAAAGAGCTGCAGACTAAGGCTCGCAGCTTTTTTGCCGACGCCATGATTCGGTTCAGCAAGAACAAGTCTTCGGTGATCGCTGCGTGGATCCTCCTGTTCCTGGTGCTCTATGCCATTTTTGTGCCAGTCTTCTCCCAATATTCCGCCGACGATAAAGACCCCATGTATGTCAATTATCCGCCCTTCAGCCCCTTTTTCTCTGAGTTCGGGATCCTGAACGGCGCCAAGAACATGGACAGTCAGAATGAAAGGGCCATGACCATCTGGAAGGGCATCGGCATTGAAACGGGCATGAATCCCATTATCCGCATCCGGGACACCCACGAGACCGAGGAAAAGAAGCGCGGCCAGATGATCAAGCGCTATACCTACGACCTTGAGGTCAATGCCTATTACGCCATGGGTATCATTTACCGTAACTTCAGCTACGCGGACTACCAGAAGCTGCAGGACTGGCAGAACGAGACCGGTATCCAGGTCATCTATCCTTATGTGGACGCGGAAGATATCAATGGCATTGGCGATAATCCAAACATCTGGTACAAGATGAGCAACGACGGCACGGCGCTGCTGGACGAGGAGGGAAACTTCATCCCGGCTTACTCCACCCGCTCTGACCGGGCCGGCGCGCCGTATGACTCCATCCGGCTTGCGGGCGATCCGGGCGACTGGGTCTATTCTACCGCCAAGGCCGGTTCGGTTCAGTGTCGGATCCTGTATTATAACTACTATATTTATCTCAACGGCCATGAACCGAGTTATCTGATGGGGACTAACGTAATGGGACTCGATCTGTTTACCGCTATCGGTCTGGGCGCCCGTTTCTCTCTGATTTTTGCCGTTTTGGTATCGGTTATCAACTTAAGCATCGGCGCGGTGTACGGCTCCATTCAAGGCTATTACGGCGGCGCGATCGATATGACGCTGGATCGAATCGCCGATATCCTCTCGGGGGTACCCTTTGTGGTGGTGACCACCCTGTTCCAGCTGCATCTGGCCCAGAAGGTGGGCGTGGTGGTGTCTTTCCTGTTTGCCTTCGTCTTAACGGGATGGATCGGTATGGCGGCTCTGACCAGAAAGCAGTTCTACCGCTTTAAAGGGCAGGAGTTCGTCTTGGCGGCGCGCACTCTGGGCGCCGGCGACGGGAGGCTGATGTTCAAGCATATCTTCCCCAACGCCATCGGCACCATCATCACTAGCTGCGCCCTGGTAATCCCCGGTGTCATCAACTCGGAGACTTCCATGACCTATCTGGGTATCGTGGATCTCTCCACTTACGCTGGTACTACCATCGGCACCCTGCTCAGTCAGGGCAACGGCGCTGCCACTACGGCGCCTCACGCCATGCTCTTTCCCAGTATCTTCCTGGGACTTTTGATGATCTGCTTCAACCTGTTCGGCAACGGCCTTCGCGATGCATTTAATCCTACCACAAGGGGGGTGGACGACTGATGGAAAACAAACTGCATGTACAGGATTTACGCATTTCTTTCCGGACCAGCAACGGTAAGGTGCAGGCAGTCCGCGGCATCGACTTTGACCTGGCCAAGGGTGAGACCCTGGCGATTGTAGGCGAGTCCGGCTCCGGCAAGTCCGTCACCAGCAAGGCCATCCTGGGGATCCTTGCGGGAAACTCCATTGTGGAGTCCGGCGAAATCATCTATGACGGCCAGGATCTGCTGAAGATATCGGAGGAGGATTTCCATAAGATCCGGGGAGATAGGATCGCCATGATCTTCCAGGATCCCATGTCCTCCCTGAACCCCATCGTGCGCATCGGCCGACAGCTCACGGAGGCCATGCTCCTCAAGGGCAGGATCCGCCAGCGGGAGAGCAAACGTTCTTTCCGCACCTATCTTACGACGCTGGAAAATAAAATGGCTGCCAGCGCCGCAAATGACGCGGAGCGGGGACGGGCTGCCGTCAGCTGTAAAAAGTTCCAACAGTTCGAAAAAAAGCACACCGAGCTGGAGGCTGCCTACAACATCGCCCATGAGGGCGCATCGGAGGCGCTGGACGATATCGGGATCATTGTCTTTGAACTGGAAAAAAGCACTGTGGCCAGGGGGGCGGCGGACCGCATCAAGGACATCGCCCGCTGCAGTCGGGAATCCCTGAACAAATATGTGGTGGATCCGGATTCGTATAAGGCGGAGGTACTGCAGAACGCATCCTCTCTGGAACAGAATTTTCAGAAAAAGGATTATAAGGCGGCGCTTGAGAGTCTTTACCGTCTGCGGGATATTATGGAGGAAGGCGTCAAAAAGCCAAAGCCGAATTTCTTCCGCATGGGCTATTACGTGACCTTCTCCGAGAAGCCGCTGCCGGATCTGCCGCTGGAGAAACTGAATGATTTTCTGCTGGATTACCTGGAGAAAGATTTTATGACGAATTTCCTCTCCGACGCCGAGCGGGCCCTGACCTATTCTGCGGACCAGTGCTATGTCCATATGCGCGCAGCGGTTTCCGAGCTGGAGGCCGCCCGGGCGGTTTATGCCGCGGAGAAGCTGGATAAAAAACAGTGTATGGATACCTGGAAGAAGCTGAGCGAGACGGTGAAAGGAACCATTGATCCTCTCGCCGTCAGCAGAGACAGTCTGGTCTATACTTTTTCGCCCAGCGTAAAGAGCGAGTTGGATAAATATTTTCGCGGCGTAAAGGCCAATGTAGGGATCCTGCGTAAGCACGAACGGGAGAAGCGTAAGCATGACACCGTTGTAGCCAATGGAAGAAAACCCGATTGGGAGGTGGCGGAGGCTGCCGTTACCGATCTGGAACTGATCAAGACAAACCTGACGCGCATCCTTGACCGGCTGATAGCGCATTATCAGAAGATGCTGGACGACGCAGGCAGCCGGGATTACCATGCCGAAACCATCGCTTCCATCAATTACCTGATGGAGAACGCTTCCGGCATCGTTGACCGGGTGACGCCCCGGATTGCCAGGCACCGTGCGATTCGCCTGATGGAGGAGGTGGGAATCTCCGAGCCGCATAAGCGTTTCCGGCAGTATCCCTTTGAGTTTTCCGGCGGTATGCGCCAGCGTATCGTCATTGCCATCGCCCTGGCCGCCAATCCGGACATCCTTATCTGCGATGAACCCACTACGGCTTTGGATGTAACGATCCAGTCTCAGATCCTGGAGCTTATCAGCAAGCTGAAGATGGAGCGTCATCTTTCCGTGATTTTCATCACCCATGACCTGGGTGTGGTTGCCAATATGGCGGACCGGGTAGCCGTCATGTACGCCGGAAAGATTGTGGAATACGGCACCAGCGAGGATATTTTTTATCATGCAGCCCATCCTTATACCTGGGCGCTGCTTTCCTCCATGCCGGATCTGGATACCAACGAGAAGCTTGCCGCGATTCCCGGTACGCCTCCCAACATGATCTACCCGCCCAAGGGGGATGCCTTTGCCCCCAGGAACCAGTATGCTATGCAGATTGACTTTGAGCGGCAGCCGCCCATGTTTCAGATCAGCGACACCCATTACGCCGCTACCTGGTTGCTGCATCCGGACGCGCCCAAGGTGGATCCGCCCAAGGCTGTCATGGACCGTATCGCCAGGATGAACCGGAGAAGGGAGGCCGAACATGAATAATCAGGAACCCCTGCTGAGGGTCGAACACCTCTGCCAGTATTTTAAGGCGGGTGATTTTGTGACAAAGGCTGTGGATGATGTCAGCTTTGATATTCGCAAGGGAGAGGTCTTCGGTTTGGTAGGTGAGTCCGGCTGCGGCAAGACCACCACCGGACGATCCATCATCAAGCTGTACAATATCACCTCCGGCAACATTTACTTTAAGGGCGTGCGCATTGCCGCGGGCATTCAGTCCTACAAGGACGAGCTGAAAAAGACGAAGGACCCCGCCCGCATTGCCGAGCTGAAGGCCCAGATCAAGGCTGCCCGGGAGGATCAGAAGAACTGCGACAAGGAATACGCCGCCAGGCGCATGGAAGAACTGAAGAACGAATATGAACCTAAGCTCGCGGCGGCAGCCGGGGAAGAGAAGATAAAACTGGAAAGCGAATATAAGGAGAAGCTGAGAAAGGCAAAGAAGACCCGCCTGGTTACCCAGATTCAGATGATCTTCCAGGACCCCATCGCTTCTCTGGACCCGAGAATGACCGTACGTGAAATTATTTCAGAAGGGCTGGTGATTCAGGGAGAGCGGGATAAAAATGTGATCGACGATAAAGTCTATGAAATGCTGGAGCTGGTGGGACTGGTTCGGGAACACGCCTCCCGTTATCCCCATGAGTTCTCCGGCGGCCAGAGGCAGCGTATCGGCGTGGCCCGTTCCATTATCATGAATCCAGAGCTGATTATCGCGGATGAACCGGTGTCCGCTCTGGACGTATCGGTGCAGGCTCAGGTCATCAACCTCCTGAACGAGCTGCGGGAACGCTTTGGCCTGACCATCCTTTTCATTGCCCATGACCTTTCCGTGGTTAAATATTTTTCAGACCGTATCGGAGTCATGTATTACGGGAAAATGGTGGAATTGGCGGATTCTGACGAGTTGTTCGCCTATCCTCTGCACCCTTATACCAAGTCACTGCTTTCGGCTATCCCGCTGCCGGATCCCATCTATGAGCGTCAGCGTCGGCGTATTACGTATAATCCGCTGGCGGAGCATGACTATACCATGGATAAGCCATCCTTCCGGGAGGTTCGTCCCGGCCACTTCGTTCAATGCAACGAGGCGGAATATCAGAAGATCCTGGCGGAGATTTCCTCGAAATGAAAGGGGTCCGAAAAGCGTTTCTGATATGTCTGGCTCTGGGGGCAGTCCTTACGGCAGCCGTGTGTGCCCTGAACGTCAGCAGAGACTACGGCTGGAGCCGTTCGATATGCGACGGTTTTTTCGTGGCCGCGGTGATGCTTCTGGGATCGGGCGCCATCCGGGCCGTGAATAACCGGGGAGCCTTTGACGTGGCGGGCTATGGCCTGCGCACGGTCATCAATCTGACAATCCCGGCCCTGAGACGGGAGGAAAAGGAAGATATCTACCAATACCGGGAGCGGAAGAAGGCGGAACGGAAGTCTCCCGCAGGTCTGTTCCTGGCGGGCGTGATGTACTTTGTATTGTCGCTGGTTGCGTTGACTGTATATGAATTTCTATAAAGGAAAAAATACATCAAGGCGCAGCAGATGGAAATTGCATCCGCCAAAAAGGACCACAAAAGAATTTATCTCCGCCCCCAGACTGGAGCAATATAGAATACTCAGTGATGCCTTCTTGATTCCTGGTCTGGTAACGGTGCTGATCGGATGTCTGTTTGTGATTTCCAATAGGGGAGGCCTTGACGGCATTTCCTTTATGGTGGGCCGAGCGGTGAGAATGCTGATACCAGGAGTGAAAAAAAAGGATGAAAAGTATCTTGATTATGTAGAACACAAACGCAGCAATCCCTTACGGGGGTTTGGTTTTCTGTTTTCTGTGGGAGGAACCTTCTGCGTCATATCCATTGTGTTTATGATTTTGTTTTATCAGCTGCGAGGGTAGACTTTGTACTTAATTTCGGCTATAGGTAATACCACACAACCGTGAGTACAATACCCAGAACGAAATATCCCAGCCCTACAATGATCATGGATTTTTCACCGCCGGATTTCCGCCTTTCCTGCTTTTCAACACGATATTCATAATATCCTGCCCCGTCGTCATGAATCAGACCAGGAAGCAGAGCGTGGGCTCCCTTGCGGATCCCGTAGCCAAAGATGTCGAAAAAGCCGGTGGAGGCTGTCCACAGAAGTCCTCCTACGGCCATATACAGCAATGCCACAGCGGAGAAACCGTCGCAGACAAGCATTACCCTGTCTGCGGCGGTCTCCGTCTGGAAAAGTCCTCGATAGCACATAATGCCAAAGGACAAAAATAAACCGATAATCGATTGCACAATATATTTCGTATATTTCATGGATACCTTCTTCAAGCTTGTATGATCTCCCGATATCTGTCAAATTCCGCCTGATTACAATGAACAAAATGTCCGGGAAGAACCTCTCTCAGAGCAGGCTGTTCCACACTGTAGTCGTGATCCCTCAGAGGAACATAGGTGATCCGCTTCCGCCTTTTTTCATACTCCGGATCCGGCATGGGTATAGCGGACAGCAGGGATTTGGTATATGGATGAAGAGGGTGCTTAAACAACTCATCACTGTCTGCCAGCTCCACAAGCTTACCATAATACATAACACCGATCCTGTCGGAGAAGTATTTCACCACTGACAGATCATGCGCCACAAAAAGCACTGTCAGTCCCATTTTTTCCCGTAAGTCATCCAACAGATTAATAACCTGAGCCTGAATAGAAACATCCAAAGCGCTGACCGGTTCGTCTGCAATGATCAACTCCGGCTCCATTACCACTGCCCGGGCAACACCGATCCTCTGCCTCTGACCTCCGGAAAACTCGTGGGGATAACGGCCCGCGTGCTCCCGTACCAGACCTACCATCTCCAAAGCTTCGAATACCTTATTCTGAATAACCTTTTTATCCTTTTCTCCGTTAATTACAAGTCCTTCAGCAATAATCTGTTCCACTGTCATACGAGGATCCAGAGAAGCGATTGGGTCTTGAAAGATCATCTGAATGTCCGTATAAAATCTTTTCTTTTTATGGTCCTTTTTGGCGGATGCAATTTCCATCTGCTGAGCCTTGATATACTCCTCCAGCTCAGCCTTTTTTCCATTGTCTGCTTCCGTCTTCAGCTTTTGTCTGGCTTCCTTAATATTCTGTTTGTAGGAAAGCGTTCCTGCGGCAATCCGCTCACCCTTAAAGTAAATGCTTCCGGATGTAATATCGTAGAGCTTTATGATAGAGCGTCCTGTAGTGGTCTTTCCACAGCCGGATTCTCCCACTAAGCCAAAGACCTCTCCTTTTTTGATCTCAAAGCTCACATCGTCTACGGCTTTATTGCTTTTAAAGTACTGGCAGAGATGATCCACCTTCAGCAGGGTTTCCCCCTGTTGTATGCTTTTTCTTTCACTCATGGCCTGCTCCTTTCTCCTGATCTGTCCCTCCCTTCGCCTTCATTCTGGCAATCCTGTCGGTAATTGCCTTCGGGATTTCCACCTTGGGCGCATCAGGATGCAGAAGCCATGTAGCCGCCTGATGTGTATCGCTGATCCGGAACATAGGAGGCTGCATCTCAAAATCAATCTGAAGAGCATATTTATTTCTGTCGGCAAAGGCATCTCCCACAGGGGGATAAATCATGTTGGGCGGAGTACCGGGAATGGCCTCCAGCCTCTCGTTGGTCTCCACATCAGGCATAGCGGACAAAAGCGCCCAGGTATAAGGATGCGCCGGAGAATAAAATACATCCTCGCTGGTGCCCAGCTCCACAATCTTTCCCGCATACATAACTGCGATACGGTCTGCCATATTGGCAACCACCCCAAGATCATGGGTAATAAAGATAATGGACAGATTCCTCTTTGCCTTCAGATCATTGATCAACTCCAAAATCTGAGCCTGAATGGTCACATCCAATGCCGTGGTAGGCTCGTCGCAGATCAGAATATCCGGATCTGCCGCCAACGCAATGGCAATAACAATTCGCTGACGCATGCCGCCGGAAAATTCAAAGGGATATTGATTATAACGTTTCCGGGTGTCGGCTATACCTACTTCCTCCATCAGCTTCAAAGCCTTGTATTTTGCCATAGTCTTTGTGACCTTCATAACCACGCCGGACGCATTTTCCTTAAAGAAGGATACCAGTTCTTCAGTTTCCTTGTCATAGTCCCGCTCTCTGCCATGCTCCAGCAGCTTGCGGTAATGCTGTATCAAACGATCCAGGCGTGCAAGAATGGTGCTTTTTGCGGCCTCCAGATCCACTGCCGTAGAAGGAACGACCTTCCAGGAAGGCTGTTTTCCCCTGGCTGTCATTCGGTCATATTTTCTCTTTTGCCTTTCATGTACTTTAGCTGCTTTCTTATTTTTTCCAATGCCTTCAAAATAAGTATGCAGGTCGCTTTTCAAACAGATTCCAAAAGTATAAGCTACGCTGTCCTTGCGGATCTCCAGCCTATCAATGGAGCTTTCCACTGCAACAGTCAATTTTTTCGCAGTTTCCATACACAGCTTTTGGTCCAATGACTCCGCTTCAAATATATGACGGTTTGCCTCTACCAGCTCCAGCGCTTCCTTTTTCAGAGCATTATGCTTTCCGGCACTGTGTTTCAGGGCCTCTGCCGCGTAGCTTCGGAATTCCTTCATAAAATGCTCTTCCGTGTATTCCCTCAGAAAACAGTTCAATTCCGGTATGGGCTTCTCCGGAAGGGGCTGTCCGGCAAATACAATATAGTATCCCATGTTAAAGAAATCCGGTTCTTCTTTTTTCAACGCTTGCTCCAGGATTTCCAACAAGGCTTTCAGCAAACGGACAGTTTCCGGATATTCCTTCTTTTTGATTTCAGCACCGCTGACGGTCTTCAGCTCTGACAGTAGTGAAGATACCTTTGCGGCATCTTCCCCGCAAACTACATAGTCGTTGGCCGTCTGTCCGGCCAGACGAATGATCTCGTTAACCGTGTATTTTTCGTCCTCAAAGGCATTCTTTTCTATGTGAAACAGTACGTCCTTTATGGCGGACACGGCCTCGGAAGCCGCTTCATAAGACTCGTTGTAAGCCTGCTCCAGCTCAATGTGTTTAAATTCAAACTTATCAAAGTTTTTACACATGGCCTTCAGCATTTCTGCTTTTGCTCCGTCGCCCTGGGCAGAAGCCTCCACCATGGCGTCAGAAAACAGCGCCAGAGTGGAATTAAACGCCTGACGGCTTGATTTCTGCCTGGCTTTACCCTTTAGAAGCATAGCCTCTGTCAGTTGTTTTCCGATCTTCATGATGGGATTCAGACTGGACAGGGGATCTTGAAAGATCATGGCAATCTTGTCTCCGCGGATATGATAGAAATCGTCCTCTGATACCTTCAAGAGATCCATGCCGTCGTAAATAATGGATCCGCCCTCCACAATGGAGTTTCCTGCCAAAATACCCAAAATAGATTTGCTGGTAACGGATTTGCCTGATCCTGATTCTCCTACGATAGCCAGTGTCTCACCCTTATTCAGATCAAAGCTGATATCCCGCACCGCCTGCACCTTACCACCGGGAGTGCGGAAAGAAACCACCAGATTATTCACAGATAATTTTTTCTCCATCATTTAGTCCTCCGTTCCGCGCAGTGAAGGGTTAAAGGCATCTCTCAGGCCGTTACCGAACAAATTGAATGTAATCAACAGCAACGCGATAAAAATGGAAGGGAACAGCACCACATGAGGGAAGGTGGACATAACCGGCTGTCCTGCGGACAGCATGCTTCCGATACTGGTTCTGGTGGTACTGTCCAGATTCACGATTCCTAAGTAAGTCAAATTGGATTCCGAGTAAACTACATTAGGAATATACAATACCGCACCGGTGATCAGGGTCCCCAGCGCATTGGGGAAAATATGTCCGAACATCAACCGGAAATCGCTGGCCCCCAGGGTTCTGGCTGCCAGAATATATTCCTGATTCTTAAAGCGGTAAAACTGCATTCGAGTTTTACTGGCCATTCCGATCCATCCTGTAAGCACAAAGGCAAACAACAAAGATGGCAGGGCCCCTACCTGCTTTGCCAGATGCAGCTTGAACAGCGTCACCACTACCACGAAGGGAACGCCGCTCAGAATATCCGAAATACGCTCCATCACAAGATCTACCTTCCCACCGTAGTATCCCTCAAAGGCGCCATAGAAAGCGCCGATCAATAGATTGACCGCAGACACACAAATGGCAAACACCATGGAAAACCGGGCGGCATTAGCCAGCCTGGTGAGAATATCCTGACCATAGGCGTTTGTGCCAAACAGGAAGGAAGGTTCAAATCCATAGCGGTACTGGAAATAGGTATAGGAAAACACTCGTACATTGTATGCCGGTGATGTGGAGGTACCCATAAGCACCGCGTACTTGTAAGAGCCATCGTCTCCAGGAATGCGCAGACTGTCATAATTCCCGTCATTTCCGCTGGTCTTGTAAAGTGGAATCAAATTATTATTCCGATCCAGCTTGGGCGCTCCCTTCTGGTTACACTGATACCAGATATTGGCGTCAGTCTTCAGAGTAGCCAGCTTAAATTCCGAAGTATCCACCGCAGGATAAATCACCTGGATCCCCGTTTCATTCTGCCATTGCTGAATAGCCGTATATTCCTCCGGGGTGAGAGAAAGATACAGCATTCCATTCTTAAGGTAAGAATCAATTCTGACATCATAATAGGTTGTATTGCTCAATGTATCCTTGGCAACATAGTCTTCCCGGTACATCTTGACGATAGGATTCATGCCGGTTTCCTGCCCAATAGCCAACCTGGCATAATAGTCGCTCTTACTCAAAGTTTCATCGGTACAGCCATCCCATCCTGCCCAGTCAAAAAGACTGCTTTTGGGAAGTAGATTGGCATAACGAAGGTACATAGTATCGGAGGGAGAATTGGTATATTTGTTTCCTCCCGCATAAGGAATGATTACGGCATAGAGAATCAGCAGAGCAATAATAACCGCCGCCGCAACAGAGCTCTTATTTCGCGCAAACCTTCCCATGGCATCACGGAAATATCCCACCGGCTTGGTATCCAGCTTTTTGTCATGGATATTTTCGTCTCTCTGATAAAAAGCAAATTTTTCCTTAGGAATTTTTGTATAATCCATTTTCTTTTCCATATCAGCGTTCCCCCATCCTGATCCTGGGATCGATCAAACCATAACTTACATCTACTACCAGACCTGCCGCCAAACCGATAAAGGTATAAAAAATGGTCAGCAACATAAACAAATTATAATCCAGAGCCGTAATGGAATTCAGGAAAAGCTGTCCGATTCCCGGGATGCCGAATATTTTTTCTATAACCAGAGATCCCGATAAAATTCCAATAAACTCACCAAAAATCATGGGAAAAATGGGCACCATTGAGTTGCGCAGGGCATGACGAACCGTAGCCTGGCTTCTGGTGAGACCCTTTGTCCGGGCCAGCAGCATAAAGTCACTGGTCAGTACCTCCGACAACTCCGCACGCACGTTTCTGGCCAATCCCGCCACGGTGGGAAAGCCCAGAGCAAGAATAGCCGGTACGATGGATCGAAACATGGAAAAGGAGAAGTAGTCCGTTCCGCTGTCCATCTGAAAAGGGAACCACTTCAGCTTAAAGGCCAGCAGATACTGCAAAAATAGGCCATATACATAGCCGGGTACAGAGATAAACATCATTATCAGAGTGGAGATCAAGTATTCCTGCCACTTGTTTTTCTTCAAAGCCGCATAAATCCCCAAAAGAATTCCAATGGGAACGCTGAACAAAAGAGAATACATATTCACCAGCATGGTCGCAGGCATTTTGGAGATAAATACAGTCCAGACCTCCTGACCGCGGTACAGGGTCTCGCTGATTCCCCAATTCCCCTGCAGAATACTTTTCTTCAAAAAAATCCCATATTGCACCAAAATCGGCTTATTGTATCCCAAGGCTTCCCTTCTCATCAACACCAGATTCATATCCTGGCCATATCCTTCGATGGTGGGCAGGGGAAGAAGCTTGATCAGCACAAAGCAGATCGTCATGATGGAAAAGAGCACAAAGAACATCAGAGCGATACGTTTTAGAATATACTTGAACATAGATACCTCCGTTGCCTGTTTTATCTTGACACAACATTGATACAGTCCTCGAAGAACCCCTTCGGAGACTGTATCAATGCAAAACCCAGGCCGAAGGAGGAATTCCCTCCTCCGGCTGGTTTTCCTGTAAAATTTAGTTGTAGGTCAGAGTGCCGTTCTGAGACTTCACGAACTCATCCCATTCTGCATCATTGTAGTTGAACTGCAGGTACTTGACACCGTCAGGACCATTGAAGCCCACACCGAAGATGTACTCTTCGCTGTACAGTTTTAGCTTCATGGCGTACAGAGTAGCCGCATTGTCATCAATCAGAGGAAGCAGTTCATAACGATCCAGGGCCGCGCTCTCCAGAGCCGCCAGAATCTGGAATCTCTCGGTAGCATTATCATCCGCAGCACCTGCGCTGAATTCGGACGTATTGCCGTCTGCATCCTTAATGTTGATCTTCTCACCAGAGATGGTATAGGTCCAGTCTGCAACGCTGGCAGTGTAGTCCTTGCCGCCCAGATTGATGGTCAGCATATCGTTCTGGGTATCCCAGCAGGTGTTGTAACGAAGAGCATCTTCCGTGGTGTAAACCTGCATCAGGTTATAGGGATCCAGGGCAGAGCCGGAGAATCCAACGCCGAAGAGCATGTCTACACGGCACTGCCGAAGGGCGTTGCCAAAGTCATCGCCAATGGTATCATCGGTGGAGAAGGTCAGCTTTCCTTCCAGTTTTGTTCCCTTTACTGCATCAACCCAGTTGTTCTGCAAAAATTCAATACCCTTGGTCTGGAAATTTCCTGTATTGTACATACCGATTTTGATCTCAATGGTATCATTTTCAGTCATCAGGCCCTGCTCAATAGCAAGATCATAAGCCTTGTCAAAGTATTCCTTCGCCATGCTCAGGTTATAGCCGGTGATGCTGGCAATGGCCTCGTCCATATCCGCATACATCTTACCCTCGCCGACCTCATCGGACAGACCCCAGAAATCTACCAATACCTTCTTAGCCTCATCAGTGCTGCGATAGGTAGATCCATTATCGGGATCATAGATAATCAAGTCGGAGAACATACCAAAAGCCGCTGTATTTGTGGGAGCTGCCGCCAATGCAAATGCCGCACGGTCCAGAGAGAAGGACAGGGCCTGGCGGAACTCTTTCAGAGTCAAGATCGTCTTATTGTAATTGTCGCCCAGCGCTTTCTGCTGATCCTCCAACAGATTCTTGACAGGGTTCATGGCCACAAAGAAAGTGGAAGCGCCAGTGGAATAATAAGCCCAGTCACTGGTGGAATACGCCTCCATATCCTCCGCTGTCAATCCATAGGAATCCAACTGACCGCTCAGGAACATCTGCAGTCTGGTAGCAGCCTCTGCCACATACTGAATCTTGATATCCGTAGCCTGGTAAATGCCTTCCTGTCCGTTTTCAAAATAATGCTCGTTCTTGGTCAGGGCAATTTCCTTGTCCATCTGATAATTTACCAGCTTGTAAGGGCCATAGGACATCCAAGTGTCAACGGAGGTTCCGTATGTATTACTGTACACATCACCATCCATCTTCTCACATGCCAGATACAGCTCCTCGTTTACCAGAACATCCGGCAGAGCATATTTCAGGTAGAAGCCCTCCAGAGGAGATTCAATAGCATAGCAAAGCTCTGTATCGGAAAGAGCAAAGATACCTACTTCAGAGAAATCCATGGCAGGATAATTCTGGCCGATATAGCAGAATTCTTCCCACTCCTGATATGCATAATCGCCGGCGCTCTCTGCATATGCTTCCTCGTTGGCCGCATCGTGGAGAATAGCAATCATGTTGGACAGGGCTTTACGCACTTCTTCAGTCACAAGCACCATTCCGTCCGCATCTGCGGCAGGCGCAATATACTCGGCATATACGTCCACACCGTCTATGGTAAAGGTCTCAGCACCCACCTCATCATAGTAATTCTTAATTCCGCCATTGCCCCAGTCAGCGCCGTCTTCCAGGAAGAAAGCGATCTGATTACCGTCAACGGTCAGCACACCGTTTTCATCGGCAGTGAGATCTTCCAGCGCAAAATATCTGTTGGCGCCCTGGGTCATTTTTTCTACATAAGCAGTGGTACCTGCATACAGATAATTCTTAGCGTTCACAAGCTTGAAGCTTCCGCCGTAGAAATAATCGTCTGCACGGGAGTTATGGGCCGCGGGATTCAAAAGAAGCTCAGCGCTTCTCACATAATCATGAGCTGTGATGGGGGTTCCGTCTTCCCACTTAAGGTCGTCACGCAAGGTGATCTTCCATACCTTGGCGGTATCGCCTTCCTCCACGCCGTACTTGCCCACATATTCTGCGGTAATATCCTCAGGCTCTCCCACTGCCGCCAAAGGAACCTGCACATATCCATCCATGGTGTCGTTGTAATCAAACGTATACATGTTGGTAACACAAAATTGCAGGATATCGCTCAGCGCCGTATTGGTCTCATAGGTGAAGGGATTCCAGTTGGTAGGGAATGTAGATTCCGACAGGTTTAAGGTGTAAGTATTTTCACCTGCAGGCTCCTGAGTCTCAGAGCTGCTCTCCTGGCTGGTGGAGTTGTTGTCCGAGCTGCTGCTGTTGCCGGCATCGCTGGATTTCTCTCCAGAATC
>CAJTVB010000046.1 GCA_910579755.1 uncultured Acetatifactor sp. | reverse complement strand
AAAGAGGCTATGAACAAATGTTTTGTATACTTTTTAATTTTCAAACACGCTCTAGGCGGCCTGATATAATAATGATGCCCTAACGCCGCAAAATCTCAAGTGATTAAAGGGAGACACTATGGAATATGATATATCTTACAGACCGGAAGAACTGATTCCTCTCGTGACAGAACTGGCAGAAAAATACACCGGCTTTGAACACTCTTCCATTTCCTATGAGAGGGCACAGTCACTGATGGAAGCAGTAATGTATTGCATTCAGACATATGAAAGATCTGCCGGTGACCGAATGCTGTCGGCCATTAATCCCTCCGCTGATGAAGCCTGCGAGGCGGGCAGACGCATAATTCTTGATAAGGCTGCGGAACTGCGCCGGCTATACAATCAAATGATCCCGGATTTTCAGGACTATGGCTCTCCATATCTGCGGGATATCATCACCACAGGAATTCCACAATTTCTGCAAAGCTATGATCCACTGTACGCACCTCAGGAGACGCTGCTGACCCTGGATTATCCGCTCCTAAAGGATATCCTTTCGCTGAACGGTATCGATGCCATTCTTACCTGTCTCCGATGCATCTGTCTGGAACAGGAGTTTCTACATGGGCTGGATCACTTTTATGTTTCGGAAGTCCTGCAGGCCGCCTGCGCAGGCGCCAGCCTGCCGCCGGAAAATCTGCTAAGCATTGTGCTGCCCAACGTGATCGGCCACATTCTTTTGGCCAAGCCCTTTGACCACATCGGTTTTGTCCAAAGGGAATATGATGCTTTGGAAGACATTCTGCAAAAAGCCGCCGGAGATGAACTGGAAAATCACATGGCAAGACTGATAAATCGTTTCGCCGGTCACCTCTGTCACGGAAATCTGCCCCTGCAGGAATATTTGGGCTTAGGTATTCGGGATATGACCGTCAGACTCCGAAACTGCCTGCAGCATCACACCCTGGAAACACTGATTTTCGCCTGAGAACCATCCGGAAAATATCTTCCGGCATTTACGAACTGCTCAGCAGTTCCCGGGTGTACTCCTCTTTTGGCGCCCGGAACAGCCGTTCCGTTTCCCCCACCTCAATGATCCGCCCCTCCTTCATGACCATAATCCGGTCACACATCTGATAGACCACATTGATATCATGTGAAATAAATAAATATGCCAGCTTCATTTCCTGCTGAAGCCTCCTCATCAGCTCCATAATCTGAGCCTGTATGGTCACATCCAGAGCAGATACCGGCTCGTCGGCCACCACCAGGCCCGGATGAGTGATAAGTGCCTGTCCGATACTGACCCGCTGGCGCTGACCTCCGGAAAGCTGAGAAGGTTTTCTGTGAAAATACTTATCTTCCATCCCCACCCGGTGAAGCATATCATAGGCCGCCGCCTCCATGTCCGCCTTTGTCATTACTTTTGACCGGTCCAAAGCCCCCGCCGCCCGAAGAGGCTCCTGGAGCAGCCAGCCTATGGTTTTTGCGGGATTTAAGCTGCTGTAGGGATCCTGAAATACCATCTGGGGTCGAGTCGTATTGCTGACGATCTCTCCGCGGATGCTCCGGTTCATACCCAGTATGGCTTTGGACAGGGAAGTTTTTCCGCAGCCGCTCTCTCCCACCAATCCCAGACTCTCTCCCGGATATATCTCAAAGCTGGCGTCCGCCACCACACACTGCTTTTTCTTTTGGCCAAACAGACTGTTGGATCCGTCCTGATAAAATACTGACAAATCATGAACCCTGACCACAGGGGCAGAATTGTTCAGGGCGGCTTCCGCTGAGGCTGCTTTTCCCAAAACTGCGTCCGCCGACCATGTCTTTTTCTTCATCCGTGACGGCACTGCCTCTATCAACCTCTTTGTATATTCCTGGCGAGGATGCCGGAAAATTTCCTCCGTCTCTCCCAGCTCCACCACCCGTCCATCCTTCATCACGGCAATCCGGCCGCACAGCCTTCTGGCAAGATTCAGATCGTGAGTAATAAACAGCATGGCATTGTTCTGCTTGGAATTGATCTTGCGCAGCAGTGCAATAATCTGGTTCTGCACCGTCACATCCAGCGCCGTAGTGGGTTCATCCGCCACCAGCAGTCTGGGATGAAGGATCAAGGCCATGGCAATCATCACTCGTTGGCGCATTCCCCCGGACAGCTGATGAGGATAGCTCGTATATACCCGCTCCTCATCCCGAAGCCCTACCGCATGAAACGCCTCCAGCACCCGCGTCCGAAACTCTTCCTTTTGTCCGGTTCTGCGTCCGGACAGCCGCAGAGCATCCGAGGCCTGTTTCCAGGGGCCCTGAGGCCTGTGCTCTGCATGAAGCCAAAGCATCTCTTCCACCTGATGCCCCACTCTCTGGGTAGGATTCAGGCTGGTCATAGGCTCCTGAAATATCATGGACATCTGCGCTCCCTGATACCTTCGGTACAGAACCTGGTCTCGGGGCTTTCCCGCCTCCTGCAATACCACATCGTCAAACAATATCCTTCCGGAAGTAATCTGTGCCGACTCGCTCACCAATCCCATCAGGGTCAATGCCGTCACGGATTTTCCGGAACCGGACTCACCTACCACACCCAGAACCTCTCCGTCCACCAGATCAAGGTTTACATTCTTCACCACTTCCGTCTTGTCAAAGGCCACAGAAAGATTTTCGATTCTGATCATTCGCCGTACCTCCTGACTCCCTCGCTGAACAGAGAAAAGCCCAGCACGATCCAGACGATAGCCAGCCCCGGCGCAAGCGCATACCAGGGGGCTGACTGCAGATACCCCTGCGCATCCGAAAGCATCTTACCCAGACTGGCATCCGGCGGCTGTACCCCGATCCCCAAATAGCTCATACCGGATTCTGCCAATATGGCATTATTAAAGCCGATCATCACCGATACCCAGAACACGGAAAAAATGTTCGGCAGAATATGCACAAACAGAATGCGCAGTCTCCCCACCCCCATTAATCTTGCTCTTCGGATATAGTCCGCATCCCGCAGGCGGATAAACTCACTGCGGACAATCCTCACAAAGCTGGGAATGAATACAATGCCCAGAGAAATAATCACGTTATGCTTTCCGTTACCCAAAATGCTGATAATTACCAGCGCCAGCAAAATACTGGGAAATCCGTTGACTGCATCCGTAACGCGCATAACCGCTTCATCCAACAGCCCGCCGAAATATCCTGTTATCGCTCCCAAAAGAATTCCCGCCGTACCGGAAAAGAGAACCACCAGCGTACTGATTCCAATGGTGGTTCCCATACCCTGCATAACCCGCGAAAAAATATCTCTGCCGAAATTATCCGTACCGAAAAGATGGCGGATAGAGGGCGGCGCAAACTTTTCAGCAGCCGACATGGCCGTTGTGCTGTAGGGTGTCCAAAAAAGGCCCAGAATTCCGATCGTCAGGGCAATCCCTGTCATAATCACCCCCGCCGCCAGATATTTATTCCATGAAATGCGCCTCTTCCATAGAGTTCCCTTCTTCCATGAAGTGCCTTTTTTCCATTCGATATCCTTTTCCGGGGAATGCTTCTCTTCCATTCTCATGAGATCACCCCTTTCTCATTTCCGAACAGCCATCTTCCGTACCGAAAACCAATTCAAAGAAGCCTTTCCGTTGAACCTGGGAATTCTTTCCGTCTTTCACGCTTCACTGATCCTGGGATCGATCACTCGATACAGAATGTCTACCAAAAAATACACAAAAATCACTACAAAGGTAATATACAGGATCAATATTTCCACCACCGGGAAATCCCTGGTGGAGATGGAGCTGATCAGAAGCCGCCCAATGCCGGGCAGGCTGAAGACTTGTTCAATAACAATACTTCCGGCCACAATCTCAGCAATAATCATTCCCAAAAAGGTAACTACAGGCATCATGGCATTGCGCAGCACATGCTTGTACATGACACGCCGTTTTGTGGCACCCTTACTGTAGGCTGTCCTCACATAATCCGCTCTCAGCTCCGTCAGCATGGAATTCCGCAAAAATCGGGCCGTCATGGCGATTTTCGGAAGAGCGATTGAAATTGCCGGAAAAAACAAGTATCCCAGAAATCCCGAAAAGTTTTCCTGATAACTGATATATCCCCCCGGGGCAAACAGCTTCAGCAAAATTCCAAACAAATAAGTCACCAAAATCCCCAGGAAAAAGGAAGGAACCGCCATAGAAGCCTGGGTAATTACCCCAAGCAGTCCATCCAGAAAGTGATTGCTGCTCCTGGCCCACAGCACACCAAGGGGAATAGATACCCCAATAATCAGCAGCATTGATACAGCTGCCAGCCACAGCGTTACCGGCAGCTTGTCTCCAATCAGCTCTGTAACAGGCATCATCTCATTCATATTCTTGGAATACCGGTAGCTGACCCCCAGATCCCCTCGTAATACATCTGCCGCCCAGGCAAAATAACGCACCACAGGCGGTTTGTCCAGTCCCAGCTCCTGACGAAGCTGTTCTTCTCTCTCGGGAGTAGCCTCCGTTCCCAAAATGGACGTGACCACATCTCCCGGAATTATCTGAAAGGCAAGGAAGGCGGCAACAGAAACAAGAAACAATGTCATAATGAGAGTGATTAATTTTTTACCGATATATTTCATTGCCGTCCTCCTTTCATACCTTCAAGTACTTCACAAGCTATCTGTCCGCAGGCTCTGGAATTCCTGATGTATTAATCTTCCACAAACCGTACTGTGCTCATATCCTGCACATAAATGGGATAGAATCGATAGCCCTCCAGCTTTTTACTGATGGCAGTAGTGTTTGCAGGCACCTGCAGAAAAGCCGTTCCTGCCTGATCCACCAAAATTTGCTGCAGTTGGGCATAATATTCTGCCTTTTCTTTCAAATCCAGGGTTTCCTGAGCTTTCTGATAAATTTCATCATACTCTTCGCTCTGGAAATTTATAAAATTCTTTTTGGAGTCCGTCTGGAAACGGTTCAGCAGGTAACCCGGTGTCATATCACAGGTAATACCGCTGATGGTTGCCTGATATTGTCTGCCGTTATAGATCTCATCCAGCCAAGTATTCCACTCCACAGCCTGAATCGTCGCATTGATTCCCACTGCCTTCAAATGCTCTACCACCACTTCGCCGGTCTGCATATGGAACTCATAGTTAGACGGAATGGCTATTTCCAGATCAAAACCATCAGGAAAACCTGCATCCGTCAATAGTTCCTTTGCCTTTTCCACATTGGCGCCGGTACCGTATACATCATTCAGGTCCACATAATAATCCTGCAGGGTAGGAAGCATGGCTGAGCTGATCAGCGCTCCGTTGCCGCCGCCCACAAAATCATTGACGGCATCCTTATCCAGGGCATAGAGAATTGCCTGTCTCACCCTTACATCATTCAGGGGCTCCACGGCATTGTTTAAAAACAGCGCCTGCACCACGTTAGAAGGTGATGCAATTACCTGGAAGGTATCCTGCAGCGCCTGAGCCTGGGAGTCTGTCAGATAAGCATAGATGTCTATGGATCCTCCCTGCAGCTCCAGCAGAGCCGTATCCGGACTGTTGACAATCTTAAACGTAACCTGATCCAGGTAAGGAAGCCCCTCCTGCCAGTATTCCGGATTCTTTTCTACAACAATCCCTTCCTGCGGCGTATAGGACACATAAGAAAACGGTCCCGTACCCACAGGCTCTGCCGCTGCCTCCTCCCCGCTGCCCGCAGGAATGATAGCTGCCACAAAGCTGTAAATCAGCTCTGTGTTCGCACTGCCCACCGTTACCTGAACCGTTTTTTCATCAATAATATCTACGGCCTGAATCGTGCTCATAGTGGACATCAGAGGTGTACCGTCCAACAGTCCCGACACTCTCTCCAGAGAGTATTTTACATCCTCAGCCGTCACAACATTGCCATTATGGAACTTCACGTTATCTCTCAAAATAAAGGTATAAACCAATCCATCCTCGGAGATCGTGTAATCACTGGCTACCGCACAAATCAAGTTGCCGTTTTCATCGGGCTTTACCAAGCCTTCGAAAATGTTGAATAAAATTTCCTTAGTTCCTGCCGCCGTTGCTTTATGAGGGTCAAGACTGTCAATATCCTGTTGTATGCCTACAACAACGGAGTTACCGTGATCCGATCCGTTCTGCACTTCTTCTGAAACAGAAGCCCCGGATTCTGTCATGGACTCCTTAGAGGAATCATCCCCCGAAGACTCTCCTGTGCCGTCTGCGCATCCACCCAGTACAGCCGTTGCCAGAAGTGCCGTAAAAAGGAAACTGCAAAGTTTCTTTTTCCAATGAAAACCTGTTTTCATTATGCTCTTCTCCTCTTCGATTTATGATAATCCTCTCATTATTCAATTGTCCCACTCATTGTACCATAGAATTGCAGGATTGCAAGTATTTTATATTCGAATTCTTAAACGTATTTCCGAACAGGCACTATTCGTGGTGCCGCTGCATTGCGGCTCTATGCTTCCTGTATCCCCAGCACACAGTTACTCATCAGCATGGCGATAGTCATGGGGCCCACGCCACCGGGCACAGGCGTAATAGCGCTTGTGAGGGGTGCCACACTGTCAAAATCCACATCACCGCAAAGCCGGTTATCCTCATTTCTGTGAATCCCCACATCAATAACCACGGCCCCCTCCTTCACAAAATCATGATTTACAAACCGGGGCCTGCCCACGGCGGCTACCAGGATATCCGCTCTCTTCGCAATCTCCTTCAGATTTTTGGTGCGGGAATGACAGACCGTGACAGTACCATTCTCCTGCAAAAGCAGCATGGCCATGGGTTTTCCCACAATGTTGCTTCTGCCAAGCACCACACATTCTTTCCCCGCAATTTCAATACCCGAACGCTTTAAAAGCTGGATGACTCCCGCCGGGGTACAGGACACAAAGCCCGGTCTGCCGATGCTCAGGTTTCCTACGTTGACCGGATGAAACCCGTCCACATCCTTTCGGGGATCAATGGCCAGCAAAATCTTTTCCTCATCGATATGATGCGGCAGGGGAAGCTGCACCAGAATACCGCTCACACGGCTGTTGCCGTTCAGATCCCCGATCAGCGATAGCAGCTCCTCCTGGGCCGTATTCTCCGGCAATTCATAGGACAGGGAATCCACTCCCACATAAGCGCAGGCCTTTTTCTTGTTTCCCACATATACGCTGGAAGCCGGGTCGCTGCCCACCTGGATCACCGCCAGGCACCGGCTTTCTCCCCGGGCCTTCAGAGCCTCCATCCTCTCCTTCAGCTCATCCTTGATTTCCTGTGAAATTCTCTTTCCGTCAATGATCTGATACATCGTCTTCTCCTTTTCCCGCCAGATCCTTTATCACCTCTCCGGCTATAATCAGTCCTGCCACGGAAGGGACAAAAGCCACGCTTCCCGGACTGCCCTCTTCCTGATCCTGCCCGTTTCCCGCAAAGGCAACAGGCGGCTCCGTGGAATATACCACCTTCAGACCGGGAATTCCTCTCTTTTTCAATTCCCTGCGCATGACTCTGGCCAGAGGGCAGACACTGGTTTCATAGATATCCGCCACCCTGAAAGCGGCAGGATTCAGCTTATTGCCTGCTCCCATGGAGCTGATAATGGGCGTTCCCGCCTGCCGGGCCTGCGAAACCAGCATCAGCTTTCCCGTCACCGTGTCGATAGCGTCCACCACATAATCATATTCTCTGAAATCAAATTCCTCTGCTGTCTGCGGCAGATAAAATATTCTGTGCACATTTACCCGGCATTCCGGGTTGATATCCAGGATCCTTTCTCTGGCCGCATCAACCTTGTACCGCCCCAGACTGCTGTGCAGGGCAATGATCTGACGGTTTAAATTGGAGAGGCAGACCTTGTCGTTGTCGATCAGGTCCAGCGTCCCAACGCCGCTTCGGGCCAGAGCCTCCACCACGTACCCTCCTACGCCGCCCACACCAAACACCGCCACCCGGGCCTTCCCAAGCCGCTCCATTCCGTTACTCCCCAGCAGCCGCTCCGCCCTTGAAAAAGCTTCCTTATTTGATAATATCCCTTCCATTCTTTCCCCCGGCTATCGCACTTCTCTCATTATCGTATAAACCGCTCCATCTTTTTCCCCACCCATGTAATCACAGGCCCCAGAAAAAAGGCCGCTGCAACGGTTACCGCTCCCACGTCGCCCCCCAGAAGCGCCCCCGCTGCCATAATGCAGACATCCCAGATCATCCTGACTCCCCGAAAGGACAGCCTGGATCCATGCCTGGAGAAAAAAACAGCGGTTCTGCGAAAACGAACGCTACGCTCCCGGGGCTCCTTTATCCGCCTGGCTATGATAAAGGGAACCGCATCATAGGGAGATGTACCCAGACCTGCGGCCATATACGCCGCCGCGCCAAAAATGAACACTATAAGGGCGGGAACCAAAAGTCCCAGCCGCACAAACCGGCTCTCAAAAAATCCCGGAGGAAGAAGACAGGTCCATATCCAGCCGAAAAAGTCCGCAATGTACCCCATAAACACCATATTTCCCACTGTACCGAAGCCGATCATACCCAGGTCAAACCGGATCACAAACAGAAACAGCACCAGCTGACACAAAAGCTGTGCTGTCCCGAAGCTTATGGGTATATGGTTGATCACTCCCTGGGTCAGGCTGGTACAGGGATCCGTTCCCAGGTTCAGCCTGATCAGCACCGACAGCCCGAAGCCCTGTACCAAAACTCCCAGAAGCATCATAATTAAACGATTTCTGAATTTCGGCGGACGCGCAAAACATTTTAATTCCATCTCATCACCTCAAAACCTTTTCGGGCATTGTATACCCCCCTGCTTCACACCACTCCCTTGCACCACCTCACTCCAACGTCTCTACCGCCTCTTTCGAAATTTCAAGCTGCGGTATTTTCTCCTCATAAACCTGCACAAAAAAGGGGTGTACCTGTAAATGGCCTCCCCTATTTTAGCATAATATATTTTTTTTCACAAGCTGATGTATACGGCAAGCATTAAATCCTTACTGCATATCCTCCAGCTCCTCCTGCAGCTTCCGCCCGGCAGCTTCCTCCCACTAAAGCCACCTCCGGCAGTCCGCCTCCCCTCTCCCATTTGAAGTCATACCTCCCTTTTTTGCATTCTCCCCGGCGGCTCCTCTTTGGCAAAGTACTCCCGACGCCCAGGCATCTCCCGTACCTGGCTTGGAACAATCCCCTGGGAAGACGCCTCCGGGAAGCTGTCTATATATTACCTGGAGACAAGACCTCTGTAAATCAACAAACCGTTGAGACAAAGCACAACCGGCAGTGTCTGATCCGACTGATGCCCAAAAGGGTTTTGATCCTTTTTAACTAACAGCACACCTTATAGCCCTGCCCCCAGACCACCTGCAGATATCTGGGCTCCTGGGGATTTTCCTCTATCTTCTCCCGAATATGCCGGATATGCACCGCTACGGTATTGTCTGAGCCGATGGGCGATTCCTTCCAGATCCGTTCATAGATCTGGCTGTTGGACAGTACTCTTCCGGGCCTCTCCAAAAGCAGACGCAGAATATTATATTCCGTGGGCGTCAAATCCACCCGGCTTCCTTTAACACTCACCTGCCGGGCCATATCGTCCAGCTCCAGCCCATCCAGCTTCATATAACGCTTTTCCTCCTGTCTCCTGGTCAGCCGCCTGTAGCCGCGAAGCTGCGCCTGCACCCGGGCCACGCTCTCCAGCAGAGAGCACCTTTGATCCAGCACATCGTCCGCCCCTGCGTTCAGGGCACGAATACCCAGCGTCTGATTTCCCCCGCCCAGCTGTGCGATCACAGGCTTTCTGGATTCTCTGCGAAGCTGCGTAAGACACTCCAGCGCCGCCGTTCCCTCCCGGGGCTTTTCTCCGAAATACACCAGAAACAACAGAATGTCCTCCCTTTGAGAGGCGGCAAGCAGTTCCCTCCTGTCCTCGGTCTTTACAACGCCATAGCCGCTTCCCTTCAGCATGCACTCCATAGCCTCGGATGTGCCGCCTGCACCATATGTCAATATATTTCCCTCAAAAAAATCTTCCCTCATATCAAGCAGCCTCCTTTCGCCTGCATTCTCATCAATCCACAGCCTTCCCGGAGCCAGGCTCCCCGTCCTCCCCGGTCAGAAGCCCGGCAAACCGCAGAATATATTTTTCCGGCAAAGCCCCCTCTTCTATAAATAGAGTGGTTTCATTGCCCTCTTTGTCCACAGCCGTTACCGCATCCAGCATCCAGGGTTTAAAAATTCCGTTTTCCATGGGCCGGGCATAGGATAACAATCCCAACAGCTCCTCTATCTGTGCAGGGTCCGTCACCACCACCTCCACCGGCTGATTTTCTCTTTCCGCCACGCGTTTGCTTTCCCCGGACTGAGCAGACATGGTATGGGTGCCGGCCCTATCAATACCGGAAGCGCCGCCCTCTTCCAAATCCGCTTCCGGCTCCGGATATACCTCATACAGCTCTCTGGCCAAATCCTCCAGGTCAGTCCCTTCTTCCAGCTGTCCATAGGTGCGATTTAATCCTAAATGAATCTGCTGTATTTCCTCTGCCTCCATGATTCTGACCGCTTCCCATGCTTTGCTGTCCTGCAGAACGGCCGTCACATTTTCCATTTCCTCATAAACATCCAGATTAAAGCTGATTCTGGCCTGAGGATCCCGGGGATACATTGCCATCATCGCCACCTGACAGAGCAGCCTGCCGCCCTGGTCGATAAAGGCGGCGGGATTTTCTCTGATGTCCTTCTCGTATGCCTCACAGATCCTGTGAAGCAGTTCCTTGTCCCCGCCATCCCCTGCAAAGAACCAGGTTTGGCCGTTTCTTACCACGGAAAATCCCTCCTCCGGCAGAATTTCCTGTTCTGAAATGCCATACACCGCCTGCACATATTCCCGGTCAGTCACAAGCGCATACGCGGCGGCGCAGTTCTTATCGGTGACACTGTAACGACGGTAATAGGTTCTGCCGTCCGTCAATGTGACCTTCGTCAGAAAGGTATCCTGAAGAGATCCCCAGCCCGAAACATCCTCTCTGTCGGAGGATTCCCTGGCTTTTTCAAAAGCCACGGCTTCCTTCAGAAATGCATATGCCGTCTCCCTGTCTGTCAGCTGCATCCGATTCATAGGATTCTCTTCCTCCAGAATCCCCAGAGAAGAGTAAGAGTAATACGATCCTTTACAATTCCTGTCAAGCACGGCGATCTGGGCGACCTGATCCGCCTCCGGAAGATAGGTGTCATAGCCCAGCCAGTCCCCGTGGAGGGCAAAGCACAGCAGCAGCGTTGCCGCCACGGTGCCTCCCATAAACGCTTTGTGAGAAACAAACGCCTTAAAATCCATCCGAAAAATCACATCCAGAGCGCCGAACACCACCACGCAGGCCAGGACCGCCCCAAAGGTTGCCCAGCCCTGCGCCGCTCCGCCCAGGTCGTCCACAACGAAGTAAAACAGCATCCAGCCGCCGATACCGGCCATTATACCGGCCAAAAGCTGGAGCAAAAATCTCACAGGCCTGTTTCTCACTCCCTGCTCCGCCAGTTCGGAGGGACGCCTGTCATACAAAAACACCGCGGCGGCTCCCAACGCCAGCGCTAATGCCAGATTCAACGCCACAGCCCGGACAAAATTCGGCTCCACCTTTACCGCATCGATAAAGCAGGAAGCATCCTCTACCCTGGCAAGCTGCCGTATCAGCAGCCAGGCTGCCGAAACCAAAGGCGATCCGTAAATCAACTGCCTGTGGATTGTGACCGCGTCCGTAATAAAGGTATCCATGCTGCTTTCAAACAGCAATAAAACCAGCACATACAGCATAATGACTCCGCACCCCAGCAGTCCGGTGACTGCAAGCGTATTCAGCATATTTCCACAAAGCATCACCGCCGCCAATACCAGGTGATAAACCAGCAAAAAACAGATACACAATACTCCCACAGTCAGCAGCGTCTCGGCAATCAACCTGCTTCCCGACAAAGCCTCCACGATCTGGTTCGATACCCCCGCCTGGGGCGGCAGGGTCAGACAGAGCTTTTTCAGTCTGGCCAGGTCAAATACTCCTAAACTCAGCGTGATCAGAAAACAGATCACAAAGGGCACGAACCAGATCAAAAACCCGTTCAGATACCCCGCCAGAAACAGGGCTCTCCGCTTCATGGGAATGCTGTGATAGATGTCCGCCATATTTTTATGGAATAAATAACGGAAGCCAAACAGCCCTACAATAACGGCTCCGATCAGCGCCACCAGTCCTCCTCCGATACAGAGCCCCGGCCCAAAGAACACAAAGATTCTCTCTGCTGCACTCCGGAAGGCGAACCAGGAACCTTCCTGTCTCAGCACTCTTTCGTCCATAAAATTTCCACGAAGGATCAGATAAAGCACAGGGCCGGTCAGCAGACTTCCCAAAAAGGACAGCACAATCATCCATACCTTATGACGCAGATCCTCTTTCATGAATTTAAAGAAGCATCTTCTTGATGTCATACCCCTTCACCTCCGTTTCACTGATAAAGATCTCCTCCAGGGATAAGGGAAGCAGCTCATAAAACACCGGAGCCAGCCGGTCCATAAAGCTCTGAATATCTTCCCTGGCCCCCCGGACTGTGACGGTGTACAGAGAACCCCGATTCTCAAGGGTCACTACGTCCAGCCCTGCCTTCAGCCTCTCCAGCATATCCGTTTCCTTGATAACACACTGTAGCTTATGGATATTCAGCTTCATATCGTCGATATCCTTCTCCAGAAGAATCCCTCCCTGATGCAGCAGCCCCACATATTCACAGATATCCTCCAGCTCCCGGAGATTGTGAGAGGCGATCACCGGCGTCAGCTCCCGCTCATCCATCTCCTTTACAAAGATTGCCTTCACGGCCTGGCGCATCACCGGATCCAGTCCGTCAAAGGTTTCGTCGCACAGCAGATATTTTGTGTTGGCGCAGATTCCGCAGATCACGGAGAGCTGCTTCTTCATTCCCTTGGAAAAGGTATTGACCTTCCGTTTTTCATCCAGGCCAAATTTTTTTAACATCTCATGCCATTTTTCCGCCTGAAACCCCGGGTAACAGGCCTGATACAGCCGCAGCATGTCTTTCGGCGTGCCGCTTTTAAAAAAAAACTGATCATCCGAAATATAAAACAGCTGCCTCTTTGCCGAAGGGTTGTCGTAGACCGGTTCTCCGTCTATCAGAACGCTTCCCCTGTCGGCCTTCAGCACCCCGCTCAGCATGCGCATTAAGGTAGACTTTCCCGCACCGTTGGTTCCGATCAGTCCAAATACATGCCTATCCTCAATGCTGATGCTGATATTGTCTATGGCCTTGATCTTCTCAAAGCTTTTACTGATATCCTTTGCCTCGATCATTCTCTCCCTCCTTATAAATGCGATGAAGCTCCTCTGTCAGCCGTTCGGCGCTCACCCCCGCCTCCCTGGCGCTTTGGGTGATCCTGATCCACTGCGTCAGAACCTGAGCCTTCTTTCCCTCCCGCCATTCGCCCTCCGGGGCCACAAAGCTTCCCCTTCCGGACACGGTATAAAGATAGCCGTCCTGCTCCAGCTGATTGTATGCCCGCTGTATGGTATTGGGATTCACCGCAAGCTCCATGCCCAGGCTCCTGACGCTGGGCATTTTGGAATCCGCCTCCAGAGCGCCGCCCACGATCAGCCGCTCCAGCTTCTCCACGATCTGTTCATAAATAGGCCTCTTATCCCTGTAATCCAGCAGAATCACGGATTCTCCCTCCTCCCTGTTCTCATCCATAGTGTATTAAGTCTCTTAATACACTTGCACTATATCATAAGCCGCCCCGAATTGTCAAGAACAATTCAAGGCGGCCTGGTTTATTATAATTCTTCCGCATAATACTTGGCCTGGGCATTCCACATTTCCGCATACAGCCCCTGCCGGCCCAGAAGCTCCTCATGGCTGCCTCTCTCTGCAATCCCGCCCTGGTCAAATACCACGATATCATCGCAGAACCGGCAGCTGCTCATCCGGTGAGAAATATAAATGCTGGTCTTATCCTTCACCATCTGGTGAAAGCCCTGGTAGATCTGGGCCTCACTCACAGGATCCAGGGCGGCGGTGGGCTCATCCAGCACCATAAAGGGCGCATCCTTGTACAGAGCCCGGGCCAGAGCCAGCTTCTGGGCTTCGCCTCCGCTGATGTCCACACCGCCCTCTTTATCTTTGTATAAAACGGTGTCCAGCCCCTCCGGCATGTCCTTTACCAGGCTGTCCGCCCCCACCCGTTCCAGGCAGTCCCAGATCCGTTCATCCTGCCGCTCACAGCCTGTTGTCAGGTTGCACCACACCGGAAATGCAAACAGCTTGAAGTCCTGAAATACTACGCTGAACAGCTCCCTGTATTCCTCCTCCCGGTATTTGCGGATATCTATGCCGTTCAGGGTGATAACTCCCTCCACAGGCTCGTACAGCCGGCACAAAAGCTTGATAAAGGTGGTCTTGCCCGCCCCGTTTTTTCCCACCAGTGCCAGCTTATCTTTCATATTGAGCCTGCAGCTTACGTGCTTTAAAACCATTTCCTCACTGCCCGGATAATGAAAACTCACGTCCTCAAAGGCTATCTCATACTCCCCATCCAACCGCTTTTCCACAGGAATACTGCCCGTGGCATGACGGCTTTCCATATCCATAAGCTTTAGAAAATCTTCCATGTATATGCCGCACAGCTTCAGCCTGGAATTCATCCAGGAAAAGTTCTGAACACCCTTTACCAGCTTTGCCAGCGCACCTGCATATTGTGTAAAAGCCCCTACAGTAATGGCTCCTGCCAGCGCCTTCACCGCCACAAGCAGATAAATACATACCATGTATATGCTGTTCACACTGCCCCGGAACAGCTCTCTGTGGTCATCTGCCGCATTAATTCTTCTGAAAAAAGCCAACGATTCATCATTGCTTTTCTTGAAATTATCCAGCAGCATCTCTTTCATGTCATACAGACGGATCACCTTTCCCGCCTGATAATCCTCCAGCATCTGTCTGGTCAGATAGCCGATCTTTCCCTCAACGTCAGTATGTTCCCTCATGAATCCCTGTTTTTTATCTTCCAGCCTTTTATTTCCCCTTGCGTCCACCCAGATCGCCGCAATAGAAATCAGCGCCATAAACAGTGCCGAAACCGCCGGCTGCGCCGCAAAGGCCAGCATACCCTCTTGTGCCCTCCCCCGGGAAAAGCACAGCGCCACCGTCATTCCCACCGCCGTTGCGCTGATTAAAAAGTTTTCCAGCATACCTTGATATACTCTTATAATATTCTCCAGTCCGCCGTACATCATGGCCGTCCGTTCGGAACGAAGAATCATATCCGCCGTGCCGGGCTGTTCCATGGTCTCATAGTCCAGAGACAACGCTTTTTTTCGAAGCATGATATAAAATCCGGTTAGAAACCTGTCCGCAGACCGCTTTTGAAGTCCGGAAAACACTGTTCCCGCCATACCAAACAGCCAGGCCGTAAAAGCCGTCATTCCTCCGAAGAAAAACGCCCGGGAAAAATCCCCTGCAAGCAGACTGTCAATGAGACGAGCCATAAGGAACAGCCCCAGATAAGTATTCACAGCCTGAAAAACCGCCTGGATCATACCGAGAGGCATTGCCGAAGAATCGATTTTGGCCGCAATCTTCAACAGCCTCACTCCTGTTCTGTGAATTCCCATAAACTCCCTTGCCTTGTCAATTACTTTCTTTGTTATCCCGTTTTCCATCTTTATACTCCTTTATCAATACTTCCATATGCCTGCCCGGTCCAAATCCTCAGTTATAATACTGGGCCTGGGTATGATACATGGCGGCATAGGCTCCCTGCCGGGCCAAAAGCTCTTCATGGCTTCCCTCCTCCAGGATCCGTCCGCCCTCCAGATACAGAATGCGGCTGCAGAACCGGGTGGAGCTGAGACGGTGGGAGATAAAAATACTGGTTTTCCCGCCAGTCATCTCATGATATTTTTCATACAGACTGCTCTCCGCAAGAGGATCCAGCGCAGCGGTAGGTTCGTCCAGGATCACCACCGGGCCGTCCTTGTACAGTGCCCTGGCCAGCATCAGCTTTTGTAATTCTCCGCCGGACAGGCTCACACCTGCGGCATCAATGTCCTTGTTTAAATAGGTTCCTTCTTTCTTTTCCATGGACTGTACTCTTTCCCACAGCTGAGCCTTTTTCAGGCTTTGGGTAAGCCGCTCTTTATCTGTGAACTGCGCTCCCCGGCAGGACACATTGTCCGACAGGGAGAAGGAGAAAGCAAATACATCCTGGAATACTACGGAAAACTCTCTGCGGTATTCCTCCAAAGACAATTCGGCAATGTCTCTGCCATCCAGAAGAATTCTGCCCTCACAAGGACGGTACAGCCCGCAGATCAGCTTCACCAGCGTAGATTTTCCCGCTCCGTTCATGCCCACCAGCGCAATTTTCTCCCCGGCTGCAATGGTCAGTGACAAATCGTGGATGACGTCCTCCTCACTGCCTTCATAGCGGAAGGAAACATGCTCCAGCCGGATCTCGTGGCTGACTCCCGGATTTTCCACCGGCTTCCTTCCCCCATGGCTCTTTCCGGCAAATTCAAGAAAGTCCCGATAGCCGTCCATATATCTGCTGTTTTCCAGAATCTCCGTCACCGCGTCCAGCATGGGAAGCATCCATTCCCCAAATCCGGCTGTGATTCCGATATCCACCAAAAACAGGCTAAGCTCCATGCTTCCCTGAAGCATCTGCCAGATCAGATAGCCGTATATCAACAGATCCCGCACCAGCGCAATGCTTTTTTCCACAATCTCCACTCTGCCGTTACAGCACCACCACCATCTGCCGCCCCAGCCGATCAGCCGGGTCTGAAGCTTTTCAAATTCTTCGGAAAACCATTTCCACATATGATATAAACGAATATCCTTACCATTTGCTCCTGCCAGCACCTCCCGGCCCAGATATTTGCATTCGTCCCACGTCTTCTCGTATTCCTCGTCCCAGGGTATCGCCTTCCTTCTGGAAACAATACGCACAGCCGCCGATACACCGGTAAGCCCCACCAGCAGAAGCAAAATCCCTGCATTTTGTCTGCCGATGATTACAGAATACAAAAGCAGCCCCAGAAAATGAACCCAAAAATTCTGGAATGCTTTTAAAAATGCTTCGATCCCTCTGGCATTTCCGGAATATATATTCCTTTTGGCCGCCAAAAGCTTTTTCTGACCCTCCCTGCTCTCAAAATCCTGATAATCCGCATCCATACCGGCTTCAAAAAGCTGGGGACCCATTTTGATCCGAAAAAGAAATCTTCTGTCCCAGCATCTGTTCTCCAGATAACTCCTTGCTGTCTGCAGCCCTTGCAGAAAAATCACATAGCCTGCCAGCGCAAGAAAAATTTGTTCCGCCCGCCATCCGCTTTCCAGCAGATACACCACCGCTCCAGGCAAGGCCATCCCAAGAAAAGGACAGAGCACTCCCAGCACCAGCCCACCCGCCAGAAGGGTGAAATATACCGCCCCGTCCATCTGTCGAACCCAGGAAAAGGCAGTGCGGTAATTATCCCAGAGTGAATAGTGTCTTTGCGTTGCTTCTTTTTTTGTCTTCATTTTACTCATTGCCATATCTTTTTCCTTCCTTGATCACATAGCCTCCGGCTCTGCCGGGCTGTTTTGACTGTAACGAAAAAATCTCCCGCCGGGGAGATTTTTGAATGAAATGCTTAAATTTTTACGTGAAATGCAAGGGCAGCGTCAATTCCGCTGCAAAAATTCCCGGCTCGTTGGCCAGAGTCAAATATCCCTCATACCGATCTGTCAGCGCTTTGACCCGCTTCATACCCAGCCCATGATTTCCGCGCTTTTTCGAAATATAATTTCTCTCGTTAAAGTCCAGATCCTCCTTGGCGGAATTCTGAATGGAAATATACAGCTGAGCCCCCTTCACCGCCATGTATATACGCAGAAATCTGCACTGCTCCTCCAGCTCATCACAGGCCTCCAGGGCATTGTCCAGCAGATTTCCCAAAAGCACGCACAAATCCACATCCTCTACGGGTATCCGGGCCGGCAGCACCGCCTTACAGTTCACCCGGATGTTCTTTTCCTTCGCCATCGACAGCTTGCTGTTCAAAATAGCATCGGTCATCAGATTCCCTGACTTCACATAGGTATCCACACTGTCCAGATTTTTTTCCAGATCATCCAGATACCTCCCCATTTCCGCCACCTGTCCCATGGCCAGCTGCGCCTTCATCACCTGCAGATGATTATGATAATCATGACGCCAGCTTCGCATATTCAGGTAGATCTCCCGGATCTCTTCATACTGATGACTGAGGATATCCCTCTGAAACCGTTCCGTCTGGGCTTCAAATCCCCGGTGGTAAGAAAACAGCGTGCCCTCCAGGGAAAAAAACAGCAAAAGCTGTAGCCCGAGGATGCCGGCCAAAAGTCCCGGCCCTGCCCCGCCCCCAAGCTGCCATAAATAGAAAGTCAAAAGCCCGTAGACCGCCAGCTGCAGACTCCCGCTCTGCCATCGCAAATATCCCCGTGCAGCCTCCAGCAGCAGCAAAAATCCCGCCATAATCCCGCCGCTGGACAACACCAGCGCCCGGACATCGCTTCCCATGACGCAGACCGACAATATAAGCCCCGGCGCCAGCGCCCTCCACCATTGCTGTGCCAATGGCTTTGCATCATAAAACAACACATAAAAAAAGAGAATCAGCGTTATTACCAGCCATCCTCCCAACCTGTGCCAGGGTCCGCCCCAGCCAGGAAAAAAAGGCTGCGCGGAAAGCAGTACCCCCAATGTCAGAATTCCTGCCGCTGCGCGCTTGGCATATCCTTTTTCCAGCTCACTGATCTGTTCAATATAATAATGATATAAGCCCAGCCATATCAGCTGAATTCCCGCTTCCGGCATCCCTGCTCCCATACCCTTTCACCACCCTCAACTGAATATTCTTATGGTCCTTCCTGTTCCGATACAGCTCTTCACCCGGTTAAAGGGCAGCGCACTGATTCCTGAAATACAGTACATAAGCTCTGTTCAGGCTTTCCCACTTTCCCCGGGCTATGGGAATCAATATTCCGCCCTCCATCTGAATCTCCTTTTTGGTAATTCTCTCCACATGATCCAGGCTGATCAGATACGAGCGATGAGGCTTGAAAAAAGCCTCCGATTTTTCCTGAAGCTCCTGCTCCAGCTCCTGAAGCCTGGCTTTGCAGACAATATTCGCTCCGTCTCTTTTTCGGAGAATTGTCTCATGTCCCGCTCCCTCCAGAAAACAGATATCCGACACATATATCCGCTCCAGCTCTCCGGCACAGACCGGCGCCAAAATCGCATTCCTCCTGCCTGCCTTTTCCCTGGCCCGATCAAGGGCTGCACAAAGCCGTTCCCGCTTCACCGGTTTCACCAGGTAAGAAACCGCCTCCAGATCATACCCTTCCGGCGCATAATCCGGGATCCCCGTCACAAAAATGATTTCCGTGCGATCCCCCTTCCCACGCAGCAGTCTGGCCAGCTCCATCCCGTCCATGCCCGGCATCTCAATATCCAGAAGCAGTACATCCATATCCTTCTTTTCCTCCCAGGCAAACAGAAAGGCCTCCGCCGTAATAAACAGTTCCACACTGCATATCTCCTGCCGTTCCTTTGCCCAGGACCTGACCTCCCTCTCCAGGACCTCCAGCAATCTTTTGTCATCATCACATATGGCAATACGCAGCATCCTCTTCCATCGCCCCTCTCTGACATAACAATCATTTCCTTTCGAGAATCATGGATATAATTATACATGATTATGCAAAGCTTGTCAGTTACTAAATACAATATAACAGACTGAGTCCAGAGAAACCATCTTCCCGAGGAGATATACACTGTCATTTTATGTACGCACCGCATCAATTAAGTCCTGGCTAAACTCTTGCGAAAACTGCGGTGACTGTGATCATATCATCGTCGATCTTCGCAAAAATCTCGCCGTTCATCCTGCGCATGAGCTGTCGGCAAATATAAAGCCCCAGCCCGCTGCCTCGGATGTTTTCCGCATTTGCCCCCCGCCAAAAGCTCTCGAAAATGTGCGGCAGATCGTCCTCGCCAAGCGTACAGCCTCCGTTCCTGACCGCAATCTGGACGCATTCGTCGTCCTCAGGAAAAATCAATTCCACTTGTTTGCCGTCGCCGTATTTGAGGGCGTTTTCCATAACGTTTTGCAGCACTTCAACACTTCTGCATGATATAAGCATTACCAAAGAACAAATAGAAAGTTATCGCAGAACTCCTGTTTATTGCCCTGACTTGTGGATTTTATTTAAGGAACAAAATTCAAATTTATTCCATGTCATAGCCTGCCCCTCCTTATTCCACAATCTTGCCATCCTCAATGCGGACAATCCGATCTGCAAGGCGGGCAATGTCGTTGTTGTGGGTAATCATCACGACAGTTTGCCGGAACTCTGCGCTGGTGCGTTTGATAAGCCCCAGCACCTCGGCGCTGGTCTTGCTGTCAAGGTTGCCGGTCGGCTCGTCGGCCAGCACGATAGCCGGTTTGGTAATCAGGGCGCGGGCGATAGCCACACGCTGCTGCTGTCCGCCGGAGAGATTGTTCGGCATATTTTTCAGTTTATCTTCCAGCCCCAGCAGGTGAACGATCTCGTCCAAAAACTTCTGATCCACTGTGTCCCCGTCCAGCTCCACCGGCAGGACTATGTTCTCATACACA
>CAJTVB010000045.1 GCA_910579755.1 uncultured Acetatifactor sp. | reverse complement strand
CTGCGGCGGAGAGGAGCTTTTATGAAGAAAACAGGACACAGAATCAGCAGGGTGCTTCCCGGCAGTATTGCCGAGGAATTGGAAATAGAGGCCGGGGACAGGATCCTGGCAATAGACAATACCAACATAGAGGATATATTTGATTATCAGTTTCTGGTTCAGGACAGTTATATTGAAGTGCTGGTGGAGAAGCCGGACGGTGAGCAGTGGCTTCTGGAGGTGGACAAGGAGTATGACGAGGATCTGGGGCTGGAGTTTGAAAACGGACTGATGGATGAGTATCGCCATTGCAGCAACCGGTGTGTATTCTGCTTTATTGATCAGATGCCGCCGGGAATGAGGGATACTCTGTACTTTAAGGATGATGATGCCAGGCTGTCCTTTCTTCAGGGCAATTATGTGACGCTTACCAATCTGTCCGGCCATGATATTGACAGGATCTGTCGGTATCGTCTGTCTCCAATCAATATTTCCTTTCACACCATGAAGCCGGAGCTTCGATGCAGGATGCTGAACAACCGTTTTGCAGGGGAAGCCTTAAAAAAGGTGGATCTGCTGTATGAGGCGGATATTCATATGAACGGACAGATCGTGCTCTGCAAGGGATTAAATGACGGTCAGGAGCTGGAGTTCAGCATCAGGGAGCTGATGAAGTATGTCCCCTGTCTGGAAAGTCTGTCTGTGGTTCCGGTAGGGTTGACTAAATACCGGGAAGGGCTTTATCCGCTGGAGCCTTTTTCAAAGGAAGATGCCAAAGAGGTAATTCGACTGATCGAAGGGTTTCAAAAAGAGTGCTGTGAAAAATTCGGAAGTCATTTTGTTCATGCCAGCGATGAATGGTATATACTGGCAGGGCAGGAGGTCCCGGAGGAGGAGCGGTATGACGGATATCTTCAGCTGGAAAACGGCGTGGGCATGCTGAGACTTTTGCTGAATGAGTTTGAGAATGCCCTGGAACAGCGTAAGACCGGAGAGAGAGTCCTGGAAAGGAAAGCGGATGAGTTGTCCATGGCTACCGGGCTGCTGGCATATCCTTATATTCGGAAAATGGCGGAGCGGGTGATGGAAATTTGGCCGCAAATCTGTATTCATGTATATCCCATTACAAATGAATTTTTTGGGGAGCGTATTACGGTTTCCGGACTGATCACCGGAAGGGATCTGCTGTCACAGCTTCGGGGAAAGAACCTGGGAAGACGCCTTTTGCTGCCGGAGAATATGCTGAGGAGCGGCGAGGATGTGTTTTTGGACGATGTACGGACCGGAGAGCTGGAAAAAGCTTTACAAGTGTCCATTAATATTGTAAAATCAAGCGGATATGATTTTTTGAATGCGATATTGTCGTGATATATTGCTGTATACAGCAGTATTGTCCACCGAAGCGCTCCGGTAAGGTGCAGCCGGCGTCATGGTGGACGCGGAAAGGAGGCGGAGTATGGCAGGTGCAAACAGGAAGCCGATTGTGGCGGTGGTGGGAAGGCCCAATGTAGGTAAATCTACTTTGTTTAACGCTTTGGCCGGATCCAATATATCCATCGTAAAGGATACCCCGGGTATTACAAGAGACCGGATCTATGCGGACATCACATGGCTGAACCGGACGTTTACCCTGATCGATACCGGCGGAATCGAGCCTGACAGCAGAGATGTGATCCTGTCACAGATGCGGGCTCAGGCGCAGATTGCCATGGATACCGCAGATGTGATTATTTTTCTTGTGGACGTAAAGCAGGGGCTGGTGGATGCGGATTCCAAGGTGGCGGATATGCTGAGACGTTCCCGCAAGCCGGTGGTGCTGGTGGTCAACAAGGTGGATCATTTTGAAAAGTACATGGCGGATGTATATGAATTTTATAATTTGGGAATCGGAGACCCGTTTCCTGTTTCAGCCGTGAATAAGCTTGGACTTGGTGAAATGCTGGAGGAGGTGGCGTCTCACTTCGGAGATCTTCCCGAGGAGGACGAGGAGGATGAGAGGCCCAAGGTTGCTATTGTGGGAAAGCCAAACGTGGGAAAATCCTCTCTGATCAACAAGCTGCTGGGGGAAGAACGGCTGATTGTATCCGATATTGCAGGAACTACCAGGGATGCGGTGGACACGGAGATTTCCTGGGGCGGCAAGGAGTACGTGCTGATCGATACCGCAGGAGTGCGGCGGAAGAATAAGGTCAAGGAGGAGCTGGAGAAATACATGATCCTTCGCACGGTCAGCGCCGTGGAGAGGGCGGATATCGTGGTTCTGGTCATCGACGCCATGGAAGGAGTCACGGAACAGGACGCCAAGATCGCCGGAATTGCCCATGATCGGGGAAAAGCGGTGATCATTGCAGTTAACAAATGGGATGCGGTGGAAAAGGATGACAAGACCATATACCGCGTGACGGAGCGGATTCGGAATGTGCTTTCTTATATGCCCTATGCAGAGATTTTGTTTGTGTCCGCGAAGACAGGGCAAAGGCTGCCGAAGCTTTTTGAGACTATTGATATGGTCAGCGAAAATCACGCAATGCGGGTGGCTACCGGCGTGCTCAATGAGATCATGACGGAGGCCGTGGCCCTGCAGCAGCCGCCGTCCGACAAGGGAAAGCGCCTGCGGCTTTACTATATCACCCAGGTTTCCGTGAAACCGCCTACCTTTGTGATCTTTGTCAACAGCAGGGAGCTGATGCATTTTTCCTATACCAGATATATCGAGAATCAGATCCGGCAGACCTTCGGGTTTCGGGGAACCCCCCTTCGGTTTATCATCAGAGAGAGAAACGAAAAGGAGAAATAGACAAAAATGGTGGAGAGGATCATCGCATTATTGATTGGCTACGGGTTCGGATTGTTTCAGACGGCATATTTTTACGGAAAGGCTCACGGGATTGATATCAGGCAGTACGGAAGCGGCAACTCAGGCACTACAAATGCCCTGCGGGTGCTGGGCACGAAGGCAGGACTCATTGTTTTTGCGGGCGACTGCCTGAAATGCATAGCGGCGGTTTGGATCGTGAGGCTTGCGTTTGGGCCGTCCCACGGGGACATTATATACCTGCTTTGTCTCTACACGGGAGCAGGCGCTATTCTGGGGCATAATTATCCTTTTTATATGGGGTTTAAGGGAGGAAAGGGAATTGCGGCCACGGCAGGAATGATTCTTTCCTTTCATCCCTATTTTATCATTATGGGCGTGGTACTGTTTTTCGGAACCTTTCTCACCACCCATCTGGTATCTCTGGGATCCCTGCTGGTTTATGCCGGATTTATGGTGCTGATGGTGATATGCGGCCAGACGGGGGTGTTTGCGGGCATGTCTCAGGTACAGCTGTATGAAATGTATGCGCTGGCGTTGTTCCTTGCCGTTATGGCTTACTGGAAGCACCGCCAGAATATTGTGCGCCTGATTCATGGTAATGAAAGAAAGACATATTTATTTAAAAAGAATCAGGTGGATGTGGAGGAAAAGACTGAGAAAAATCAGCAGTAAAGCATCATGGGGCGGAGGCAGATTTGCCGGGGCCGGCTTATGGTGTGGGAGAAGCTGTAGAAAAGAGGGATTATGGCCAGGATCAGTATTATCGGAGGAGGAAGCTGGGGGATTGCCCTGGCAGTATTGCTGAGCAGAAACGGACATGAGATTACGATATGGTCGGCGCTGGAGAATGAGATTGCCATGCTGAAGGAAAAGCATGAGCATCGGATGCTGCCGGGGGTTGTGCTGCCGGATAACACGGTTTTCACCACCCGGGAGCAGGAGGCCGTACAGGGAAAGGATCTGCTGGTGATGGCAGTGGCCAGTTCCTATACCAGGTCCACGGCCAGAAGGCTCAAAGAGCTGGTGGAAAATAACCAGAAAATATTGAATGTGGCCAAGGGAATTGAGGAAACCACACTGATGACTCTTTCGGAAATTATTGAGCAGGAGATTCCCCAGGCCGATGTGGCTGTTATGTCGGGACCTTCCCATGCGGAGGAGGTGGGCAGGGGCCTTCCCACTACGATTGTGGTGGGAGCCGGAAGCAGAGCCACTGCCGAGTATATACAGAATCTGTTTATGAACCAGGTGTTCCGGGTCTATATCAGTCCGGATATTCTGGGCATGGAGCTGGGAGGCTCGCTGAAAAATGTTGTGGCCCTGGCGGCCGGGATTGCGGACGGTCTGGGCTATGGCGATAACACGAAAGCGGCGCTGATCACCAGGGGAATCACGGAGATTGCCAGACTGGGCACCGCCATGGGCGGAAGATTTGAGACCTTCTGCGGACTGACGGGGATCGGGGATCTGATCGTGACCTGCGCCAGCATGCATTCCAGAAACCGCCGGGCAGGCATTCTGATCGGACAGGGAAAAACCTGTGAAGAGGCCATGGCGGAAGTCAAAATGGTGGTGGAAGGAGTCTATTCTGCAAAGGCGGCTATGGGACTGGCCCGGAAATATAATGTACAGCTTCCTATTATCCAGCAGGTTAACGAGGTGCTGTTTGACGGCAAAAGCGCCGATCAGGCGGTGAAGGAGCTGATGCTGCGGGACAAGAAGATTGAGGTGTCCGATCTGCCCTGGCCGGAGGAACAGTGATCAAATCATTACCGTTCAGCCTTCAGATCTGACTATTTCTGTTTCATGCATTGACATGTTTCTATAATAATAGTAATATAGAAGAAAGGAAGATGATTACCCATTATCTGAGCTGATTGCCTGATATAGCGGGAATTTTTTAGAGTGATGGAGTGTGATGTCTGTTGAGAGAGACGGAAGAGAGCAGTTATAATGAAAACAGGAATCTGAGCGCCTGTGAGACGCTGATTATGAAAACCATATGGGATGCGGGGGAGGATATTTCCGTACCGGACTTAATCGCTGCCCTGAAGGCAAAATACTCCAAGGATTACGCCAGAACTACCATGGCTACATTTCTGCTGAAGCTTTCCGAAAAAGGGTTTGCCAGAGTTTATCGGAAGGGAAAGCTGTCCTATGTTTATGCAATAAAGAGCCAGGAGGAATACAAGCGCAGGCTTCTGCAGGAGGAAACTGATTTCTGGTATCATGGGAATGCGGCAGATATAGTTTCTGCTCTGTGCAGTACAGGAAAGCTGACCAGACAGGACGTGGACCGGATCAGGAGGATGCTGGATGAGCAAATGGACGATACTTGAACTGACCATGGCAGTGCTTCTGACGTCCTTGACAGGAGGAATTCTGACCCTGGTATGGCAGGGAATCGGAAGAGGAATGGAGAGGGCAGGATTTACAAATATTACCTTTGAATTGTTAAAGGCGGTGGTGATTTTTTATTTTCTTCCCCTGTCATTCTTCTTTTTAAAGAAAAATAAGCAGGAGATCGGAAAGGGCTATCTATTCAGCATAACGCCGGCATATGCCTGGATCAGCCAGATTTTTCTCGCCGTTTGGACAGTGGGAATGATTCTATTTTTCCTGGGAGTTTTTTGCAGATGGCTTATGCTTCGCCGCAGAGAACAGGATTTGATCCCGTGCGACAAGGACATCGTCAGTCAGTTTCGTAAGATTTATCAAAAGCTGGGAGGGAAGGGAGAGAGGCTGGCGTTATATCAGTCTTATCGGTTTGAGGTTCCCTGTGTGACGGGGATTTTCCGGCCCAGGGTGATTCTGCCCATGAGAAAATATACAACTGAAGAACTTCAGGTGATATTCACTCATGAAATCACACACTACCGGCAGAAGGATTTGCTTTTGAAATGGGTATCCTTGATTATGGTGGGAATACATTTCTTTAATCCCCTTGCCTGGATGCTGTATCGAAATGTACGAAGGTGGAGCGAATATGCCTGTGATTTCAGAGCTTGCGACAAGGCGGGAGGACTCAAAAATTATTTTGGAGTCATCGCGGAAATTGCAGTCTGCGATTCCGGCGATGTAATGGCATCTCAGTTAACAGAAGATAAAAATGAGTTGGAAGAGAGGATCAAAAGAATGGTAAAAAACCGTAAGGCAAAACATTGCCGCAGATGGGCGGCGGTTCTATTATCGGGAGTTGCTTTTATAGTCAGTTCTGTTTCTGTCTATGGAGCCACACTGGCCAGTGCGAAAGGGTATGTTTATTTGTATCATTTGACTGAGCAAGTGGTTGAAGTAGAACCTGTGGAACCTGTTTTTTATGAGGAATTCGAAGAAACCGGATATGCAGAAGGGATTACAGTAAAAGTTGTGGAAGGCGAGCCGTTGACTCGCACAATAACAAAAATCGATTGGTCAGTGGGAGCTAAGGAAGCTGTAGAATCAGAGGAATTTTTATGTAACAAGGGAGATACATTATTATTTGCGATTGATATCTTGCCAGAAAATGTAGAAGTGAAAATTGGTTTTGTAGATCAGAATAACAAGAAAAAATACATTATTGGAAAAGGAAAGAGTATATATCATGAATTTAAAGATATCGAAGAAGGATATTATAAATTTTTTATAGAGAATGGAAGTAACATTGCTATTACTACAGAGGGTATGTATCAAGTACACTAGAATGAAGTAACATACTTATGAATAGGCATATGCAACAGGGGGTAGCAGCAATAGTGAAGTGCTGTGTTGCTGCCCTATATTTTACACAGAATTTACTATAAATATAGTAATATAGTAACGTAATTCATGTATGGAAAATATTTTATATAAGGGGTGATTCCATTGTATTAATGAGAGCTAAAATTATTAGAATGCGACAACTAAATATAAAAATATCAAGATATTATATATTTAAAAGAGAGATATTTGGAATTTAAGTTGAATCTGATAAAAATGTGATAATTTACTGTTGTAGATCTTAGAATAGTCATTAAAGGAGGAGTGGTATGAGAGGAAAAGCCATGGAAACAGTGAAAGCTTCATCGGATCAGTCGAAAAGGGGTATCAAGATCGCCCTGTTTATCCTTGGGGAGGCAATCATCCTGCTGGCGGTTTTCCTGTTTATGAAACTGCAGGATACCGGGCTGGCTATGGCCTGGTTTCATAATCCGGCAGGGGAAACAGCTGTATTCGGCACTACACTGCTTATGCTTTTGGTTACAGGCCTCTTTCCGGACTTTCTGCATGCATTTGTATATTGTGTGAAAAATCCGGAGGAGCTTACGGCGGTACAGGTGAAAAAATCATTGCTTTCGGTGAGGCTGGCCATGCTGACGGCTATAATAGCTGATTTGCTGGTGCTGATATACTGCTTTGTTGCAATGATAAACAGTATCACTGCATATAGTGATCGTCTGGGGGAAGTGCTTCCATACAGCCTGGCTGCTCTTGGAGGAAATGCGATTTATGGTCTTATTGTTACATTGATCCTGCTTCCCGTATATGCAAGGCTGAAAGCTCAAATGATTTCAATGTAATGTCCGGCTGGAATAAAAGCCTTCCGCTTTGCGGCGGAGGGCTTTTGACTTTACTGCATATGTATCATAAGAAAATGAAGCCTGTGACCAGAAGCACAGAAAGAGCAATGCGTATGATATGGTGCTGAAGGTGGAAATTGTCATTGGATAATCCGTTGTAAATGGCAGCGCCGCAGATCAGGGCATTTCCTGCAAATGCGATGATCCAGTCAGCCTTCAGCTTCAACAGCATACCAAGGACGGCAAGGATGAGAAGTGCACCGCCCAGGATCATCAGTCTGGGAGACAGCCTGCGCTTTGTATTTTTTATTTGGCTCAGGGCGGCGATTATGGATAAAAGGCCGAATAAAATACTGATTATACACAATAAGATTTTCATACGAATGCCCCTTTTCTAAAATACATTATTTCCTTATCCACTCTATGAAAATACTTGAGGATATATTACTATCGGTAAATTGCCTGGACGATTTCTGCTGCGGTGCCAGGCTTGTTCATGGTATAGATGTGGATATGATTTACGCCGTTTTCCTGCAGATCCCGGATCTGGCAGATGGCGTAATCAATGCCAGCCTTCCGCATGTCTTCGGCATTGTCGCCGTGAGCGGCGATCAGGTCGGACAGCCGCTTGGGCACACTGGAGCCGGACAGGGAGATAGTAGTGCCGATTTGCTTGGCGGAGGTAATAGGCATGATTCCTGCGCAGACAGGAATATGGATTCCCTTTTTCTCAGCTTTTTCCAGGAAGGAATAGTAAAAGTCATTGTCGAAGAAAAGCTGGCTGATGAGAAATCTGGCTCCGGCCTCCTGCTTCTTTTTCAGGTGGTTTAAGTCTGATTCCATGCTGAAGCTTTCAAAGTGTTTTTCGGGATAGCAGGCGCCTGCCAGGGTCAGATCCGTATGCTCCTGCAAAAATGTCATCATATCGCTGGCATGGGCGAAATCCCGGGAGTGGAACTGCTCGTCAGTCATATCCCTGGGACGGTCACCCCGCAGGGCCAGCACATGGCTCACATTGGCGGCCTCCAGATCCGCGCATACTTTGAGCAGCTGTTCCTTCTTGGAGCCCACGCAGGTCATATGGGCAACGGCATCGATGCCCAGGCTGTTCTGAATGTAAGAAGCAATCTCTACGGTTTTGCCGAAACGGCTGCCGCCGGCGCCGTAGGTGACGCTGATAAAATCGGGATTCAGCCTGCCCAGGCTGTCAAGCACCTGGAAGGCGGATTCGAATTCGCCTTCCTTTTTGGGAGGATAAACCTCGAAGGAAATCGTGCGCTTGTTTTCAAGTATATTCTGTATCATTGGTGCACCTCTTTATCTTTTCAAAATAAACTTCTTGATTTTAAAACGAGAATATCGTAACATAAAGTGGAGTGAAATTCAAGGGAAAGGTGTGTATACCAAATGGGACAACAGGGATTTCAGGGAACGGGAGAATATGTGGCCAGTGAAGAGCTGATGGCCAGTGTCAATATAGCCATAGCGTTAAAGAAACCGCTGCTGATCAAGGGCGAGCCCGGAACCGGCAAGACCATGCTGGCGGAGGCTGTGGCAAAGGCGCTGGGGAAGCGGCTGATTATCTGGAATATTAAATCCACCACCAAGGCCCAGGAAGGGCTGTATGTGTATGATACGATTCAGCGTCTTTATGACGGACAGTTTGGGGAGGAAGGCGTAAACGACATTGCCCGCTATATTAAGCTGGGAAAGCTGGGAGAAGCCTTTGACAGCGACGAACAGGTAGTGCTTCTGATCGATGAGATTGACAAGGCGGATCTGGAATTCCCCAACGACCTTTTGTGGGAGCTGGATCAGATGGAATTTTATATTCATGAAACAAAGCGCACCGTCCGGGCAAAGCAGCGTCCTATCGTGATCATTACCTCCAACGCGGAAAAGGAGCTTCCGGATGCGTTTTTGCGGCGCTGTATTTTTCACTATATCGATTTCCCTTCTCAGGAATTGATGGAAGAGATCGTGAGAGTGCATTTTCCGGAGGTGGAGGACAAGCTTCTGAAAAATGCCATGGAGGTATTTTATAACATCAGGGCGATCCGGGATATTCGCAAAAAGCCCAGCACTTCAGAGCTGATCGATTGGATTAACGCTCTGCAGGTGGGCGGGATCCCGGCGGAGACCATCAGAAAAGCGCTGCCCTTTGTGGGAGTAGTGGTGAAAAAGGATGAGGATCTGGAGCTGGTCCGGCAGGAGCCGAATCTGTGATCCGGAATTTCCGGGGTTTTTAAAGACCGGCGGTGCAGACAAAGCGTTTAATCTGTGAAAGGATATTTCCGGCGCTGCCTGGAAACATATTGGCTATGTTTATCAATTTTTTCAATACCCTCCGGGGAAAAGGACTGAAGGTGACGCTGGGAGAGTGGCTGACTCTTCAGGAAGCTCTTGATAAGGGGCTGTGCGGCAGCTCCCTGACACAGTTTTATTATGTGGCCCGGATGATACTGGTGAAGAGCGAGACGGATTTTGACAAATTTGATATGGCGTTTGAGGAATGCTTCAAGGCAGCTCAGAAGGAGACCGAGGTGGGAAAGGAAATGCTTCGGTGGCTGGATAAATCCGACATGATGGAGCTGGCTCATGAGGAGGCCAGAAACCATTTAAACCAGGTGGAGGAGATCCAGGTGGACAAGGATGACGTGGAGGAGAAATTCCGCCAGCGGCTGAAGGATCAGGACAGCGAGCACAACGGCGGCAGCTTCTGGATCGGCACCATGGGAAAGACCTCCTTCGGCAACATGGGAGGCAATGTGGGCGGAGTGAGAGTCGGAGGAAAGACCGGTTATCAGTCGGCATTCTCCGTTGTGGGCGCCAGAAAATACCGTGATTTCAGGGATGACAGGGTGCTGGATAACCGGCAGTTCCAGATGGCCTTTCGAAAGCTGAGACAGTTTTCCAGCAGACTGGATATTCCCGAGACGGAGCTGGACATCAACGGTACGGTGGACAAAACCTGCAACAATGGGGGATGTCTGCGGATCGTTATGCAGAAGCCCCGGAAGAATGCTGTAAAGCTGCTGCTTTTGATGGATTCCGGCGGAACCATGATCCCCTTCAGCAGCCTGCTGAACGATTTGTTTCAGGCCGTGCATAAATCCAATCATTACAAGGATGTAAAGACCTATTATTTTCATAATTGTATCTACAGCAAGCTTTATAAAACCCCGGAATGTGAGAATGGGGACTGGGTGGATACAGAGTGGATGTTCCGGAACGTGGGAAGTGACTACAAGGTGATTATTGTGGGAGATGCGGCCATGGCGCCGGAGGAGCTGTATTCCACTACGGGCAACTACCGGGGCCCCAACGGAGGACTGTCCGGTTATGAATGGCTTCAGCTGGTAAAGAGGAAATATAAAAAGGTGGTGTGGCTGAATCCCAAGATGGCGCCGGGAAGAGCCCCCTGGAGAGAGGCGGAGACCGCCGTGAAGGAGATGTTTCCCATGTATAAGCTGACGGTGGACGGCTTGAACCGGGCTATGGTGAAGCTTATGTCAAACAAGCAGTGAAATGTATGCCGGGCTTGGAAAGCATGACGGCATAGGGTAAAAGAGAAAGGTATAAGGAAGATGAAAGTATTTGAGGAATTAAAAGCGAGAGGGCTCCTTGCCCAGCTGACAGACGAGGAGGAGATCCGGGAGCTGATCAACAACGGGAAGGCCACGTTTTACATCGGCTTTGATCCTACCGCGGACAGTCTGCATGTGGGGCATTTTATGGCGCTGTGCCTGATGAAGAGGCTGCAGATGGCTGGCAACAGGCCTATCGCTTTGATCGGCGGCGGCACGGGGATGATCGGGGATCCCTCCGGCAGGAGTGATCTGCGCACCATGATGACTACAGAAAACATCGACCATAACTGTGAGTGCTTTAAAAAGCAGATGAGCCGTTTTATTGAATTCGGCGAAGGCAAGGCTATGATGGTGAATAACGCAGACTGGCTCCGGGATCTGAACTATATTGAGTTTATAAGGGATATCGGAGTGCATTTTTCCGTAAATCGCATGCTGACGGCGGAATGCTATAAGCAGCGTATGGAAAAGGGTCTGAGTTTTCTGGAGTTCAACTACATGATTATGCAGAGCTATGATTTCCTGCAGCTCTACGAGAAGTACGGATGCAATATGCAGTTTGGCGGGGATGATCAGTGGAGCAATATGCTGGGAGGCACTGAACTGATTCGGAGGAAGCTGGGAAAGGATGCTTATGCCATGACGATTACGCTGCTTCTGAATTCCGAAGGAAAGAAAATGGGAAAGACCCAGAAGGGAGCCGTGTGGCTTGATCCCAACAAGACCTCGCCCTTTGAGTTTTACCAGTACTGGAGAAATGTGTCCGATGCGGATGTGCTGAAGTGCATGAGAATGCTGACCTTCCTGCCCATAGAGCAGATCGACGAGATGAACCGGTGGGAGGGAAGCCAGCTGAACCAGGCCAAAGAGATTCTGGCGTATGAGCTGACAAATCTGGTGCATGGCGAGGAAGAAGCGCAAAAGGCTCAGGAAAGCGCCAGAAGGCTGTTTTCCGGCGGAGCTTTTGCAGGAGGCGCAGACGGAACCGATTTTGAGATGCCTGTCTGTGAGCTTAAGGAGAGTGATTTTCAGGACGGAACCATCGACATTCTGGGAGTACTGGTGAAGGCGGGGCTTACCGCTTCCCGTTCCGAGGCCCGGCGTGCTGTGGAGCAGGGCGGCGTTACCGTGGAAAACGAGAAGGTCAGCGATATCAAAACGGTGTATCAGCCGGAACACTTTGCCGGAAAGGGGATTGTGGTCCGGCGGGGCAAGAAAAATTATAAACGTGTGCTCATAAAATAAGATACAGTAAGAAAATTGAAGGAGGATGAAATATGATCTTGTTGGAAGCTCATGGGGAAAGCCCCTGAAAAAGTGACAAGGTCCGCCGTTTAACAGTGCGGATAATTGTAATAAGGCGGATGTGACAGAACCAGAAGGCAGTATAATAAGCAATCAAATAATAGGCAATCAAATAGAAAAGAGGTTATCACAGATGAATAATTTAGTGGAATTCGGCAGAATGTTTTTATCTTATGGAGTATTGATCCTGATCATCGCCGCTGTGGGCGGCGCGGCAATTACCATCGGCATTACCATGGCAAAAAAGAAGAACGCAAAGGCGGCAGCAGAGACTCCGGCAGAATAGGATTCCCGAAAACCGGGCAAGGAGTATTGATATGGCAAAATCGCCGGGACAAAAGCTGAAGCTGTTATATATTGTGAAGTTTTTAACGGAAAATACGGACGAAAACCATCCTGCCTCCACGTCGGATATCATTGCGTATCTGGAGGCTAACGATATTCATTCCGAGCGCAAGAGTATATACGACGATATTGAAAAGCTCTGTAACTTTGGATATGATATTATTACCGTTCAGAGCAGGCTGGGAGGCGGATACTATATGTCAGGCCGGGAGTTTGAGCTGGCAGAGCTGAAGCTCCTGGTGGATGCGGTTCAGGCTTCCCGGTTTATCACAACAAAGAAGTCAAGGCGCCTGATCCAAAAGCTGGAGAAGATGGCCGGAAAGTATGATGCGGTGAAGCTGCAGAGGCAGGTATATGTGGCCGGGCGCGTCAAGACGGAAAATGAGAGTATTTATTACAATGTGGATAATATTCACAGAGCCATTCAGGAAAACCGGCAGATCAGCTTCCAGTATCTGGACTGGAATCTGAAGAAGGAGCTGGTTCCCAGGGTGGAAGGAACGCGCCAGGTGAGTCCCTGGGCGCTGATCTGGAAGGACGAATACTATTATCTTGCGGCCTATGATGAAGAGGATGCCATCATGAAGCACTATCGTGTGGACAAGATGGGACAGGTTGAGGTGCTGAAGCAGCCAAGGACAGGGCTGGAGCTGTTTTCCCAGGTGGATCTGGCGGCTTATACCAACCAGACCTTCGGTATGTATGGCGGAGAAGAAGAGATAGTTACGCTGGAATTTCCCAACAGACTGGCCGGCGTGGTGATGGACCGCTTTGGCAGAGAGGCGGATCTGCGGCCCATGGAGGGCAGGAGCTTCCGCATTCGTGTCAAAGTGGCGGTCAGCGGTCAGTTTTTCGGCTGGCTGGCAGGAATCGGCGCCGATGCATCGGTGGCAGCGCCCGAGGCTGTGAAGGAACAGTACAGGCAATGGCTTTTGAAAATTATAGACCGAAGCATCTAAAATTTATAAAATTTCAGATGCTTTTTTTGTATGTTTTTTTCGGATGTTCCGCGTTGACAAGCCGTGCGTTTTTTTATATACTGGTACTTATCTGACACTACATATTGACATAAATGTCGGAGCTTTTCGGGATATGAATACAATATATAGTATCGATAGTACAAAGAAGGGAATGGGATGAATGAGCAGTAATTTTGATCAGGCGGTTGCGAATAATGTGGATTACGAGAAGGAGTTTGTTCCTGTTAGGACGGTATGGGTGATCAAGAAGGACGGCAGCAGAGAAGCCTTTAATGTGCAGAAGGTGATTTGTGCCGTGGGAAAGAGCGCGTACAGAGCGCTGACCCGGTTCACCGAAGAGGAGGAACGTCATATCTGCGAATATGTAGTCAATAAGGTGGACGAGCTTGATGCAGACGAGATTCCCATTCCTATTATGCATAATATTGTGGAAAGCGCCCTGGAGCAGGTGAAGCCTGTGGTGGCGAAGAGCTACCGGGATTACCGCAATTATAAGCAGGATTTTGTGCGGATGCTGGACGATGTGTATAAAAAGAGTCAATCCATCATGTATATTGGCGACAAGGAAAACGCCAACACGGATTCGGCATTGGTAGCCACCAAGAGGAGTCTGATTTTCAATCAGCTGAATAAAGAGCTGTACCAGAAATTTTTCATGACCACTGAGGAGATTCAGGCCTGCCGGGACGGTTATATATATGTTCATGACATGTCCGCCAGAAGAGATACCATGAACTGCTGCCTTTTTGATGTGCAGAATGTACTGAACGGCGGCTTTGAGATGGGGAACGTATGGTATAACGAACCCAAGTCTCTGGATGTGGCTTTTGACGTGATCGGTGACATCGTGCTGAGTGCTGCCAGCCAGCAGTACGGCGGCTTTACCGTTCCCAGCGTGGACCTGATCCTGGAGCCCTACGCGGAGAAATCCTACAAACGGTATATAGAAAAATATATCCGGCTCGGTATTGATCCGGAGGAGGCGGAGAAGGAAGCCTACGCAGACGTGATAAGAGAGTTTGAGCAGGGCTTTCAGGGATGGGAATATAAGTTCAACACCGTGGGAAGCAGCCGTGGGGATTATCCCTTTATCACAGTGACGGCAGGCACAGGAACCGGACGCTTTGCAAAGCTTGCCTCTATCACAATGTTGAATGTGCGGAGAAGGGGACAGGGGAAAAAGGAGCACAAAAAGCCGGTGCTGTTCCCTAAGATAGTTTTTCTTTATGACGAGAACCTTCATGGCCCCGGGAAGCCGCTGGAGGATGTGTTTGAGGCAGGGGTGAAGTGCTCTGCCAAGACCATGTACCCTGACTGGCTGAGCCTGACCGGAAAGGGTTATGTGGCCAGCATGTATAAGCAGTATGGGCGCATTGTTTCTCCCATGGGCTGCCGGGCGTTTCTGTCTCCCTGGTATGAGAGAGGCGGGATGCATCCTGCGGACGATAAGGATATGCCGGTATTTGTTGGCCGTTTTAATGTGGGGGCGGTATCTTTACATCTTCCCATGATCCTGGCCAAGGCCAGAAAGGAGAGCAGAGATTTCTATGAGGTGCTGGACTATTATCTGAATTTGATCCGCCAGCTGCATATCCGCACCTACGCCTACCTGGGAGAAATGAGGGCTTCCACTAATCCGCTGGCCTATTGTGAGGGCGGTTTCCTCAACGGCAACCTGAAGTTTACGGACAAGATCAAGCCGCTTTTGAAATCTGCCACAGCCAGCTTTGGCATCACTGCGCTGAATGAGCTTCAGGAGCTGTACAATGGAAAATCCCTGGTGGAGGACGGACAGTTTGCCCTGGAGGTAATGGAATATATCAATAACCGGATCAGTGAGTTTAAGGAGGAGGACGGTAATCTGTATGCTATCTACGGAACCCCTGCCGAGAATCTGTGCGGTCTGCAGGTAAAGCAGTTCCGGAATAAATACGGCATTGTAGAGGGGGTATCCGATAGGGAGTATGTGAGCAACAGCTTCCACTGTCATGTGACGGAGGATATCACGCCTATTCAGAAGCAGGATTTGGAGGACCGTTTCTGGAACCTGAGCAATGGAGGCAAGATTCAGTATGTAAAGTATCCTATCGACTATAATACTGAGGCGATTAAAACATTGATCCGCAGGGCTATGGATATGGGATTCTATGAGGGCGTCAATCTATCCCTTGCTTACTGTGACGATTGCGGCCATCAGGAGCTGGAGATGGATGTATGCCCTAAGTGCGGCAGCCGCAACCTGACCAAGATAGACCGTATGAACGGATACCTGTCCTATTCCCGGGTGCACGGGGATACCAGGCTCAACGATGCCAAAATGGCGGAGATCGCGGAGAGGAAGAGTATGTAAAAATACTCTGAACAGAGGTGAATAGAAAATATGAGATATCACAATATAACCAGGGACGATATGCTCAATGGCGACGGCCTGCGGGTGGTGCTGTGGCTGGCAGGCTGTAATCATTGCTGCAAAAACTGTCATAATCCCATCACCTGGGATCCGGACGGCGGTCTGCCCTTTGACGAGGCGGCAAAGCAGGAGATATTTGAGCAGCTGGGGAAAAGCTATATATCCGGAATCACTTTTTCAGGCGGAGATCCTCTGCATCCTGTAAACAGAATGGACGTCAGAGAGCTGATGGCCCAGATTAAAGAGAAATTTCCGGATAAGACCATCTGGATGTATACCGGCGACTGCTGGGAGGACATTCGGCAGTATTCTTTGCTGCGCTATGTAGATGTGCTGGTGGACGGAGAATTTATAGACGAAAAAAAGGATCCGAAGCTTCTGTGGAAGGGAAGCGCCAATCAGCGGGTCATCGATGTACAGCAGACGCTGGCACAGGAGGATCCGTCGGTGCCTATACTGCACTGCGGCGATTATGGGGAAGCCTTTGTTCATACCCGGAAGGTGGAAAATGTACGAGGCTGCTGCGATTGAACAGAATGTAATAAATTGGTGCGGGACAGTAAAACAGAAGGAAAAAAGAGCGGAATAATTGAATAAAGAATTCTAATAAAGAAACGAGAAAGAGCACCGAACAGAGAAACACAAAAAAGATGGAATAGAGAAATAGGAAAGAAAAATAGAAAAGAGACAGGTAAAAAATGAACAAACAGGTAAAAAGGAAACAAACAGGATGAAGAGAATCGCACAGTTTTTTAAGGTAAGCCAGGAACAATTTTGTCAGGCCCTGATGGAGGAATTTCCCCAATATACACAAGAGGAGGCCCGGGAAATCTACCGGACGCTGGAGCTGCCAAGGAGGGCTACCAGAGGCAGCGCAGGCTACGACTTTTATGCACCTGTTTCTTTTTCTCTGAAGCCGGGGGCTACGGCAAAAATACCTACAGGAATCCGGGTACAGATGGACGAAGGGTGGGTATTGCAGATCTTCCCCAGAAGCGGACTTGGCTTCAAATACAGGCTGCAGCTTGATAATACTGTGGGAATCATAGACAGCGATTACTTTTTTTCCGATAATGAGGGACATATTTTTATCAAGCTGACAAATGACACCAATCAGGAAAAGACGCTGGAGGTTTCAAAAGGGACAGGGTTTGCTCAGGGTATTTTTCTGGAATACGGTATTACCACGGACGATATGGCGGACGGTATCCGAAACGGCGGCCTTGGAAGTACCACTTTATAGACGGTATATTTTTCTCCCTTTGGTAAATGCTAATCAAAAAGCATTTGCGGAAAGGGAGATTTATTTTGGAGAGAGAGGAAAAACTCACAGGGCAGCTGTCCCGGGATATGCAGTATCTGAATGGTGCGCTGGACGTGGAAAAGAATTTCGATGTGATTTACCGGGTCATCAACATCGGCGGCAGAGAGGCCTGCATGTACCTGGTGGATGGATTCTGCAAGGACGATCTGGTTCAGAAGCTGTTGCAGTATTTTATGGATTTGACTCCGGATAAAATGCCGGAGGATATGCATGGCTTGTCAAAGCAATTCACGCCCTATGTGGAGGTGGAGATCGAAGACCGCTGCGGCGTGCTGGTGGATTCCCTGCTGTCGGGAATGTTTTTGCTGTTGCTGGATGGCTATGAAAAGGCGCTGGTGATTGATTCCAGGACCTACCCGTCCCGTGGTGTGGAGGAGCCGGAGAAGGATAAGGTACTGCGGGGCTCCAAGGATGGTTTTGTGGAGACTATTGTGTTTAATACGGCGCTGATCCGCCGCAGGATCCGGAACAGTGATCTGCATATGGAGATGCTGAATGCAGGTAAAAGCTCTAAAACAGATATTGTGCTGTGTTATATGAAGGATAGGGTGGATGAGGATTTCCTGACAGCAGTCCGGCGGAAGATTCAGAGTATTCAGGTAGATGCCCTGACCATGAACCAGGAGTCACTGGCAGAATGCCTCTATCAGCGAAAGTGGTATAATCCTTTTCCGAAATTTAAATATACGGAACGGCCTGACGCGGCGGCGGCCCAGGTGCTGGAGGGAAATATTGTGATTTTGGTGGATAATTCCCCTTCAGCCATGATCCTGCCAGTGACCATCTTTGACGTGCTGGAAGAGGCGGACGACTACTATTTTCCTCCCATTACGGGAACCTATCTTCGAGTTACACGTTTTTTGATTGCTATTCTCACCTATGTATTGACGCCTACCTTTCTGTTGCTGGTTAATAACGAGGGCTGGATTCCGGACAGCTTTTCTTTCATTATGCTGAAGGAGGAGCCTAATATTCCGCTGATCTGGCAGTTCCTCATTCTGGAGCTGGCCATCGACGGATTGAAGCTGGCGGCGGTGAATACTCCCAACATGCTCAGCACGCCGCTGAGCGTTATGGCGGCGCTGGTGCTGGGGGAATTTTCGGTAAACAGCGGATGGTTTTCTCCGGAGGTTATGCTGTATATGGCCTTTGTGGCCATCGCCAATTATACCCAGTCCAATTATGAGCTGGGTTATGCGCTGAAATTCTTGAGGATTCTCAGTCTGCTTTTGACCCAATGGTTCGGTCTGTGGGGGTATCTGGGAGGATATGTGATAGCGGTACTGGCTGTTTGCTGTAACCGAACCGTATCACACAGAAGCTACATTTATCCGTTGGTACCCTTTGATTGGAAAAACCTGAAAAACCGGCTGATCAGAAGAAGACTGCCGGGGGCGGCGGAGAAGAAATAGAGGGAGCTTCAGGGCTCCCTTTTATATGTTACAAACTGTATCTTTTTTGGGGAACAAATTGAAATGGTGACGGGAAAATGATATACTGATATATAATATATTGTAATTTTGGCAGCCTGAAAAGCGCAGAAGGAGGAGTTATGTTTAAGATCACAACAGACAGCACGGCGGATCTGCCAGTGTCATATCTGAAAGAGAATAATGTGGGATGTATGCCTATCAGCTATATTCTGGACGGAGTTACATACGGCGGGGACAAGGAGCTGGACTGGAAAGAATTCTATGCCATGATGCGGGAGCAGGGAAAGATGCCTACCACATCACAGATCAATCCTGCGGAGGCAAAGGAATATTTCGAGGAATATATCAAAACAGATAAGGAAATTCTGCATCTGGCTTTTTCATCAGGGCTCAGTGGTACATGCGGCAATATGCGCATGGCGGCGGAAGAGATTATGGAGGAACATCCTGATGTGAAGATTGTAGTGGTGGACAGTCTCTGCGCTTCCATGGGAGAGGGTCTGTTTGTGCACAAGGCGGTGAAGTTGCGGGACCAGGGAAAATCCCTGGAGGAGACGGCGGCCTGGCTGAATGAGAATGCTCAGAATTTCGTTCATGTGTTTACGGTGGACGACCTTTTTCATCTGTACCGGGGAGGGCGTGTCAGCAAGACAGCGGCTGTGATCGGTACGTTGGTTTCCATCAAGCCCAAGCTTCATGTGGACAGTGAGGGACATCTGATTGTCATCGGCAAGGTGAGAGGCCGAAAAAAATCGCTGAGCGCGCTGGTGGATTACATGGAAGAGAAGATGGGGTCCCGGGTTCAGGAAAATAAGGACGATTATGTGTTTATCAGCCACGGAGATGCCCTGGAGGATGCAGAGTATGTTCGTGACCAGATCCGGGAGAGGTTTGGCATGGAGCATTTTATGATCAATCATATCGGGCCTACCATCGGCGCCCATTCCGGTCCGGGAACCATTGCGCTGTTTTTCATGGGTGAGTCCAGATAAGCTTGAACGACAGTGGGCCGATCATCTGCGTCATGTTTTTTTCACAGATTTCTTTTTCTGACATATCATAATATCAAGTTAGATTGACAGATGAAAGGAATCAAAATGCAGGATCATTCACATGAAAACAATATTGACAAATTTCCTGTAGCCATGGCCTATGTTCCCTGGCAGAGATTTGACAACATGTATGACGATCTGGAAAAGGCATACTGCACCGGGACCATATTTCCTGAACTGAACAAACCCTTCACGGGAAGGAGATGTGTCTAATGGGAAATCAGGAACAGCTTTTCAGAGATATCGGGATCGTTGATTTTGTACTGACAGATTTGACCTTGTACCTGGATACGCATCCGATGGATCGCAATGCCATGGAATACTTTAACCACTATAACAGGATCAAGCACCAGATGGAGAAGGAATTCTCCATGAAATACTTCCCGCTGAACACGAGTCTGGCAGAGAGCAGTAAGGAATGGCGCTGGGGTATGGCTCCCCTGCCCTGGGAAGGAGAGTGCGGATAAATGTGGAGTTATGAAAAAAGACTGGAGTTTCCCGTCAACATCAAAGAGCCTAACGCAAAGCTGGCCCAGGTGATCATTTCCCAATACGGCGGTCCGGACGGCGAGATGGGCGCCAGCTTGCGTTATCTGTCCCAGCGCTATTCCATGCCTTACAGGGAGGTTGCAGGGTTATTGACGGATATCGGCACGGAGGAGCTTGCCCATCTGGAGATGGTGGCGGCTATCGTCCACCAACTCACCCGAAATCTGTCTATGGAGGAAATCGAAAAAAGCGGGTTTGCGCCCTACTATGTGGATCATACCGTAGGGGTATGGCCCCAGTCAGCAGGAGGCTTTCCCTTTACTGCCGCACAGTTCCAGGTGACGGGAGATCCTATTACGGATTTGACGGAGGATCTGGCAGCAGAGCAGAAGGCCCGTACCACCTACGACAATATTCTGCGCCTGATTAAGGAGCCGGATGTGTGCGAGCCCATTAAGTTTCTGCGTATGCGCGAGATAGTGCATTTCCAGCGGTTTGGTGAAGCAAACCGGGAAGATTGCAGTAAATCGGAACACGCACAATATAATCACTAAGACGCATACCCACACGCCCCTCAAAGCTGTGGACTTCAGCTTTCGCCCCAAAAGAAAGGACAAGCTTGGTTTTTCCCTATCGCATGAAGGGAATGGAAAGGAAAAGAGGTTGCTACAACACAGATATTCATTTATGCCTTAATTACCCTTTATCAATAACAGACAGTCAAGTCAAGGATTTACCGCTTTAGCGGCGTTTACGTCCTTGACTTGGCTGTTTGGCGTTGATAGTCTGTGAAAGGCATAAAGAAGAATTTGCCGTGCTTGTGTTTCTGCCTGCTGAAGATATGAAGTAATATTTATATATTCTTTTTGCATTTTCATTAAACTTAACATTTCTAAAAAACTATTGACAAGCAAAAAAAATTTCCTTATACTTTTTTAAAGAAAATTTTGAGTGGACTTTTCCGGATTGATATGTCATCTTTTTGCCACACAGTTATCAGTTTGATAACTGTGTGGCTTTTTGTTGTTATAATTCGGAAAATGTTTATCAAATTTTGGAGGATATATGATGGCTGAAAATAAAATGGCAGTTATGCCAGTTGGAAAGCTGATTTTTGAAATGTCATTACCGCCACTATTTTCCATGTTTCTTCAATATTCATACAATTTGTTAGACAGTGCTTTTGTCGCCCGGTTAAGTGAGAACGCATTAACGGCTGTTTCTCTGTCTTTTCCAATCACAACATTAATGAATGCGGTATCTATTTGGATTGGGGTTG
>CAJTVB010000044.1 GCA_910579755.1 uncultured Acetatifactor sp. | reverse complement strand
TAAAGTATTGATTTATCAAGGTGCAAAACCCATTTTTTATGTGGGAAGTTTGAGTTACTGTTTTTGTAGAAAAAACAAAACCTGCTAAAAAAGTTTAAGAGTTGTGGAGCCGGACATTTGGATGTTTTATTGAATTTAGCAAGGTATTTTCTGAATAGACCGCAAAAACAAAATTTTTTAATAAAAAAGTAAAAATATTAATATAATCCGGATAGAAGTTAGGCTATCATTATAAAAAAGCCCAACGAGAGGAGAATATTTGGATATGGATATCAAAAAGCTGATTTCGGAAATGACGCTGGAGGAAAAGGCAAGCCTTTGCTCCGGCAGGGACTTCTGGCACAGCCAGAATGTTGATCGGGTGGGTATTCCGTCCGCCATGATGTGCGACGGCCCTCACGGACTGCGCAAGCAGAAGGGGGAGGGAGACCATCTGGGCATCAATGAAAGCATCGAGACGGTGTGCTATCCTACCGCTTCGGCTCTGGCGGCTTCCTTTGACAAGGAATTGCTGAGAGAGCTGGGGGAGACTCTTGGAGAGGAATGTCAGTCGGAGGATGTGGCAATGCTGCTGGGGCCTGGGCTGAATATGAAAAGAAGTCCTCTGTGCGGGCGTAATTTTGAGTATTTTTCCGAGGATCCTTATCTGGCGGGAGAGCTGGGGGCAGCTTATATCCAGGGGCTGCAGAGCAGAGGAGTGGCCGCCTGCGTGAAGCATTTTGCCGCCAACAACCAGGAGACCCGCCGCATGTCCGGTTCCTCCAATTTGGAGGAAAGAACGCTGCATGAAATTTACCTTCCCGCCTTTGAGGCTGCGGTGAAAAAGGGAAAGACACGGGGCATTATGTGTGCCTACAATGGCATCAACGGAACCTTCTGCGCGGAGAATAAAATGCTGTTAAACGATATCCTTCGCGATAAATGGGGATATGAGGGATTCGTAGTTACCGACTGGGGCGCTGTGAAGGACAGGGTAAAGGGCATTGCCGCCGGCCTTGACCTGGAGATGCCTGGAGGCATAGGAAACCAGGATGCTGTTATTGTGAAGGCAGTGCAGGAGGGCAGGCTGGAAGAGAGTCTGCTGGATGAGACAGTGGAAAGAATTCTTACCTTTATCCAGGACTATCTGGATGCCAGACGGCCCGAGACCGTGATCGACAGGAATGCCATGTCGGAAAAGAGCGGTAATTTTGCTGCTCAGTGCGCAGTCCTTCTGAAAAATCAGGGTCTTCTGCCTCTGGACAAAACGAAAAAAACGGTCTTTATCGGTGAATTCGCGGAAAGACCCAGATATCAGGGGGCGGGCTCCAGCCATATCAATGTGTCCCGTGTGGTCAGTGCGCTGGAAGCGGCCCGGGGACTGGATGCAGCCTACGCGCAGGGGTATGATGTGCATCAGGAGGAAAGAAACGAGGAGCTGCGGGCCCAGGCCATAGAGGCCGCCCGGGAAGCAGAGACTGCGGTTATTTTTGCCGGGCTTCCCGATGCTTATGAGACCGAGGGAGCCGACAGAGAGAACATGGAGCTTCCGGAATACCAGAACAGACTGATCCGGGAGATTGCCAGGGTACAGAAAAATGTGGTGGTGGTGCTTCACGGAGGCGCGCCCATGGAGCTGCCCTGGATCGATCAGGCGGGAGCCATTCTGTGTATGTATCTGGGCGGAGAGAGAGTGGGAGAGGCCGCTGTCAGACTGCTTTTCGGCGAAGAGAATCCCAGCGGCAGACTGGCGGAGACCTGGCCTCTGCAGCTGGAGGACAATCCGTCTTATTTGAATTTCCCCGGTGTGGACGGACAGGTGAATTACCGGGAAGATATCTACATCGGATACCGCTATTACGACAAGAAGAATAGGGAGGTGCTTTTCCCCTTTGGCTATGGTTTGTCCTACACGGACTTTGCTTACGGCAATCTGCAGCTGGATCAGGAATCCATCAGTGACAGGGATACACTGACGGTGACCTGCAGGGTGAAAAATACAGGAAGCAGAGCAGGCCGGGAGGTGGTACAGCTGTATGTACGCCAGAGGAATCCTCATGTCAGCCGTCCTGTCAGAGAGCTGAAGGGCTTTGAAAAGATAAGCCTGGAGCCGGGGCAGGAGAAGGAGGTGCGGTTTGTGCTGGATCAAAGGAGCTTTGCTTATTATGAGGAAAAGCTTCATGACTGGCATGTGGAAAGCGGGGAATATGTGATCGAGATCGGCGCCTCATCCCGGGATATCCGCCAAAGCGGCTGTGTGCAGGTGCAGGACACCGGGGAGATCCCCATGAACTTCAGCTATGAATCCACAGTGGGAGATCTGCTGAAAACCGCCAAGGGTAAGGCCTTTGTGCAGCAGATGATGGAAAAAGGCGGCGCGCCCTCAGGAAACATGGAGGCCATGGGAGAAGGCAGCGCGAAGATGATGCAGAACATGATGCTTGAGATGCCGCTGCGCTCCATTGTTTCCTTTGGAAGGATGACCATGGAACAGCTGGACGGACTGCTTGCCATGCTGAATGCCTGAAACAGATATGAGTGCCTGAAGCAGTTGTGAGTGCCCGGGAGATCATAGATTTTCCCGGATCCGGATGTCCGTCATCACATAATGATGCTCATTTTCCGGCAGCTGCCCTGTGGTCAGATAGGTAAACAGCAGATCCAGGGGCCGGCTTCCCTGGACCTTGGGCTGCTGGCAGATCACGGCGGCAATGGTTCCCTCTTCCACCAGCTGTCTGGTGGTGGGGACCAGGTCGTTGGCAATGATCCGAAGCTTTCCCTGCAGTCCCAGAGAAGCGGCTCCACGGCAGCCGCCCCAGACGCCGCCGGCGGCAAAATACAGAGCGTTGATTTCCGGGTGAGCGGAAAGAAGCGCTCTGGTTTTTTTATAGCTTTCCTCTTCGCTGTCGTGAACCTCCATCACATGTAAAATGTGTATGGAATCCTGAAAGGGCTTCAGGGCCTCGGTAAAGCCGGCGATCCGCTCCGTGTGGCACAGAATATTGGAGGAGCCGGTGATGATTCCCACGCACACCTGCCCACGGGTCATGAGCCGAAGGAGCCCTGCGGCAGTGGCGCCGCTTTTGAAATAATTGCTTCCCACATAGGCTATGCGCCTGGAATTCTCGATATCCGTGTTCAGCGTGACTACGGGAATTTTCTTGCGGGAAAGCTGATCAATCCGGCGGCGGATTCGCTCGTCGTTATAGGGGGCCAGGGCAATGCCGGCAGCACCCTCCCGCACAAGCTGATCCATGGCTTCCAGCTGTGCTTCTACGCTTCCGGCAATCTGCCGGACTAAGACGGTACAGTTGTAGCAGGACAGCTCTTGGGCTTTTTCCTGTACGCCTGCCAGCACATCAATATAGAAGGGATTGTCTCCGGAAAACAGGATGACTCCCAGCGTAAGATTTTTCTTTTGGGCGGCCAGAACCAGCCCGGCCCGGTTGGGCCTGTAGTCCAGGTCTCTGGCAAGCCTCTCTATTTTTTCGGCGGTGGCGGGACTGACGCAACCCCGGTGGTTCAATACGCGGTCCACGGTTCCTCTGGATACCCCTGCCAGCGCGGCGATCTCTTTGATGGTAGCCATGCTGTCCCCTTTTCAAATGCCCCCTTTTGGAGGATGTTGGATTGTTTCTCAAAAGTACCATAAAGCCGGATGAATTGTCAATATGATACAGATTATAGGTGTGAACTGTAACGAGCAGAAATAATTGCGATTTCCCTTGCTTTTTCTTCTGACAGAGGGTATGATGAATGTATAGCGTGCTCGTGCACACTGGCTTAAGCAGAGCAGGTCATGAGCCGGAAAAATAAGGGAGGTTGCAGATGCTGTACATAGGTGTGGATTTGGGAACGTCTGCCGTAAAGCTGTTGCTGATGGACAGCGAAGGGAAGATCGTAAACGTGGTTTCCAGGGAGTATCCTCTTTATTTCCCTCATCCGGGTTGGTCCGAGCAGAAGCCGGAGGACTGGTATGAACAGACTGTGGAGGGAATCCGTGAGCTGGTCCGGGATGTGGATAAGAGCCAGGTGGCCGGGATCAGCTTTGGGGGGCAGATGCACGGGCTGGTCATTTTGGATGAGGAGGATCGGGTGATTCGTCCGGCCATTTTGTGGAACGACGGCAGGACCGTGCAGGAGACGGAGTATCTCAACGGAGTGATCGGTAAGGAGAAGCTGTCGGAATATACGGCCAATATTGCCTTTGCCGGGTTCACTGCCCCTAAGCTTTTGTGGGTGAAGAACCAGGAGCCCGAAAACTTTGCCAGAATTGCAAAGATTATGCTGCCCAAGGATTATATTGCCTATAAGCTCACGGGGGTTCACTGCACGGATGTGTCCGACGCCTCGGGTATGTTGCTTTTTGACGTGAAAAACCGCAGGTGGTCGAAAGAGATGTGCGATATCTGCGGCATTCGGCAGGAGCAGCTGGCAAAATGCTATGAGAGCTTTGAAACGGTGGGGACGCTTCTTCCTCAGGCGGCGCAGGAGCTGGGACTTTCCGTTTCCGTGAAGGTGGCCGCCGGCGCGGGAGACAATGCGGCTGCCGCAGTGGGAACCGGCACCGTGGGAGACAATATGTGCAACATTTCGCTGGGAACCAGCGGAACGATTTTTATTTCTTCCCGAAATTTTGGAGTGGACAGGAACAACGCGCTGCATTCCTTTGCTCATGCGGACGGCAGCTACCATCTGATGGGCTGTATGCTCAGCGCTGCCAGCTGCAACAAATGGTGGATGGACGAGATTATCGGCACAAAGGATTACGGCGGGGAGCAGGAGGCCATTGAAAAGCTGGGAGAAAATCATGTGTACTATCTTCCATATTTAATGGGGGAGAGATCGCCTCACAATGATCCCAATGCCAGAGCGGTGTTTCTGGGAATGACCATGGATACCACCCGGGCGGATATGACCCAGGCGGTGCTGGAGGGCGTGGCCTTCGCACTGCGGGATTCTCTGGAGGTAGCCAGATCTCTGGGCATCCGTCTGGAGCGCACCAAGATTTGCGGAGGCGGTGCGAAGAGCCCTCTTTGGAAAAAAATCATTGCCAATGTGCTGAATTTGAAGGTGGATGTGATCGAGAGCGAGGAGGGGCCGGCCATGGGCGGCGCCATGCTGGCCGCGGTGGCCTGTGGCGAGTATAAGAGCGTGGAGGAGATCGCCGCAAAGGTGGTAAGGATCGTGGATACCGTAGAGCCGGATCCGGAGCTGACAGCCAAATATGAGGAGCGTTACGCCGCCTTTCGGCAGATTTATCCCGCCTGCCGGCCTGTGTTTGAAAAGCTGGCAGAGTAGACGGCGTGGGGGAAGAGACAACGGATATGGAATGACTACGTGGAGGTATGGATATGAAAATTTTGCCGGTAAATGACGTCGCCTTCCGCAAGTACGGAAGAGTGGTAAAAAATGTGGATTTTACAGAGCTGGTAAAGGTTCTAGAGACAACGCCTGTTTCTCAGGACGTTGTCTATGAGCCCAGCGTAAAACAGCTGGAGGAGCTTCCGGTGATGAAGATTCTCACAGAGAAAACCTACGGAGAGCTTCCGGTGCAGGTGGGTTACTGCAACGGGCATAATTCCAAACTGAATGCCCTGGAATACCACAGAAGCTCCGAGATTAATGTGGCGGCCACGGATGCCGTTCTGATGCTGGGATGTCAGCAGGATGTGGAGGAGGATTTCACCTATGACACCTCTAAGGTGGAGGCCTTTCTGGTGCCGGCGGGCACTGCCGTGGAGATCTATGCCACCACTCTGCACTACGCCCCTTGCGGTGTGGACGGAAAAGGCTTTCAGGTGGCCATCGTGCTGCCGAAGGGAACCAACTATCCCCTTGCCTGCAGTCATGTGAGAGCGGCGGAGGGTGCGGCGGATCAGGAGGACTGCCTGATCACGGCATCTAATAAGTGGCTCATCGGTCATCCGGAGGGCGGTCTGGATGAGGGGTGCTTTTTGGGCTTAAAGGGGAAAAACCTGGATATTGCGGAATAAGCACAATAAATTTCTATATATTACATAACAGGAGGGTTTTAACATGAACAATTTACCAGAGGTAAAGATCGGTGTCGTGGCGGTGAGCCGCGACTGCTTCCCGGAGAGCCTGTCCGTAAACAGAAGGAAGGCCTTGATGGAGGCGTACAGGGCAAAGTATGGCCAGGAGTCCGTGTATGAGTGCCCGGTGTGCATCGTGGAGAGCGAGATCCACATGGTGCAGGCGCTGGAGGACATCCGCAGAAACGGCTGTAATGCCCTTTGCGTATATCTTGGGAACTTTGGTCCCGAGATCTCCGAGACTCTGCTGGCCAAGCATTTTGACGGCCCCGCAATGTTTATTGCGGCGGCGGAGGAGACCCAGAATGATCTGGTGGGAGGCCGCGGAGATGCTTACTGCGGTATGCTGAATGCCAGCTATAATCTGAAGCTTCGCAATGTGAAGGCCTATATCCCTGAGAATCCCGTGGGTACCGCCGCGGAGTGTGCCGATATGATTCACGAGTTTATTCCCATCGCCAGGGCTATCGTGGGACTTGCCAGCCTGAAGATCATTTCCTTCGGCCCCAGACCTTTGAACTTCCTGGCCTGCAATGCTCCCATCAAACAGCTTTATAATCTGGGGGTGGAGATCGAGGAAAATTCCGAGCTGGATCTGTTTGAATCCTTCAAAAAGCACGAGGGAGACGAGAGGATTCCTGCAAAGGTAAAGGAAATGGAGGAAGAACTGGGCGTGGGCAATAAAAAGCCCGAGGTGCTGCCCAAGCTGGCTCAGTATGAGCTGACCCTGCTCGACTGGATCGAGGCCCACAGAGGCTACCGCAAATATGTGGCTATCGCCGGCAAGTGCTGGCCTGCATTCCAGACCCAGTTCGGCTTTGTGCCCTGCTATGTAAACAGCCGTCTCACAGGCATGGGGATTCCGGTATCCTGCGAGGTGGATATTTACGGATGTCTCAGCGAGTTTATCGGAACCTGTGTCAGCGCGGATGTGGTTACACTGCTGGATATCAACAATACGGTGCCCGACGACATGTACCAGGAGTCCGTAAAGGATAAGTTTGCATATACCCACAATGACACCTTTATGGGCTTTCACTGCGGAAACACCAATACCAAAAAACTTACCTCCTGCAGTATGAAGTATCAGATGATCATGGCCAGGACTCTGCCGGAGGAAGTGACCCAGGGCACTCTGGAGGGAGACATTATTCCCGGAGACATCACCTTCTACCGTCTCCAGTCCACCGCGGACAATCAGCTGCGGGCCTATATCGCCCAGGGAGAAATTCTGCCCGTGGCCACCAGATCCTTCGGCGGCATTGGGGTGTTCGCTATTCCGGAGATGGGACGGTTCTATCGTCATGTGCTCATCGAGAAGAATTATCCTCACCACGGCGCGGTAGCCTTCGGCCATTATGGAAAGGCATTGTTTGAAGTGTTTAAGTACATTGGTGTGCCTGTGGCGGATTTGAACTACAATCAGCCCAAGGGCGTGCTGTATCCCACGGAGAATCCTTTCGCATAAGGTTCTCTGAAAAGGAGCATATTGAGAGAGGAAGGGCCTTCCTGCCATTGGGCGGGAGGGCCCTTTTTGTACTCATATTTCAGTGCAAAATAATACAGGAATTCATATTTCAGGGCAAAATAGTACATTGCGCTTTGCCGGCAAAAAGCTTATACTTTGTCAGAAAATATGTAAAGAATAGAGGTTTTTGCACATGACAAGAGATATGACAAAGGGTTCTCCCATGAAGCTGATTTTGGGTTTTTCCATACCGCTTCTATTCGGCTTTCTTTTCCAGCAGTTTTACAGTCTGGTGGACACCCTGATCGTAGGACGTTTTCTGGGAAAGGACAATCTTGCAGCGGTGGGAGCTACCGGTTCCGTGAATTTTCTGATTATTGGTTTTTGTATGGGAGTGTGCAGCGGCTTTTCCATTCCTGTGTCCCACAAGTTCGGGGCAGGAGATCAGGCTGGCCTTCGCAAATATGTGGCAAACTGTATCTGGCTGGCCCTTGCCTTTGCGGCGGTGCTCACGGCGGCTACCACCTTGTCCTGCAGAGGAATTTTGACGTTGATGAAGACGCCGGAGAATATTATTGACAACTCCTATGCCTATATATGGGTGATTTTTCTGGGGATTCCCGTGACCTTTCTCTACAATATGACTTCGGGAATTATCCGTGCCCTGGGGGACAGCAGAACGCCGGTGATTTTTCTGATCCTGGCCTCCTTCCTGAACGTGGGGCTGGATCTGTTTTTCATTCTGAATCTGGAGATGGGAGTGAAGGGGGCGGCCTGGGCCACGGTAATTTCCCAGGGTGTTTCGGGAGTCTGCTGTCTGCTGTATGTGATCCGAAAATTCGAGATTCTGCGGATCCGCGCAGGAGAGTGGGCCCCGGACAGACATATGATGTATGTGCTTTGCGGCATGGGAGTGCCCATGGGGCTTCAGTATTCCGTCACAGCCATCGGGAGTGTGATCCTGCAGAGCGCTACCAATACCCTGGGCTCCGATGCGGTGGCGGCAGTGACGGCCGCGGGACGCGTCAACGGCTTTCTGGCCTGTCCCTTTGATGCCATGGGCTCCACAATGGCTACCTACGGAGGACAGAATATCGGGGCGGGCAGGCTGGACCGCATTGGCCGGGGATTGAAAGCCTGTGTGACGCTGGGGGCGGGGTATTCCGTGATAGCGCTGGGCATCAGCATTTTCGCGGGCAGACCCTTAGCCGGTCTGTTCCTGGAGGCTTCGGAGACCGTTATTATGGGCAATGTGCGGTTTTTCCTGATTCTGAGCACCGCTTTCTACTTCCCTCTGGCGCTGGTCAACATTATCCGTTTCCTGATCCAGGGCATGGGCTTTCCTGCCTTTGCCATATTGGCGGGAGTGTTTGAGATGATTGCCAGGGCGCTGGCGGGTTTTCTGCTGGTGCCGGCCCTGGGCTTTACGGGAGCGGCGCTGGGAAGCCCCATTGCCTGGGTGTTTGCCGACGCATTCCTGATTCCGGCTTATTTCCATGTGAAAAAGGCTCTCGCAGGTAAGCTTGCGGCTGCCGCCCGGGATCAGGCCGCTTTGGATGAGGACGAAAGGGCGGAAGCGGAGAAGGAGGAGAGCTTTGGAAAAATGAAGCTCAGGATCCCTTCTCACGGTGTCCGCCGGGGGCTTGGGAGCGCAAAGTAACCTTTATGACCCGCCGGTCATAGGTGGTCAGTCCGTTGACCTCCTCCTCCACGTCGGAAAGCTGGGTGTAAACGGCGCCGCTCAGTCCCGCCGCTTTCAGAGGAAAGAGCTGTTTATGAATCAACGTCTGAAAGGCCTCTGTCATTTCCTCCGGCGTATCGTATTTTCGATAGCCGAAAATGCGTTCCACGCTGGAGTGGCCTGGAATGTGGCAGGCGAAGCCGCCGTATTCCGAGATCACAAAGGCTCTTTTGCCGTCAGGCTTTACCTTCAGAGGCCTGAAATAATTGTGGATGCTTCTGAAATCCCCTCCCTTCTGGTCGAACCAGCCGCTGGCATGGTCCACCGGACGGGTGGGGTCTTTTTCTTTTACCAGGTCTGCAATCCTGGCGGCATCAAACTGTCCCCAGCCCTCGTTAAAGGGAACCCAGGCTGCCAGACAGGGTACATTGTACAGATGCTCCACCGTATCCAGACATTCCTGCTCCCAGCTGCGCCGTCCTTCCTGGTCTGCCCGGGAAAACAGGCGGTAATGATGGTCTTTTGTGTGGGCGGTTATATGGGGAAACAGGGTGGGCAGATAACAGACCAGGGGCATATGGTAGGTACTGCCGCCGCTGACCATATCCTGCCAGACGATCATGCCCAGCCGGTCACAGTGATAATACCAGCGCAGGGGCTCCAGCTTGATGTGCTTACGCAGCATATTAAAGCCCATTTCCTTTGCCAGCCGGATATCCCAGACAAAGGCCTCGTCGCAGGGGGCGGTCATCAGGCCGTCGGGCCAGTAGCCCTGATCCAGAAGGCCATGAAGAAAATAGGGTCTGTGATTCAGACAGAACCGGGGGATCCCTTTTTCGTCGGGCTCTACGGTGAAGGAGCGCAGTGCAAAGTAGCTTTGTATGGTGTCCTCGTCTGCTGTCAGAGCAAAGGGGTACAGGTAAGGCTCCTCCGGCGTCCACAGCCGGAGGCTTTCCCCGGGCAGAGCTACAATGAAGGCACCGGGGCGGCCCGGAAGCGCTTCTATGGAAATACCCTCCAGGGGGATTTTCGGGGAACTGCCCTTCGGAAAAGCTTCCTCCCGGCAGACCGGTTCAAACATTATACAGGAAACATGGGAGAAGGCTTTATCTGATTTCAATTCCAACATCACAATCCCTTTATCCATATCTGGGGTGATTTTCAGAGTTTTCACATAATTATCCGGAACCCATTCGTACCACACGCTCTGCCAGATGCCGCTTTGGGCGGTGTAAAACATACCGCCCCGGTTCAGGGTCTGTTTGCCTCTGGCGTGGTAAGAGGTGTCACTGTGATCCCGGATCTGGACCTGCAGAAGCAGGGGCTTATGGGATACCAGGTCTGTAAGATCGGCTGTGAAGGGAAGATAACCGCCGGTGTGGGAGGCCAGCAGCCGGCCGTCTGCGTATACCGCCGCCTGCTGGTCTGCTGCGTCAAAATGTAGGATACAGCGCTGCCCCCGGGCTTTTCGGGCCAATTCTCCGGAGGAAAAGGAAATGCTTTTTTCATACCAGAGAAATTCTTCGGGCTGCAGCTGCCGCTTTACGCCGGAAAGCAGGCTTTCCGGGGAAAAGGGCACCAGAATAGTTCCCTGGGCGGGGATGGGAGTGCCGGGGAGGATTTGGGAGGTGCTTTCAGCCTGCGCCGCAGACGTAAAGGCATACTGCCATCTGCCGTTCAGCATTCGATAATTGTCTCTTTGCAGCTGGGGCCTGGGGTATTCCTGCCAGACATCCTCCCTGTCGGAACGTTTGATCTCCTCTCCCCAGACTGTGTAAAGGGGGATCAGGGAATCCTCCGGGTGGCTTTGCTGCAGGCTGGCGACGGCATCTTTCAGATTCATATTCTATTTTCCTTTCCTTTTTTTCTGCTTTTATTTCTGGTTTTTTTGCTACTCATAAAAAGCTCTTACACGAATGGCTTGATTGTAGTCGCCGAACTGCTCTCCAAACAGGGTACAGCCGCCGCAGTTGGTCGTATCCTCGGGTACCTGAATCCGGAAAGTAAGCAGGCTGTTGTAATCCAGCTTCAGATCCTCTATGGTCAGATCAGAAAGCCGTTGACCGCCGTCCATAAAGGTGCCCTGACTGCCGATGATCAGATTTTTTAAAAGGCCGTATTGATTCAGGGTGTCGGGCCACCAGGCGGGAGAAACATGCCCCCTGCGGTCACCGTAATCTCCGGGGCTTACCCACACGCCCAGAAAGGTTCCGTTTAAATAGAAATGAATATCGGAGGGGTAGTCTGTGTTGAACCCCGGATATTCCGAGGATATTTCAAAGGAGATCTGCAGCTCTTTCAGCCGCTGCCCGGCCTGGAGATGATTGGGCAGGCCATACTCCACGTACCCACTGGTAAACCAGAGGATTCCGGCATCAAAGTGCTCCGGAAAGGTAAAGGCCTTGATATCGTCTATGGCCCCGATCAGCCCCAGGGGAGTGGACAGGCCGCAGGTAGGCGTTACCTGGCAGGAGGTAAAGCAGCCGATTCGAATATCATCCTGATAGAAGCTGTCCGTATTCTGCCGGCAGGAGGTCTGCATGTCCACAATCATTCTGTCGTGACAGGGACTGACCAGCTTCATGGTACCGCGCTTTCCCGAGGTGGTCTCGATGTGCACCAGGCCCGCCTCCACCAGCTTGCTCACGTGCATGGATACGGCACTGTTAGTCAAATTTAAAGCATTGGCCAGATAATTCATGCTCACTCCCGGCGTGGCGTAGATGATCTTCATGATTTCCATGCGCATGGGGGCACTTAAGGCTTTTATAACCGGCTGGGCTTCCTCCAGAGATGACAGGTAAAGCATAGTTATTCGCTCCTTTACATTCAGTATTTATGGGTTCAGTATACCTCTTTTTGGGTAATTAGTGAAGTGTGAAGTGAAATAAATTTATTTTTGATGATTCGCTGAAAAATGAGGTTAAAATTTGTGAAATATGCTATTATCATTTTATTTGACATTTTGGTCAGTATGTCATAGACTGAAAATGTAAGGGATAAGTTAAATATTTCATTTTGAAATGAAAAAAACAATGCCTATTGGCGGAAAAGGAAGGACAGGAAACAGATATGGCAAAGTTATATGTGAATCCAAATGTGAAGAAGGGGCACATTAATCCGGAACTGCAGGGACATTTCTCGGAGCATTTGGGAAGATGCATCTATGAAGGCATTTTTGTGGGAGAAAATTCCCATATTCCCAATGTGAAGGGTATGCGCACGGATGTGGTGGAGGCGCTGAAGGAGATCCACGTGCCCGTGCTTCGCTGGCCCGGAGGCTGTTTTGCCGACGAGTATCACTGGCAGGAGGGTATCGGTCCCAAGGAGAGCCGTAAGAAAATGATTAACACCCACTGGGGCGGTGTGGTGGAGGATAACAGCTTTGGAACCCACGAGTTTATGGAGCTGTGTGAGCAGCTGGGCTGCAAGACTTATATCAACGGAAACGTGGGCAGCGGTACCGTTCAGGAAATGAGCGAATGGGTGGAATATATGACCTTTAAGGGCGTTTCTCCCATGGCAGAGCTGCGCAAGGCCAACGGACACGAGGAGCCCTGGAAGGTTGATTATTTCGGAGTAGGAAATGAGAACTGGGGCTGCGGCGGCAACATGCGTCCGGAATATTATGGAGACTTGTATCGCAGATACCAGACCTATGTGCGCAATTACGACTCCAAGAATCCGATCTTTAAGATTGCCTGCGGAGCCAATGTGGATGACTATCACTGGACCGACAAGGTGTTGGAGACCACCTTTGACCATGGCTGGGGATTTATGAATGGCATGTCTCTTCATTATTATACCATACCTACCGGAAATTGGAATAAGAAGGGATTGGCTCTGGACTTTGATGAGAAGGACTGGTACCGCACTCTGAAGGCGGCCCTGAAGATGGATGAGCTGATCAAGGGACATGGCGCCATTATGGATCAGTATGATCCGGAAAAGAAGATCGGCATGATCGTGGATGAGTGGGGCACCTGGTATGATGTGGAGCCCGGCACCAATCCCGGCTTCCTGTATCAACAGAATACCATGAGGGACGCATTGGTGGCAGGCATCAATCTGAACCTGTTCAACAAGCACTGTGACCGGGTGAAGATGGCAAATATCGCCCAGATGGTGAACGTACTTCAGGCAGTGATCCTTACCGAGGGCGAGAAGATGGTGAAGACTCCCACCTGGCATGCATTTTATATGTATCAGAACCATCAGGACGGCGAGCTGGTGGAATCCTGCGTGGAAACTGTGCAGGCAGGACTGGAGAAGGATTATATGGTTCCCAACCTGACGGAATCTGTTTCCGTGGCAAAGGACGGACGGATCCATGTGACCATGACGAATCTTTGCCTTACCGACAGCCAGGAGATCCAGGGATATTTTGCGGACAGCACCATAAAGTCCGTAAAGGGAACCGTGCTCACCGGAGACATGAGAGCCCACAATACCTTTGAGAATCCCAATGCCGTACATACGGAGGACTTTACCGCAGTGACCGCAGAGGGCAACAGGATGACCTTTACCATTCCCGCCTGCAGCCTGCTGCATCTGGAAGTGGAGATATAAAAGAAACAGCTTTGTGTATGAGAAACGGCACCGCCTGAGGGCGGTGCCGTTTTAATATATTTTAGACGAAATAGCATTTTGCAAGGCTGTTACGCCGCCAGATACAGCTAAAAAGGAATTGACGATAATATAGTGCTGTGATATAATTTTTACGATCACAAAGCGTAGTCGCGATAAATAATTATATGCAAAGCAAGGTGAACAAATGCTTGAATGTAAAAATATATCTCAGAGGTTTCAATCAAATAATGCACTGTCGGAGGTTTCCCTGACGTTGAATAAGGGGGTATATGGCCTGATTGGAGAAAACGGAGCGGGAAAGTCAACGCTGTTTAAATTGTTGATCGGGCTGATGCCTCTGCAAAAGGGAAGTATTACAATTGACGGCGGACCACCGGAGAAGAATAAGCTTCGTATGGGATATCTTCCTCAAAATTTCGATTTCTTCCATAAGCTTACTGTTTATGAAAGTCTGGAATACGTTGGGACGTTGAAGGGGCTTTCGAAAAACGTTCTTTCGGAGGAGATTCATGATTGGCTTCGACGTGTGAATCTGCTGGCAGAAAAAGAGAAGAAAACAGGGGCGCTTTCCGGAGGAATGAAACAGCGGCTTGGAATCGCACAGGCTTTTTTAGGGGATCCGCAGTATGTTCTTTTGGATGAACCTACGGTGGGTCTGGATCCAAAGGAACGGGTGGCATTCCGCAATATGGTGAACGAGGTGGGCGTAGACAGGGTGATTCTGATATCCACCCATATTATCGATGATGTACAGGCAGCTTGTGAAAATATACTGGTTTTACATAAGGGGAAATTGTTGTACGAAGGAGCCACACAAGACTTTATAGATTCTGTACGGGACAGAATCTGCAGCATCAGGATTCCCAGGAGGAGACTTCCGGAATTTAGCACAATTCTTGATATTATATCCATTAAGCTTCTAGGGGAGGAACTGGAAATCCGTTTTGTGGATCGAGAGTATTCCATTGAACTGCCCGGCCAAACAGCGGAAAACTGTACATTGGAGGATGCCTATTTTCTGACAACGGGAATGTTTTATAAGAAAGGAGACGGCGGCCCGTTATGATAAAAGCATTTTTGAGAGCCAAGTATAAGGAGGACGGAAGGCTTCTGTGGAATGGGATTGTCATAGCGGTCATAATTCTGGCTTTTCTGGTTCGAAGCGAGACGTCGGCAGGGCTGGCTGTTCTGATTGCAGGGATCTATTTTGGGGCATGGTTTGTGTCGTCCTTTAATGCCCGCTGTAATATTGAAATGGTATTAAGCGGGTGTGGCTGCTACCAAAAACAAAAACCGGTGCTTTATATTGTGGGAACCCTGAGCCATAACCTGCTGCTGGGACTGGCCGTTTTTGCATACATCAGTCTGGCTGGCGGAGAAACTAATTTTTTGTGCTTATTCTATACGCTGGTGGTTTATTTATTTGCCAATGCGGTGGGAATATTGGCGGGAGTATACATAAAGAAGACGGCGGGCGGTTTACTGATCTGTTCTGTGGCGGCAACAGTTAACTTTATAAAAATATTGTCGCTGGAGCAGGATCTTCGTTTTTTCTCACCTGTAGTTCAGATCGGAAATTTAAAGGTTTTTCAGTGGTGGAACCTGCTGTGTCTGACTGTAATAGCTGTAGTTATATACGGGTGGGTACTGGTGTCTTCATGGAAATGGAAGAAGTATCTGACTGCCGGGATTGGTTTTTTATGCATGGCAGTAGTTATATTTGCGGACATTGCTGTGACAGGGGCAAATAATAAGGTGCCTGCAGATTATGAGGCTTATGTCCGCAAAAACCTGGAGTATGTAAATGAGTGGAATGCCAAATGCGGCTTTACTGAATATGAAGATATTGTGATCTATAAGTCGGTATATTATCCGTGGATGCCCAGTGATAAAAAGGTGCCAATTTATGTAAGGGATCAAACTATCTATATGAACTGTTTTACGGAATCGCTGTGCAGTCTGGAGGACAGAGAAATTATAATCAGGGCGGTAAATTCCCTGTTGAAACCTAGATCGGGAGCACAAAATGTCATGACAAGCTTTTATCAGCAATGGCTTTTGGGAGAGGAACAAAATGTATACCGCTATTTGGAAGGTGCGCAGATAGAGCAGGCCGGAAGAATATACAACCTGTTTTATAAGCTGGCGGCAGAGGTGCTCATATATGAGCCGGAGAGATACGGCGAATTGTATTTGATAGCCGGTGAATGTGATACAAGAGAAGAGGTTATAGAGATGTGGGAGGAAAATAATGATTAGTCTGTGCAGGAAGGATGTTCTTAGAAATCATTATTTTATTCCGGTGCTGTGTGTTGTCAATATGATGTATATTGTGATACATTTCCTGCCGGAAGATATTTTTTACACAATGCATACAGGCGCGCAGGCGGTTTATGTATTGAGTATCGCATTGATGCTTCCCTTTTTGCTGTTTATGAGATATGGCGATGAAAATATTAGCATTATAGAAAATGTTATCAGGCCGAAGCTGTTGAATATTCGCTCGTATTATTTTTATTATGGGTTTTGGATATTGCTCCTGATCCTGGGATTTGCAAGTGCTTCGGCTGTGGCGGCAGTATTTTCGGATAACAGTACCCTGCCTCGAAGCAGTCTTTTTGCCGCCAGTATATTGACATTATGCGCCACATTAATGCAGCTGTGCATCATATTGTTCAAAGTAATCAATCAATTTATTTATGCGTTTTTTGTGTATCTGATCTGCCTGATGGTGCTGATCTGTGTGAATGCTCCGGATTCCTTTCTGTGGTTTGCCTATGAACCGGAAATAGAGTTTTTTATGCGGGATCACTGGATCGGAAAAGGGATTTTATTGCTTGCCGTGACGGGGGCAAATGGTGTGGTGAGCTATTGCAAACAATCGAGAAAGGGGAAATTAAAATGAATGCAAGAGAGGAATTTTATCCGTTTAAGAGTTTTAGCATTGCTCAGGATTACTATGTATTCTCATCAGGGAGGATGTATTATGACGATCATCAATGTCGGAAGAATTGCCGAAGACTCTGCAGTAGAAATGTGCCTTTTGTGTGACTGCGAAGGGTGTATCAGGGTAGCGGATAGTGACCATTGCGCGTGTTGCGATTATAAGGATTGGTTTGACAGAAAGGATTAAAAGGGAAAAGGGCTGTTGCCTTGTAGAGAAACATTGGTAACAGCCCGTTCCTTATAAGTTAGAATGCTTTTGCGATAATAAGATATAGGGAAAATTGTAATGTGGATTTATAAAATTATTTAGTGGCGGCATATATTGAAAACCGCGGTTTTTTCCTTTTGGCTTATAACGATATGCCCACACATATTACATCTTTGGGCCGAATAAAAGGCTAATGTACATTTGCTGTCAGAATTTCTGATATGATGTATGTATGTATGTTCCACCGATATAATGATGCATGCACATTCCTATAGTGGAAACGGAATTGTCGGTTACGTCATAAATATTTTCGGTATCATCTATAAATTGTGAGTTGTATAAAATTTTCATATATAGAATCGGGTCGCTCAAAATACTTATTCCTGCAGTATCTGCGCCTTCTTCTGCGAAGGCTCGGTCTGTCTGGAAAAATATTTCAGAATCTTCGATTTTGGCGGAACCAAAGTTTAATACCTTTACATCATTATATGCAAATGCTGTAAAGGAATTCAAAAAAACTGTTGTTCCGATCAGCATTATAGAAAATACCCTTTTATAATATCTTTTATTTTTTCCAATAATATGTTCTACTCTTCGTGATATTTTTTCTTTTTTTCGGCTGATTTGGGCAATCCATTTTGCGGAGCCGGCATTGTCCTGCGCCATCTGGATCAATAATTCTGTATATTCCCTGCGTTCCTGTTCATTTTTATTTCGGATTACCTTTGTGTCACATGCCATCTCGCTGACTGTTTCAAACTCAGATGCGAAGAACCATATGAAGGGATTATAGAAATGCAGGATCCTGGCGATATCCAACAAAATTTTCCACAAAATGTCCATATTTTTTACATGGTACAATTCATGCTCCAAAATGAGATTTGCCTCATGGCGGCTTCGCTTTGCCGGATAGAGAATGTAAATAATATTTCTCCTTATGCCAACCGTTTTCTGCATAGATCGGCAGTCTTTCTCATGGCACAAATTTAGTGTTCTGTCATTCTGGCATCGAAGCAATATTTTTCGGTGTTTCAGGTAACTTTGTACGTTGTGGAAAAATATCACGGCGCAGTTCCCGCCAGAAGGCTTCCGATTACAAGCTGTTGCTTCAGCGATGGGGTAAGATAAATTTGGTCGGAAGCGAACAACAGTCCATGTTCATTTGCGTAGAAGGCATACGATACCAGTGAACTTCCGCGAAAAAATGTTTCCATAAATAGCGATATATCCATTTTATGTATGGGATAGGAATCAGGTAGTAGATCAGAACGCATTTGAGCATTATATAGCTCCAACAGGGGGACAGCCTGTTTTTTCCAATGAGTTTTACCAATAAATAGAATATCCACATGAGGCTTCCCGCAAGTCCCATATTAAGAAAAAAATCCATGTGTTTCCTCGCACTTGATTAGCTGTTGTCCTTTTTATCAAGTAATTGACGAAGCTCTATTGCCTCTTCCTGGCTCAGCTCGTTTCGATTGATAAAGGATGCCAGCAGATTGCTGAATTTTCCACTGTACATGGTATCTATGGCCTCGCGCATCTGCATGACGTTATATTCTTCTTCATTATAGACAGGTGTCGCCATTCCGCCTTCACGCCTCACCAATCCCTTTTTCTCTAACCGGGACAGAAATGTATTCAGGGTCTGGCGTTTCCATTCCCGGCCCTCTTTCTCGAACAAGCTTAAAAGCTCTGACTGCCTGATGGACTCCCCGTGTTTCCACAGCATCTTTAATATTTCCCATTCTGTTTCCGAAACAGCGAGTTTTCTTTTCATAATGTTTCATACGCTCCTAATACTACGACTTGTAATCGGATTGTAGTTTATCCCCTTTTTTCTTATTTGTCAACAAAAAATGATTCAAAAGTTATAGGGAGTTAGGTTATGTTCGTCAAGGTATGTCTGCACCCGTCCATCTATTGCCTGCGCTGTCTGCTCTGGAGACTTATTTCCATTTAGAAAGAGTTCTGCTTCTTCGCTGATAATCTTTACGAGCTCATTATAGGAATCTGGAAGAGGTACACAACTTTCAAGGAATTCATTGTATTGTTGGATATACACAGCTCCATCTTTTCTTGTATCCAACGGTACCCGGGTATTTGTGCCTTCTTTCAAATAGGGGCGATTATTTTCATCATAAAATACATTGTCTTCTGAAAGCATGTTTTTTCGCACACTGATTACATTACAGAAGCTCTGCCCCTGAATACTCAGTATGTATTCCAGAAAATCAGATATAACTTCTTTATTGGGAGAATTAACATTTACTGCAAGAATGCCGTCGGCAGAAAGGTAATTTCCATGTCCGGTTTCTGTAGGAAAGCCTGCTGTTATGATGTCTTCCCCATTTTTTTTATGATGACTTTCATACATAGTAAAGGAAAGAATGTCTGCGGTTACCCCCAGGCATTTTCCCTCCCGGAGCATTTCCCAGTCGCTGTCTAAAATAAGCGTCTCATTTAAGCTGTATGCTTTGATGGCTTTAAGAAGGTTTATAAATTCTTCTGTGGAAAAGCAACAGGAATTGCTTTCCCAATCGATAAAGGCAGAATGCTCTAAATCGAGTAAAACCAGGTAGTAAAGCAGAGCGTCACCGGTAGTGGGAAGGATTGCCTTGATGGAGTCTGCCTGTTCCCGGTTTTGCACCAGGTTCAGGATATCATCTATAGACCAGGCTGCGGCGTTCCAAATCTCAGGAAGGGTAAAAATGGTTTTTGCAGTAATCTCTCCGGGGATGCCTGAAAGAGAATCTCCTATACATCCAAGATCTACGGCTCCCGGCAGTAATTCCTGAAGTGTATTTTGAGAGATAAGGTGTTTCATATCTTCCAGAATGCCTTTTTCATGCAAAAGAGATAAATCCTCCCTGGAAAGGTAAAGGATGTCAGGGCCTGTACCGGATGTCAATTCAGCCATGATTCTATTACGGAAATCCGCATCCAAGTCGTCGTCAGGATACTCGTATGAGAAATGGTACAAAGGGTTTCGACGGGAAAAAGCGGCAATTTCCGATTTGAGCAGATTGTAATGACTGCCTGAAAGATCTGCTATTCTGATGGTTTCGCGCTCGCTGCTTTCTTCTCCTAAGACAAGTAACAGCTCTTCATTTTCATATATTACACGTAATATCGGGTTCCCTTCCGCGTCAAATGACAGCATGGCATTTTCGGTATTTAATATGGCATTATCTCTATAATGGAACAACACAGAACGATTTCCTGAAATTATATCCCAATCTATAATACAGTCCTGTGTGCCGTAATATAGGTGCAGGTTCCGCATGGCATATAATTTTTGGAAAGTGGGATATTCCAGCTCTGCAAGAACATATTCTTTCGAATTCTGGGTGTCAAACCACACAAGAGTTACAGTTTTTTCCGCACTGTCTATTACCGGAAAAATCAATTTTCCATCATCGCTGATGACAGGTTCTCCGATTGTGGTGTGACTTTCATCTGCATAAGCTTTGGCCATGAGGAGGTTACCACTGTTATCGGCAATCAGGATGCGGTTGCTCTTACGGTTATAAATACAGTCATCTGCGTCCGAGAAACAATAGTTTACAGAATGGGGTGCACCGGTAGTGATTAGTCCCTGAGCTTCGTATAGTGGTAACATATCCACATCAGACAGAATTTCGCCCTGGAGGCTCATTCGGATAATCCGGCATTGTTCCGTGCGAATATTTCCCTTTTCATCGAGCCCCAGACTGGTTATTTGAATGGAAAAATTCTCCGGGGATATCAAAGATGCTGCTGTGATGTAAAAGGAAGCGGGATCCTCCTTCAGAGCGTCGGTGGGCAGTATGATCTGATCTCTGTTTCCAGTGGCAGGATCATATATGCTCAGGCAAATGTTTTCCAGGGTCTGCGGCTGGCATTCCATTGTATAGAAATTTGTACCGTCTGTGCCGTAAAACATGTCCGAGGTTAAAGCAGGATCTTTTTGCTCTTTCTGCTCCCAGAGATGGAAATCTGTGACACTGAGAGAGGGGTTATCTTTAATTTGATCATTTATTGAGAATTTCTGGGTATACCAGTCGAAAGTGGACTTATCGGAATTCTCACTGGCGGAATTTTCACTGGCACATCCCCAAAGGCAGACAGCGGCGATAAGCAGTATAGTTCTAAAAAAGTTCTTTGTCATAATTGGTTCTCCTTGATTTCTAAAGTGATAAAGGACATCTAAATTCAGCCAGACGATATTTTCGTTTATAGAAGAATTAGTTTATTGGTGAGATTTCGAATGAGTTTCCTGTATCTCATCGTTATAGCTGGTCAGTTTATTACAATCATTACAATAAAGCCCATAGCGGATGACTTCATATGTAATCAGACAATCTACATAGACTCTATCTCCACCAACGGTGTACTCTGTAGGACCTTTGTGCCAGACAGTCCAATGATCCATTATGCTGACACCGGAATAAGCTCCATGTAAATGTTTACAAGTTGCTGCTGAAACGGATAATGCAGTAGCAGGATGGTTGGTTGTAAAAACAATCAGAGCTAATGCTAGTGTACTGACATGACGATATTTAACCTTACTACCGCCTTTTAAGAGGCGATAGTAAAATTGGGGTATAGAGACTTAAGCTTTATTCTGGCATCACCTGTTCTAAAATGCCAGTCAACCTTTGCTGCTGTTGTATTACGCTCTGTTTCCCATACAGACAGCTCGCTGCGCAGTAGCTCAATGTCAGCTATACGGCGGGACAGGCACTGCCGGGTCATTACATTCAGCTCTATTTCGGCGATGTCCAGCCAACTGCCGTGCTTTGGGGTATAATGTATTTCCAGTTTTTTGATGATGCGTCTTGCTTCCTCCGGAGGATACTTCTTATAGAGGGAAGCCGGCTTATG
>CAJTVB010000043.1 GCA_910579755.1 uncultured Acetatifactor sp. | reverse complement strand
CCAATCTGATTGTAGATTGGCATATAAAAACAATGAGTTTCACGGATTCAGGTAAAAGTAAACTATTTGATGGCATTGGTCATCCAGATGCAATAAAATTATTTGGTCATAGACCGTCATTTTCACTCTTGGGTTACTATGAAAGTTTAGCAGAGGAGCTTTCAAATAGTAATATGTATGCAGATCAGAATAGTGGCGTGGCTCGAAGATGCTCAAAAACTGCTTCTTTGGGAATGGATAAAGAATTACTCCATGTTTTGAAGAAGAAAAATATAAAAATTATCACATCATCCGATGCCCATTGTCCTGAAGATGTAGGAGATAAAATTCGAGAGCTTAAAATTTGCGTTGCAAATGCTTAGGAAAAGCAGATGTTTTCCCTTAGCGGTATAATAGACATGGTGCTAGCGCCGTGTAATAAGGGCGACTAGGGAGAAACAATTTTTACTGTGTAACATTTCAAAAATGAGTTGCCAAATTGCGTGTATTTGCTATAATAAATGCGTGGCAGCATTTTGGCAACAGAAAATCAGCAAGCCATAATAAATGATATAATTGATGTAAAAGCGGGCGTGTATTTGCATAAAACTTAAATAAATATAGTTAATAACAATAAAGAACACGCCGAATTTGAATAGCACAAAAAGCCTTGAAAGGCGCATAAACACTGACTTTAGGAAGTATAGGGTGTGGCGGTTGCCGTGCCCTATATTTTTATGGTAAATAGAGAACAGAAGCAGTATAATTAAAAATATTGCCGATAAGGTTTTAGGAGGAGATATGGGAGATACTAAAATAGTTTATATTGAAAAATTTGGGATTGCTACTTTTAAAATAAATTGGTACATAACGGCGAGCGCCTGCAAAATAACCGTAAACGCGCACAGCCATACAATAATCACTGCACATAAAGTCAGGGAATGATTTGTAAGAGTGTTTATGGAAGGCATTTTCAAGGCAAAGGAAGGACAATGAAATGTCGGTGTTAAATACAGAATTTTCAGGCGGGGACAAGGGGAAAATATCTGCCTTGGATCAGAAGATCATGGAATATGTCCATACCTGCCGGGGGCCGTACTACGATGAGGAGATCGCAGGGGAGAGCAATTTCCAGGTGTGGTATCAGCTGTCCGTCCTTCGGACGGGGCTTTTGAGCTGGTATCCATTTGAGAAAGAAGCCAGCGTGCTGGAAATCGGCGCAGGCTTTGGCGGACTTACGGGCGTACTCTGCGGCAGATGCGGGTCCGTAACGGCCACAGAGCGTTTTGTCCACAGAGCCCGGGCGCTGGCGGAACGTTGGAAGGATGCGGACAATCTGGAGGTCTGGGCCGGGGAATGGTCGGAGATGGAGTTCGGGCGAAAGTTTGACTATATCATTCTGACAGGAGTGCTGGGAAGAGTGTGCGGCGGAAGAGAAGGGAAGGAAGGATATGCTGATTACCTGAAAAAGCTGTCCGGCCTGCTTCGGGAGGATGGAAGGCTTCTTGTGTCCGTGGACAATCGTCTGGGGCTTCGGTATTTTTGCGGGGCAAAGGAGCCCCATACCAACAGAGCCTTCGATGGGCTGAACCGGTATCCCCAGGGCGCCGGAGGGCGTTCCTTTACCAGGGAGGAGCTGAAAGATATTGTGGAGGAGGCCGGATTTCCGGCGTTGAAGTTCTACTATCCCCTTCCGGACCACAGGCTGGTGCAGCTGGTCTATACAGATGAATGTCCTCCGGAAAAAAATCTGAAGGAGCGGCTGCTTCCTTATTATACGGATCAAAATTCTCTGGTGGTCCGGGAGCTGGAGATTTATGATGATATTATAGGCAACGGTATGTTTCCGGGGATGGCGAATTCCTTTCTGGCAGAGTGCGGCAGGAGCGCAGACACCGGGGCTGCAGTTTATGCAGCTCTGTCCACGGACCGGGGGAGGGATGCTTTTGCCACGGTGATCCACAGAGATCGGACGGTGGAAAAGAGGCCTCTGTTTGCCGCAGAAGGAAATGCACAGAAGCTCTTTAAGCGCCTGGAGGATTTGCGGGAGCATGGAATTCCTGTGATTTCCTGCCGCCTGGAGGACGGCGCGTTGAAGATGCCTTATGTAGAACATCCGACTCTTTCCAATTATATTAAGGAAATTGCCCTAAGTTGTCCGGAGGAGGTGATCCGGATTCTGGACCGGCTGTATGAATATATTCTGCAGTCCTCGGAGGCTGTGGATTCTTCCTGTTGCCGCCTGGGAGAGCATCTGTCCTGCGCAGGGCTGGAGGAGGGAGAAAGGGAGGCAGTGCTGCAGCTGGACTGGGGTCCTGTGCTGAAAAAGGCTTATATTGAGCTGATCCCCCTGAATAGCTTTTACAATAAGGCGGAGGATAAGTTTCTCTTTTTTGATCAGGAGTATGTCAGGGATTTTTATCCGGCGAAGTTTATACTGTTTCGGGCGGTTTATTATATATACTGCTTTACTCCGGGGCTGGAGGGGCGTCTGCCCCAAGAGGAGCTCCGGCAAAGGTATGGGCTGGAGGAGCTGTGGTCCTGGTTTTTTAAGGAAGAGATGCTTTTTCTGAAGGAGGTGCGAAAACAGGATACCTATCGGACGTTTTACCGGTGGGTGTCGGCGGACGGAAAGCTGATTCGGAAAAATATTGATAAACTGAAGTCTGAGGAGGAAAGAATTGCCGATTACAGAGTTTCGGATAAAATGAAGAAAATCTGGAATGTGGAGCTGCAGATGCTTGACCGGGTGGATGAAATCTGTAAAAAGCATGGACTGACGTATTTTGTGGTCCACGGAACTCTTTTGGGCGCCGTCCGCCACAAGGGCTTTATTCCTTGGGACGATGACCTGGATATCGGTATGCTCAGGGAGGACTATGACCGTTTTTTGGAGGCGGCAGCTTCTGAGCTTGAGCCGCCCTACGTAATACAAAATATGTGGACGGAAAAGGATTGCTTTTTCGGTGGGTATACCAGAATCCGCAATTCTTTCACCACGGGGATTCAGGCCGGAGAGATCGGCCATCGGAGCAATCAGGGGATCTGGATTGACGTTCTGCCCTTAGACAACTGCACGGCTGACGAAGGGCGGCTTCGGAGGAAGGAGAAAAGGATCAACACAGCTTATGCTCTGTTGGAGGCCAAGATATACGGAAAGGAGCGCCGGAGCTTTGGCGGTATGAATCGACTTCAATGGCTGATGTGCCGGGCGGCGGCAGCGGTCACCAGCCATGATCGTCTGTGCGCGGGGCTGGAACGGGCCGTCCGCATGGATACGAAAGAAAAGACCCGGGATGTGGCGATTTTTACCGGCTATGGCAAGCACCGAATTCTGAACCGGGAGGACTTTGAGAGAACGGAAATCCTGGAATTTGCGGGGCGCATGGTTCCGGTCCCGGCGGGATATGAGAATTACCTTTTTATGCTTATGGGGAAGGACTATATGAAATATCCGCCCAAAGAGGAGCGAAAACCCAAACACTGCGGTGTGTTTGATCCGGAGAAGCCCTATACAGAGTATCTATCAAAGCTTTCGGGACTGTTTGACGGAGCCCGGGGAAAGAAAATTATTTTGTTTGGGGCGGGGATGATGTTTGAGGACTATATGAAAAATTGGGGCTCCAGATATCGTCCGGCTTTTATAGTGGATAATGACGAAAACAAATGGGGCCGATTCAGAATGGGAATTGAGATCAAACCGCCTCAGGCGATTTTGGAGATTCCTGAGAGGAAGCGTCATGTGATTATCTGCAGCTATTATTATAAGGAGATCGAGGAACAGTTTCGATTCATGGAGATAAAAGATTATCGCATATATGTGCAGCGCCTGGAGTGGATCCTGAAGGCGGAGGCAGATCCGGGGGCGTGAGGAACAAAGATATGCGCAGAGCCATGAGACTTAGGCGCAAAAAACGGAGGTATGCGTAAAGCTGTGAGCCCCGGGCGAGAAACGCCTGGAGGTCTATACAGGGACATGGCATCGGACGCAGGCTTGACAGGAGATGGAGATGAGACAGGAGAATTGTGCGAATTCGGCGGGGGTGCCGCTTTTTGAGCGGTATGGCTGTATTGTTGGGTACGGTTTGGGGCAATATTATGAATATATTAAGGGAAAAATCCAAAACAGGGTGAGACTGGACTATTTGTGTGATATGAAATGGGAGCAGTACGGGGAACAGTACGACGGCATTCAGGTGATTGCTCCCAATAAGATAAGGACGCTGAAGAATCCCATTGCCATTGTTTTTTCGGGGAATCCGCGGAATTACAATTCCATAAGCGCTATGCTGCAGGAGATAGGAGTGCCCTATGTCCATGCAAGCCGACTGGCGGAAACGGAATATTCCATTTCGGGAAAGGAGCTGAAGCAGCGCTGTTCGGGCGTATATCAGGACGGCATGGGCAACAGGGTGGTATTTGCACCGGATCTGGAAAACGAGATATGGATTTCCTTCCGGGGAGGAAACAACCGGGTGGAGATCGGGGAAAGGGTCAGCGCGGAATCTCTGAGAATCAATTGCGGGAAACGTGCGGTTTGTACTGTTGGAGAGGGAACGGAGATAGAGAGTGCAAAAGTATTCGTGACAGACGGCAGGGTGGATATTGGAAGAGACTGTCTTTTTTCTTACGATGTGGTTATTCGGAATCACGACACGCATCATATTTTTGATAAAGAAACGGGAAAGCGGATCAATTATCCGGGCAATGTCCGGGTGGGGGATCATGTGTGGCTGGGGTACGGAGCCACGCTGCTGGGCAACGCCTCTATCGGGGATAACAGCGTTGTGGGAACCATGGCGGTTACATCCGGGTCTTTTCCCGAGGAAGTGGTTTTGGCCGGAAGTCCTGCCAGAATTGTCCGTGAGGGAGTGCTCTGGTCCAAGGATAACACGGAATTTTACAACCGGGAGGATCTGGACAGCTGTCTGGCCAGAGAAGCGCTGAAGTATTTATAGAAATTGAATTGCCGGGAAGCCGCCGGAGGGCTGTTGGGAAGGGAAACCTGGAAGGCGGGCTGAAACAAAATGCAGGATGTCCTGCAGGGCAGCAGTCGGAAAAGCTTGGAAAACCAAATAAAAAAGCGAAGAAAAATCAGAAAGTGAAGGAAGATGCAGGAAAACTTGAAAAACGAAGAACAGCGGGCTGCAAGAAAGCCTTACAAAATCGGTTATGTTCCGGGGGTATATGATCTGTTTCACATCGGTCATCTGAATTTGATCCGCAGGGCAAAGGAACAAAGCGACCATTTGATCGTAGGGGTGCTTTCGGATGAGCTGGTAAAGCATTTTAAAAATGCTTATCCGTATATTCCGCTGGAAGAGCGTATGGAAATTGTCCGCGCCCTGAAATATACGGATCAGGTGGTGGAGGTAAATTTTGAAAATACCGTAAAAATGGATGCCTGGAAGCTGTACCATTATGACGCCTATTTTTCAGGCAGTGATCACGGGGAAGAGTGGGATCAGGAGAAAAGGCAGCTTCAGGAGGTGGGATCGGATATCGTTTTCCTGCCTTACACCATGAGCACCAGCTCCACAAAAATCAAGCGCAGAATCAGAGATGGTGAAAGGCCCGGCAGGCTGTACCTGTTCGGCGCGGGAAAAATCGGGAGAAATACCCTGAAGAAGCTGAGAGACGAAGAATGCCGGGGAAGGTGGACGGTGGAAGGATTTCTGGACAATTCCCCGGAAAAGCATCTGACCCGGATTGACGGAGCCGTGGTCTATGGGCCGGAGGATCTGCAGCGCCTGGAGACAGGGCAGGACTATGGAATTCTCATAACTCTGAAGGAGGGGCAGGAAGCCGAAGAGCAGCTTGCGGCTCTGGGGCTGGGCCAAAGGATCTTTCGGGAATTGTAGGAAACGTTAACGGATTGATCCAATGAAGCGGGCCCGGCATGGAGCGCCCGGAAGTAAAAATGCAGAATATGGAATAAACGCCGATAAAGAAGCAGACTCTAATACAAACGGATACTTATAGCCCGAAGGCATGACATGGACGGCTGTGAGCGTCGGATCTGTATGGAGGCCGGCATGAAAAAGAAGCGCATATGCCGTATTTTTTCAGGGGTTTTTGCGGCAGCTTTTGCAGCAGCTCTCTGGACGGCGGAGACGGAAAAAAGGGCTCATTATGTTCCGGACTATGATAAAGTGAATCTGGAGGATGTGCTGGAGCAGGAGAAACTGTCCGGAGATGACTACGAGATGATTTTCCGCCAGACGGGCCTTGCCCCTGCCGGTGTGGATCAGCTTTATGCAGAAGGGCGCCAGGATATATTGCCGGACCTGCAGGAGCATTTTTTTAAAGAAGTGAAGGTAAAGTGCCGCCATACGCTCTTTCTTGTGAGAAGCGAGCAGGTGGATGGGGCGGAAGCCCTGCAGACAGATTTCTTTCCGACGCTGGAGGAGGGCGACATTCTGGTCAGCTTCAGCAGTCATATTCTGGGCTGGCGCAGCGGGCATGCGGGGATTCTGGTGGACAGGGAAGAGGAACTGGTGCTGGAGGCGGTCTGCCTGGGGCGTGACTCGGCGCTTTGTTCTCTGGAGGACTGGAAAAAAGATCCCTGTATTGCGGTGCTTCGGCTGAGAGACGTTTCCCTGGAGGAACGTGCAGAGATTGCGGACTATGCCCGGGAGCATCTGGCAGGTCTGCCCTATCGACTGGATTCCTTTGCTGTCCGGGGAAACAGAGACATTTCAGAGTCTGGTCTGTCCGGCACTCAATGTGCTCATCTTATATGGTGGGTTTACTATCAATTTGGATATGATTTAGACCGGGGCGGGGACTGGATTGTCACCCCGGGAGATTTGTACCGGAGTGAGCTGCTGGAACCGGTACAGGTCTATGGCATGGAACCGGGATACGGAAGGGGCGGCCCGGGCAGTCCCATAGATTAAGATTTTCTAAATTTTGTGGTTTTGTCCTTTTTTTTCGGAAACCCTCTTGAAATGGCACACGATAAATCGTATATTATTATTGTGCACCAAGTATTTTATAAGGCATGGAGGGAAAAAATGACAAAAGCGGAAGTGTTGAAAAAAGAGATTCTGCGGCAATACCGCAGTGTACGCCAGTTTGCCATGGAAATGGGGATTCCATACAGCACACTGGTTACGGCTCTGGAGCGCGGCATTGAGGGGATGGCTTACGGAACCGTTATTAAAATGTGTGACAAGCTCAGCCTGAACCCGGTAGACTTTACTTCTCTGGAGAGGGATGCTTCTCTGGGGGCTCAGCTTCTGGAAAACCGCGTGATGCAGAATTATGTAAAGCTGAATCAGTGCGGACGGGATAAGGTTTTGGAGCTGATGGATGATTTTGTCCAGATCGATAAATACAGGGCAAAAGGAAAAAAGAGTAAATAAGGTATGCGAAAGGCTTCTCCGCCACTGTGACAAGCATGGCAGAGAAGCCTTTTTTCTAAGGAAACGCGATGGACTGCGTTTTTAACAATATCCGTCAAACATCATGCCGCTGTAAGCGCTGGTGGCATAGGGCACGATAAAATTATGGCCGGGATTTTTGTAAGCAACAATGATTCTCTGAACATAGTTCATGGGGTTCAGAGAAATCTGCTCGCTTTTCCGGAGCAGCATGTTGGAAAAGCTCTTCAGGTACCCAAAGCTTTCGGTGACATCGCTTGACTGGGCCGCGGTTTGGTGGAGAAGCTCCGCATCCATATTCAGGGTACCGTCATCCTTCAGGGTAAAGCCCATAGGCTCCAGGGAGTTGGTGTAGGACGCCGCAATCCCTTTCATTTCGGAAATCAGCTGCCGGCTCTTGGTCTGGGAATCAAGATAGGTTGAGGCTGCCTTGATAAAGTCATTGTAGCCGCCGATCAGGTGGGATACGTTATCCGCCAATGACTCCACATCCGTTTTCAGGCCGATGCGGACGGGCTTATCCTTGGGAGTGACGCCCTTCAGCTGTATGTCAAAGGTTTTATCCAGGGTCACATGATTGCTGGAAGAGCTCTGGAGCCTGCCGTTTACCGCAAAGCTTGCGTCCGAGGCGGCTATGCTGGTTTTATTCAGTCCGAAATATTCCACCGTGCCTGACGCCTTGCTGGTGTGGGAATCGCTGACATGAAAGCTTCTGGCTTTTCCCTGTCTCTTTCCGCCGCCCTCCGAGGTAAGGCGCAGGGCGGTTCCTGCATCGAACTCTGTCACTTCCGCCCGGATGCCGATTCCGGAATTGTTGATCAGGCGGGCCAGGCGGTCCTGAACCTCACGGTTGGTTTCCGATTCTCCCACAGAGAATTGGAACTCATAATTCATATCTCCCACATTGACATCAAAAGAGTAGGTGTTGGGAGGCAGCGCCGCACGGCCTTCAGGAAGGAGTGATCCCAGATTTTCCTGGGATGAGGCCAGAGAGTGCACCTCCAGCTCCAGGGAGGGTACGTCCGCGGCAGTCTTCTGAGGACCGATATAGGAGGCTGTCACCAGTTGTTCGTCCGTGGAATAGGCGTTCTTTTTGCTGAAAAAGCCGTTTTCCTCCAGACCGCCCAGCTGGGCGATGGTATTTTTCAGTTCCCGGGCATTTTCCTTGATATCCACAGCATAACGCTGGGTGGCCTTGTTGGTGATGGGAAGATACCAGGGAGTATCCGTATTCATTTTTACTATAGAGTTATAGACACTGCGCAGCTCGCTTCTTTTATGAGTATCATATCGGGTGAGAGCCTTCGGCGTATATGTGGTGAAATAGTTGTTGCATACCACATTAAGAACAGAACTCATTGCAATACCTCCTTCCCCCGACAGATGGTTTGCCCTGAATAAGGTTGAATCGAGTACATTATACCATGTTAGATAGGAAGAAACAAGATTTTTTCCAAAAACTGTTGACGGGAAAGGCGGCTTATGGTATAGTATTCAAGCAAAACAAGATTTCAGGTCTTTTTTTTATGCTCAATTTTTCATACTGAAAAACAGTTGACAAAACACGTGGAGGTAGCGACATGCGTACAAAAATCACTTTGGCTTGTACCGAATGCAAGCAGCGTAACTACAATACTACCAAGGATAAGAAAGCGCATCCGGACAGACTGGAGACAAAGAAGTACTGCAGATTCTGCAGGACACATACGGTTCACAAGGAAACCAAGTAAACAGCCGCGCTGTGCCGTATAGGCAGAGGTGATGTCCGCAGAGGCGGGCGGAAGGTAAAGTTTGAAAGAGGTTTGCTTTCAAATTTTGATTGGTATGCGTGTCAAAGCACGCGTGGGGGATAAATATGGGAGATTCCGCAGAAAAGCAGTCCCGCCCCAGCTTTTTTAAGGGCGTGAAAGCTGAGTTTAAGAAAATTGTATGGCCGGATAAGCAGGCAACCCTGAAGCAGTCCATAGCCGTCGTGGCAATCTCTGTTGTTGTGGGAGTCATCATTGCGATATTGGATTTTGTGATCAAGAACGGAGTGCACTTCTTAACATCAATTTAGAGATTCGAAGCGAGGTTAATGTATGGCAGAGGCAAAATGGTATGTGGTCCATACCTACTCGGGGTATGAAAACAAGGTTAAGGCCAATATTGAGAAGACCATTGAGAACAACAAGCACCTTGCAGAGCAGATTCTGGAAGTCAGGGTGCCCCTGCAGGATGTTGTGGAGATGAAGAACGGCGCCAGAAAGACCGTTCAGAAGAAAATGTTTCCGGGATATGTGCTTCTTAATATGGAAATGAATGACGATACCTGGTATGTAGTGCGCAATACCCGGGGCGTTACCGGTTTCGTAGGGCCGGGGAGCAAGCCGGTTCCCCTCACGGAAGCCGAGATGAAGCCTCTGGGGATCAAAACAGAAAATGTTTCCATCGATTTTGTGGAAGGAGACAGTATTGCCGTGGTGGCCGGTGTCTGGAAGGATACCGTGGGCATCGTCCAGAAGCTGGATTACAACAAGCAGACCGCCACCATCAATGTGGAGCTGTTCGGCAGGGAAACTCCTGTGGAGATCAGCTTTGCCGAGGTCAGAAAGCTTTAACTGGCCGGGCAGCAATGGAAGATGTCTTTCATCCGGACAGCCGGGTGTGGCATATAGAGGGCGAATTCGTCCGAAACCCGCGGGCGCAGCAAGCGCGGCGGGCCGGGTTTTGGCCCGGGCAGCAAGTGGGAGCAGAAGCAGTGATTGTGCGTCTGCGCCGGATTACCGCCGAAGAAAGGGTCTGTACGGAATGGGCCGACGGCGGTCTACCACATTATAGGAGGTGCCAAAATGGCAAAGAAAGTAACGGGATACATTAAATTGCAGATTCCTGCCGGCAAGGCTACGCCGGCTCCGCCTGTAGGTCCTGCTCTGGGACAGCACGGCGTGAATATCGTTGAATTCACAAAGCAGTTCAACGCCAGGACTGCGGACAAGGGTGATGTAATCATCCCCGTGGTGATTACCGTGTATGCGGACAGAAGCTTCAGTTTCATTACCAAGACTCCCCCTGCAGCAGTGCTGCTGAAGAAGGCCTGCGGCCTGAAGTCGGGATCTGCGGTGCCCAACAAGACAAAGGTAGCATCCATCTCCAAGGCCAAACTTCAGGAGATTGCAGAGATGAAGATGCCGGATCTGAACGCGGCAAGCCTTGAGGCGGCCATGAGCATGATCGCGGGCACGGCGCGCAGCATGGGCATTACGGTAGAGGAATAAGAAATATCATTTGATCCATAACAATTTGGGAGACAACAAAAGGTTGTCGCTGGAACCTAGGAGGTAAGATAATGAAACATGGTAAGAAATATGCCGAGGCCGCAAAGCTTGTAGACCGCTCCATGCTGTATGAGCCGGCTGACGCGATTGCTTTGGTAAAGAAGACAGCAACGGCAAAGTTTGATGAGACCATCGAGGTGCATATCCGCACAGGCTGCGACGGACGTCATGCGGAACAGCAGATCCGCGGTGCGGTGGTGCTGCCCAACGGAACCGGTAAAACAGCCAGAGTGCTGGTGTTTGCCAAGGGCGATAAGATAAACGAGGCAGAGGCGGCTGGAGCCGATTATGTAGGCGGAGAAGAGCTGATTCCCAGAATCCAGAACGAAGGCTGGCTGGATTTCGATGTGGTAGTGGCTACACCTGACATGATGGGTGTGGTAGGCCGTCTGGGTAAGACCCTGGGTCCCAAAGGACTGATGCCCAACCCCAAGGCCGGTACCGTGACCATGGATGTCACCAAGGCCATCAAGGATATCAAGGCCGGTAAGATCGAGTACAGACTTGACAAGACCAATATCGTGCATGTGCCTGTGGGCAAGGTATCCTTTACGGAGGAAGCTCTTCAGGAGAACTTTAACGCCCTTATGGATGCCATTGTCAAGGCAAGACCCAGCGCGCTGAAGGGACAGTACCTCAGGAGCATTACGCTGGCCAGCACAATGGGCCCTGGCGTGAAAGTCAGCGTCGCAAAGTTTTGACCGTCTGGGGGTTGACTAATGCCGGCCCCCTGTGATATGATTCTAACGGTCGCGAGACCAGGCCGAAGACAGTAGGTCCCGGGATGTTTTATGCGGAATGCAGAAGACTGATGCGGGGTAAGCCGATGGCGCCTACCGAGGAAAGAGTTTTTGATAAGACTTTTAGCCTCCCTGTCTTCAGGGAGGTTTTTTATCATGATAAACTCCTTTCGGCAGGGATTGATCCCACCAAAATCTATAAGGAGGTAAAAAGATGGCAAAGGTTGATTTAAAGAAACCGATCGTAGACGAGATTTCCGCCAGCATTAAGGATGCTCAGTCCGTTGTCCTGGTAGATTACCGCGGACTTACGGTTGAGCAGGACACACAGTTGCGCAGAAAGCTGCGGGAGGCGGGAGTGACCTACAAGGTATACAAGAATACCTTCATGAATTTCGCCTTTAAGGGAACGGACTTTGAAGGCCTGTCCCAGTATCTGGAGGGCCCCAGCGCAGTGGCAATCTCATCCGATGACGCTACGGCTCCCGCCAGGGTTCTGGCTGAGTTTGCAAAGACTGCTGACAAGCTGGAGATCAAGGGCGGCGTGGTGGAAGGCACTGTGTATGATGCCAAGGGAATGGCGGCTATCGCAAGCATTCCTGCCAGAGAAGTGCTTATTTCCAGACTGCTGGGCAGCATGCAGAGTCCGATCACCAATTTCGCAAGGGTGATGAACCAGCTGGCAGAAAAAGGCGGCGCGTCCGCATGCGGAGCATCTGCTGCCGGTGCCGAGGAGGCTCCCGCAGCCGAGGCGGAAGCTCCCGCTGCAGAGTAAAATTGTTTACAACATAAAAATTCAGAAAATGGAGGAAAATGAAAATGGCTAAATTGACGGCTCAGGAACTGATCGACGCTATCAAAGAGTTGAGCGTATTGGAATTGAATGATCTGGTAAAAGCTTGCGAGGAAGAGTTCGGCGTATCTGCAGCTGCAGGCGTTGTAGTGGCGGCAGCCGGCCCTGCTGCGGTTGAGGAAGAGAAGACCGAGTTTGACGTAGAGCTGACCGAAGTCGGAGCAGAAAAAGTAAAGGTAATCAAGGTGGTACGTGAGGTTACCGGCCTTGGCCTGAAGGAAGCGAAGGATGTAGTTGACGGAGCTCCCAAGGTAGTGAAGGAAGGCGTTTCCAAGGAAGAGGCCGAAGAGCTGAAGAAGAAGCTCGAGGAAGTGGGCGCAAAGGTGACTCTGAAGTAAAGAGATCTGTAATACAATATATCCGAAGGATAGATAACAAGAAAGAGGCGGCTTGTCAGATGACAGGCCGCTTTTGTCCGGTTGCAGATCATCCGGCTTCTTACAAGCGAGCCTGATGAATCTGTCTGCTGACTCTCATGTGGCTGTAAATAGTAACTTCTATTCACACAATTCCAAAAATTCTGCTTGACCCCCTTTCCAATTTGTGTTAACATGGATGGTGCACTATTGTGCAGTGCTTTGCGTGTTTTTTGCAACATAGGCATGAAATTCAGAAAGAACGGGGTGAAATGTCAATGGAAAAAAACAGAATACGTCCTATTGCCGGTACCAAGGTTAAACGTATGAGTTATGCAAGACAGAAAGAGGTTCTGGAAATGCCTAATCTGATCGAGGTCCAAAAGGACTCCTATCAGTGGTTTCTGGACGAAGGCCTGAAAGAGGTCTTTGACGATATCTCTCCCATTGCTGACTACAGCGGATCCTTGAGTCTGGAGTTTGTGGACTTTGAGCTGTGCAGGGACGATGTGAAATATTCTATTGAAGAATGCAAGGAGAGAGATGCTACCTACGCGGCGCCTCTGACCGTGACAGTTCGTCTGTACAATAAAGAGAAAGAAGAGATTAGTGAACATAAGATTTTCATGGGTGACCTTCCTCTGATGACAGAGACCGGTACCTTTGTGATCAATGGAGCAGAGCGTGTTATTGTCAGCCAGCTGGTACGTTCCCCCGGTATCTACTATGCCATTGGCCATGATAAGATCGGAAAACGCCTTTTTTCCTGTACGGTGATCCCTAACAGGGGTGCCTGGCTGGAATATGAGACGGATTCCAATGATATATTTTATGTGCGCGTGGACAGAACCCGTAAGGTTCCCGTGACGGTGTTGATTCGTGCCCTGGGCATCGGTACCAACGATGAGATTCGGGAAGTATTCGGGGATGAGCCCAAGATTGAAGCCAGCTTTACCAAGGATACGGCCGAGAATTATCAGGAAGGTCTGCTGGAGCTGTATAAAAAGATCCGCCCCGGAGAGCCCCTGAGCGTTGAAAGCGCGGAAAGCCTGATCAACGCTATGTTTTTTGACCCTCGCAGGTATGACCTGGCCAAGGTGGGAAGATATAAATTCAACAAAAAGCTGGCTTTACGGAATCGGATCCGTCATCAGGTGCTGGCTGCCGACGTGGTGGATCCCACTACGGGAGAGGTGCTGGCTGCCGCAGGAGATAAGGTGGATGCAGCGCTGGCGGATCAGATTCAGAATGCAGCCGTTCCTTTTGTGTATGTTCAGACGGAAGAACGCAAGGTGAAGGTCCTGTCCAATATGATGGTGGAGCTGACCAGCTTTGTGGACTGTAATCCCAGAGATTTCGGTATTCACGAGAAGGTCTATTACCCTGTGCTGGCCCAGATCCTGGAGGAGTTTGCTTCTGATCCTGAAAAACTGGCAGAAGCTATTCACAAAAACGTTCACGAGCTGGTTCCCAAGCATATTACAAAGGAAGATATTATCGCTTCCATTAATTATAATATGCATCTGGAATACGGCCTAGGAAATGACGATGACATTGATCATCTGGGCAACAGGCGCATCCGTGCGGTGGGTGAGCTGCTGCAGAATCAGTATCGTATCGGCCTGTCCAGAATGGAGAGGGTGGTTCGGGAGCGTATGACCACTCATGACACCGACGAGATTTCACCCCAGTCCCTGATCAATATCAAGCCTGTGACGGCAGCCGTAAAGGAATTTTTTGGTTCCTCTCAGCTTTCCCAGTTTATGGATCAGAATAACCCGTTGGGCGAGCTGACTCATAAAAGGCGTCTTTCTGCCCTGGGCCCCGGCGGCCTTTCCAGAGATCGGGCAGGATTTGAGGTCAGAGACGTGCACTATTCCCACTATGGAAGAATGTGTCCTATTGAGACGCCGGAAGGCCCCAACATTGGTCTGATCAACTCGCTGGCAAGCTATGCCAGGATTAATGAATACGGTTTTGTAGAGGCACCTTACCGCAAAATTGATAAAACAGACAGGAACAACCCTGTGGTTACCGACGAAGTGGTATACATGACGGCGGACGAAGAGGATAATTACCATGTGGCTCAGGCCAGTGAGGCCCTGGATGCGGAAGGGCATTTTGTCCGCAATACCATTTCGGGCCGTTACAAGGATGAGACTTCGGAGTATCCCCGGTCCATGTTTGACTACATGGACGTATCTCCGAGGATGGTGTTTTCCGTGGCTACCGCGCTGATTCCCTTCCTGGAGAACGATGACGCAAATCGTGCGCTGATGGGATCCAACATGCAGCGTCAGGCAGTTCCGCTTCTGACCACGGAGGCTCCTGTGGTGGGCACAGGCATGGAGACAAAGGCGGCGGTGGACTCCGGTGTCTGCGTGCTGGCAAAGAAGGCGGGGACGGTGGAATATGTGTCCTCCGACCTGATCCGGCTGGCCTATGATGACGGGGAGAAGGCAGAGTACCATTTGACCAAGTTTTCCCGGAGCAATCAGTCCAACTGCTATAACCAGAAGCCTATTGTATTTAAGGGAGACCGGGTGGCAGAGGGCCAGGTGATTGCGGACGGTCCTTCCACCTCCATGGGCGAGCTGGCTCTGGGCAAAAACCCTCTGATCGGCTTCATGACCTGGGAAGGATATAATTATGAGGACGCGGTTCTGCTCAGCGAGAGGCTGGTGCAGGAGGACGTATATACTTCCGTACACATTGAAGAGTACGAGGCGGAAGCCCGCGACACCAAGCTGGGGCCGGAGGAAATCACCCGGGATGTACCCGGCGTGGGCGACGAGGCTTTGAAGGATCTGGACGACAGAGGAATTATCCGTATCGGTGCCGAGGTCCGGGCAGGAGATATTCTGGTGGGCAAGGTTACTCCCAAGGGAGAGACGGAGCTGACGGCGGAGGAGAGGCTGCTTCGCGCCATTTTCGGTGAGAAGGCCAGAGAAGTCCGCGATACCTCTTTGAAGGTGCCTCACGGAGAATATGGTATTGTAGTGGATGCCAAGGTGTTTACCAGGGAGAACAGTGATGAATTGTCTCCCGGAGTGAATCAGGCAGTTCGTATTTATATTGCACAGAAGAGAAAGATTTCCGTAGGCGACAAGATGGCAGGCCGTCACGGCAACAAGGGTGTGGTATCCCGTGTGTTGCCGGTGGAGGATATGCCTTATCTTCCCAACGGACGTCCGCTGGATATTGTGCTGAATCCTCTTGGTGTGCCTTCCCGTATGAACATTGGACAGGTATTGGAGATTCATCTTTCTCTGGCGGCAAAGGCCCTTGGATTTAATGTAGCCACCCCTGTGTTTGACGGAGCCAACGAGCGGGATATCATGGATACCCTGGATCTGGCCAATGATTATGTGAATCTGGAGTGGGAGGAATTTGAGGCCAGGCACGGCCAGGAGCTGCTTCCCGAGGTGCTTCAGTATCTTTATGATAACAGGGATCACAGAGAGCTCTGGAAGGGAGTTCCCATTTCCAGCGACGGAAAGGTTCGTCTGCGGGACGGCCGGACAGGGGAATATTTTGACAGCCCCGTTACCATCGGCCACATGCATTACCTGAAGCTCCATCATTTGGTGGATGACAAGATTCATGCCCGTTCCACCGGACCGTACTCCCTGGTGACTCAGCAGCCTCTGGGCGGTAAGGCACAGTTTGGCGGCCAGCGCTTCGGAGAAATGGAGGTATGGGCCCTGGAGGCATACGGCGCGTCCTATACGCTGCAGGAGATTTTGACCGTAAAGTCTGACGATGTGGTGGGACGAGTGAAGACCTATGAGGCCATTATTAAGGGAGACAATATTCCTGAGCCTGGCATTCCGGAATCCTTTAAGGTGTTGCTGAAGGAGCTGCAGGCCCTTGGTCTGGATGTGAGAGTCCTCCGGGAGGATCATACGGAAGTAGAAATTATGGAGTCCATCGATTACGGTGACACCGATTACCGTTATGAGATGGAGGGAGACCGCAAGTATGATGATTATGACAACGGATCCCTGGGAGAGATGGGTTATCAGGCGCAGGAGTTCGACGATGAGAGCGGAGAACTGGTGAGCACTGACGACGATTTCGATGATGATTATGAGCCGGATGGAGATGAGTTTGACGGCGAAGAGGAATTTTAGCCGCATCCGGGCTTCGGATAATGATGAGCTCAGAAAACAGGAGGGAATGTCATTCATGCCAGAAACAAAAAATGAAACAGCCTATCAGCCTATGACATTTGACGCCATAAAGATCGGCTTGGCTTCCCCGGAGAAGATCCGGGAATGGTCCCATGGAGAGGTGCAGAAGCCGGAGACCATCAACTACAGGACATTAAAGCCGGAGAGAGACGGCTTGTTCTGTGAGAAGATATTCGGGCCCAGCAAGGACTGGGAATGTCATTGCGGTAAATACAAAAAGATCCGGTATAAGGGAGTAGTCTGTGACCGGTGCGGCGTTGAGGTGACCAAGGCCAGTGTGAGAAGAGAGCGCATGGGCCATATCGAGCTGGCGGCTCCGGTATCTCATATCTGGTACTTCAAGGGGATCCCCAGCCGTATGGGGCTGATCCTGGATCTGTCGCCCAGAGTGCTGGAAAAGGTTTTGTACTTTGCTTCTTATATCGTGCTGGATCCTGCGGATTCCGGATTGGATTATAAGCAGATCCTGTCCGAAAAGGAATATCAGGATGCCAGGGAAAATTTTGGAAACCGGTTCCGGGTGGGAATGGGCGCAGAGGCCATCAAGGAGCTTTTGGATGCCATTGATCTGGAAACCGAGGCGGCGGAGCTGAAGACGGGACTGAAGGAATCCTCCGGTCAGAAGCGTGCCCGTATCATTAAGAGGCTGGAAGTGGTGGAAGCCTTCCGGGAGTCCGGCAACCAGCCCTCATGGATGATCATGGATGTGATTCCGGTGATTCCTCCGGACATTCGTCCCATGGTACAGCTGGATGGAGGTCGTTTTGCCACCTCCGATCTGAATGACCTATACAGAAGAATTATCAACAGAAACAATCGGCTGAAGAGACTGCTGGAGCTTGGAGCGCCTGATATCATTGTGCGCAATGAAAAAAGAATGCTTCAGGAGGCTGTGGATGCGCTGATTGATAACGGGAGACGGGGACGTCCTGTCACCGGACCCGGCAACAGAGCGCTGAAGTCTCTGTCTGACATGCTGAAGGGTAAGTCGGGCCGTTTCCGCCAGAACCTGCTGGGCAAGCGTGTGGACTATTCCGGACGTTCCGTTATCGTTGTAGGACCGGAGCTGAAGATTTATCAGTGCGGACTTCCCAAGGAAATGGCTATCGAGCTGTTTAAGCCTTTTGTAATGAAGGAGCTTGTGGCAAAGGGAATCAGCCAGAATATTAAAAATGCAAAGAAGCTGGTAGACAAGATGGACACCCAGGTCTGGGATGTGCTGGAGGAGGCAATCAAGGAGCATCCTGTGATGCTGAACCGGGCTCCTACTCTGCACAGGCTGGGAATTCAGGCCTTTGAGCCTATTTTAGTGGAGGGCAAAGCCATTAAGCTGCATCCGCTGGTGTGTACTGCGTTTAACGCGGACTTTGACGGCGACCAGATGGCCGTGCATCTTCCTCTGTCCGTGGAGGCCCAGGCAGAATGCCGTTTCCTGCTGCTGTCTCCCAACAATCTGTTAAAACCCTCTGACGGAGGGCCGGTGGCGGTTCCTTCTCAGGATATGGTGTTGGGAATTTATTACCTGACACAGGAGCGTCCCGGGGCAGTGGGCGAAGGGAAGTTTTTCAAGAATGTGAACGAGGCGATCCTTGCCTATGAGAATGGGGCATGTACCCTGCACTCCAGAATCACAGTCCGCGTGACCAAAAAGACACCGGATGGACAAAAGATCACAGGCAATGTGGAGTCAACCCTGGGACGATTTATTTTCAACGAAATTCTGCCCCAGGATCTGGGCTTTGTGGAAAGAAAGGAGCCGGAGGACTTCCTGAAGCTGGAGGTGGATTTCCATGTGGGCAAGAAGGGCCTGAAACAGATTCTGGAGAAGGTCATCAACACCCACGGAGCATCCAGGACCGCAGAGGTGCTGGACGACGTAAAATCCATCGGGTACAAGTATTCCACCAGGGCGGCCATGACGGTGTCCATTTCCGATATGACCGTGCCGGAAAAGAAGCCGGAAATGCTGGCCCAGGCTCAGGCTACCGTTGACAAGATTTCCGCTAACTTCCGCAGAGGCCTGATCACCGAGGAGGAGCGGTACCGCGCGGTGGTGGAGACTTGGAATGAGACGGATAAGGAGTTGACGGAGGTGCTTCTGGCAGGCCTGGACACCTACAATAATATTTTCATGATGGCCGACTCCGGCGCCCGTGGTTCCAATCAGCAGATCAAACAGCTGGCGGGCATGCGCGGACTGATGGCCGATACCACAGGCCGTACCATCGAGCTGCCTATCAAGTCCAATTTCCGTGAGGGACTGGACGTGCTGGAGTATTTCATGTCTGCCCACGGAGCCCGCAAGGGTCTGTCCGATACGGCGCTGCGTACTGCGGACTCCGGTTACCTGACCAGGCGAATGGTGGATGTATCCCAGGAGCTGAGTATCCGGGAGACCGACTGTGCCGAGGGAAGAAACGAGATTCCCGGCATTGTGGTCAAAGCCTTTATGGACGGTAAGGAGACCATTGAGGGATTGAAGGACAGAATCACAGGGAGATATTCCTGTGAAGATATCTACGATAAAGACGGAAATCTGATTGTAAAGCACAATCACATGATTACACCTGGCCGTGCGGCCAGAATCCTGAGCGTCGGCGTTGATGAAAAGGGAGAGCCTGTGGAGGCAGTGAAGATCCGCACCATACTCACCTGCCGGTCCCATGTGGGAATTTGCGCAAAGTGCTACGGCGCCAACATGGCTACCGGAGAGGCAGTGCAGGTTGGAGAGGCGGTTGGTATTATCGCCGCTCAGTCCATCGGTGAGCCGGGAACCCAGCTGACCATGAGAACCTTCCACACCGGCGGTGTGGCAGGCGACGATATCACTCAGGGTCTTCCCCGCGTGGAGGAGCTTTTCGAGGCCAGAAAGCCCAAGGGCCTGGCGATCATTGCGGAGTTCGGCGGCAAAGCCGAGATCCGGGATACCAAGAAGAAGCGCGAGGTGGTCATTTCCAACGACGAAACCGGCGAATCCAAGGCGTACCTGATTCCTTACGGTTCCCGCATCAAGGTGCTGGACGGACAGTTGCTAGATGCCGGCGACGAGCTGACAGAGGGAAGCGTGAATCCTCATGATCTGCTGAAGATCAAAGGAATCCGTGCCGTACAGGATTATATGCTCCGGGAGGTACAGAGAGTGTACCGCCTGCAGGGTGTTGATATTGCGGATAAGCATATCGAGGTTATTGTGCGTCAGATGCTGAAAAAGATCCGCATCGAGAACAACGGAGACACAGATTTCCTGCCGGGCACACTGGTGGATGTCCTGGAGTATGAGGACATGAACGAGAAGCTGATTGCGGAAGGAATGGAGCCTGCAGAAGGAAAGCAGGTGCTTCTGGGTATCACAAAGGCAGCACTGGCCACCAACTCCTTCCTGTCGGCGGCATCCTTCCAGGAGACCACAAAGGTGCTCACCGAGGCTGCCATCAAGGGTAAGATCGACAACCTGATTGGCTTGAAGGAGAATGTAATCATAGGAAAGCTGATTCCTGTGGGTACCGGAATGAAGCGCTATCGGAATACCCGGCTGAGCACGGATGCTATAGAGTCACCTGTTGACGATATTGTCGAGGACGAGGATGTGGAATACGTGGAAGACGATATTTTGGAGGATGAGGCGGTTCTGATTACTGCAGAGTAAGACGTTTTGGATTATAAAGCGTACCGGAGGACGTGGTGTTTCGGACTATAAAGTGTACCGGATGACAGGGCGCTTCGGATTATAAAGTGTACCGGGTGGCAAGGCGTCCTGAGCAATAGGCAGGCGCCTGATAAAAATAGGCTGTGGGAAATATACAGGCTTCTACAGATGTATATGCCCGCGGCCTATCAATAATATTGCTGAAAAGCTGTGAGATAGGAGCTGGCATGAAGATACTTGTTACAGGCGTAAGGGGACAGCTGGGCCATGACGTGGCGAATGAGCTGGAAAAGCGCGGGATTGAAGCTGTGGGAGTGGACATTCAGGAAATGGACATCACAGATGCGGAAAGTGTGGACAGAGTGATCCGGGAGGCTTCTCCCCAGGCTGTGATCCATTGCGCCGCGTATACGGCGGTGGATGCGGCAGAGGAGAACGAGGATGCCTGCCGCAGGATTAACGTGGAGGGGACCCGGAATATTGCGAAGGTATGCCGGGAGCTTGACATCCGGATGATGTATATCAGTACCGACTATGTTTTTGACGGTCAGGGGGAACGACCTTGGGAGCCCGAGGATGATAGAGCGCCCCAGAGCGTTTACGGGCAGACCAAATACGAGGGTGAGCTGGCCGTTCAGGAGGCTCTGGAGAAATATTATATTGTACGAATCCAGTGGGTGTTTGGGATCAACGGCAAGAATTTCGTTAAAACCATGTTGAATCTGTCGCAGAAATATGACACCATACGGGTAGTGAACGATCAGTTCGGGTCTCCTACCTACACTTATGATCTGGCCCGTCTGCTGGCGGATATGATCCTTACCGAAAAATATGGTGTATATCATGCTGCAAACCGGGGAATCTGTTCCTGGTATGAGTTTGCCTGTGCGATCTTTCAGGAAGCCAGAATTCCGATTACAGTGGTTCCGGTGACTACAGAGGAATACGGCGCCAAGGCAAAGCGTCCGGCAAACAGCCGCATGAATCTTGAAAAGCTTACGGCGAACGGCTTCGAGCAGCTGCCTCCCTGGCAGGATGCCTTGAAGAGATATGTTGAGGCTTTGAATATGGAAAGCCGACGGGACCTATGACAGCAGGTTATGCGCATGGGAGCGGAGGGGCTGTGAATAGTAGCAGCGAACCGTGAAACTGTTGAAAAAAGTAGTTGACAATGCATTTACAGGCCGCTATAATAATAAAGCGTGCGTGTGGATGCATTTTCTTTTGTTGCAGAAAACATTCGCAGACACAGATACTGAAAAACGACAGATTTCAGAAAGAGGTGAAACAGAATGCCAACATTTAACCAGTTAGTAAGAAAGGGACGCCAGACTTCCGTAAAGAAGTCCACAGCACCTGCTCTCCAGAAAGGATACAACTCCCTTCACAAGAAGGCCACTGATGTATCTGCTCCTCAGAAGCGCGGTGTATGCACTGCTGTCAAGACAGCTACTCCTAAAAAGCCTAACTCTGCTCTCAGAAAGATCGCC
>CAJTVB010000042.1 GCA_910579755.1 uncultured Acetatifactor sp. | reverse complement strand
AGCCAAGAACAATGGGCTGGTAGGCAAACACGTCCAGCACAGCATCGAATTTTGAGAACAGATCAAAATACCGATCATCAAAGCAGCTTTCCTTTGCGGACGAGAAGATTTCCTGATTGATAGAGCGGGACTGTTGCAAAAGGAGTGGTGTTGCGCCTAAGGCGGCAACGGACGCAACAAAGCTATTTGCTATTTCTTTATCGGCATCCTCGCCCCAAAAGTGAACAAGAACAAGCTCTCCGGTTGAAACGCCACTTGCTTTTACAATCTTGGATACTGTTTCGCTTTTCATCATTTCACCTCCAATCTGCCAATGATTATATCATGGTATCATTAAAAGCACAATATTATTTCGATATTTATAAAATCAAATTATTTGCCTATATTTCGTTCAATTTGCCTCACCCAAAATGTAAAATAATAGGTGCGAAGCTTAACGAAAAGGCACGTTGGAATATATAGACTAAAACAAATATATGTAAGATAATGTTCTTATCAAAAAGACAAGGGGGAATTTGAATGAATTTCGGAAAGAAAAAAGGCTCTGTCCTAACCACTCGATTAAGACAAAGCCTTTGTTTATGCGGAAAAAGGGACTCGAACCCTCACGCCTTTCGACACAGGAACCTAAATCCTGCACGTCTGCCAATTCCGTCATTTCCGCGGATCCTCAACGACAATTCAGGTCTCCGCAGTCCCTGTCAGCTGCATTTGAACCGTCACTATCAGATCAATAGAAATTATAACCTCACCCGTCCTGATTTGTCAAGCTCCACTGACCTCCCCGATCCGGCTGATGACATTTTTGTTAATCCGGATCAAAAAATAAGTGCTCATGCCCATACTGACCAATTCCGCAATGGGAAATGCCCACCAGATCAGATTCACATTACCGCTGAGAGACAACAGATAGGCAACAGGCAAAAGCACGCAGAGCTGTCTGGCAATAGAAACAATCATGCTGTATACACCATTTCCCAGGGCCTGGAACACACTTCCCACCACAATACAATACCCTGCAAAGCAAAAGCTCAGGCAAATAGTGCGCAAAGCCGGCACGCCAATCTCCAGAAGCTCAGGTGTAGCATTAAACAGCCCAATCAGAGGACCTGGTATCGCTTCCATCACAAGCAGACCTGCCAGCATGATCCACACGGCATACCGGATACTGCTTTTCATGGCTCTGATCACCCGCTCTCGCTTTCCCGCTCCATAATTGTAGGCAATAATAGGCACCATACCATTATTCAGGCCAAACACCGGCATAAAAATAAAACTCTGCAATTTAAAATATACCCCAAAGACAGTCTGGGCAGCTCCAAAGCTTTCCAGGATCAAATTCATACCATAGGTCATAACGGAGCCGATAGCCTGCATTACAATGGAAGGAATTCCAACCTTATATATTTGGGCAATTAACTGACCGCAGGGACGAAGGTTTTTAAATGAAAGTCTGATTTCCCGGTTAAACTTCAGGTTAAATACAAGCGCCAGGCACGCAGCTGCGATCTGCCCAATGACAGTTGCAGCCGCCGCGCCGGCAACTCCCATTCTGGGCATTCCCAACAGCCCAAATATCAGCACAGGATCCAGAACCAGATTAATGACAGCACCCACTCCCTGAGTAATCATAGCATATATTGTTTTTCCGGTGGACTGCAATAGCCGCTCAAAGGTAACCTGCATAAAAATACCCACACTTGCCGCGCAGCAGATCGTCAGATACGCCGTCCCATACTCCCGCACCTCCGGAATTGCAGTCTGACTGACAAAAAACGGTCTGCTGACGAAAATACCGATCAAGGCAAACGCAGCATAGCTGACCATGGCAATAAATATACCGTTACCTGCGATGAGATTTGCCTTTTCGAATTCTTTTTCTCCCAGGGTACGGGACAAAAAAGCATTGATACCCACTGCGGTTCCCACGGCCACAGCTATCATAAGACTCTGGACAGGGAAAGCCAGGGAAACTGCCCTCAACGCGTACTCGTTGATCTGTGACACAAAAATACTATCCACAATATTATATAACGCCTGTACCAGCATGGAAATCATCATTGGCAGGGACATGGACAGCAGCAGCCTGTCAACGGGCATAGTCCCCATCTTGTTTTCTGTCTGTACTTCTTTCTGCGTTAATCCCTCTTTCCCGATTTCTTCTCTCTGCATTGTCTCGCTCTTCCCTGCATTTTCTTCTGCTCTCTGCATTGTCTCGCTCTTCTCTGTGGTTTTTTCTCTCTGCATTACCTGGCTCATCTCCGATACAATCTCCGTGTGTTTTCTCTTTCTTCTCTGCTCGTATCCCAAAATGGCGACACAAAAATACCCCTGACTCACGTCATGGGTATCCGGTTAATCTCTCTTCACTACATTTTTCCTGATAATGAGACATGGGGGATTCGAACCCCCGACACCTTGATTAAAAGTCAAGTGCTCTACCGACTGAGCTAATGTCCCGAATAAAAAACAAGCAGGGCTAGCTGGATTCGAACCAGCGTCTGCAGCAGTCAAAGTGCTGTGCCTTACCGCTTGGCGATAGCCCTGTATCGAAGACCAGGCATGCCACCTGCAACAAGTTTGTAGAGAAGGGTGGATAAAGGGATTCGAACCCTTGGCCTCCAGAGCCACAATCTGGCGCGCTAACCAACTGCGCTATACCCACCATGATAATACAAATCCACAACCCGATTTCATTCCCGTCAAAACAGACAGAACGAAGTTGAAATGGAAAAGGTTATCAACCTCTTTCCATTCATGTGCCCGAAGGGATTCGAACCCCCGACCCACGGCTTAGAAGGCCGTTGCTCTATCCAGCTGAGCTACGGACACATTTTTGGCTCACACTCAAACCAACGAAGCTTATTTTAACGTATAATCCGACTCTTGTCAACACTTTTTCTAAAATATCCCTTGATTTATGTAAACAATTCAGCCCTCCCATTCATAAAAGCGGCTCTTCACATCCGACGCCGCTTATGCGGCTCAGCTTTTTTCCGTCTTGCTGTCATCCGGCCTCATAGGGATCCAAGCTCACTGTAAGAACACCGTCTTTTGCTGTCACATTAATCACGATAGGATAAGGGAGCGTATTCACAAATTTTAAGTCCTTTGAATTTCCGGCAATCGTAGCATCCATTCCATGGGGCACATAATCTACAGGAAGAGAATGTGCATAACGCTCCGTAGCCGGAATCCCGGCCATAATCAGGGAAGCATATAATGTGGATGAAACCTGACAGATCCCTCCTCCGATGCTCTCCACCTCTCTGCCGCCGGCAAAAGAGGGCCCCAGCACATATCCGTTAGCACGGGTTCTGGGCAAAACAGTCTTGTTAAAAGAAAACTTCTCCCCGGGCTGCAGAACAGTGCCGTTTACCCGCTGGGCCGCCAACTCCACATTGACAGCTCTCTGCTCTGACGTATCATACAAGGTAGTAAACTCACCGATCTCCGTTCTTTCATTTCCGGTCATGGCAATCCTGTTTTCAATTTTCCCGTACTCCAGATAATGCCTGCAGTATGCACCATAGTCTCCGCCGAAGGCCGCCTGGAGGTCTTCATATTTCATGTATGTATGCAGGCAGAAAATCCCATCTCCGGAACGCCCCTCAAAAATTCCGCAGGTCACAAAATGCTGAAAAAGCTTTTCCTCGTCAAAGCCAATGGCTTCCTGAAGATCCGCATTATCATTATAATAGTATTCTGCATTAAAGACAGCCCTGAAGCTGTCATAATCACTTTCATTGATCTGTACTCTGTACGCCGCCTGGACTCGCACAGGGAGAATCAACATCAAAAACGCGAACAATCCTATCATTAAACCAATACTATACTTTTTCACCTTTATATCCTGCCTTGCTTCTCTCATTTTTTTCAGCCGGCTTCTCCGCTCTGCCGCTTTCCGCCGCTATTTATTATTCTCTGCCAAAATCAGCCAATTGTCAAGTAATTCCGACATTTTTTCAGTACATTGTTTTTGTTTCGCTGTTTTCAGCTTGCCAAAAATCAAAAAAAATTTTATAGTATAAAAAGATATTTTTTGAAGAGGAACATTTTATGGACGGGCAAAAGCCTGGAAGACAAATTTTATATCGGTTTCTGGAAAGATAACGTCCTGACGGCTCTGATGGATCTGATCTGGGCATATCCTGAAAGGGATACCGCCTTTATCGGACTTTTCATGGTCCATGCATCCTTTCAGGCTCAAGGAATCGGAAGCGCAATCTTCGATGAAGCCTGGGAATTTCTGATCAAATCAGGATTTACGCGCATCCGCCTGGCCGTGGATCAGGGGAATCCTCAAAGCGAGGGCTTCTGGAGCAAAAACGGCTTCCACAAAACCGGCGAATTATTCCCCTGGGAACAGGGCTGCTATATTGTGATGGAAAAAGTGAGGTAAGTCATGCGATCCGTCGAAGATAAAATTGACCCTAAATCCGAATACTATATTAATTCTCCTGCCGCCTCCGTTTCCGAGACATTTCTTTATCCTACCCATCTGGGGCACTTTTTTTATTGTCCCGGCTACCGCCAGCACCGCTTGCGCTTCGACAGCTTCCTGATCATGTATGTGATGGACGGAGCCTTCACGCTGGAATATAACGGAAAAAAGCTTTATGCAGATAAAAATTCTTTCGTACTGATGGACTGCTATCAGGAACACTGCTATTACACGGACGCCGGCGGCGAAACCATCTGGATCCACTTTGACGGTCCTCCCGCCAGAACGATGTATGAAATGATCCTGGACCGGCACGGTAATGTTTTTACTCTGGAAAACCCGCTCCCCCTGATCGGCTGCATGGCGAAAATATGCCATCCTTACACACACAGAGAACCTATACGGGAAATTCTCATCTCAAAATATTTAAATGACCTGCTGACAGAGCTGGTCATTTATACTCCCCTGCAGGCAAAAACGCTCCAGCGCGTGTCTGCCGTGGAAAATGTCAGACTGTACATTCAGGAACACATCCAGGATGAGCTGCGGGTGGAGGACCTGGCAAAACAAGCCCTGATGAGCCCCTATTACTTTATAAGAGTATTCAAAAAGGAAACCGGAATGTCTCCCCATGAATATGTGCTGAATTATCGTCTGGGAATCGCAAAAATCCTGCTGCTGGAAACAAACCTTTCAGTGAATGCCATCTGCTTCGAATCTGGTTTCTCCTCTGAAAGCGTTTTTTGTTCCGCGTTTAAAAAAAAGACCGGCGTCACTCCCACCGCCTACCGAAATGAACGGACCCGCCAGGCACCCGTATCATAAATATCCGGGGATTTCCAGATATACGAGAATTTGCACTATTGAAAAACGGCGCCGGATACTCCACCCGGCGCCGCTTGGAACCACCTCCCGCCCACAGGATTTACAAATGAAAACCTCATTGCAGGCATGATTTCGATAATATCCTTTTTGAAATGTTTTTCTTTTATTCTCGCGATTCAATTGTCAGCCCTCCTGATTCTCTTTCTGATCTGATTTATCAGAGGGCTTTTGGTCTCTTATGATCTTCTGGATGCTTTTTACAGACAGAAAATATTTATCAGCCAAATCCGGTACATCGCATCCCGCTTTATATTCTTCATATATTTTGTCATTACGACATTTCAGGAAGCTTCTTGCCCCGCTTAAGGATCCCCATCGTTTTCGCTGGAAATCTTTTTTGGGAACATACAGCATCTGACCTTCCACATACTTCTGAACCAACGCAAGAACTTCGGACGGTAACACATCCTCCGCTCGAATATAGCCCATATTTGCCCTCCTATCATACTCACACATAGGAAAGCGACGGCTACATAATGATATTATTTACATAGCCATCGCTATGCAGGCACGGTTTCCTTCTTAATAAACATGCATTAACACACTTACCCTTTCCTTACTTTTTGGTTTACATACAGCCCACATGCAATTTGCAGGTATTGCATAAGTTGATTCTATCAGAAAAAGCTTTCCCGAACAACCTAAAAAATGACTCAAACTGTTTTCCATCCACCAGTCAAAAGTGAGATTTAATCCAACCGCTACATTGGAAATCAAATTTTCCTTAAAATCCCGGTTCCCGGCCCAAAGCGGCAGCCTCTCAGAAGCTATATTGATTTTTTGTATAAAAAAGCTTTACCTCCTTCAGACAGTCTTTTTCCTTTCCTGCATCAAAAACCAGAATAAACCGTTTTGACGCCACCGCCGGGAAGGTGCAGATGGCCTTATGCCCCACCTGATACCCTTCATAAAAGAGCAGCCGCCGCCCCGCTGTCACAGGCTGGGAATAGATCTGAAAACCGCGAATGGCTTCTCCTTCCTCCAGATGCTCGGAAAGCACAATGCAGTTCAGGGTCGTCTCCTTTGGCAGATCAATGATCAGTTCCTCCTTCTCTTCATCCAAAACAGGATTTTCCAGGACAAGCAGCGGACTCGCAAAACGTTCCCGCAGCGCCTGCCCGAATTCCAGCACCCGTTTCGTATCCTCCGGGGGAAGCTGCCCGGAAGCATCCGGTCCGATGTTAAGAAGCAGGTTGATTCCTCTTCCCACCGTATAATCATAAATTCCCATCAGCTGATCCAGCGTCTTCACCGTATCCGCATCCTGTTCACTGGCAAACCAGGTGTCGCGGCGCATCCGCATGCCGCACTCCGCCGGCAGGAACCTGCGCTCATCCAGCGCATCCTTTCTGTCCGTGCGCACGGAAAAATCCAGATCCTCCACCTCATTGTAGCTGCGGATAGGGGCAATCCCCTCCTCATTTCCGATCCATCTGGTATCAGGATCCCACATATTAAAAATCAGAATTTCCGGCTGGAGCCTGCGGATCACCCCAATAATCCTCTCCTGGTCATACTCATGCCCCTCCGACCCGCAGCCGTCAAACCACAGATAATCAATCTTGCCGTAATTGGTCAGAAGCTCCGAAATCTGATCGATAAAATTCTGGTCATATTCCGCTGCGGTGAGATTTCTGCCTATGATATTGGCATCCGCAGGCGAAAAATACAGTCCCACCTTAAGTCCGTATTCCCTGCATGCCGCCACATAATCCGCCACCACGTCGCCCTTGCCGTCCTTCCAGGGCGCCTTGGAAATATTGTAGGAGGTGTAGGCGGAAGGCCAGTTTGCAAGCCCGTCATGATGCTTGCAGGTCATAACCGTGTAGGATGCCCCCGCCTCCTTTGCCGTCCGAATCCATTGCCTGCAGTCCAGGTTCGGCGGATTGAACCCCTCCGGCGCCATCTCCGCTTCATTACCGTCCCAGTCCTTATGTCCGGGATAAAATGTGCGGATTCCAAAATGAAAAAACAATCCGAACTCCCATTCCATAAAATCCAGCTGCTTTTGTGTAGGTATTGGTTTCGTTATCATGCCGTTTCCTCTATTCATTTTGATACATGTGACTCCTTCAAAAGCTTATCTGCACTCCGGCTTCATCCGCACCTCAAAGTCCATATTCTCCCCGATCAGCCTGTATTCCTCCGACAAATCCGGCCCGCAGCTTGCAGAGCCGATTCCGCTCTGACGGTAATCCACACACAGAACCGTATAGGGAGCTTCCTCAAGCTGGTAATTGTGTGCCTTCCCGGTCAGCTCCTCCTGGGTATATACAGAGGCATTGAATGCAAAGGTTCTCTTCCCGGCTATGGTCAGCGCCGCTTTATCATTTCCCACCGTCACAAAATCACAGTCGTGGTGACTGCCGTTCTCCTGGGGTTTGATATAATCCTCATGCAATGCTTTTACATTCGTCTCAAACAGACCGTGCCAGCCCGCCCATCTCTTATCAATATAGCTCTCCTCCGGGCCAATTCCGCAATAGCTCACCCGGTCCATGGATTTAGGAAGGAACAGCCGCAGACCAAACCTGGGCAGGAAGGGGAATACCGGATCCTTTTCCCCATGGATGGATATATCCACCGCGCCGTCCGGCCTGATGATCCAGCAGGCGCTCACGTTCAATATCCGCTGGAAATATACGGCACAGATAGAAAGAGTGGTTTCAATCCTAACCTGGTCTGCCCTCACTTCCAGACGGGTCTCATAGGCTCTTGCATTCGTGCGGTTATACTGTGCCTTCTCCCACTCCAGTCTTATTCTGCGGTCATTATCCGTAGGCGCACGCCAGATATTGTATTCCATGGGACGCTCAAGCAGCGACTGATTGCCATAAACCATGCTGTCAAATACGCCTGTCAGCTTATTGTATACATAGCAAAATTCCGGAGTGGAGACCCTAATGCTTCGATCACTCTCCCTGACCTCAAACTCAGCCGATCCCTGCCCTTTTGCGAAAATCTCTTTCACCCTTTGATTTTCGCTGCTGCTGTTTTCCAGGGCTGTTTCCTCAAACCCCAGTAAAAAGCCTGCGGCAAGAATCTCGCTCGCCTCCTTCAGATAATAAGAAACCTTAAGGAAACATTTTCCGCCTTCAGGAACAGTAAATGCAATGGGAACCGCTCTCTCCTCATGGGCGGGAATATCCAGAAGCTCCTGGTCTGTAACCACGCCCTTTTCCACCACAACACCATCGCAGGTCACTTCATACCCAAGCGTCAGGTAGTCCTTCAGATTCACAAAATCCATATAGTTATGAATGATCAGCTCCTGCCGGGAGTCCTCTCTCCCGCGCAGGGAAACCACTCTGGCAGGCCGGTGCACATTCTTAAATTCCTTAAGCCCGGTATGCGGCCTGCGATCAGGATACACCAATCCGTCCATACAGAAATTGCCGTCGTGAGGATACTCCTGATGATCGCCGCCGTAAGCGTACATTTTCTTTCCGGTAACAGTCCTGCCCATCTCAATGGCATGATCGCACCATTCCCAGATAAAGCCCCCGCAGGAGCCCTCATACTGCTGAATCACCTGAAAATAATCCTCCAGGTCGCCAGGGCCGTTTCCCATGGCATGGCAGTACTCGCACATCACATAGGGCAGATTTCCGTCCTCCTTAAAATATTCATGGATTTCCTCAAGGGAAGGGTACATACGGCTGTGCACATCCAGATTACTGTAATCACAATCCTCTCTGGGAGCATAGCGGGCTCCCTCATAATGCAGAAGACGTGTGGAGTCAAACTCTTTGGCCCATTTCAGCGCCGCCTCAAAGGTGCATCCATAGGCGCACTCATTTCCCATGGACCAGATCACCACACTGGGACGGTTTTTGTCCCGCTCCACACACCGCTGTGTCCTGTCCACCGTGGCCTCAGTAAACGCCGGATTGTCCGCAATGGCGTCTCCCCAGTGAACGGCCCGCGCCTCCCACACCTTCTCGGTGGTGTAAATATCTCCGGTTCCGTGGCTTTCATTATCCGCCTCATCGATCACATAAAAGCCCAGGCGGTCATAGAGCTGGTAGGCCCAGGGCACATTGGGGTAATGGCTGGTGCGGATAGCGTTGATGTTGTGCTCCTTCATCACCTTAAGATCCTTCATAAGCTGCATCGGACTGATGGTAAAGCCAGTGACCGGGTCACTGTCGTGGCGGTTTGTTCCATGGAATTTCACCTTCACACCATTTATGTAAAGCACTCCATCCTTTGCATGAATTTCCCGGAATCCCACCTGGTCCGTAATCACCTCATTCTCCGTCTCCAACACCAATGTGTATAGATACGGCTCCTCTGCATTCCACAGCCGGGCCCGCTCCAGGGTCATGACTGCCTTTCCTTCCACTGCCTCCTCTGTCTCCACTGCCGTATCTGCCTCCACTGACGCCTCTGCCGCCAAAGCGCCTTCACGGTCAAAAAGACTGGCCTTCACAGCAACAGGACTATTCAGATACCGGAAGCTGATCTCCAGCCTGCCGCCTTTTAAATCCTGAGCAGGCTGGGCCTTGACAAAATAGTCGAAGATCCCCTCCTGCGGTCTTCTCAGGAGGTATACATCCCGGAAGATCCCGCTCATACGGAACTTGTCCTGATCCTCCAGATAACTGCCGTCACACCACTTCAGCACCAGGACACAAAGGGTATTCTCCCCCTCCTTCAGACTTTCTGTTACGTCAAACTCGCTGGTGGAATGAGAAACCTGGCTGTAGCCGATGAAGCTTCCGTTCATCCACACATAGAGACAGGAATCCACTCCCTCAAAATTCAGGTATACCCTGGGAGCCTTCTCATCCCTGTGATATGTAAAAGTACGCACATATTCGCCGCAGGGATTCTCGTGAGGCACATAAGGCGGATCCATGGGGAACGGATATCGGGTATTAGTGTACTGATGGCAGTCATAGCCATAATTCTGCCAGACTCCCGGCACCTTTACCGTATCAAAGGCCCCCGTATCATATCCCTCCCGGAAAAACTCCTCCTGTACATCATAAATGCTGGAGAAATAGCGGAATTTCCACTCTCCGGAAAGCAACATAAACCTGGCAGAGGCTTCCCTGCCCCACACCGGGTCCTCCAGCCGTTCAGAAGCCGGAATATAGTAGGCTCTGTTCGGCAGGGTGTTTTTGTGAAGAACGCTTAAATCTTCGTAATACTTTTGGATAATCATGTGCTCCCTCCTGGCGTCTGTTTATATTCCACGATCAGTCAGTGAATAGCTTCATTATAATAGAAAACGGAACGGATTGCCATGTAGTTTATTGTACAAAATACCTCTCTGCAATGCCATCCAGCTGCCTGCGTATTTCCTTAAACTCCACACTCAGATCCAGAGTGTGAACGCCTGTCTTGTTGCCGCTCATTTTATAGTCGCTATCCGGATATGTTTCCTCATCAGTCTTGGCATAAAGCAGCATTCCTGCCAGAAGCAGCCGGCAGATGCCTGTCAGCATTCGATAGGTATTGTTGTTCCGCTGAAATCTGATAGAAGACCAGTTGATCTTTAACACACCTCAACATCTTTGATTTCGTCCCGTATGGGAGCGCCTGGATAACCTGAATCACCATAAACCACATGATCATCTTTTCGTATTAGTATTGATATTTCAGATACATCATGCGTCTCTCGACTCTAATCACGCTGTTGCTTTCTGCGTTCAAAACAGCCCCCTTAATATTGATACCTGTTCCGATATTTCACGAACATCAGTGCAGACAGGGCCAGCGCCATAAGCTCCGCTACTGGCGTAGCCAGCCAGATACCATTTACTCCCAAAATTGCGGGCAGGATCAGCATAGTAATCAGCATAAAAACAAAAGAGCGGGAGAAGGCGAGAATTGCGGAGATGATACCGTTGGACAGTGCGGTGAACATCCCGCTGGCAAAGATATTAAATCCAATAAAGAACAGCGCCAGGGTGCAGATACGATTTCCGGTGACTGCCAGATCATAAACCGGATTATCCGGTCTAGCAAAAACAGACACCAAGGGCTTTGTCGCGGCAAAGGACGCGGCAACTGTCACAAGGGAAATGACAGCAATTACTTTTAGACTGGTGGAAACCAGTTTCTTCAGCTTCTCGTGATTTTTCTCGCCGTAATAGTAACTGAGCATGGGAGCGACACCATAGGAATACCCCGTGTAAAGGGAGCTTGCAAACATCAGGACATACATGATGATGGTCACGGCGGCAACACCATCTTCACCGACATAATGGAGCATCGTCCAGTTGAACATCATTGTAATGATGCCTGTGACCAGCGCAGTCGCCATTTCAGAGCATCCGTTTGTCGCCGCGCTTGCGAGAACCTTGAAGCGAAACGCGGGCTTTGTGAAGTGCAGAAGGCTCTTTTTGCGGCTGAACACAAACAGACCGGCAACGGCGGTCACTGAGTAGCCCAGGCCCGTGGCAATGGCGGCACCGCTGATCCCCATATCCAGAAGACCGATAAATACATAGTCAAGCACAATGTTCAACACGCCACCAGCCACGGAGCAGATCAGGGATAGGGTTGCTTTCTCAGAAGCAATCATATAGAGGGTGAAGTTGTTCATCAGCAGAATCGGGATTGTAAAGAGAAGATAACGGCCGAGATAGGAGGTACAGTAGCCGGCAACCTCCGGGGACAACCCCATACTCCCAAAAATGGTTTTCATCAGGGAATAACCGAGTATTGTCATAACCAGACCAACGACCACATTCACCAAAATCAGGAATGTAAAATCCTCCTGGGCCTCTTTCTGCTTTTGCTCACCCATCTTTTTCATGATGACGGCACTCCCGCCAGTTGCCAGCATAGTAGAAATGGCTGTCACCACTTGAATCACCGGGGCAGTCAGATTGATTGCGGACAGCGCACTCGTACCAATCAGGTTTGACACGAACAGACCGTCAACCATCGTGTAAAAGGACATAAAGACAGACATTGCAATGGTAGGGACTGCGAATTTGAGGATGTTCCTCAATGTGACCGGCTTGTCGTAAGCATTTTGATTTTCCATCATCGTTCTCCTTGTCTACTTGTTTTTCTCTGGTATATGTGCTATCATAATCCGTACAGTAACTGTACGGTCAAGAGGTATTTTGAAAAATGGAGAAAAAAAGTAAATTGCTCACAATCGGTCAGTTTGCGGCTCTGCATGGCATCAATAAGAAAACTCTGATGTGGTACGATGAAATTGGTCTTTTTCATCCATCATTTATCCATCCAGAAAATGGATACAGATATTACAGCTACTATCAGAGTGCCATTCTGGAAACAATCCTGTTATTGAGGGAGTTAGATGTGCCGATTGAAGAAATCCAGGTATTTATGAAAAACCGCTCCGCCGCCAGCATGGAACAGGTCTTACAGGAAAAAATTGAAGATTTAGACCGCAGTATGGCACATCTGAGGGCAGTTCGGAAAACGCTGTCCTACCACCGCCAAAATATGCAGACATTATTGACGATGGACTTATCAGAAATCACCATTGTGCAGAAGAAGGAGCGCAGTTTAGTTACCGTAGATATCAATCAGGACACTACGTTTGATAAGCAGGTAGAAATGATTACTGCTGAAACGAAAAAATATCAGCTTCGCCGTCTGCATGATGCCTCCTATGGTACGATGATCGCAGTAGATAGTCTGCGAAAAGGGGACTTCGAAGATTATTCCAAACTTTTTATTGAAATTCCGTTCCCCATAAAGAAAGATGGATTGCACATACAACCTGCCGGGGATTATGTACGGGCATTTTATAAGGATGCAACAGAAAGCCCTGTGCTTTGCTACCAAAGGATATTTGATTATGTCAAAGAACATGGTCTTGCATTATCGGGGTTTTCTTATGAAGTCATTATCAATGAAAATGTAATTGACCGGGCAGAGGACGCTCTCGTACAGATTGAGATACCTGTAAAATCCCAATAGAGGCTTCAGGCTAAATAACAATTTTAAATCAAACTCGAGCATCCCTGGCCGAAATCTTACATTCCCCCTTGACAACAGCTTTAGAATCGCAGGTTTGACAGGCTCCTGATCTCTGCATAGATACCTCTCTGTTTAATAAGATTTTACTAACCGGCTAGCTCAGTAATCTTATTTTACTCTGAGGTATCTTTTTATTTACCACTTTCCTTGGAATTCCCTATATTTGAATTATACAGGAAGCTCCTTTATAGTTTCCGAATTCGATACCGCTGAAAAATCTTTGCTATATGCAAAATATCTTGCCGCAATCCCGTCAAGCTGTTCCCTGATCTGTGAAAACTCCACATTCAGGTCAAGCGTATGGACACCTATCCTGTTTCCGCTCATCTTATAGTCATTATCGGGATATGTTTCTTCATCCGTCTTCGCATAAAGCAACATCCCGGAAATCTCATGCGGCTTATTCTTCAGCTCCACCTCTTTGTTTTTCACATAGGTGAAGATCTGATACAGGTTGTTGGAATAGATCGTCGTCCGATCACAATGCTGCTGAAGCGTCCTGGAATAATACTTCGCATCGATGATCAGCGTCTTTTCACCCTTCGTCAGCGTGATATCCGTCTGCATAACCGGAAGCATGGTATCAATTCCATCATCCAATCCCCACGGAATCTTTGAAGCACTTGCATTCAATTCCTTGTGTTCCTGATTGTAATATTCCCGAATAAACTTCTCATACAACCTGCTCATAAGCTCAGGCTTAATGAATGTCGCAAGCTTATATTCGCCGCTGTGCGTCGTAAGCAGCATACCCTCCAGCACAAGCTGACATATCCCTATCAGCATACGATAGGTATTGTTGTTCCTCTGAAAACGAACCCTAGACCACTGTATCGTTGCCGGATCAATATCATCCACATTAGAGAAAAACAGCATCTCCTTTTTCAAATCAGACTTATGATCCGGGCTCACGTTCCTCTGTCGGAGAAGAAGCATTACCGTTGTCTTTATGATCTGATTCAGCAAATTATTCTCTGACAGTTCATCAAACTCGCAGGAAATCACCTTTTGCCTGGCAATTTTATTTTTGACAGTACCATTGATATCTATTTTTCCGCGCAGAGTAGCAAGACTTTCCATCCGCTCTACATACTCGCGGTAAAGCCCCTGCTTTAACTGTCTGCCGATTCCCTTCGCAAGAATAGCAGCGAAAAGGTTATGAATGTTCTCGAACTCTTCCTTCTCGACATTTTCATAACCACCCTGCGTAAGCGGCGTAAAGGCATAAGACAGCATATAATATATGTTCTTAATTAGAATCGTCTTATCCTTTATCATTGAAATACTCCCTGAAGGATATTATCCCAGCGTGTAACTTTATCCGGCTCATCGAACCAGTATTCCCTGAGCATAGGAAGAATGTCATAATTCACCACCTCGTGAAGCCATTCATCCGTGCATACATCTTTTCCGCAAAAATAGCTGTGACCGATACAGAATCCGGCTCCAAGGGACTTATCCTTCTTTATCTCGTTATTCAGATCCTTAACCTTCAGGATCAGTTCATTCAATGTGTCACTGTTGAGATTCTTCTGATACTGGATAAATCCGTCAGAGTCAAATCCAGGCTCCATATCAAAGAAGCTGAAACGGCGGCGCAGAGCATAGTCAATCATTGCAAGGCTACGGTCAGCCGTATTCATCATTCCGATGATATAGAGATTTTCCGGTACAGTAAACGAAAGACCATTATAGGCCAGTGTGATCTTCTTTCCGCGATAATCCTTCTCAATCAGCATCAACAGCTCACCGAAAATCTTACTGAGATTTCCGCGGTTGATCTCATCGATGATGAAGAAATAATCCTTGTCCGGATGGTTGACCGCCTTCTGACAGAAACGGTAGAACACACCATATTTCAGTTCAAAACCATCCTCTACCGGCTTGTATCCCATAACAAAATCTTCGTAGGAATAATTCTGATGGAACTGCACGAACTCGATACGGTCATCATCCTTTTCCTTCATCACGGCATACGCCAGTCTGTTTGCGGAGAAGGTCTTTCCAACGCCAGGAGCGCCTTGAAGGATAATATTCTTCTTGTTCCTGAGAACGGCTGCAAGTTCCTCGTATTTCTGCTCTTTCATATAGACTTCATCGAGAAACTCTTCTTTGGAATACGAATCAATAGCCGCTTCACTGCGGACCGGATTACCCTCCCGGATCAGATCGATGATGAAATCATATTCGCCCCTGGTCAACTTAAACAGACTGCCATTCGGATTGACGAAAAACTCCATCTTTTCCAGTTCCGGGTAACTCTTAAGCACCTGATAATCTATCGGAGACGCAAGTCCTTCCAACTTCTCAAAGAATAACTTTTCACCGTCCTGTTCCGTACTTATCCTTCCAATCGCCACAATCTGCTTTACTGGATTGGATTCATAGCCGATTATCATATCCCCGACCTTGGCATCAAGGAAATTTTGGAACACACGCCTCTTATTTCCGGCGTCATTATACAAAGTGTATGACTGTGATTCTCCCACAGCCATATCGGAAAAGCTCCAAATCTTCGGATTGGCATTCAGCCACCAGAAACCGTGATTTTCCTCTCCCGGTTCCGCCTGGACAAATAAGTTAATCTCGCTAAGATCAATCTGATCAAGAGCCTTGGAAAGCTCATCCCTAATTTTCCAGACATAGCTTCCCTCTTCGTCCTTGTTTGCGGATCTTCCCAAATACAAAACAGGCCACCATTTTGAATTTTCAGTATCACCCTGCATTACCGGACATCCGGTCTTCTCCACAATTCTCTTGGCAAGAGAAGATGAACCCGTATTATAGAAGTTCTTTGTCTCGCCGTACTTCACGGCAAGCTGTGTGCAGGTCGCCTCACCGCCATAGTCCTTCATGCGCTTCATGATTTCAAGGCTGCTTGTCGTAAATATTTCCCTGTCGCTTAACAGCGCAATCCAATCATCCTCTGCAAAGCCCGGATCATAATCTGTCGGAAACCATTCCGACTGGCCCACTACGCCGCTGTTCTGCGAATAGTAGCGGCTGATATAGAATCCCACGTCAAAAGTAAGCGTTTTAAGCTCTGGATCAGGGTAACAGGAATCCGTCAGCTGGCTCTTAAAGAGATTCACAAGCTCTGTTTCCAGCTTCAATTCTTCACAGATTTCATCGTAGAACTTATAGAAGTTCCTGATATTATCCGCATAGGCACCCTTTTTGAACCGGTAATCGCTTTCCAGTTCATCAGCAACGGTTTTTACCTCACCTAACTTATATATATAATACTTGTCCGGATAGCGTAACCACAGATATGTGCTGATAGCGTTCTCATACTGGTAATGCTGTCCGGCTCCATTTCCGTATTTCTCCAACATGATGGAAGACTGCATTTTGAACGACTCAATACGCTCATATACATCCTTCGTCTCATCAAAAAGAGCGATAAACATTGACCGGACTTCTTCCGGTGCTGTTCTAGCAAATCCCGTGATCATTCGTGCCGGGAAGTTATTCATGGAAGCCAGCAGATTGAAAGTCTTTGCCAAAGAGCGGTTCAGCATATCGGCAAAATCCTCGGCATTAACATCCCAGTTATCCTGGAAGCACTTCACCGCTTCCCACTTATACTTTTCATTACCCCACTGCATGGTAACGAAATCCTTTTTGTACTGTACCAGCGCATCCTTCAAACGAAACTTGTCAAACATGGTTTATCCCTCCTATGCATTTCTCAGACTCTTGTATATCTCTTCGGTAAAGATACCAAGCACCTGCTTTTTGATCTCATCATTCGACAGAAGTAATGAGAAGAAATCCTGATTTTGCGACAGACCTTCAATCAGAGCATCATCTATATCATCAAAATATGAGAACTCAAAGTCTTTGACAGTATTGTTCTTCGCGCTTGTCTTCAGCCTCTCGGACTTCATCAGAATATCCCTGATCTGAAGCATCGCCTTAACCGCTACATCATTATCATATGCCCTGCCGGTTCTGCTATTGATCTCTGCTATGATCTGCGACAGACGCTCTTCCTTTGCCTCCGTCAATCCGAAGCTTTCCGCTGTCGGAAGCTTCATCACAGGCTTAGCTGCCAGATCCGGCTTTGTATGTTCCTCATCCTTCTTTTGCACAAAATTCGTTGCCTTGATTTTGCCATCCAGATTAAATCCGCCGCCCGGATGCTTGATATTGATATACGCAAGCAGGTACGTTATGAAATTATATTTCTTATGCAGATCCACATCTTCAAAACAGGATACCTGAAGCATGAACTCGTAGAAGCGAACGAAATGCCTGGCGATACTTTACTGCGCCTTGTCTGGAAGCCGTAACCACCATAGCCTTTGCCATACCGCCAAGTTCCGGTAATACGGTTGTGCGGAAGTGCTCCACGATGACCTCCACACGCTGAGCTATATTTGTCTCGTGCAACTCTACAAATCTTGCAATCTGTCTCTTCGCATCCACCGTCTTGCAGCGCGGATCCTCTTCGATTTCTTTATTGATCTGATAGAACGTGTCGTATGTCGTATAGTTCTGAAGGACATCCAGAATAAAGCCTTCTTCAATAGCCTGCTTCATAGAGTAAACATGGAAAGCCTCTCTCTGTCCCTTGGTATTGATATGACCGAAAAGCTGAATAGTAGTCGGCTTCGGCGTTGCCGTAAATGCGAACATGGAAACATTCGCCTGCTTGCCGCTGCGTCTGATCTCATCGGTGATTATATCTTCCACATCACCGATTTCCTGATCACCTACGCCCAGCGACTGTGTAACCGCCGCCATATCCTTACCGGCTGTAGAAGAATGCGCCTCATCAATGATGACGGCGAAGTTCTTTTTCTTTAACCCCGAAACACTGTCCACGATATAAGGGAATTTCTGAATGGTCGTCGCGATAATCTTTGTATTTCCCTTCAGCGCAATAGCCAGGTCGGCTATCAAGTAACTTGTTTTCGACCAGCCCTGCTGCACATTATAAGATCGGCACTGGCAAACAGCATGTGGAACCGATTCATATTCTTTTCGATTCCACGATATACAACTTTTGCATATCCCATCTGTTTTTTTGACTACAAGAAATGCGTATTCTACTTTACAACGAACTGCTGTCTTATCATGCTCCATCTTTTTATCCCAGTTAATGCCTTGGAAGTCATCAGTAGTTTTAAGGCTGGATGGACGTTTATTGATTCGGAATTCTATCTTGGATAACACCTCATCATCTTTGATTTCGTCCCGCATGGCAGCACCAATAGTATGGGCGGATTATTTCTACCCAGTAAGACCATGGGATTATTTCATCCATAGCATCGAGAAACTCTTCTCGTTTGGTTTTCTTTTTACGGTTGGAATATTCCATATCTGTAAGTGTCATTTGATTCATGGGCGTACCACCTTTTGTTTGATACTTATATTTTATCATACATTATCAGGAAATACTTGAATTAATCAGTGTTTCCCTAGATAAGCGTATAAAAAAGTTAACAGAAAAAAACATGGTTTCTACCCAATCATGATTAAGAACCCCATTTTCCCTCACGGGCCTTTTGCTCCCGTTCGGCCATCGTCTGCTTCCGAATATTCTCACGCTCAATCTCTGCCACGCAGAAAGGACAGAAATCATCAGCTTGCCGGAATCTTTAGAACTGTCAATACCATCTTCCACACAAATCAGGTTGACCCCAAAATCCTGCATCGGCTGCAAAGAGTTCAGCACATCGGCGGCATTTTGACCGAACCGGGACAGCTTGAACACCAGCACATATTCCACGCCGTCTTTGCAGTCCTGAATGTCTTGCAACATCCGCAGAAATTCATGTCTGCCCTGAATATTCTTGCCGGAAGAGACTTCGTCAGAATGTTTACCGGCTACTACCATATCTTCGTATTCAGCATATTTCCGCAGCTTGTCGCGCTGAGCATCCAGACTGTATCCGTCCACCTGCATAGAAGTAGATACCCGTGTGTAGAGATAGCATTTTGTTCGCTTTTTTCAATTACTCCAATGCCTCCAATTCCTTAATGCTCTCGATAAAATGACACTCAACAGAAGAAAGTAATTCATCCTGCTTTTTTCGATATTTTTCATATTCTGCGTGCGCTTTATCAATTGTCTGTTTATGAGTTACACGACCCTTTGTTGTTAAAATATCCCGTCTGGTCATTTTCAGGTAATCGTCAATCGTCTCTAACCAATCTTTCATATACATCGTTTCATGTGCCAAAGCACGCACCTCTGCAATATCAAGATAAGCCGATACAATTTTATTTAGTGCATCCAGTTCTGTCTGTGTCAAATAGTTCTTTGCAATCTCGGTATCGGATCGCTTAATTCTCTTTCCTTCCCAGGAGGTCAGGCCCATATTTTCTTTCTCCGCATCAGCGCGCTGATATACGATTTCAGCCGCTGTATGCTGGTGTGCTGCCCAGTGCATCTTATTTTGTACCTGCCTAAAGAACTGAATAGAGACTTCCGCGCTTGGATCATAATCAATGCTGGTTGCATAAATCTCAAGTACTTTTCTCCAAAACACCTTTTCTGAAGACCGAATGTCTCGGATACGGGCAAGCAATTCGTCAAAATAGTTTCCGCCGCCCAAGCGCTTCAAACGATCATCATCTAAAGCGAACCCTTTCTTCATATATTCCTTCAGAACAGAGCTTGCCCAGATACGGAATTGCGTACCACGCAGCGACTTTACCCGATAGCCGACCGAGATAATAACATCCAAATTGTAATAATCAATATCTCTGGTTACCTGGCGATTTCCTTCCGTTTGAACTGTTGCAAATTTTGCAACAGTTGCTTCTGGCCGAAGTTCGCCCTCCGTAAAGATATTTTTTGTGTGTCGTGAAATAGTTGACTTGTCACGCTGAAATAAATCCGCCATCTGATCCAAGGACAACCATACGGTATCTTCATCAAAGGTAACCTCTATTTTCGTCAATCCATCCTCGGTTGTATACATAATGATATTAGACTGATTCATCTTCCATATTCTCCCTTTTAATAATCTCGTGCTGGATATAGTACTCTAAAAGACGAAGTACGTACTCCGGCGCATGGCGATTATCCAGTTCCCACTCTGTTACAGTCCGGTAAGGAATCTGAAAATATTTACAAAATTCCTTACGGTTCATGCCGGTGCTTTCCCGCAGTTCTTTTATTTTGGCTTTGCAGTCCATTTCATTTACCCCATAAAGCAAAAAATACACGTTGCGTATTTATTATGGCATATGCCAAGCAAATACGCAACGTGTAAATTCAATTTATATCAAGCGCCTTTGTCAAATTCCTGATACACAGGAATGGGTTGCTTTCCTGATACTGCAGAACGTGTGCAGCCATCCTTCGCAGTCTCCTGCATCTGCTCCAACAGCTGCGGCCCGTACTTCTGCAACAACCGCGCCATCACATCAACACAGCGGTCAAATGCCGCATTATATTTCGGATCGTCATAAACTTTGCTCAATAGGCCGCTCCTTTCCTCTATGGCTGCTCTGCGCATAGATGCTCAAAACTTCTGCCGGTATTTGTTCCAAAATCGCCACAGCACTGTCATAGTCGCGCCACAGCTTGAGGTCTTCGATCTGCTTTAGGGTGCTGACCTTCTGCGCCGATGCAAGAGATTCTTCCAGTTCGGCATTTTTCGTTTTCAGCTTTTTGTTTTCGGATGCTGTTTTCGTAAAAGCCACGCAATATTTCCGAAGCAGCGTGTCCATCTTCTCCACGCTGGGAATATAGGTATCCAGAATCTTGCAGATTTCCTCCGCCCGGCTTTTGGCATTGAAGGGATTGATTCCGGTGAGCAGATCTTCCAGTTTGTCCTTCTGTTTGGTCAGTCTGGTCATCTCCTTAAACACGCAGGGAGGGATATAGTCGCGCCCGGTCAGACTGGCGCTTTCGCCGCGCTCCAAATCCGGGAACTTCTTGACCATGTGTTTCCAAAACTCATCCTGCCACCAAGTCAGCTTCTTTTTGTTGCCCATAATGTCTTTGGCGCTGATCCTGCCGTCCTCAGTCAGAGGGCCAAAACAAAGGTGCATATGGGGCGTTTTCTCGTCCATATGCACCACGTCAGATATAATTGTTGCTTTGGATTGATGCTGTTCCAGAAAGCACAGAGCTTCCTCGAAAAACACTCGAATCTCCGCCCGTTTCTTCCCTTTGAAGAACTCCGGGCTGGCAGTGAATAACGCCTCGATCATACGGATACTGTCTTTTCGGGTACGGCATCCAGCAGCAGCAATCTGCCGCTCTGACTCTGTCCGGTACTTGCCGGACGGTTTGACCAGATGGAAGTTGTACTTGCTTCGACTGGTATCCACATCAGGAGAAAATCCCCTGACCCCTTAATCATAATAAGCTTGCAAAACGGCAATAAAAAAGATGTATCAAATGAAAAAAATGCTAAATTTACGCAAACATTTCGTTTAATACATCTTACATATATATCATAAATAAATCTTTTTCTTACATACAGTTCCTGTCACAAAATTTGTTCATAAATATTGTTTTGCTAATCTCATATGCCACTGTCGCGGGAGCCTCACTTACCACCCAACTTCTCGGCTATTCTACAGCTTGCTTTATTTGAACGGAAAGCGTTCCAAACAATACACTTTATTGATTCATTTTCAAATATATCTAAAAATAATATCTCATACTTCGCATACTGATATATGCTAAAGAATTATAAAAATCAATTGCTCCGC
>CAJTVB010000041.1 GCA_910579755.1 uncultured Acetatifactor sp. | reverse complement strand
GAACGGTCCGTTTAGTGGCAATATAGTCTTACCAACACACTTACGGACTAACACCTAAAAATAATATCCCACACCCCATTTTGTATGCACATATCTGGGCTCGCTGGGATTCTGCTCAATCTTTTCCCGCAGTCTCCTGATATGCACATCCACCGTACGGACATCACCAGGGTAGTCGGCTCCCCAGACCAGGGAAAGCAGACCTTCCCGGCTGTAGACCTTGTTGGGATTGAACATCAACAGCTCCAGCACCTCAAATTCCTTGGCCGTAAGCCCAATTTCCTTTCCTGCGATATACGCCCTCCTGCCCTCGCAGTCCAGACGCAGATCCCCGCTTTCCACCGCCTTGGGAGGCGCCGCCGTCTCCCCCACCAGGCGCTTGGGATCCACCCTGCGCATAATGGCCTTGATGCGGGCCTTCACCTCCAGTATATTAAAGGGCTTCGTCACATAATCATCCGCCCCATACTCCAGCCCCAGAATTTTATCCATATCGTCGCCCTTTGCCGTAAGCATAATAATAGGCACACTGGAAAATTCCCTGATCTGCTGACACACCTCAAATCCGGTGAGCTTGGGCAGCATCACATCCAAAAGAATAATATCATATTGATTGTTCCTGGCATACTCCAGAGCCTCCTCACCGTCATAGGCACAATCCACCTGCATATCATCCTGCTCCAGGCTGTAGCGGATTCCTTTTATAATCAATTTCTCATCATCTACAATTAAAGCTCTTTTCCCAGCCATCTAACCCCTCGCTTCTGCGGCACTCTCCGCATATTACCATTTCACCCGGCCTGCATACATGTGCCGCCGGCCTCTTCCCGGGCCGCTGTCAACGGCCTCCTTCAATATTTATAGTATATGGGCGAACAGGGGATTTTGCAATATGAAAAACAATTTTTCTGAAAACTTTACCCGCCATCGGCAGCAGCGGAAAGATCTCCGCAGAATAAGCCCCGGGTATTCGATTTAAAAGGATCCCGCCTCAGTGAACCGTTATTTTATCCTTGATTTTCTCGTATACACTGTCCTTGATGCCCGGAACTTTCATTATATCCTCACAGCTTTCGAAGGGTCCCTCCGATTCTCTGCAGCTGATAATGTCCCGGGCCCTGGCCTCGCCGATCCCCGGCAGAGTGCACAGCGCGGCGGCATCCGCGGTATTGATATTGATCAGTCCGGCCTGGGCCGCCTCTCTTTCCTGCTGCCGGACATCCGCCTCCTGCCGGGTGGGAAAATACAGCATCTCACCATCCGTTACTTTTGCCGCCAGATTCACCGCCTCCGGGGCCGCCTCCCCGTCAAAACCGCCCGCGGCCTCCAGGGCCGCCTCCACACGGCTGTCTGCAGGCAGCTCCACCACCCCCGGGTTCCTGACGGCGCCACACACATATACACTGACCATTTCTGTGGGGGATTCCCGCAAGGCCTCTTCTGCCCCGGAGCGGATACTTTCCGGTTCCTCCTGACAGGAAGGGTTCAGCGCTTCCTCACCGATCAGAAGCGCACCCTCTGCCCCCTGCCCGCAGCCGCACAAAAACAGCATCAAAACAAGAATGCGCCAGACTTTCCGGCTCCGTTTCCTGTAAAAAAATACTTTTCTTTTTTGGTTCTTCCTGGCTTCCTTTGCCGACTTCTTCATCATAGATCCTATCCTTTCTCCGCCTAAGGCGGCATGTCCTGCCGGACAAAATGAAATTCAAGGACTGCCTCTCTATGCTGATAGAGGTTATTTTATCAGAATATATTTCATATATCAAGTATTTTTTATACATTATATTTTTCTTATATTTTCACAATATTATTTCCACTTAAAAATAATGATCCCGGCAATGGCCACGATCATTCCCACTGCCTTGCGCCACTCCCAGGGCTGCTTTTCCACCCCAAACCATCCGAGCAGCTCAATAACATAGGCCACCAGCAGCTGAGCGGTTACAATCAGCATCACTGCCTTAGCCGGTCCCAGCAGATCCATGCTCTTGATGACCGTATAGGTGATAAAAGCTCCGATGGCGCCTCCCAACAGCATGTATTTGGGCTGTACCTGGAATACCTGCAGCAGATTGCTCCTGTCCGTGCAGACCCAGGCTCCCAGACAGACAGCCAGGGCCGTCAGCTGTACAAAGGCGCTGGCCGCCCAGATACTGGAGGCCTTTGTGACCTGTGTGTTAAATACGCCCTGTATGCTCATCAGCGCCCCTGAAATCAATGCAATAAAAAAACCAATCATATGATACACCCTTTCCTCTGTACAGAGTTTTGACTTTTTCTATCAGTGTATCCTATGATTGGTAAATTATGCACATTGCCCGCCAAACTGGATATTACCGCCCGCTGACCTGGGAAGCGATCTGGTCCGACAGCTCCTGGGTCAATGCGGCCTCATCCTCCCCGTTCCATACTCTGGCAAAAAGCCTTTCCAAAAGCAGCCAGTAATTTCCTGTCTCCATCATTTTGGGCAGAGAAACGCTTTTCGCATACTCCTGGCGGAAGATCTGCAGGGGACCGTTATCCTTATCTGCATTCCAGTTGGCCGATACCTTTCCTGTTTTTTCGTACAGCGTATCGGCACATTCATCCACCAGATACGCCGCAAACCGATTTGCCAGCTCCTTGTGGCTGGAATAACCATTGACAGCCACCGCGGTAGTCACCGACATGGAACGGCTCTTCAATGTATCGCTGACCTCGGGCATAGGCGCAAAGCCATAGTCAAAGGTCAGCGTCCCTTCTGCTTTGGCCTGTGCCAGCCTTTCCACCACATTGGAGGTGGCGATGGTGAACACCAGCTTCCCATCCATAAAATCCTGTATCACGGACTCATAGGTCACAGTGTCGGACTCAATGTAGAAAAACTGATTCAGCGCTTTGTAAACCTCCAGACACTGCAGTGTTTCCGGATTGTTGATATAAATCTGAGCCTCATTGTCTCCTGCTTCTCCTCCTACCACCATGTAGTTTCCCACAATCCAATAATTGTAGAAAATATCCGACACATCCCACTTCATGATGCCCTCCACTGCCTCAGGCACATCATAGGAATCTGCGAAGGTCAGAATGTCATCTACCGTACCGGGAATTGCTTTCAGAAAATATTCCTCCGTCTTTGCCGCCAGAAGCGCCGGATCCAGCTGGCTCTCATCCAGGGGCTCGCCGGTATCCTCTTCGTCCTCCCCCAGTCCCATCAGCTCCTTCCGGGCACTCTGAGCCGCCCATTCCGCCAGATAATTTTCATTGTAAACCAGCACACTGGTCTCAAAGAAGAAGGGATAAGCCGCCGTTCTGCCCTTGTAGGATACCGCGGACAAGGCAGAGGCAGGAAAATGGGCCTCGTCACACACCTGCTCCACATCGTCCACCGCCACGGCCAGTCCCGCCAGATAAGCCTTCTCCAGAGAATCGTGATTAATCATATATGCATCCGGCATCTGCTCCGAATGCAGGGACGCCTCATTTACCGCCTCCAGATATTCGCTGTCCTCCTTTAAAATCGGGATCACATGCACATCCTCCCGCTCCCCGAAGACCACCGCCGCACTGTTGATATAATTGGTCATGGCATCGTCGGTATACCAGAAATAAATGGTATCCTTCCTGGGCGTCCATGGCAGATGCCTGGCCTCCTGGTCTGCCTCGCTCATCTCAAAAGTGGTTCCGTATAAAACGGCAGCCGCCATAGCTGCCACGGCTGCCGCTGATATCAGTCTCTTTTTCAAATGCATTCCAAACTTCCTTCCGCCCTTCCCGCAGGCATCACTCTCATCCCGGAAGGCCTTCACGCCTGCGCCTGCAAGCCCTTTACTCCTGCATCTGCAGACGAAGTCAGCCGTCATCAGTCTTCCGCGGCGCATCGAATACAGGCTTCCAGAATGATTATCATATCGTCAATATTTTCCTTTGTGACAATCAACGGAGGAACAAACCGCAAAACATGGGTTCCCGCGTTAATCAGGATCAGGCCGCGCTCCAGAGCCGCGTTGATGATTCCCCCTACGGGGCAGGTAAACTCCAGCCCCTGCATCAGCCCCATGCCGCGTCTTTCTCTGACGCAGGCATGCCTTTCCCGCAGCCCTTCCAGCTGCTGCTCCAGGTATGCGCCCGTCTCTCTCACATTTTCTATTATATGGTTCTTCTCGAATAAATCAAGCACTTTTTCCGCCGCCGCACAGGCAAGGGGATTTCCTCCGTAGGTGGTTCCGTGGTCTCCCGGCTCCAGGGACCGCTGCGCCGTCCGTTCCGTCATCAGGAAAGCGCCTATCGGCACGCCGCAGCCCAGCGCCTTGGCCGTGGTCAGAATATCCGGCTTCACACCATAGCCCTGCCAGGCATACATGTGTCCGCACCTTCCCATACCGCACTGCACCTCGTCAAAAATAAGCAAAATATCCCTCTCGTCACAAAGAGCCCTGATCTGCTTCAGGAACTCTCCCTCTGCAGGCCTCATGCCCCCTTCCCCCTGGACAGGCTCCAGCATAATGGCACAGGTTTTGTCTGTAACCTGATCCAGAACGCTCTGAAAATCGTTGAACTGCGCAAACCGGATGTTGCCGATGAGAGGCTCGAAGGCCTCCCTGTAATGAGCATTTCCCGTCACCGCCAAAGCGCCCATGGTTCTGCCGTGAAAAGAATGATTCATGGCAATGATCTCATGATCTGCGGAGCTGTCCCTGCGATAAGCATATTTTCGGGCCGCCTTGATGGCTCCCTCATTGGCCTCCGCACCGGAATTGGTAAAGAAGACCCGGTCCATCCCGGACACCCTTTTCAGCTTTCCGGCCGCCTGAATGGCCGGCACATTGTAATAATAATTGGAGGTGTGGATCAGCTTATCGATCTGCGCCTTCAAGGCATCGTTATATTCCTTATTGTGATAGCCAAGAGCAAAAACCGCGATCCCCGCGCCAAAGTCCAGATACCTTTTTCCCTGTATATCGTAAAGGTACATTCCTTCTCCCCGATCCAGCACGATTTTGTACCGATTATATACATGAAGCAGATCCTGCTCCGCCCGGTCTATATATTGTTCCATATTCATATCCGCACCTCCCGTGCCTTTCTTCGTTTTTCCCCATGAAGACCTCCGCCCCGGAAAGCCTTATGCCCCGGCCCCTTCCGCACAGAACTGGTCTCTCCTCCTGCCCGTAGCCAGATTGTCGTCATCCGCAATAATGGCAGTGCCTACCCCTTCCCGGGTGAAAATTTCCAGAAGCAGGCAGTGAGGCACGCGTCCGTCCAGAATATGGACCCGTCCCACCCCGCTTCGGACGGCGGCGGTGCAATTGTTCAGCTTGGGCAGCATGCCGCCTCCCACTCCCCCCGACGAGGTCAGAGCGTCAGCCTCCGAAGCCGTAAGCCTGGAAATAAAAGATGTCTTGTCGTTGATATCCCGGTAAAGGCCTTCGATATCTGTGAGAAAAGCCAGCTTCTCGGCTTTCACAGCCCTGGCTATGGCACAGGCGGCATCGTCCGCATTGATATTGTATGTCCCGAATTCCTGGTCCAGCCCGATAGGCGCCACAATGGGCAGAAAATCCTTTTCCAGCAGATCGTACAAAACCTTGGGATTCACTCCCGTGATCTCTCCCACATAGCCGATATCCTGGCCGTCGGCATACTTTTTCTCCACCTGCAGCAGCCCGCCGTCCTTGCCGCTGATTCCCACGGCTCTTACTCCCAGCTCCTCTACCATGGTCACCAGATCCTTGTTCACCTTGTTCAGCACCATCTCGGCGATCTCCATGGTCTCCCGGTCCGTGACCCGCAAGCCGTTTACAAAACGGGCTTCCTTGCCCACCTTGCCCACCCAGCGGCTGATCTCCTTTCCGCCTCCGTGGACGATAATGGGCTTAAAGCCTACCAGCTTCAGCAGCGTAACATCCTTAATCACATTTTTCTGCAGAGTCTCATCGCTCATGGCACTGCCGCCGTATTTTACCACGATGATCTTGCGGTTGAAACGCTGTATATAGGGAAGCGCCTCAATCAGCACCTCCGCCTTCTCAAGCACCTTCTGCATATCCTTTTCCATAATTTACCCCCGTGCGCACTACAGCGCGAAAAAATCTTGCATCCAGGAAGAATCTCCGCACTCAGCTCCTATAATCCGCATTTATTTTTACATATTCATAGCTCAGATCGCAGCCCCAGGCCACAGCCTCCTCCGTCCCCATATGCATGTCGCAGAGAATGGTCACTTCCGGGTCAGACAAAATCTTTGTAGCCTTATCCTCGCTGTACTGACAGGCCGATCCGCCGCCGAAAATGTGAAGCCTTCCGCTCTTACTCTCAAAATACAGATCCACATTCTCGGGATCAAAAACCGCTCCAGAGTATCCCAGGGCACAGAGAATCCGCCCGAAATTGGCATCATGGCCAAATACCGCCGCCTTGGTCAGGGAAGAGCAGATCACGGATTTGGCCAATATACGGGCATCTTCCTTGGAAGCGGCTCCCACCACCCGGGACTCGATCAGCGCGGTGGCTCCCTCGCCGTCCCCTGCCATCTTTCTGGCCAGGAAGGTTGTCACATAATGCAAAGCCTCACAAAAGATCTCGTAATCCTCTCCCTCCTCATGGATCTCAGGGTTCTGAGCCTGTCCATTTGCCAGGATCAGCAGTGTATCGTTTGTACTGGTGTCTCCGTCCACAGATATCATGTTGAAGGAATCCTTCACATCCCGGCTCAGGGCCTTCTGAAGCATCTCTTTTGAAATATTGGCATCCGTTGTCAAAAATGCCAGCATGGTGCACATGTTGGGATGGATCATTCCCGAGCCCTTGCACATCCCCCCCAGGGTCACTGTCCTGCCGCCAATCTCAAATTTCACGGCGATCTGCTTATGCACCGTATCCGTGGTCATGATGGCCTTGGCCGCCTCCAGACCAGCGTCCCGGCTGTCTGATTTTGCCTCCGCAAGCATTCTGATTCCTTTTTCTATTCTGTCCCCAGGCAGCTGAACACCGATCACACCGGTGGACGCCACCAGCACCGCTTCGGCAGGAATTCCCAGGGCTTCTCCGGCTATAGCGGCCTCCCTCTCACAGCACTCCATCCCCTGCCTTCCCGTGCAGGCGTTTGCCACGCCGGAGTTCACCACCACTGCCTGGACCCCCGGTGACGACTCTACAATTTTTTTATCCCAAAGCACAGGCGCCGCCTTCACCATGTTGGTGGTAAAAACACCGGCGGCCCTGCAGGGCGTCGTGCTGAAAATCAGCGCCATGTCCTTTCTGTTCTGATATTTGATTTCGGCTTCCACACCCGCCGCCAAAAAACCCTTTGCCGCTGTCACGCCGCTTTCTATTACTTCCATTTTACCGCCGCCCTTTCTTCTACAGCCATCAGGCCTCTGTTATTTATTGAACGCCGTGATATTCTCTTCGTTCAAGGTAAAATCATAATAATTCAAATCCTGCCGTTTTGTCCAGCCCATCCCTCTCCAAAAAGCATTTCCCACATCATTTTTAGTAAATGCGATCAAACTGACCTTATTGATGCCCTCTTCCCGAAGAGCCTTCATACAGCGCACCACCATAGCCTTACCGATGCCAAGCCGCCTGTAATCCTCCCGGACACACACATGATAAAGGCACCCTCTTCGGCCGTCGTGTCCACACAAAATGCCGCCCACCACCGAACCGTCCTCTGCCAGAGCCGCCGCACTGATACCTGGATTCCTCTGAAGGAACCTGGCCACGCCCTCTCTGGAGTCGTCCAGGCTGCGAATGCCAAAGCCCCGTATGGTCATCCACAGAGCCCGCAATCCATCATAATCTTCTATTGTCATCTCTCTCACGGTAAATGTCCTGCTGTCCATTTCCGGTTCCTCCTACATATAATATGCTATGGGAAGCAGGGAACCAGCTCCAGTCCCTGGCTCTCCTGCAGGCCAAACAGCAGATTCATATTCTGCACAGCCTGCCCTGCGGCGCCCTTCACCAGATTATCCAAAACTCCCATCATAATCACACGTCCCGTGCGCTCATCCACCACAAAATTAATATCTACATAATTGCTGCCTTCAACCCACCGGGTTTCCGGACAGGCCCCCTTCTCCAGCACCCGGATGAACCGTTCATTCCCATAGTATCTGTCATAGACCGCCCGAATCTCCTCCTCAGAGGGCAGAGAACCGTCCGCCCTTCTCCTGAGAGAGGCATATTCCGTCACCAATATTCCCCGGTTCATGGGAACCAGATGGGGAGTAAAGCTGACGGTCACGCTTCCGCCCGCCGCATATCCCAGCTGTTCCTCGATCTCAGGCGTATGCCGATGGCCAGCCACCCCATAGGCCTTTATATTTTCATTGACCTCGCAGAACAGATTCGCCGTCTTGGCGCCTCTTCCTGCTCCGGAGGTTCCCGACTTTGCATCCACGATCAGAGTATTCCCGTCAATCAGACCTTCCTTAACCAACGGGTATGCCGTCAAAATGGAACAGGTGGTATAGCAGCCGGGATTTGCTACCAGCCGGGTCTGCTCTGTAATCCTGTCTCTGTTGATCTCACATAGACCATAGACAGCTTCTGCGATAAACCGGGGAGATTTGTGCTCTATGCCGTACCATTTCTCGTACACGGCCACGTCCTTGATTCTGTAATCCGCAGAAAGATCAACGATCTTCACTGCGGACAATATTTCCTCGGTTAAAATCCCCGCCAGAAAACCCTGAGGCGTGGCGGTAAAAATCACATCCACCTGCTTCGCCAGTTCCTCCAGGTCGTCATCTTTGCAGATATCCTCCACGATCCGAAACATATTCTGATACACCTGACTGTATTTTTTGTCTATATAGCTTCTGGAGCCGTACCATACAATCTCCGTCTCTCTGTGCCCCGTCAAAATCCTGACAAGCTCTTCCCCCGCATAACCGGTAGCTCCAATAATCCCTGCTCTGATCATAGTTTCCTCCCTTTCTGCGGTCCGGGCGCCGCAAAACGCACCGTGCCCTAAGCATATGTTTTATCTTACTACTTTTTGCATAAATTTTCAATATATTTTAATATTTATACATAATTCTCCATTTTAATGAATAAATATTCTTTTTATGCATTTCCTTGGTGCAAATTCCTGCCCAAATAATCTTTCCCAAATGAAACCTGTAATAATAGGCATTCCACACTTCTTTTTCCGATCCCTGTATTATACAGAATTCCCACAATACTGTCAATATGTCTTAAAATTTAATTTCCGGCGCCGAAGCCGGACACTTGCTTTTGCATTGCTTCTGTTGTATAGTAATTTATCAGAAAGCAAATCTGACTATCTGTATAAAATGAAAAACGGAGGAAAGACATGAAAGAAAAAGTAGTTCTCGCCTATTCCGGCGGCCTGGACACCACCGCCATCATTCCCTGGCTGAAGGAAAATTTTGATTATGAAGTGATCTGTGTCTGTGTGGACTGCGGCCAGGCAGAAGAGCTGGACGGTCTGGAGGAGCGGGCGAAGGCCTGCGGCGCCTCAAAGCTCTACATAGAGAATGTTATCGATGAATTCTGTGACGAATACATTGTTCCCTGCGTACAGGCGGGCGCTGTCTATGAAAACAAATATCTGCTGGGCACCTCCATGGCCCGTCCTCTGATCGCCAAAAAGCTGGTGGAAATCGCCCGAAAGGAAGGCGCTGCCGCCATCTGCCACGGCGCTACCGGCAAAGGCAACGACCAGATCCGGTTCGAACTGGGCATCAAAGCGCTGGCCCCGGATCTGAAGATTATCGCCGCCTGGCGCAGCGACAAATGGAACATGGATTCCCGGGAATCGGAGATCGAATACTGCAAAGCCCACGGCATTCATCTTCCCTTCTCCGCAGATTCCTCCTACAGCCGGGACCGCAACCTCTGGCACATCAGTCATGAGGGCCTGGAACTGGAGGATCCGGCGAACGAGCCCAATTTTGAGCATCTGCTGGTGTTGGGCACCACCCCCGAAAAAGCGCCTGATCAGGGAGAATATGTGACTCTGACCTTTGAAAAAGGCATTCCCACCTCCCTCAACGGAGAAAAAATGAAGGTATCCCAGATTATTACCGTTCTCAATGAGCTGGGCGGAAAGCATGGCATCGGCATCATTGATATTGTGGAAAACCGCGTGGTAGGCATGAAGTCCAGAGGCGTATATGAGACCCCCGGAGGCACTATTCTGATGGAAGCCCATCAGCAGCTGGAGGAGCTGATCCTGGACCGGGATACCTATGCCATGAAAAAAGAGATAGGCAGCCGCTTTGCCAGTCTGGTATACGAGGGAAAATGGTTCACTCCCCTGCGCCTGGCTCAGCAGGCTTTCATTGAGGAAACCCAGAAATACGTGACCGGCCAGGTAAAATTCAAGCTTTACAAAGGCAATATCATCAAAGCCGGCACCTCCTCCCCGTACTCGCTGTACAACGAAAGCATCGCATCCTTCACCACCGGCGATTTATACGACCATCATGATGCGGAAGGCTTTATCAATCTGTTCGGACTGTCCTGCAAGGTACGCGCCATGAAAATGAATGAGCAGGGCGAAACGCTGTTTTGAGGTAATATGTCATGACTTTATCTTCTCTGTTTACGATCTATTGGGCAGTCCTCAATCTGGCAGGATTTGCCATGATGGGAATAGATAAAAAAAGAGCCATCCGGGGTGCCTGGCGCATCTCGGAGGCTTCTCTTTTTCTTACGGCCCTTCTGGGCGGAGCCCTGGGCTGCACCCTGGGCATGCACTGTTTTCATCACAAGACCAGACATTGGTACTTCAGGTACGGTCTGCCTGCCATCCTATTATTACAGCTGTTTCTATGGATATATTTAAGGGGGTGCTGATCAGATCACCGCTTCCTCAGCGCCTCCGGCTGATACACACGAATTTCATCCCAAAGTTCCGGCTCCTTTAATGTTCCCGAATTTCCGGATGGCTCAGGTTGTCACAATGACGCCGCCATCATTGGCATACATGCTGCTGATCCCTCTTGTATCCATAATAATGCATTCTTTAAAAGACGCCTTGGCCAGAATCATTTCCCTGACCTGCTCCGCCCGCCGGAGCGCATTACAGTGGGTAATAATCAGCCGGCGCTTCCGTGGTGATTTCACTTCGGCTGCAGCCAGCTCCGCCATTCTGTTCAGTGCTTTCTTAATACCGATGGTCTGGCTCCTCTGAATAATTTCCCCCTTATTGGATCCCATCACGGGCTTAATATTCAAGGTGGACGCCACCAGCGCTTTTACGCCGGACAATCTGCCGTTCTTTCTCAATGTCTCCAGATTATCCAATACAAAATATGTCTGAACACTGTCCCGATAGGCCTGGATCCGCGTCACAATTTCCTCAAAGGGAAGCCCCATTTCTTCCAATTCCACAAGCTTCAGAGCAATCTGCGTCTCTCCGCCGCTGGCGGACTGAGAATCGATCACATGAATGTGTTTGCTGCCATACTTTTCCAGATACAGCTTTTTTCCCAGCTCCGCACTGTTATAGCTGCCGCTGAGATGGGAAGATAGAGTCACGGCATATACGTGATCCACCTCCGCTCTGTAGCTTTCCATATATCTTTCCGGAGACGGACAGGAAGATTTCGGGCATTTCGGATAGGCCGCAACCTTTTGCAGAAATTCAGCCTGGTTGAATCCCTCGTCATCCAGAATCTGGTAATCCCCTACCTCCAGCCCAAGGGGCACGCTTTCAAATCTCTCATCCTGAAGCAGGGCCTCGGGAAGCTCGCCGCAGCTGTCTACTACGATCTTATAACTCATGATATACTCTCCTGTCCCATCGCTTCGGGCATCTTACTGTCAAAAGGTAGAATATCCCGATCTCACAGGTTTATTCATGAACAGCATCCACAGGGCATTCGCCGGCACTTCTGAAAAATACCTCCCGGCCCATTACACACGGAAATCAAATGCAGTTTCAAATATGAAGCGATGTGTTATTGTTTTCTATTCAACGTGGTTTTCGTTACTACATATACTAACACAATATTCACCGTCTGTAAAGTATATCATGGTTCATTTTTCATCTCTATAGATATTTAATCCTGAACCGGGCTTCTCCCTTTTGGTCCAGCTCCATCAAAGCATAGGAAGGTCTGCGCCCCTCCTGCCTGGGATAAGACAGACTGCCCGGATTCACGGCGATAATCCTGTTCTCCTCCCTGTCTATCACCGGCCTGTGGGTATGGCCGTAGAAAACGATATCCACCCCCCTGGCCACAGCCTCACGCTTCAGTGTCTCATTCCCCATAGACACATAATAATTATGACCATGGGTCACCCAGACCTTGTAGCATCCGATATCCAAAAGCAGTTCCCTGGGAAGTCCGGAAAAGAAGTCATTATTTCCCGGAACAATCCGTACAGGGCAACCGGCGCTTTCCGTCAAAATGTCCTCGCATCCCTCCACATCGCCGCAGTGAATCACCAGATCGGGCCTCTGCTGTTCCACCACTTTAAAATAATTGCCATTCTGCCTGTGGGTGTCACTTACGATCAATATCTTCATATTTTCTCAGCTCCTCTTTTATCAGCCGGAGCGCCTTTCCTCTGTGGCTCACCAGATTTTTTTCTTCCTCCGTAAGCTCTGCCGTTGATTTTCCCAGCTCAGGCACATAAAAAATGGGATCGTAGCCAAAGCCCCCTTCTCCTCTTTCCTCATAGCCGATACGGCCTTCAATAACCGCCCTGGCAGTCAGCTCCCTTCCGTCAGGCAGCACTGCCGCAATGGCACACACAAAACGGGCGGTACGCTTCCCATCAGGAACTCCATCCAGGCGTTTGATCAAATCGGCGTTCTTGATACGGTATGACGTATCCTCCCCCAGATACCTGGCAGAATAGACCCCAGGTTCTCCGCCCAAATAATCCACCTCCAGCCCCGAATCGTCAGCCATCACCAGATCCTCCCGGGCCTGCGCCGCAACGGCTCTCGCCTTGATCATGGCATTTTCTTCATAGGTTTCGCCGTTTTCCTCTATATCTATGGAAATTCCGGCCTCCTTCATGGAACAAACCTCCAGTCCCAGGTCCCCCAAAATCTCCCGGATCTCCCTCATCTTTCCCTGATTTCCTGTAGCGAACACAATTCTGTCCATCTTTTTCCTCCCTTTTCCGGGGCTATCCTCTCGTCAGCTTTGGAGGCTTGGGCCCAATAAACTGATAATAGTATGTTTTCATCATCCCATTGTACAGCTTCCGATTTTTATCCGCTTTCCGGCCTATATCCTGCTCCGCATTCTCATAGGCGGTAATCAGGTACATGCTCCAGGAGTCCAGATTCCTGTACCGTTCACCCAGCGTGCGGTACAACTCCGGCAGTTTTTCCTTTTCGGACAAGCGCTCCCCGTATGGAGGGTTTGTGATTATGAAACCGTACTTCTTCGGATGGCTCAGCTGTTCCACATCCCGCCTCTGGAAATGGATCAGCTTGTCCACACCCGCCAGTCTGGCATTTTCCCGGGCAATGCTCACCATCTGATCATCTATGTCATACCCCTGAATATCGGTCTCCACAGATAAGTTCACAGACTCTGCCGCCTCCTCCAGAGCCTCCGACCAATTTTTTTCACCAATAATATGAGACCATTTCCCCGCATTAAAGCTTCTTCCCGCTCCGGGAGCCATGCCCGCCGCCATCATGGCCGCCTCTATGGGAATGGTGCCACTGCCGCAAAAGGGATCCACCAAAATCCTTCCGGGCCGCCAGGGCGTCATTAATATCAGGGCTGCCGCCAGGTTTTCTGCGATAGGGGCCTTGGGTGTCAGCCTGCGGTATCCCCTTTTATGTAAAGATTCCCCCGTGGTGTCCAGTCCCACTGTTACCTGATCCTTCAGCAGGAATACCCTTATCGGAAAGCTTTCGCCGTCCTCCGGGAACCAGCTTATCCCCAGGCCTCCTTCATTCGTTCCACCATGGCCTTTTTCATGATGGACTGAATATCGGAAGGGCTGAACAGCTTGGACCTTACGCTGGCCGCCTTTGTCACCCAGAATTTCCCGTCAGCCGGTATATATTCCTCCCAGGGAAGCGCCCTGGTACCCTGAAACAGCTCTTCGAAGCTCTCCGCAGGAAAGCTCCCGATCTTAATTAAAATTCTCTCCGCCGTGCGCAAAAAAATATTGGCCCTGCACACCGCTTCTTCATCTCCCAAAAAGGTGATCCGCCCATCTGTTGATTCCGTGATATCATACCCCAGATCCACGATCTCCCTTTTCAGTACAGACTCCATGCCGAAATGACAGGGAGCAATCAATTCAAACTTACGCATATGTACCCGTTTCCCCGCTTCCACACCGCTTTAAAGCATATCATTACAAAACACGAATTAGTATACTATTTTTTTGATTATATGTAAATAGGGACACAAAAAGTGCCCCTATCACGGTTGCTGCCCTGTTATCGTTCACTTGCAGCAGTAATTCTGCCTTAGTAATTGTTGTTCTGATTTTTGCTGCTGTTCTGGCTCTGGTTCTTGTTCTGGTTCTTGCTGTTGTTCTGATTCTGGTTGTTGTTCTGGTTGTTGTTCTGATTCTGGCTGTTCTTGCAATTCTCAGAATTGTTGGCGTTATTGTACTTGTTGTCCATAACTTCCTCACATCCTGCCGCTTCCGCGGCTCATTGTCCGGAGGGAAATTCCTCCTTCTGTTTTTGGTTACATGGATAGTATGGCAAAACGCATAAAAAATATACAAAATTTTTTCTGGTACTTTGGTACTATTTCGGTATTGCTTTTTTAGGCAAAAGGTACTATACTCTTTATTGTAAACAGATAACCTTCATCGTTCTGTTTACGACCCCTTATAAAATATTTTATACTCCCCTCATTATGAGCCATCGGTCCCCTCCGATGGCTCATAAACTTATAGGCGGCTTATATACCGGCTATTCATTCTTTTATACGAAATATTCCCATCTGCGCGGCTGCAGCCCAACGGTTTGTCTGCATACAGACGTAAAGAGCGCGTAAGCGTGAGGGGTGCCAATGCAGGGGTCAATTCATCCAATCCCGAAAAAGCTTCACCAGAAACACAATCACCAAAATTGGGATCAGTACCGGAAGCAAAAATGAAATCACAGAAAATACAGCACTCAGTATCAACACTGCCACCAGCAGAAAAATAATCAGCCAGACCCATACCGGAATTCTGACAGCCGAGGGTCTTGCGCCTTCCCAACGGTTCCGAACAGCATCCTCCTGAAAAGAACCGCCCTCCTGCCGTTCTGAAAAGCGAGCATCCGCTCCCCCCTTCGTCTCAGCAATGGTTTTCGCCAGAAGCCTGGGATCTCCCAGAGATGCCATCACCTCTTCCTCACTCTTCCCACCGTGCATTTCTGTATCAATATAATCATCATAATATCTGATCGTATCCGACAGCACATGCTCCGCCACTCTCCCGTTCAATGCGGCCCGCAATCTGTCTATAAATTCCTGTTTCGTCATCACAGTCCTCTTTCTACCATTTTTTACAGGGACAACCGTTTCTTTCCACTGCCGCACGAAGCTCCACATAGCATCCGCAGCTTCTGCACATTGCCTCCAACAGCAAATCGCATTTTCTGCAGATGTCCAGCCGCTGCTGATACAGTTCCTCCGACGCCTTAATATCCGCATCCAGATTATCAATATATTCCCACAAATTTTTGTATGTCTCTTCCCTGTCAGCCAATTCTCTGGTGAGACATCTTCTGCAAAACCGGATACTATCCTTACCCTGATCCATAGCTTTCCCCGCCGATCCGGCATTCTTCAGGCCGGTTTCATAATACCGCATAGCTTCTTAATGCAGAAAACGGAAGTGCTCATCTCTTTGCACTTCCGTTTTTCTTTACGTGCGTTAGAGGATTCGAACCCCCGACCTTTTGGTCCGTAGCCAAACGCTCTATCCAGCTGAGCTAAACGCACATACACAACATTGCAAATATCCCTGCAACACTGTATATGCTAACTTATTTTGAACCAAAAGTCAAGCTTTTTTCATATTCTTTCAGAGTTTTTTTCATTAATCGGAATACAGGACTCCGGCGTTTCTCAATCCTCTCTTCAAAAACCGCATCTTATGACCCAGTTCATAAAAATTCGCAATTACAATAGCATTTTCCTAAAAAAAATCCCCCGACACTATTGTCATTCACAACATATAGTATTATAATAGGAAAAATGATACGAAATGTTGGCAGTAATAGATATGCTTCCGATTCGCCTTTTACAAAGGAGTTAATATACCGAATGAATTTGTCGGATTTGGCAAGAAATGCACATATGTTGACCGGCTCTCTGGCGCGCAGAGGTTATATGCGCTGGTGGCATTCCTTCTCGGGAATACAGCCCGAGACCGGAGAACAACGCACTTTTTTTGTGGAATTTTTCTGCATAAACCCAGGGCTGGGCTGCGATCAGCCCATTCTGGGACAGCATCCCTATTTCAAAAAAAGAGGGCTGCGGCCTTCCTATGTAATGATCAAGGCCGGTGTCTACCCGAATGCTCAGGGAAAAGGCGGAAAACAGCTCCATGCTTTTTATCCCGTCTCTTCTCTGAAGACCACTCAGAGCCCGCTTACCATGCAGGTGGAGGACTGCCTTTACAGCGAAAGCCGGCTGAGCGGATATATCGATGTGTCATGGCAGGAAGCCAGACACCGCTCTCTCATGACAAATGCCGGATCCATGGAATGGGACCTGGAAGTCAGCAAGATGGTCTCCTGCCATACGGGCCTGCTGGCAGGTCGATTTTTTCAGGCTCTTAACGCCCTGGACAGCTACTGGCACGGAGAGGGAATACGAAGCTTTTTCAAGGGGACCGTTACCCTGGACGGAACCGTCTATCAGGTTTCTCCTGACACCAGCTACGGCTATGCCGACAAGCATTGGGGCCGAAGCTTTAACCGCCCATGGGTGCAGCTGGCCTCCTGCAGGCTTACCAGCGAACGCACGGGAAAGGAGCTGCGAAGCTCCGTGCTGGCCGTGTCCGGATGCTGTCCCAGATTCCTGTTTATCCCGCTGCGGCATAAGCTGATGATCCAGCTTACCTATACGGGTGAAGATTATGAGTTCGGGATCCCCAGGCCGTTTCTGCTCTCCCGGTGCAAATGGGAAACAAAAGAGACAAACAAGCGTTATATCTGGCATATTACCGCAAGAAATCGCAATGCCGTAATCAAGATCTCCGGCAATTGCGTCAAAGAGCAGATGATGCCCCTGCTGTACGAAAATCCCGACGGCATAAAACCCCGGAATCCCCTTTTATCCGGGGGATGCGGCACAGGAACCGTACAGATTTTCCGACGGACTCCAGGGGGCAGAGAGCTGTTGGATACCCTTCATATGGAAAATATGCTGTGTGCCTATCGGGGCCAAAGAAGCGCTGATTAATTCAACGCTTTCTCAGGTCCTTCGGCTGATGTACAAGGATTTGCCCGACGCCCTCAAAAGCCCGCGAAAGGGGATTATTATGAACCCAGAAACATATTCCGTTCCCTGTATCTACGATATTCTATCCAAAAGCAATCCAAAAAGCCGCCTCCCGCTTATAGTCTCTGTGCCCGGGTCCAAAAGCATTACTAACCGGGCGCTGTTGCTGGCCACCCTGGCTGAGGGCCGGTCAGTGCTGGAGGGGGCTCTTTTTTCTGACGACTCCAGACACTTTTTGAAATGTATCCAGGATCTGGGCTTTGAGGCCTTCGCAGATGAGGAAAACCGCAGGATCACGGTAAACGGGCTGGGTGGTATTGTTCCTCGCAGGGAGGCACGCCAGTACGTGGGCAGCGCCGGAACTGCCGCCCGCTTTCTCACCGCCTATCTGGGTGTGTCAGAAGGCATCTATCACATGGATGCTTCGGAGCAGATGCGCAGACGGCCCATGGCCCCGCTGCTGGACTCTCTGGAGAAGCTTGGATGCCGGATCGAATACGACTCGGAAAACACCGGATATTTTCCCTTCACACTCCACAGCTGCGGCTTTGCTGCGGACAAAATCACCGTAAACATTGACAGCAGCAGCCAGTTTCTCAGCGCGTTGCTGATTGCCTCCTGCCTGTCGAAGCAGAATTTCACCACCTGTGTCAGCGGAAGCCACGGAATGGCCTACATTGATATGACTCTGCAAATGATGGAACAGTTCGGCGTAAAGGTTCAAAGGAAATCTCCCAATACCTTTCTCACAAAAGCCGGACAGCATTATCGGCCCCAGGATTACCGGATTGAACCGGATGTTTCGGCAGCCTGCTACTTTTACGCCTGCTGTCCTCTGCTGAATGTACCGGTTTTAGTGGAGCATGTTCATTACGATTCTCTTCAGGGAGATGTGAAATTTATAGATATATTAGAAAAAATGGGGTGCTGCGCCAAGGATACCGAAAGGGGCATTGTGCTGTCCCCCCCGGCAGAAGGACATTTCCAGGGCGTAACTGTAGATATGTCTGCCTGCTCAGACCAGGCTATTACTCTGGCGGCTCTTGCCCCATTCGCAGACAGCCCCACCACCATTACCGGAGTCAGCCACATTCGTTTTCAGGAAAGTGACCGGATTCGGGCCATTGTGGCAGAGCTGTCTAAAATGGGAATCCGCTGCGAAGAGCATTCATCAGGCATCACTGTTTATCCGGGACTCCCCGCCCCCTCCCTGGTGGAAACCTACAATGACCACCGCATGGCCATGGGCTTTTCCCTGACAGGGTTAAGGAGCAGGGGCATTGTCATTCATGACCCGGATTGCTGCCGCAAAACCTTCGAAAACTATTTTCAGGTTCTGGATCAAGTGATTACAACCCTCTGTCCCGCTTACCAGAGAGAATCCTGATCCTGAGGAGCGCCGGGTTTCTTCTTTAAAATCACCACCGCCATGGCCACTACTCCGGCAAACAAAAGAATTGCTCCGATGGCTGTCACAAATACCAGATCAATCTTCCCGAACGGCTCATCGCCGTCCTTTTTCTCGTCCTCATCCTGGGACCAGGAAAAAATAATATCGTCCTCTTCATCCTCTGATGGGCTCAGCCCAGGACTGCTCTCCGGTTCCTGCGACTCCTCCGGCCGGGGAGACGGGCTCTCTACAGAATCCGTCGGTTCCGGCTCACGGGAGGGCCCGGGCGTACGACCGGCGGACTGGGATGGCCTGGGTGTAGATGTGGCCTGAGGCGTGGGTGCAGGTGTAGGAGTCATCTGAGGCGCGGGCGGCTGGGGCGTGGGTGTGGCCTGCGGCACGGACGGCTGAGGTGTAGGAGTTACCTGAGGCGGCGTTGGCTGAGGCGTCTGCGTATTCCCCGGCGCAGGCGCAGGAGTCGGTGTAGGAGATGGTGCAGGTGTGGGCGTAGGCGTCGCCTGAGGCGTTCCCCCGCCAAGTCTTACCGTCCCCGGCATATCCACATCTTCCATCGTTCTCTGCTCTGCGCCGTACACATACTTGAGAGAGCCTTCCACCACGCTCACATCGGCGGCCACTGCATTTCCATTTCCGTCCAGGACACTGATTTGTCCCACTGCGAGAGAATCCTCCGAAGCCCCGAAAAGCGCTTCTGTTCCCGACACATAGATCTTTAATTCCTTTTGCTCCCTGTCATAACGAAATTCCAGTATCTTTGCACTGCTCTGATTAAAACTAAACTCCACCTTTTCTGCGCCTTCTGCCTCCACAAACAAGCTGAACGTCAGAGAAGAAATCCTTTCCTTGGCCGCATGCTCGGATACCACCGTTACTGCACCCTGTTCATCCAGGCGGAAGCCGTCGCCGGCCTCCGCCTGGACCTGCATGGGCAAAAGAAGCGCCAGAAAAAGCATGGCTCCAAACCATTTTAATAAGTTAACCCTCATGTTTCTCATTTTCCCTCATTTTTACTGGCCGCCCAGAGTAATCTGAGGCAGACCTTCCGGCACCTCCGCAAACAGGGAATCGCTCACCAGCCTCTGTCCCTGATTGGTCTGAGCATTGTCCACCCGGTACAGCTCTGCACGCACCATTTCAAGGGCCGTTAAATCCACCTGCTGCCCGGGCTCGATCCAATAGATCCAGGTGCCCTGGTACACATTTGGAATATCCCCCTCCACGGGAACATTCTGCAAAAGGATCTGCTGGGCCTTTAAGCTTCCGGCGGCATCCGTGCCTCCCACGATATTTCCCGCCTGATCATACAGAATCACCACATTGTAAGCGGAATTTCCCTTAAAGGTTCCGGTAAACACCACCGATCCCGCCGGGATCACGTCATCCGTACTCTGTCCATACTGGAATGCCTCTCCAAGCGTTCCAATCACAGGCTTATTGTCATCCGTATAATCGAATTCCACATTATCACCGGTAACGCCCAGCACATCCAGCTCTCCAATGGATACCTGCTTTCCGCCCGCAGCCTTCAGGATCAGCTTCAAAGCATCTGCCTCATAGGCGGTCACATAATCCCCCGCACTATTGAAGAAATGCACGGTACCGGAATCCGATGCTCCCTGTCCGAAGCTGCCCTCCGCCGCCTTAAACCAAACGCCGCCGGAACGTACCTGTACCTCATAGCTGTCTCCGGGGATACCTGCCACAGCAGTATATCTAAAGCCGGACACGGTGTAATTCCGATTGAATTCCACCACAATTTCCGCGTTATCATCTGCCGCCGCCGTATATACCGTAGCGGGATCATTGTCCAACAGCTTTATGGCCGGATCCTCCGGCGTGGGTTCACAGGGAAGCTCCTCCGTGCCCTGGCCCGGATTCTGAGCCACTGCCGTAAGTCCCGAAACGCCAACAGTCCAGAAGGACTTATCCAGGCTTCCGTCGTCCCCAATTTTAATAGGTGCTGTCTCCTTTATCTTCGAACGATTCAGGTACTGGTCGATCACCGTAATCTCATACCACACCACCCGGTTGTTCATATACAAATGATCGCTGAAGGTATTGCTGGTGGTAAATCCTGCGGGCTGTTTTTCCACCTTACCGCCGGAACGGGTGCATCTAACGATCTCGTATCCCAGCACCTCTTCCTGAGAAATGCCCTGAGCACTGAGCGTAAAATCAATCTGATTGGGGTTCTGGCTGTTTACCTGAGCCGTAACCGTTCCCACTGCCTCAACGTTCCCGTCGATACCCAGCACGCTTCCTGTGCCCTTCTCCAGAGTATAGACCCTGGAATCGTCACATACGTAATAGATCGCCCGCGTCTCCGGTTGAAACTGCGCCGCATACTTTTTGGTATCCTCGTTGGGAGTCATCCCCCAGCGTTCAAAAAATTCCAGAATATTTTTCTGGGCTGCTGCACAGGACAGGCGCATAAGATCCTGATCTCTGTCTCCGGAAAGTGTCAGCGCCACACCGCCCGGCGCAGGAGCCTTCTTGGTATCTCTCGCATAGGTATCTACCCTGGCAAAGAACAGGTTTGCCAGCTGCTCATTATAGTCCGCGTAGGTCTTGTAATTGTATCCGCTGTCGTATGCCAGATGAAGCTGCCAATACATGCCAAGCTGTGTAAACACATTGGAAGCCATTCCTTTGGCACCCGACGTTACCTTTTTGTATACTTCCTCATATTTAAAGCGCACGCTGTCATTGTTGTCCCTGGCCTGGGCCAGCACCGCAAAATAATTGTTGGTGATCTCGGCTATGGCATAAGCTCCCTGGTTGATGCAGTGTCCGATTTCGTGGGCAATACCCCATCCAAAATAGGAACCGCTCACCCACTTCCCATTACTGTCTGTCACAACCGATGAAGCTCCCGTCAACCGGGCAGACCCCCACTCAATTCCGATATGGTTGCCGGCAGCATACATAAACGCGCCGGAAAACATTCTCTGATACCGGATGTTCAAATGGCCCTTGGGAACCTGGTTCAGCGCTTCAGCCGCACTGTTGTTCAACCCCTTGTGCTGGTAGAACAGATACATCATATCCTCCATGGATTTCATGGCATTCAGAATCGTCTGCGCCTTCTGCTCCACGCTGCCGCTTCCCGCACCGGCCAGGAGCTGCTCCGCCGGCAGGGAAAGCATCATGGTATCCAGGAGAATATCGGAAGCCCCCAAAATACAGTTCTGGCTGTCATAAGCATAATTCACCTGGCTGTTCCCGCCATTCTCATGAACCTGACTGTGGGATGCCGCCATGCCGCTTACATGGGCCTCCAGCTCCTCCACATATTTTTTCGCTCTGGCCAGCCGCTCTGCATCGTCCGTCACCTGATACAGGTCGAGAGCAGGCACCTGCTGCCCGCCGCTGACTCTTACCGCATACTGGCCGTTCAGACCGTTGCCCTTATTCTGAATGTACAGGGCGCCGCCGGATTCCACTCCCGTGGTGCTTCCAATCTTGGGAACCGTGATCTTGTTAGGTCCCACCTTCAGCTGGGCAGCCACAGTGCTCACACCGCCGGACTCGGAATGATATTGAGTGGCAATCAGCTCCAAATCCGTGGCGTCTCCTGTCTTCTTCGTGCTGTGCCCCACGTAAACCATGATTTCTTCCTGAGCGGCAGCGGAAATCCCCAGAGGCTGCCAGGCATTCAGGCCGCCAAAGCCTCTCCCTGCATCATTGGTGGTGATTTCGTTGTGGATCCTTACCGAAGGGTTCAATCCAATATCATTCAGTATAGCCTCCGCCGTCTGCAGCTCCAGCTCCAGCAACTGACGGTCCGGATGGTATTCGCCGCTGACCGGATCAATGGTATTGATCTTCACCCGCAGGGCATCGATAACAGCCTGGGTCACATCATCCCTCAGCACCGTGTGAAGATCATCCGCATAGAGCCCCATGATCTCATCCATCAAAGTATCATAATAGTAGAAGTACACCTCGGAGATAGTGATGCTTCCTGCTGCCGAATAGCGCGCAAGGCCAAACTGGAACTTCTTGGCATTCACAGGCTCCGAAAGCTTCAGCACATAATAGAGCCGCCCATCCGAATCCCTTTTTTGCTGCAGAGAAAGGCCGGTAAGATTCGTCGCATTTCCGTTTTCATCCCAGTACCGGGCCTTTGCATAAGAGTACCCGCTATCCTGGCTGGTCAGATCATGGAAGGCAATGGTATCGATTTTACTCATACTTCGCATACTAAAATTAGGCATACTACCAGAAATTACGCCACTTTGG
>CAJTVB010000040.1 GCA_910579755.1 uncultured Acetatifactor sp. | reverse complement strand
AAACAATAAGCTTAAATATTTTCATATTTCCGTACCCGCCTTGCGCTGATTAGTATGTATGTGACAAAAATAAGGACTAAATAAAAATTGTTGGCTAAATTGAACCCAAAACGGGAATTTACCAAAGCCGATAAAAGATAAACGAAAATTAGTACCCTAAGACAGTCCAGAACATAGCGAATGGTAACGCTAAACACAGTACCGCCCACAAGTATTCTGCAAAATATTTCTGCCTTTTTTCTCTCCAGCATTTGATAATGGAACACTATCACAATGAACGTAAACAGCGAAACAATCAAGGGCTGGTAATCAATAAAATTTTTCAAAAAAGCCTTTAGAATATAGGCATCCAAAGCCAAAGACCTTGCATAATCCAAAAGCAAATTGAGAGAAAAGCACAAAATATATACAATACTTAGCTCTAACATATCCGTTAGCCTAAACAGAGATTTTTTCATGCCTGCCCCCTGGAAGTGTTCAGCTTTGCTTTATAAAGAGCTTTTCCCGTCAGCATTGCGAAATAAAGCAACATAGCAACCAGGATGATAATGCAAAAATCTCGTTGCGAAGAATATGTTGTGAAGTTAAATCCTTTTGTGCAAAGCTGCGCTGCCATATAGGAAATTGGGAATGGTATAGCTCTGTCAATCCACACAATGATTGCCTGCTTATTTCTTAATAGCAATCGTAAAATTGCAAGGACAGCAAGGGCAAAAAAAGCTAATAGAAAATACGGCATCAGGATCAGTCTTGGCAGGGTTACGCCGTTTTCTTCGGCGTTTTGATTTGCCCCATAAATCAGCACATCCTCAGAGCCATCGTTTTGAGCATAGAAAATCTGAATTTCCGTTTCACTGTCAAAAGGTATCACCATATTTTGTTTTCCACGATTAGACGAATACAAGTCCCAGGTTGTAGTCCAAGCATTTATGCGATAAATTTCTGTTTCATTATCAGACACTTCATTACAGCTATAACCTGTCACCTCACTATCAAAGGTGATGATAACGCTTCCATCAGAACCATCAATAACATTGAGCAGGTTATCGGAATAGGGAAAAAATTTAGGTGATGTCAATATCCCGAAAATAACCGTCGCTATGGCACAGGCCAAGATCGCAGTGAAACAAATAGTGTGTAAGCGTTTGATAAATAAGTCCCGCCTTACTCTTTTCAGCGGTACAATATCTGTATCAGGGTCAGTATCAGAGATAAAATTCGCAGCTTTCCGCATACGCTCCAACTCCGCATGGCACTCCATACAATGCTCAAGATGTTCGCTGACAAATTCTCTTGTATCCGTGCTTATCATATCTTCTACATAAAGCGGAAGTATATCTTTGATTAAATTGCATTTATTACTCATTATTGGCCTCCATTTGTTCCAATATTTTATTTCTTGCCCGATGATAAGTAACGCAGGCCCAGTTTTCTGTTTTTTGAAAAATATTTGCGATTTGTTTGAAACTCAGTTCTCCAAAAACCCGCAGCATAAAAACCTCCTTATATGGTTCGGCTAAATTGTGCAGCAGCAGATGTATTCGCATAGCATCACTTTGGTTTATTATCTGTTCCTCAATAGTGTCTATGTTATCTGCAAATTCAATATCATCAATATCTACAATCCCCTGTTGTTTTTTCAAGTGAGAAAAGTAACAGTTTTTTGCAATTTGACAAAGCCAAACACGAATGTCTGTATCGCCGCGAAAAGTATCTATTGAACGCATCGCTTTGAAAAATGTTTCGCTTGTGATCTCCTCTGCAACACTTTCGTCTTTTGACAGCTTTTTGAGAAAAAGAAATACATCATTGAAGTATCTAATATAAATTTTCTCAAATTCATCTTCGCAGCCTGCCACTTTTCCTCACCTCCTCACTTATAAGACTTCGCATTTCAAGAAATCTTACAAGTACTTTAAAATATTTTTATTGTAAATTTTTCCTCATAGACTTGCGGTGGAACTGACACCCCTCACGGCATATGGGATTTTGACAAAATTACCACTTGTCACAAATGCAAGATGCTATTATTAAGAAATGCGGGGATTACCCCGCATTTGCGTCAGGTCGGGGAGGCAGTAATCCCCCACCTTCATCGACATAGTGGCCCTTTTTGTCCTTGAAGCGCTTAACGGTTCCTAAAGATGACAGCATGGCCCCGTAATTCATCATCTCGGCTCAACCTCTCGTACAGCAGCTCAGTTTAGGTTTTGCCATAGCACAGACCTCCTTGAATGAAAATATGCTCTAAGCTGTCCTTGCCTATCACCGAAAAATCAGTGAATTAACAAGTCGCTTAGAGCATATATCACCCCGCCCCAGGCAAATAGTGTTGACTCTTAATAGGCCTCCACACCCTGCTTCAGACGGTTCAGGCCATCCTCCAGCCGTTCCCTGGGGCAGGCAATATTCATGCGCAGAAAGCCGCGCCCGCAGGAACCATAATGCTCTCCCGCCGTCAAATAAAGTCCGGTTTCCTGGCGGATAAACTCAGCCAATGCCGTGCCATCCTCCGTCACCCTGCTGCAATCCAGCCAGAGCAGATAGGTGGCCTGGGAGGGCACCGCCCTCACGCCGGGAACTTCTCTCTCCAAAAATTCCCGCACTCTCAGCTTATTGCCATACAAATATTCCCGCAGCTCCTCCAGCCAGGCCTCCCCTTCGTTATAGGCCTCCACAGCCGCCGTAACCGCAAAGGTATTGGGCTCCGCCACCTCACTGGTATTCAGCTCCCTGTCCATCTTATGCCGAAGCACCGGGTCTGGAACCATCACGGCTGCCGTCTGCAAGCCTGCGATATTAAAGGTCTTGGTAGGCGCCATACAGGTCACGCTGTTGTCCCGGCAGACATCAGATACCGATATAAAGGGCACGTATTTGACTCCGGGATCCGTCAGATCACAGTGGATCTCATCGGACAGAACTACCACATGATGCTTTGCGCAAAGCTGCCCCACCCGCTCCAAGGTCTCCCGGTCCCATATCTTTCCCACGGGATTGTGGGGATTACAAAGCAGCATCAGAGTAGTCTGAGGATCAGCCAGCTTTTTCTCCAGGTCTTCAAAGTCCATCCTGTATTCACGTCCGTCGTAAACAAGAGGATTTTCCAGAATATTTCTTCCATTATTTCGAATGCTGTTAAAGAAAATATTATATACGGGAGTCTGCACCAGCACGTTTTCTCCTACCGTAGTCAGTTTCCGCACAGCGCTGGAGACAGCGGGAATCACTCCTGTGCAATAAATCAGCCATTCTCTCTCCATGTCCAAACCATACCGGCGGCTCCACCAGCTGACGTAAGCCTGATACCATTCCTCCGGAATAATATTGTAGCCGAAAATACCATGCTCAGCCCGTTTCTCTATGGCCGCCCGGATCTCGGGAGCCGCCGGGAAATCCATGTCCGCCACCCACATGGGCAGCTCTCTTTCCTCCACATCCCATTTCAGGGAACCTGTCCCCCTTCTCTGAGTCAGCCTGTCAAAATCATATTTCATACTTTACCCCCACTGCCAGCCACATCGGTACCGCTCTTAACGGTACACACATCAAATGTCAGGCGGCGTGCTTTGACGCCTTTGAAATTCTTATCACACTTCCCAGGAAGCCCGGTCCAAATGTTTTCCGATTTCCCCGGCCTCAATGCGGGTCTGGTCGATCTTTACCTTCCGCCCGTCCATGATAAGCTCTCCGATCCTGTCCGCCCGGATCACTCCACCCTTAGGGTTGAATACGCTGTCCACACTGCCCACGATCTCCACGTCGGCCTGAGCATATTCAAAGGCCAGTGTGGTGTTCACCAGACGGCAGTTCTTCATCACCAGATTATCGATATAGCACATTCCCTGAAGACTCTCAATGACGCAGTTCACCAGAGTGATATTCCGGGAATTCCATCCCAGATACTCCCCTGATATAAAGGAATCATACACCGTCACATTTTCAGCATTCCAGAAAGCATCCTTGGAGAGCAGCCTGGAATCCCGGATCTCAATATCACAGCCTCCGTCAAAGCTGTAATTGCCAGTGAGCGTAAAATTACTTGCCTTCACATTTCTGCAGTTCATGGCAAAGTAATCGCCTCTGGCCGTGACACTGTCCATCTCGATGTCCTGACAATTCCATAAGGTCTCCGAAGCGTTGGGGAAATTTACATTCTGCAGAACGATTCCCCGGGTCCGCCTGAAATTTTTAGGCGCCTCAATCACCGTATCCTGCACGGAAATATTCTCCCCATACCAGATACCGGCTCTGGCCATATCAAAAAGAGCGGAATTTTTCATTGTAATATTTTTACTGTACCACAGCGGATACTTCCACCGAAAAAGACAGTTATCAATTTCCAGGTCTCTGCTCTCCTTCAGCGGCGACTCTCCGTCGGCAAAGGTGCAATAGCTGATCCGGCTGTCATGCTCCTGAAACAAGGCCCTCTCTCCGTTCAAAAACTGCTGGTTGATCTCTTTCATCTCCATACCTCCCGGCCCGCCTGAAGCAGGCATAATTTCAATATATGATTCAAAAAATCCCCTCATAATAGAGTCCTCACGTTCAAAACCGCCGGCTCTTTACAGGGAAAAGAACGCCGCCCCGATGGCTCCGGGACCTGTATGAGTCCCGATGGTACCGCCTACACTGACGGCGTCAAGAGCCTCCACATGATCCTTCCACAGGACTTCATTGTCCGCAATATACTTTTGCAGCAGCATATCGCTCAGGCCGGTATATCCAAGCACATATGGCCTGGAAAAATCGATTCCTCCTGTGAGACGGATCTGCTCCGCCAGCAGGTTATTGCCCTGCCGGGATCCTCTCGCCTTCCCCAGGATCGCAACCTCTCCGCTCTGGATGGCGATCACCGGCTTAATGGACAAAAGACTCCCTGCCACAGCCGCCGCCCGGGATATACGCCCTCCCTTTTTCAAATACTCCAGCGTATCCAAAAGGGCGATAAGCCGGATATTCTTTTTCTCCGCCTCCAGCTTTTCCACAATTTCCAAGGCTGTCATGCCGCCGTCCTTCAGGCGCAGGGCATACTCCACCAACACCCTCTGGCCGATGCTCACGTTCTCACTGTCCACCACATGGACCATATCCTCATAGCTTTCCGCCGCGATATTGGCGCTCTGCCAAGTGCCTGAAAGCTTCGATGACAGAGTGATGGCTATCACTTCCTCTCCCTTTTCCTTTGCCGCCTTATAGGCCTCCTCAAAGGCAAAGGGCGCCACCTGGCTGGTCACCGGCAGCTCGTCCGACTCGATGAGCCTTTCATAGAACATCTGATGAGTCATATCCACCCCATCCTGAAATTCCTGATCTCCAAAGGTGATATGAATGGGCAGTATTGTCAGATCCTCCCGGATAATGTCCCCCATGTCTGCCGCTGAATCTGTTATGATCCTGATCATACCGTCTCTCCTTGTCCCGTTTTATACTTTACCCCATTTCGCCTTGCTTGGTTCTGCTTTTCCGTGCATTAAAAATGGGGCCTATAGGGCTCGAACCTATGACCCTCTGCTTGTAAGGCAGATGCTCTCCCAGCTGAGCTAAGACCCCTTGTGTGAAACCACACAACGACCCAGATCGGACTCGAACCGACGACCTCCGCCGTGACAGGGCGGCGCTCTAACCAACTGAGCCACTGGGCCTTATTTATAATAATTGCGGTAAAAATAACTTCAAAATGGACCTTCGGGGACTCGAACCCAGGACCGACCGGTTATGAGCCGGTTGCTCTAACCAACTGAGCTAAAGGTCCGCAAAATGACTCCAACGGGAATCGAACCCGTGTTACCGCCGTGAAAGGGCGATGTCTTAACCGCTTGACCATGGAGCCGCATCAAAGATGCATGGTGAAAGGCCGGGCGCTCTCTCACAAACAATCTTAACGAATGATATCTTAACACACTTCCGCGGATTTGGCAAGCACATTTTTACGGAAAAAGGACAAATAATGTTGCCATTCACGGCTTCGCCGCAAATAGCAGCATGATGCCCCATAAACAGCAGCCCAAAGGTTACCGCTGCTGTTCCAACGATTCTTCCTGCAGTCTGTCAAACTCTGCCATGCATTCATCCACAGAAGCCCCGCCCAGCAGCTTCCGCACAATAATGCAGGTGTTGCCCCACTGCTCCACCTTCATTCCCGCATTGGATCCAAGAACATACACATTTTCCTGGATTTTGTCGTTCAGCGGCTTCAGAGCCGGAATACAGTCCACCTCCACGTTCTTGGAGGGCGAAATCACCTTGTTTGTCTCCGAATAAAGCTGAAGGGCCTCGTCGGAAAGCATCACGTCTATGGTGCGAATGGCATCCTCCTCGTGTTCTGCTCCTGCGCCCACTGCAAATCCCGTCATGGATACCACCGGCATCTGTCCCCGGCTGCTGGGAAATCCGATAACCTGCAGATTAAAATCCGGTTTGCCGTAAGAGGTCTCCGCGTTGGCCGCTCCCCAATATGCCATAACGATAGGCGTCTTCTGGGCCAGGAAATCCGGTCCCTCCCCCTCGATAGCCTCGCTGACATAAGCTTTTTCGGCATCAATATAGCCCTTGTCGATCAGTTCCTGGAGAAATTCAAAGCCCGGACGCATATAATCGCTGTACTTGCTTTCTCCGCTGTTCAGCGCCTCGATCTCTGCCTCCGTATTTCCGCCGTTGTACAGATCCGCATAGGCCTGGGCAAAGACAAAGTTCTCCAGCCACCAGCGGTTGGCGCCGATGGGCGTCTCTATGCCGTTTTCCTGAAATACCCTGCAGCACTCCAGCAAATCCTCCGGCGTTTCCGGAAGCTCCAGATCGTATTGGTCAAACATATCCTTGTTCACGAACAGACCGTGGGCTACCACCTCCTGGGGAATAGCCACCAGCTTGCCGTTGACGGTGTTTGCCGTTTTCACCACTTCCCTCAGATTCTCCGCGCTGGCAAGCACCGACAGATCCACCAGCCGTCCCTCCGCCCCAAGGATCTGGATGGTATCCGGATTTAGAAGATATAAATCATCCATGTTATTGCGCACCCTGTCCAGAGTCACATCATCATAGGTTTTATCCTGATAATTTTCCGCCGTATAGGTTCGGTAGGCCACCCTTACTCCCAGCTTTTCCTCCGCCATGGCCATCGTCAGATCCGAAGCCGTCCTGGCTATATTCTCCGCGCTGGGATCGATCTTCTCCATGGGACTGAACAAATTTACATATCTTCCGTCCTTCTCCTCTATATCGAGCAGATTGCTGCCGTTTTCCTTCTCATCTTTGCAGGAAACCAACACCAGCACAGCCATTGCTGCCAGGCACAATGCCGCCGCTTTTCCATACCATTTTTTTGACTTTCTCATAAATATTATCCTCCCGCCTGCTTCAGTAGACATAATCACTTTTGCCTCCGAATGCATTCCCGGATGACCCGTTTCAGCAGTTCCACATTGATGGGCTTTGCCACATGCACATCCATACCCGCATCCAGAGCTTCCTTTTCATCCTCCGCAAAAGCGTTTGCCGTCATGGCTATGATGGGAATCCTTCCCGCATCGCTGCGCTTGAGAGCCCTGATGGCTCTGGCGGCATCGTATCCGTTCATAACCGGCATCTGCACATCCATCAGAATCGCGTCAAACTCTCCTTCTTCTGCCCGCTCAAAGCGTTCCACCGCCAGACGGCCGTTCTCCACAATCTCGCAGCCCGCTCCCTCCATATCCAGAATCTCCGCCAGAATTTCCGCATTGATTTCATTGTCCTCTGCCGCAAGGAACCGCAGTCCCTCCAGGTTTATGGTTTCCTCCTGCTCTTCCTTCTCTCCGGACTCTGCCCTCATCTCCATAATCTTATCCTTCAGAGCAGACACAAAGAAGGGTTTATGCAAGACCCCTGTATTTTCCATCCGGGGAATATCTTCCTTCTCCTCCACGTCAACGGCAGTCATAAAGAGCAATGGCACCTGATCAGACACGGCCTCCCGGATTTGCTCCGCCGCCTGAGCATCCTTTCCTTCAGACGGACTCCATTCCAGCAAAAGCAGATCATATTCCTCCCCCTGTCTGCTGCTGCGAATCATTTCCAGAGCCTCCTGCGGGTCGGACACTGTATCCACCACAACTCCCATATCCTGCATCAGCGTGCGGATATCCGCACAGGTCTCCTCATCACTGTCCACCGCCAAAATACAGGAAATCCCATGCTCCTCCCAGAATTTTTTGTCTGCGTGACCCTCCGGTATGTGGAATTCCAGCTCCACTCTGAAAAGGCTTCCCCTATCCACCTGGCTGGAAACATCGATGGTTCCGCCCATCAGCTCCACAATATTTTTCGTGATCGCCATGCCAAGCCCCGTCCCCTGTACCTTATTTGTGGTACTGTTTTCGGCTCTGGTGAATGCATCAAAAATCGTTTTCAGGTATTCCTGTGTCATACCGTATCCATTGTCTTCAACTTCAATCCGAACATGCTCATATTGACCGGACCGCTGCTTCAGCCCGATGATACGGAACCAGATACTGCCGCCCTCCTGGGTATATTTTACCGCATTTGAAAGAAGATTTATTAAAATCTGGTTGATCCTGGTCTCGTCTCCCATCAAATATTCATGCCGAATACCCGTCACCTCCACATGGAGTGACTGCTTCTTCGCATTGGCCATTGGCCGGATAATCGCATCCACAGAGGACACCAGATCGCTCAGGGTAAACTCTTCAATATTGAGCACCACCTTGCCGCTTTCGATTTTGGAAACATCCAGAATATCATTAATCAAGCTGAGCAGATGCTGTCCCGATGCCATAATCTTTTTCGTATATTCCCTGACCTTTTCCGGGTTTTCCGCGTCCTTGGCCAGCAGCGTGGTAAAGCCTAAAACCGCATTCATGGGAGTTCTGATATCATGGGACATATTGGAGAGAAACATGGTCTTGGAATTGCTGGCCAGCTGAGCCGCCTGCAGCGCCTCCGCCAACTGCTTATTATGAATCTCCCTCTCAGTCTCCCTCTCCTTCCGGATCCGGTTTTCCCTCCGATGATTAAAGTAATATAAAACACAGCACAAAAAGAAAGCAATCAGCGTCACCGCCACCACCAGAAATATATTCTGGTTTACCGTTCTTCCCTCCTGCTGGATAGCCTCGATGGGCACATATCCGATTAAAAAAATGGATCCATCGTTAGCCGCCCATACATAGTTCAGGGATTCCTTTCCCTGTACGTCATGATAAAACAACATATTGCCGCCGGCTTGTACGCACTCAGTAACCTCCTCCTGCAGCGCCTCCTCTGTAATGTCGTTTGCCCGGTAAAAATCCATCAGATTCACATGTCCCGCATTCCGCTGTCCCATTCCCTTTGGCTTCAGCACAAACCTCTCAGTTCTGGCATCCATGATATAAAGCATTGCCTTGTCATTATAAAATCCCTCCGGAAGCGTTCTGTCAAAGGAATCGTACACATATTCCGCATAAAGGGTTCCGATCTCCCGGTCCTCCTTTATGACAGGACATTTCATAGAGTAAGCCCAGGTTCCCATATAATTTATATAGGATTGTGAAATCTCCAGCCCGTTTACCGTTCGACCCAGAGAAAAATCCAGCTCGTCTCCGGTAAATATCTCGCCCGTGCTGGAAATCCCCTCTTTTTCCCCTGATCGTATCAAGGATATTTTTACAATCGTCTGATTTTTCTCAAAGCTCCTGATGTATTCCTCCGGGTTCTCCCACCGGGCCGCCTCCCGGGACATCATCTTCTGAAACTCAGCCTCGTTGTTCAGCATCGCCTCTATGGTGCACTTGATCAGGTTCAGACTTTCGCTCAGATTTTGTATGGCCGACGCGGACATCTCTGCAGAAACTCTCCGGACCACCGAAAACACTATTGTTCCCAATACAGCAAACACCAATATAATAAGAAGAAGCAGGGGAAACCGCCTGTCTTTTCTGCTCTTTTTCCGCTCCTTATTCATTTCCGTTCTCCGTTCCGCCGCCTCCAGCCATGATCCCTGCGTCCTCTTTCCTGCCCCTGTCCGGCCGCCTGCGGCGCTTATAAAATATCATATGTAGCATCAGCCCTATTATAGCCTGTCCATTCTTTTTATGTCAACGTCCAACTGCCTGTGTGTACTCCCAGATCCCGTCTGCAAGCGCTTTCGCCAGCTCATCCCTCTGCTCCTGAGACGAAAGTATCTGGCGGTCCGCCGCATTTGTCAAAAATCCCAATTCAATCAAAACGGCCTTTACGGAGGTCTCTCTCAATATCTGCAAATTATTTTCTTTCGCATCCCGCACTTCTATAGAAGTGTTTTCCTCCAGCCACCCGCCGATCTGCTCCGCCATGGCCTTTCCCTCCTTACGGCCCTTCTGATAATGGATCTCCAACCCCCGGATGGAAGCATCCTCTTCATAGGAATTGCAGTGAATGCTGAACAGGAAATCCGGCTCCTCTCCGTTGACCAGATCCGCCCGCTCCGACAAGCCTAAAGAATCATCCTCCCGGCGGGTATACACTACCTGTATTCCCTTGGCTTCCAAATATTCCCCAAGCGCCAGAGTCACTGCCAGTGAAACATCCTTCTCCACAGTATCTCCGAAGCTGCACCCCCCGTCCAGCCCCCCGTGCCCGGCATCCAGAACAATCTTGCAGTCTGTCAGCGGAAGCGGACTGTCCGGCTGCGTCCCCGCGCCCCGAAGCTGTGATTTGACATGGGCATTGACGGAAGAAACATCGTCCTTCTCCTTATGCCCCAGCTGATACAGAAAAATACATCCGCAGATCATCAGAAAAACCATTCCCAGCAGCACTACGGCAACCAGTGTCCGCAGTGTATAAGCTATGATGATCCGTTTCCAGTTTTTCCGCCGCTTTCTTTTTCTTTTTGTCCTTTGTTCCATATTTATCCGAGTTCTCCCCGCCTCCATAGGGCTGTCATCTCTTCTATTCCTTCAGCGCCGCTGCCCCGGCAGAAGACGGATTAGAAAACGGAATAGAAAAACGGAACGTCTCCAAAAACACAGTTTTCAGAGACGCCCCTTCAAATTTCCCATTTACCTTCATTTCTCTGCTCCCGCATGCGGCAAACACTGTTATAAATATTATAAGTCAGCATGACGGATTGCGCAACTATTAATTAAGGCCGCTGCACGGTAAACGCAAGCTTTTTATTTAAGTAGACATATCACTTACATGATATGTCTACCTAATCATTTTTATAAATGTGGCGCCGCTATGAGCTTTTATTTCATACCCGTGTTCAGCCCGCTTAGAACTTTATATAGATATTTCTGGTCATAGCCGCATTTTTTCCGTTTGCTTGCTATTCCCATTCGACAGCTTTTTTCCTGCTTCAGCAGATTTGTTCCTATGTGCCGCAGCACATTTACATTTTCTGCTGCATTCCCCGCTCGTATCCGGCTCTCGTCTTCTCGGAATCCAATGTCCAGCACCCAGTGCAGGCTGTTCTCGATTCCCCAGTGGGCTCTTTTGCCCTTCCCATATTCTTCCGCTTTCATCTCTTCTTGGCTGTATATCGAATATGATAACGCTGTCGTTGTCTTACCGTTTTCCGTTACAGTTGCCACACAGGCTCCCATTCCACTCAGACCTTTCCAGCCGGGGTGGTTCTCCCTGAGCCATTCTACTTCATTTTCCACATAATATTCCCGGATTTCTATTCTCCCATGGTCAAAGTCCTTTTCTTTCCAGTACCGGCCTTCTTTTTCCAGTTCCTTCTTGGGACGATTGAAAACCTCATCTTTAAAATACAGGGATATATCTTCCAGTAATGTTTCCTGGTTCCCTTTTACCTGCAGGATATAGTCCGCTTCTTTGTCTATGATTTTTTCGGCAATCTCCTTCTGGGTTCCCATGGCATCGATGGTTACCACACACCCTTTCAGACACAGGATCTCCAACAGCTCCGGAATCGCTTTGATCTCATTTGTCTTTTCGTCCACCCGTAACTGCCCTAAAACAAGGGATGTATCGCAGGCCCATGCGCTCACCACATGGGAGGGACGATTTCCTTTGCTTTCATCCTTACTGCGGCGGATAGTTTTCCCATCAATGGCAATAATTCCTTCGATTTTCCCCGCAACTGCACTGGTCCACCGAAAAAAGGCATCATGAAACTGATCCGGATCGATCATCTGGAATACCCGGTTGATCGTATCATGGGAGGGAATCCCGCCGGGAAGTTCCAGAAATGTTTCCAGCCATTCTTTTTTTGAGTATGCCCAGTCCTCAATCTCATTCCAGGTATCCATTCCGCAGAGGATTGCGGTGACGGCAATGATGATAATATCAAGAAATTTGTGTCTCTGGTTGTACGGGGCTCTTGGATCCGGAACCTCCTTCATACATCCGACCAGTGAAAGTTCATTTCCCATTTCTGTCATAATCATGATTTCCTTTCAAGAAGTTATGGAAATCATTGTACACGATTGTGTGGAGATTGTCAGTCATTAAATACAATATAGCAGATTTTCTCCCTGATGCAAAGATATCAAATCATGCGTTTACCGTGATAGCTTAAATTGATGCCCTTGTACCGAAGCCTTGTGATATCCCCGTTCCTGTCCGGTGAGACAGTCAGCATCATGCCTTTTCCATTGTTTATTTCATACAGGCGCATCCCATCGCCCTTTCCGCCCACAAGGCGGTGCTCTTCTATCCCATACAGCTGGGAATCATGTCCGATATATGGATTCATTGTACTCCTCCTTCATATTTTCTGCAAATCCAGATATGCGCACGTTTCACCGGGCAGCTCTTCGTAACGGAATTATATTACATAAGCGGTCTCACTGCATCATACACTTTGCGGTAGCGTTCATAAACCCGCATATATTTTTCGTGCATCTCCTGCCGCGGCTTATAGGTGACTGTTTCCTCCACCATCAATCCCGCCGCTTCCTTCAGATCACGGAACATCCCTGCTGCCACTCCCGTAAGCATGGCGCTTCCCACCGTGCCTGCGTCCACAGTCTTTAATGCCGTGATGGTCAGGTTCAGCACATCTGCCTTCATCTGCATCCATACAGAGGAATGTGCGCCTCCGCCCGTCGCATTCAGCTTTTCAAAACGGATGCCGGATCCTGCAAGTGCCTGATAGTTTAGATACATCTCATAGGTTACACCCTCCATGCAGCCCCGATAAATATCTGCCGCCGTGGAAGCAGTGGTAAGTCCCAGAACAGCCCCTTTGGAACCGGTATCCATATAAGGTGTTGCCGCTCCTGCAAAGTGCGGCAGCACCAGCATTCCGCTGGGTCCATCAGTGTGTCCGCCCAAGCCTTCGGAATGACTCTCCTGATATTCCCGCTCCAACAGTTCATTGACAGATATGCCCTGCTCCCTGGCTTGTCTCTTCTTCTCTCCGGCAAAAGTCTCCACACACCACTGCATCAGCGCACCGCCGGTGTATGAGAAAGCATATGCCACATAGGTTCCCGGAAACACATAGGGCACTACGGAAAAATACCCTTCATACATCTTATCAATATCCGGCATTTCTTCATAAATCGGCGTCAGACACTCCACAGTCCCTGCTCCGTCCACCGCAACCCTTGCGTCAAATGCCCCTGCCCCCACAGCTGCCGCCACTTGGTCATGGCTGACGGAGACAATCTGTGTCTGCTTTGACAGTCCCGTCTTCGATGCAGCTGCCGGAAGAATTTCTCCTGCTGTACTTCCAGTCGGAACACAGGCAGAAAAAAGCTCCCTGTCTATCCCTGCCGCCTCCAGTATCCGGTCACTCCAGTCAAGTCTGCAGATGTCAAACGCCATGGTTCTGGATGCCAGCGAATAATCAATCTGCGCTTTTCCCGTCAAATGAAAAACCACAAAATCCTCCATCAGGAACGCATGCTCTGCTTTTTTGTAGATTTCAGGCTGGTGCTTTTTCATCCACATCAGCTTGCTTATGCTGTACATTTCGTGGGGGCGAAGACCTGTGATACGGGCAATGTCCTTCTCTCCTGTCTTCTCCTTCAGCTCCCTGCATTCCTCCGCACCTCTCGGGTCCGTGTACAGCATGGCCGGATGCAGGGGAGTTCCCTCCCCGTCCGTCAGAACAAAGGTCTCTCCGAAGCTGGTGACTCCCAACCCGGCAATGTCCGGGAACTGCGCCGCCATCTCCCGGATGACCGCATATACTCCCTCCATGATTGCCGAAACATCGATTTCGTGGCTCCCCATGGTCCGGCGCACCGGATAGTCCCGGTATGCTTTTCCCAGGTAATTACCGTTCCTGTCAAATACGGTACACTTGCAGCCAGTGGTTCCTATGTCAAGTCCTGCGATTTTCATCTATACCTCCAAGTTCTCTATCATAAACTAAGCTGTCACATCAGGAACGGCTCCGTCTTCTTAGTTATCGATGTCCACCCAGACATATCCCAGGTAAGTGGTAAATGCCTCCTTCAGGATTTCCTTCATGTGTCCTGCCCCTACTGAGGTATGGTGCTTGAAGCCGCCTCTGGCAAGCCTGATCATCTTACCCTGCATATCCGATATCTCGCAGACACCGCCGCACCCGAAGAATGCCTCCTCGACAGGGTCATCTGTAAATGCCGCCTCGCTGGCATATACGATAATCTTCCCGTCCTTCGTCTGGCAGTTGGAAAGCGTCACTTTCCCCGGACGGATGCGTCCCTCACAGGTTCCACAGCCGGAACCCGGGTCATTCTTGTCAAACATCTTATGGCTGGTCACTTTTCCCTTGTCCGTCATAAGACTCTTAGGCACCGGCCCACAGTGAAACAGGATAACCTTGTTCTCATCCTCTCCGTAATTATTGTTCCAGTCCAGCACCGTGGCAGGGGTCTCGCTGGCAAGCGACATGGCCCGCATGGTGATTGCGGAACACATATCAATCTCGCAGGATGCGGTGATACCGCGGTCATTCAGCTCGGACAGCAGCACACATGGACACACACGGAGAATCTCTTCCATTTCGTTCCAGCAGCGCAGGGCAATGGCATCCAGATGATAACTTTCTATGTATTCGTCAATGACCACGGAAATCTTTGCCAGAGTATTCTTTTTCTCCTCCGGCACCGCCGCAAAATCCCGTAGATTCTGTTTGAATGCTTCTGACAGCGGATACACTACATGAGGCTTCATTACAGTAAAGGGCACCTGGTACTGGGTGAATACATCCGTCACGGAAAACTTGCCGCAGAAAGCATCCCTTCTGTGGGCAAAATCCATTTTCCCAATCTCATCCGGATATGCCTGCATCAAAATCGGCACTCCTGCGTCCTGTAAAGCCGTGATGGCTCCGTTTTCGTCCGCAAAAATGGGCATGGAGAAAATCACACCGTCATACTGCCCCTCATGCTCCTTCAGCCACTTCGCATAGAGCAGCCCCTCATCCCTTGTCTCGATTCCGCCAAACCGGGTCAATTCAGCGTCCATGGCAATATAATCATATCCGGCATCCGTCACCGCCTTGATCATATCCTCCCTGGCCCCGTAAATCAGTTCCCCCGGCATGAAGCCTCTGTTGCAAAATGCCAGTGCAAATGTCATCCTCTTTCCCATCATCCCATTTTCCTTTCTATTATAATTTTTCTTTTTCATTTTGTGTGAACCTGTTCCTATTTTACCCTTACAGAATCAGAATTTATATAGAGGTTTGTTCATTTTACTTTGATTTTGTTCGCTGATGAGGTAATTTTTTTCTTTCTGCAGGATCGTGAACGGAGGGTACAAAATCCAAAGATCATGCCGCGTGTGATAAAAACGCAGCAAAAGTCATAAATGAAGATATGGAAAAGACGCAGCGCAAATTGGATTGGAAAAATGAAAAGTGTGTTATGGTCATTGACGAGAGCCTGCCCCTGAGCATTATTGCAAACACAGCGGCAACGAGCATCTCGGCATCATCGAATTTCCTGTGCCGATCCTGCGGGGTTCGCCGGAGATCATCAGGCAAATACAGGAAAAGCTCTGCATAAATCCTTCCTATCCCCTGTAAGCCTGTATCAGATACCAGGAAACCTCAGCTGTTCATACTCCGTCCTGCGCACCAGCAGGGGCGGCGATTTTTGGAGCAGTCCCTCCGCCGCGTCATTCTCCAGGAGCCACGCAACAGCCTCTTCCCGCTCCAGTATCAGGGGCATACGGTCATGCACCGGCTCCATGGAAGCGTTAGCCTGTGTCGTAAGGATCACGAATCTGTCACCCTCATCATACTTCCTGTAACATCCGGCCATAAACAAAGGGGCTCCGCTTTCCCTATAGAAAATATGCTTCTGCTTGCTGCGGTCCCATTCATAGAACCAGGCCGCAGGAATGACAGCCCTGCGATGCCGCACAGCCTCCCGGAACATGGGCTTTTCCATAACAGACTCGCATCTGGCATTGTAAATGACCTGGCTTTTCCGGAAACCCGGAAAGCCCCACCGCTGCCAACGGCACTCCAGAATATCGCCGGAAGCAGCCAGGATCGGGGCTGTCTCTGTGGGATGGATGTCCTTTGCCGCAACCTCCACCCTGCAGGATACAGCCGCTCCCCGCATTTTCTCATCCACCTGCCTGACCAGCTTCTCTATCTCCCTTGCCGTATCATCGTCAACATAATATCTGCCGCACATAATTCCCTCCTGTATCGCCTACTATTGTCTCTGATTTTATTGCTTATTTTTCCACCATCTGATGCCATTTATCCCGCAACGATAGTCGGGTTTTGCGTGCAAAATGCGCACGCAAACCCCTCGCGGCCCCTACCCTTGAAAAGTAACATAGTCATCCCCATTATACAGCAAGTAATCATTTAGGCTTGTATTTTCTACAAAATAGTGCTATTTTAACGGAAAACGATTGATTACTTTCAGGGAACTCTTTTGCGGATTGCGATTAGGAGATGACACAGATGCATAGCTACAAATTTTTACTGGATCTTGCAATTATTCTGTTATGTACCAAATTGTTGGGCGTAGCCACGAAGAGGGTACAGATGCCCCAGGTGGTGGGCGCTCTGCTGGCAGGCCTTCTGCTGGGACCGGCCATGTTCGGCGTCCTGTCGGAAACGGACTTCCTGGAGACCGTGGCGGAGCTGGGTGTGATCGTATTGATGTTCACCGCCGGGCTGGAAACGGATATCAAGGAGTTGAAAAAGAGCGGAAAAGCCTCTCTGGTCATCGCTCTGTGCGGGGTCATCGTACCAATCGCGGGAGGATTTCTGGCCGCCTTCTTCTTCAACAAGCCGGAGATAATACCATCCGATGCCTCCAGCAGCGTCCTGCTGCAGAACGTCTTCATGGGCGTGATACTGACCGCCACTTCCGTGAGCATCACGGTGGAGACATTGAAAGAGCTGGGAAAGCTGAAGACCCATTCCGGCAACGCGATCCTTGGGGCAGCAATCATTGACGACATTCTCGGAATCGTCGCACTGACGATCATTACAAGCTTGGCAGACCCCTCAGTCCACATCGCGGCAGTCCTGGGGAAAGTGGCCGCTTTTTTCGTATTTGCCATCGTAGTGGGATGCCTGTTCTATAAAGCCTATAAGTATTGGATGACCCATGCCGACAAAATGCGCCACCGGCATGTGATCATTGCCTTTGTATTCTGTCTGCTCATGGCATACGCCGCAGAGCATCTGTTTGGCGTTGCAGATATCACCGGCGCGTACATCGCCGGCCTGATCATCTCCAATACGGGAAGGTCGGAATATCTCCAGGAGAAGTTCGATATCCTGTCGTATCTTCTGCTGTCTCCCGTTTTCTTTGCGAATATAGGGCTTTCTGTGGCGCTTCCGAAGATGACGCCTATGATCATCCTGTTCACGCTGATACTGGTCATCGTGGCGATCCTGACCAAGGTCGTGGGCTGCGGCCTGGGGGCAAAGCTGTGCGGCTATCAGTCACACCAGTGCCTGCGGATCGGAATCGGAATGGTGTCCAGAGGCGAGGTGGCCCTCATCGTGGCAAGCAAAGGGGCTGCCATGGGGCTGCTGGGAAGCGCTTTTATGGGGGCGGTGGTGGTCATGGTGGTGATCACCACGATCATTACCCCTGTCCTGCTGAAAGTCGTCTATAGGAGCGGATCGATCTCAGCTGTGGAAGCAAGCGAGGATATCACAGGATATCACGAGAAAATAACGGATCTACGGCACAGGATCAGCGAGGAAGAGATGGAATGACGCTTCTTTTCAGGGAAACGGGAGACTTAGATGCGCAGATGTGCCATTCTGTCTCGGGCAGGGGCCGCGAAAAGTAACCGTGAAAAGTAACGATAAGTTTGCCAACAAATACCCCTCTACTTCAAGGAGATGATATCTACGCGCCGCCGCCACATTTTTTCCCATGCCGGGTTCTCTCCGTCATATACAGCAGACGGCAGACTGCGTTTTCCAGATTTTCCCTTGATACCCTGCCCTCCCGGTATCCCTCTAAAATCTGTGCAATCGCCGGAGGTCCGCCGGGCATCACGATGTCATTGCCCGCGGTTACTGCATCCGCGCCATCCACTACCACATCCATATCTCCCCAGTCCGTAATCACCACACCCCTATATCCCCACTCTTCTCTTAAGATATGGGTGCAAAGGTCAGCGCTCCCTCCCGCAAACACACCATTTATTTTATTGAAAGAAGTCATGATGCAGGAAATACCCGCATCCCTGACCAGCATCTCAAATGGCTTTAAATACAGCTCCCGCGCCGCCCGTTCACTGATAATAGAGTCTGTTGCATCAAAATTTTTGCTGCTGCTCCCCCTTCGAAAAGTCTCCTGTTCATTTACTGCAAAATGCTTGGGACAGATAAGCACTTCATGGTTTTCCTGCACACCTTTGGCAATCTCACAGGCACATATGCCGGTCAAATAGGGATCCTCCGAGAAATACTCAAAGCTTCTTCCCCCCAAAGGATGCCTGTGCAGATTCACGGCAGGCGCCAGCCAGACATCCACCTGCTGCTTCTCACATTCGTATCCCACAGCGTCCCCAAAATCATACCAGATTTTTTTGTTGAAGGCACAGGCCGTCAGCATTTCTGATGGCCACGCCATTTCACCAATTCCCGCAGGTCCGTCCTTATATAACACAGAATAAATTCCTGCAGCTTTAATTGCCGGTGATACATAACCATTATATCCGGCCTGATGGCTGTTTGTTGTAAGCGGTTTTCCCTCCTCATCATAAATCGTTTCCGGATCACTGCCATCCCTGAAAGCGGAGAACGGCATGCCTGGGCCATATCCCACGCAGAGCGCTGCAAGCTGCTCCACCGACAAGTCCTTTATCCTTTCCCTGGCATTGCAGGCATCCGGAGCCCCATCCGTACCTGTCCTCCGAACATCCTCAGGATATAGAAAATATCATATCATTTTCAAACGCATAGATATTACATATTTAGGTTCAATATTGCAGAAATGATTTTGTTCTAGTTGCTTTGAACGGCGAAGCCGTGAAAAGTAACACAATCCAGAACAATATGTCTTTAAAAACTGTTGCTTTTTTGGAGTTTAGGAGAAAATGTGCTACAATAGGAAAGGGTGTCCTTTGCGCCGCCCCGGAAATGAGTAACGGTACCGTGCAGGACATGTTGGGAGGTTTTATGATTATATTTTCAAAAGTAATGCAATCACTGCAGAATATGCATGTGATCGTGCAAAGATGGGGCGAACATTTTCTGCCAAACCCGGAAAAACGCCAGTCGCGGGAGCTTCTGCGGCTTATCTGCCACAAATATCATGAGGAAGAAACAGGGACAGAAAGCGGAAAAAATGTTTCAAGGAGGAATCTGCCAGGGAAGCAAAAACGCTTTCTGAACATTTTATGGGAAGAATGGAAAGAGCGTAGCTGGCTGTCCGTTATCTGCCACCCGGTTTTTTTGCAAATGCAGTACAACCCGGAAGTCCTGGCAGAACTTTGCGGCTTCCTGCAGAAAGAAAGCCAGGCTCGTCCGGAAGGGATAGGACAGGATCTGTATTTTGCCCTGTGCACTGCATATGGATTTTTCACGGATACAGACGGTACGGCGGCGGCCTACAGGCAGGCGAAGCTGGCGGTATCGCCTGGGGCGGAAAGCGAATATGTACATATGAAAGAGCTGCTTGCCGCGCACCCCAATCACCGGGAGTATGCCCAGGATCTCCAGTGCTGGCCTGATCTGAAAGAAGAATGCCACTTCTTTTCTTTCTGCCGGGAAGCATGCTGTCTCTGGCAGGGCACGGGGAACCAAGAACAGCAAGCCGCCTATGCAAAGGGCTTTCCGGACATGGCGGAGCAATGGATGCTGATGTCCTCCCTTCCTGATTCCGATACGGAATTTGCCCTCCGCAACCTATGCAGCCTGCCTCAGCCTTTGTTTTCACAGCAGTTGACGTCGAAAATGCAGGAATACACCCATCTGCGCCGGAAGCGGCAGGAATTTTTCCAGGCATTCGTGGACGCGCTGGACCATACGGGAGAAGGTCATTCCGTCCATGAATGCGGATATGTGCCGCATATGCAGCGCTTCATCGCCCTGAAGGCACGATATGGTTCTGCAGGGGGCTGGAAAAAGCTCCTGTGCAGCCGCAGCTTCCAGAGCAATTTCCGCGACTGGGTGCTGCATCCGCGCGATGGCAGCTACGTCAGCTCCTGGACCAGGTATCTGGAATACTATGGGTGGCGGGAAGTGCGAAGCCAGTTCGACGGCAATTCGCCTTTTGAGGAAGAGTTGCTTGTGTGGCTTAAGACCGACCTGTACTTCACAGAGTACGAGAAACGCTACCAAAAGGAATTGGCATGGAAGGAGCAGCAGATAGAAAAGGCCTATTTCCGTGAATTGTTCCCCCTGCCGGAACGAAGCGCGGGAAAACTTGAGGTGCTCCGCAAGGCAGAACAGGGGAAGCCGATCGACGCAAAGAAGGCGTCGGAAGCGCTCAGCGAGCTGTACGCGTATGATGAAACGGCGCTGCGCCGTCTGACACAGGCGACCAATACCATGGTACATTTTAATTTCCTCCTGGGTGCGCCAAAGGACAAGGGAGACGCGGCATGGGGAGACGCTGTCTGCTTTCTGGAGGATGAGGTCCTGATCTACCGCAGGGAGGAAGACGGAATCTGCCGATTAAGCCACGCCGTCTTTTTTGACCTGATCTCCCACATTGTGGACAGCAAGGCGGACTGCCACCTTACGCATAAGAAATCTTTCTATAACGATGAATTTATAGAAACTGTCTGTAAAAATATGTACCTGTACGAATGCTATATATCCGGCATGAAATGATGCAGGAAGGAAGAGATATAATATCCGCCTCCTATCCGAAGCACCGCTTCAAGAACGAGGTTGCGCTGTACATCACGACGGTATCCATGATTGTCGGGATTCAGTATCCGGAGGAGGCCGGACGGGAGGCTGCTGCGCTTGGACAAATCTGCTCTTTCCATTGAAAAGCCTCGTTTTAGGAAAGAAAAATATTGCCAGCCTGTATATGGACGGAGAAACGTTATATGCCGCAAGCCACGACGGAAGCTCTGCCGCCTCAAAATCTCTTTCATGCAGGGGGCTGATCGCTCTCCTGCTGTGGTCCGGAAAGCTCAATGTACCGCTCCATCTGTCTGTCCACAAGCCCTGCCACCAGCTCCACAAAGGGCTGTAGGTCTCCCTCCTCCGCATAAGCCTCCAGTGCCTTGAAATATTCCAGCCTGTTCACGATAATAGAACATTTTCAGATTATTCTCTATGATGAATGGATTATTTCAACATTATTGCTCGAATACTATATCTTCTTCTGCCTTTGCATATACATCCAACTGATTCTCAATATCCAACCGATTAACCAGCCAGCCACGCGCCATACACATCTTGATAAAATCGTCAATACGATTTACACCATTCATTTCCTTCAATGTTACAACTACCCCAAATTGAAGTGGTTCTTTTCTTCTATGCAAACATTCTTTGGTATTAATCTTAAGCCCCCAAAGACCAGAAGCGTATGCTTTCCTTGGTATTCTTCTTTCTTTAATCTCTTCACTAATATGCTTGATATTATCCCATTTCCGATACATTTTTCTCGCATCTTCTTCATAAAGGGTAACCAACTTGTCTTCCGATTGTTGGTTATTATCTATTGGCTTTATTGTAGCTTTTTTATTTTCAATAACAACTCTGCCAAAGTGTATGTCCATTTCAGTACTTGTATAATCAACACCTTGATTACGATCACATTGAGGAAAATAAACTAAAGTTGCTCTTGCATAAAATGGATGTGCATTGTCTACAACGGGTACTGGAAGATTATAAGTGTATGTCTCATATTCCTCAGATGCTCCAGTCAAAATAAAACGTATTTCATCATCAGATGATTTCATAATGTCACTAATATGTTTGGGAACGACACCATAACCGATACTATGTGAAATATCATCTTTCCTATTCCATCCAGCAGCCGCATCAATCAATAATGCTTTTGCAATCTCTCTACTCAACCCCATAATGTGAATTAAATATGCAAGTTTTCTCGAAATCCATGGTGCTGCAAATGAAGTACCACTTACATATGCAGCTCCCATATCATCACGGCATACCACCATTTTATCCATACAACTGAAACCATCTCCGCCATAATAACTGATATCAGGCTTATGGAAAAACGATAATACAGGACCAACTCTAGTATAGGATGCTGATTTTCCTCTAAAATCTACAGCATTGACTACCAAAGAATTAAGGGAATCTGCTGGTGAGCCAATTCTCATATTTTTTTTCGTTTCCCCTGCTGGAACATTTGTCCCTGCAACAACGAAAATAACATCATACTCACTTTGTATACGGTCAAGTTCTGCTGCCTCTGGAGAAATAAAATTAGGCTTGATTTCGAGTTTGGATCCCAATGATAAATTCCATACTTTAATATCCCTATTTGAGGCAACAATGTTTCGTATCATTTTTAACACGGTAAATGAACTGAAACCTCTATGTGTTGCGACACCAAAATGACGTACTCGGAATCTGCCACATCCGTCATCAAGTGCCGGATTACCTTGCGGACCATCTACGATGATATAACTTACTTCTGTTCCATGCTCATAATCTTTCGTTGTCAATGGAATATTCGGGTCAAGTAAATTTATATATTCCACCCACTCATGAAAATACACCTTTTCATTAAATTGTGTATCAATAACTCCTATTACAGGTTCGTTGGCCGGATGGGGTATCAAGCTTTCTTCATTACTAATCTCCGCCTTATCCTCCAACACCTGGTCTCGCGTAAGCTGAGAAAAATCAGTGACACTCATCGCAATCAGATACGAAGCACGATTATATAACAGTTTCGCTTCATCTGGATTAAGTCTTAATGTAGTGCCATCAATAATACGTTCATCAACAATATGAATTCCAAACTTTAACAACAATTTCTTCGTTTCAATCCCGGTCTGATAAATTGTTATAATAGATTCCTCTGTTATCTCTTCTGCAGCTCGATCAATATCAAAACTTTCAACGTAAAATCCATCCACCACAGCGTTTAAAAAATTGGATTTAGAAAATTCACTAAATCTATCCGCCGGTGTCTCTGCTATCTTTTCTGTTTCCTCGCTAGTAATAATACCATTAAAATATTTTTCAATAACAGATATTGTTTCACCCAAAACTTCGATTGCTTTTTCTATCACTCTAAGCGAAACATAATGGGTAAATACATGTTTTTGTATCTCTTTACCATCCTTGTCTGGTTCCCAGATAAACTTAGCTCCTCTAATAGATTCCGCAGGAGATTTACTATTCTCAGACAACAAAATCTTCAATCTATTACTCTTTGCAACAATATGTGTATAGTGTACGCCAACCAGGGCCCCACTAATATCTGTATTTGTTTTCCAGTATTGCAAAATTCTTTTCAATTGCTCAGATAATTCAATAAGATGTAACGAAGACACACTTTTTCCCTTCGGAAGTTTTGGCGATCCCGGTTTGGATCCATTAGGTCTTTGTTCAAATCTTCCTTTTAATTGTAAAATGTTATTCATTCACTACACCTTCTTTCAAATCCCTTGCAATACTGCTTTTTGATCTTCCAACCAGTATTTCTATTTCTCTGACTGTAAATTTTTGGCTCTGAAGTTTTTTTAAATCTCCCGGTTTATCATTGCAGACTGCATAGTAAAGCCTTCTAAAATAGTCCATACCATCACTTGGATTGCTAAATGCAACGGACGTTTTAATCAAATTTTTCAGTTCCCCCGGATACGGTATCTGTGGCATTAGTTTCATTATTTTACGGAACAAGCGGATATCTCTATTTGCCAGTTTTAATTTATCAAGATATTGATCTAACATCTTCTCTGCAATCGAAAGAAGATCTTCTTGAGAATATCTATCAAAATCAATGACTGAATCAAATCTTCTAATTAATGCTTTATCAAAGTATTTATAAAGATTAGTTGTAGCAACTAAAACTACATTTTCATTCATCCGGTCAAATTCTTTCAACATGGCAGAGGTTGCCCGCCCCATTTCCCGCAGATCATTCTGATTCGTTCGATCTAAAGCCAACGCGTCGATTTCATCAAACATAACAATTACCTTGTTCGGTTGAACGAAACTATTTATTTCCCTGAACAACATGGATAAATTCTTTTGTGTCTGTCCCAGCCTACTATCAATCACTGTTGAAAAGTCCACCATAAAAATTTCTCTATTCAATATTCGTGCAAGTTGCTTAACTGCCTCCGTCTTCCCTGTTCCTGGCGCCCCCTGAAACAAAAACTTATTAATTCCAATATGATGTTCAATTGCATTTACTACGCCCAATAAATCACTGGTAATTACATCCGGAAGTAACAGCATATCTTCCTTCCCACCAATTTTTTCAAAAAAAGGAGAAGCATTCTCCGACATCTGCGGTACAAACGTATTCACATTGGACAATAAGGACATAATATACTCTGAAAGCTGATAATCTCCAGAAGCATCAAATCCTTTAGCGATTTCATAAGCTTCATT
>CAJTVB010000039.1 GCA_910579755.1 uncultured Acetatifactor sp. | reverse complement strand
TGCCCCGCTGCTTGCGGCGGGGTGATTGACTAACATAAGGATGGCTGGTAAGACCTGACATCCGTTGTTTAGGATTGGAGGGCATCAATGACATTAAAAGAAGCAAGTGAACGGTTCTGCATCAGTATGGAAAGATTGACCTATTATGAAGAAAACAAGCTGATCATGTATGAGACACTTGTGGATGGCGTACCTGATTATACTGAGGAGGAGCTGCATAAAGTGAGCATGATCCGTGATCTGCTGGAGGCGGGCATGGGGGTGAATATATTGCAGGAATATTTGCAGCTTCTCCGCAAAAGAACGGCAGTTAAAACGGAACAGATCAGGATTCTCAGAAAGCAGTGTGAACTAATGGAAAAGATACACCATAAACAGCAGTGCCTTGACAGGCTTGATTATATGGTTGATGAAATAAGAAAACTAGGTAACTCTGCTGGTCAGGCAGAGCGTTCTTCCACAGAAAACGACGTACAGACACAAAGCAGTGACACGCAGACAGAAACTGAAAGTGCAGGTCAGTCAGAAAACGTCAATGTAAGTGGCACAGAAAATGCAGAGTTTTCTGAAACACAGCAGCCAGAAGCAGAGACCTCTGAAACACAGGGAAAGAAAGTGCTTGTAGCTTATTTTTCCGCGACAGGTACAACGGAAAGCGTGGCGGAACATATTGCAAATGGTCTGAATGCAGATATTTACAAGATCATTCCTGAAGAACCCTACACAGATGCAGATCTGAACTACAATGACAACAACAGCCGCTCCACCATCGAAATGAATGACCCAACTTCCCGTCCGGCGATTTCCGGCTCTATGGAGAATATGGGGCAGTATGATATTGTGTTCATCGGCTATCCCATCTGGTGGGGAGAAGCACCTAGAATTGTCAGCACCTTTGTGGAAAGCTATGATTTTTCCGGCAAAACAGTGGTTCCCTTTTGTACCTCCGGCGGCAGCGGGGTAGGTTCCAGCGCTTCCAATTTGGAACAGCTTACAAGTGGCGCCACATGGATGGAGGGGCGCCGCCTGAACGGAAGCGACTCTCAGGAAACAGTCATGGAATGGGTAAACAGCCTTGACCTGAATTTGGGAGAATAACTTATGAAAACCAAAATAAAGATGGTAATTGACGTCTTGATGACGGCATTACTGCTCTGCCTGATGGCCTATCAGATTACCGGGCAGGCGCTTCATGAGTGGTTTGGGGCAGGGATGCTTGTTCTGCTCATCGCACACAATATCCTGAATATCAGGTGGTACGGTAATCTGTTCAAAGGAAAATACAGATTGTTACGGATCATACAAACAACCTTTAATTTCAGTGTCCTTATTTCCATGCTTTGTCTTGGATACAGTGGCATTGTCATGTCCCGGTATGTGTTTGCTGCTCTTCCTATCAGCGGTCCTATGGCAACGGCAAGAAGAATGCACATGGCGGCTTCTTATTGGGGATTTGTGTTGATGAGCTTTCATCTGGGCATGCACTGGGGAATGGTTACGGGAATGTTCCGCAGATTATTAAAGGGCAGGACACTGCCCGGCAAAAAATTGTCTGGCATGTCTGTGTGGGTTTTACGGTTGGTAGTTGTGCTGATTGCAGGATACGGATTACTCTGCTTTATTCGGAAGAATATTGTTTCTTATATGTTCCTGAAGAATGAATTTGTATTCTTCGACTTTGAGCAGAGTAAGTTGTCTGTAATTCTGGAATATGCAGTGATGATGGGATTCTGGGTTTTTGCTGGTTTTTCTATTACCAAGGGAATCGGAAAACTCTCAGCTTACGCAGCCCAAAAGAAAGGAGATGCAAAGTGAAGAAAATCAGTGCCATTTTCATGGCGACAGTCATGATGATAATGTTATGCTCTTGTGGGAACAATGCCACAGGGCAGGATAGCAGGTCCGCAGACGATAACGGGCAGACAGAAGTCTGAGCTTGAAATTCTGGTAAGAAATGCCCGTGAAACAATGGGCGCGCTGTTTGGTGCCGATCCGAAGGATGTGAGCCATGAGGATTGTGCTGCAATCTTTGAAAAGGCGTACAAATAACAAAGGATTTTAAGCAGGAGGAGAAAGAATGGGGCAGGAAATAGAAATTTTTTCCAACAGAGACTTGAAAAACATGATACTGCCGCTGTTTCTGGAACAGCTTCTGGTCATGCTGGTAGGCATGGTGGATACGTTTGTGGTCAGCTATGCGGGGGAAGCGGCAGTATCCGGGGTGGCTTTAGTCAATCAGTTTAATACCATCTTTATCTATCTGTTTACCGCCCTGGCTTCCGGCGGTGCTGTGGTGATCTGCCAGTATATCGGACGCAAGGCTATGGATAATGCCGGGGAATCTGCCAGCCAGCTTCTGCTGTTCTCCACTGTTTTTTCCGTTATCATCTCGGCGCTTGTACTGCTTGGCGGCGAGTGGCTTTTGCGGCTGCTGTTTGGCAGGGTGGAGCCGGATGTCATGGCAGCCTGTGTGACCTATCTTAGAATCTCCGCTTACTCTTACCCTGCGCTGGCCGTCTACAATTCCGGTGCGGCAATCTATCGCAGTCTGGGAAAAACGGACGTGACCATGTATCTGTCGGTAGTCTCCAACATAATCAATATCATTGGCAATATCATTGGCGTATTTGTCCTCCATGCCGGGGTGGCGGGTGTTGCATGGCCGTCCCTGATCGCCAGAATTTTTTCCGCTGTGGTCATTACAGTGTTGTGTTACAGGAAGCAAAACGGGGTGGTTTATCGGCGGCAATGGATTTTCAGGTGGAACGGCGCGTCCATGAAACAGATTTTGGGTATTGCCGTACCAAACGGTCTGGAGAATGGCGTTTTTCAGCTTGTAAAGGTGGCTCTATCCAGTATTGTGGCCCTGTTTGGCACTTATCAGATCGCCGCAAACGGTGTGGCGCAGAGCATCTGGTCGATGGCAGCTCTGGCGGGAGTTGCCATGGGTCCGGCCTTTATCACAGTGATCGGACAATGTATGGGAAATGGAGACTCGGACGCTGCAGACTATTATTTCAAAAAGCTGACCTGTATTACGCTTCTGCTGTCATCCGCATGGAATTTTCTGATCTTTCTGCTGACGCCGCTGTTTCTCATGGTTTACGCATTGGAGCCAAAAACAAAGCAGCTTGTCATCTGGCTGGTATTGATCCACAACGTACTTAATGCTGTCGCATTTCCCTTTTCCGGCGCATTGAGTAACGGCTTGAGAGTAGCCGGGGATGTAAAGTTTACGATGGTCGTTTCCGTTGTTTCTACCCTTGCCGTGAGGCTGCTTTTGTCGTGGCTGCTTGGTATTGTTTTTGATATGGGAGTCATCGGTATTGCCGTCGCCATGGTCTGCGACTGGTTACTCCGGGCAGTACTATTCTTCCTGCGGTTAAAGTCCGGGAAGTGGAAAAACTTTCAGGTGATTAGGGCATGAAAACGGAGTTTCTGGTACAGAAATGAAAGCATGGGCAGAAAGCGTGTTGTAAAGAAAGGAGAACAGAGCGATGGAAAAGATCATACAGACGGCGGGAAGAACCGCACTTGGAAATTTTGCACCTGAATTTGCGCACTATAATGACGATGTACTGTTTGGAGAGAACTGGAACAACCAAGATATGGACCACAAAACCCGATGTATCATCACCGTGGTAGCGCTGATGTCTTTGGGAGTGACGGATTCCTCACTTAAGTTTCATTTGGAGAATGCGAAAAAGGCAGGAGTAACGAAGAAGGAGATTGCGGCAGCCGTTACCCATACTGCTTTTTATGCCGGATGGCCGAAGGGCTGGGCTGCGTTCAATATGGCAAAGGAAGTATGGAATGAGGAGGCTGAAATGGTGGATGCAAAAACGGCCCACGAAAACAGCATGATATTCCCCGTTGGGAAACCCAATGACGGGTTTGCTCAGTATTTTATCGGGCAGAGCTTCATTGCACCGGTTTCCGCAGAGCAGGTCGGGATCTTTAATGTGTTGAAATAACCATTCAATATACAAAAATGGAAAATCTTTTGTTTGACTGACCGCAGGTAAAAAACTGATATGGAAGGAAATTGAGAAATGAAGAAAGCATTTGCGGTGATCGTCTGTTTATGGACATTGTTTGGTATCTGCGGCTGCGGCACAAATCCGGCATCAGAAACTGAGACAGTTTCATCCAGTGAAACAGAGATGGGGCCTTTGCGCCGGTTATCTGAAAAGCATATTGCAGAGCCAGATTCAGCATTTCTTTTCCGTAACCTTTTCCCCGCTTTGTTTTATCAACGATTATAAATTTAAGAAAGCCGATATTGTCTGCCGTATTGACAGAATAACAGAAGAAGCCTACGGCCTGTCCGTTATTTTCAGTTGCTGCATAAGCACTGTCTGTCCAGTCCAGTGCATTTTTTTCTGGCTTTTTGAACGGGTCTTCCATATATTCAAGCATAATTTAAATAATACAGCAACAGAAGGGCGGACTGAGGGCGTATAAGCCGATCAGATTGAGAAACAATCGCAAGAAATTGCGAAAGAATATTGAAAAGGAAGGTGCATGATGGTATCCTGAAGCTACGCTGAACGTATGGGCAATCAGGTTGGATTGGATTATACTGGATAAGAGCAGGAGATATGATAATGGCTGTATCATACAACAAATTATGGAAACTGTTAGTAGATAAAAAAATGAGCAAATCAGATTTGCGAAAAAAGGCAGAAATTGCCCCTAATACAATGACCAGACTCCGTCGTGATGAAGAGGTGAGTCTTTCAATTCTCAGCAAAATCTGCAAGACCTTAAACGCAGATTTTGGGGATATTGTGGAGTATGTGCCGGATGCGGAAATCTGGGATTTGTATAACGAGAACAGGGAACTTCTGGGAAAAGACCATGTCAGGGGAGAACAACTGCCGATAGATGGATATCACATGGTGGTACATGTGTGGATTCGTAATTCTAAGGGGGAGTACCTTATCTCTCAACGCTCTGCAAACAGACCGACGTATCCCCTGATGTGGGAATGCGTGGGAGGTTCGGTCGTGAAAGGCGAAGATAGTTTATCAGGGGCAATCAGGGAAGCAAAGGAAGAAGTCGGCGTTGATTTGGCGCCGGGAAAGGGGAGGGTTCTTTTTACAAAAACACGCAAAATTATAGATGGTAAGATTTATAATGATATTATGGATGTTTGGCTGTTTGAATATGACGGAGAAGTGGATCTTGGCAACGCTGAAACGGATGAAGTGGCGCAGGCTGCATGGATGAAGCGGGAACAAATTGAGGAACTGTTTGAGCAAAAATTGTTTGTGGACACATTGGAATACTTTTTTACGGAGGTGGACAGGCAGTTACCGTTGGAGGCAAAACAATGAATTTTTTTGATTATATAAAAAATGATGCTTTTTTCAAACCGTTTACATTGAAATACAGAAGAATGTATTATGATTGTATTCAGATATTAATTGATAAAACCAAAGAATTACCGGTATTGTACGAATCAGATGCAAAAGACAGCATTACAGTTTACTTAAAGAATGCAGGGATAACAGACACAAAGAAGAATTCAGCTGATGATATTAGTGCAGCCGAAGAGACAGAAACGGAGGAGAATGGTACTGAGCTGCAATCATCGGAAATTCTTTCCTTGTTTCGAGAATGCGGTTGGTTACTGCCCCGAGAGATAGGCAGAAATGGTGAGTATGTTGTCAATATTTCAATTGACTGTAGAAGATTTATGGATTTTCTGAGGAAAATGACAGAAAAAAGTGGAGAAGGCATGATGTCAAATCGTATTTTTGCTATGTATGATATTATAAAATCTGCATTTGAGGAAGATTCTGGTCGCAGAGAGAGACCTTATACCAATATTCTTGTACCGCTGATTGATAATGAGACAGAATTAAAAAATGAATTGGCAGACTTGAAAGACAGTATTTCGAGTATTATGAAAGCGGTAATTATTTTTCAGGATATAAATAGTTTTGGGCAATTTATAATGAAAGATGAGATGCTGGACCGTTTCTTCAGTGAATATTTTTTCGTGAAAAATAATGGTTTGATTCCCTCTCAGATATCCTTCATAAAAGGAAAATTAAGGATTCTCAGACAAGAAGAAACTTGTGAACAGATGATAAAGGAATGTTCAGAAAAACTGCAATTGGATTATGATGAAGCCAGGGAGCGTGTTGAACGATATTTTGCAGAGCTTCAATATTTTTTGAGTGTTGAATATGAGACTAACATGGAATTAATCGATAACCGTATCAATAATTACTATAATCTTGCAAATACAAGAATTATGTTGATGGCGAGTAATGGTGTGAGATTGGAGGCTGTAATTAATGATTTTTTGAATACAGTGTCAAAAATGACAGAAAAGGAACAGAATGCTGCAATGGAAAAGGTTGCAGATTGTACACGTATTACCAATCAAAAATATGTTGGATACAAGTCCTTCGAAAAGAATAAACGTATAAAAAATGAGGGGGAGAATATTGGGCTCGCGGCAGTGGAGTTATCAGAAGAAGAAAAGAGAATGAAAACAGAAAGGTTGTTTAACAGCTCTCCGAATAGGTATTCTGTTGACAGGGTAAGTGCTTTTTTGGATGTACAATTGGGCAGTGAAGCTCAAATGAATCTGAAAGAAAAGGTGATTCAGTCAAAAGAGGAAATTTTGATGTATGCAGCGGCAATGCTTTATGCAAAAAATGAGGAATTTCCATATGATATTCAATTGTCGAAAGAGACTGTAAAGACAGAAATTGCAGATATTACTGACATGACAGTAATTAAGAAACAGAAGGAGTCTGTTTATGAATGATTTCAGTTTTATGAAAAAAATGAATGAAGAGGATGCATATTTATTTAAGAGATGTATCCGCAAAATGCTTGACGCAACATTTATTGTGGCTGACAAGGACGAGAAATTGTATGATTTTATATCATCAGAGTCCAATCAATATGATGTTAATACATATTTGGCGGCAATTGGGTACAAGGTTGTTGTTGAAGAAAGAATGAAGGTAGCAATGCTGCAGCAATCGGATGAAGATATAGAAACCGTCGGATTAAAGAGAATAAATTTATACCGTTTCGATGCAAAGCAGGTAAAATTATTAATGGCACTTTGGCTTTTGTTTTTGGAACGTATGGGGTATGCGGATCCGGTGCATGTAACGGTCGGTGATATTATCGATAAATGCAAAATTTATCAGATTAATATGAAACCGGCAGAGTTTAAAGATTCTTACCGCGTGTTTAAAAGGTTCAGTCTGATAGATTACAGTGACGACATAACAACAGAGGAAGGGAAAGTCCGATTGTATCCAACATTACAGTTTTGTATGGACATCGGGCAATTGAAACAGGTTATGGCGGAATATGCCCCGGATGGAGAGGATTCAGAGGCTGAGCAGGAAGATTTTCCGGAAAGTGAGGATGCAGATGAATAAAACTATTTTGCGAAATATACATTTGGTAAACTGGTATGGATTCAGCAATAGGACAATCCCTGTTTCTGAAAATCTGACATTGATTTCCGGCGAAAATGAATGTGGAAAATCAACAATATTGGATGCGATTAAGTATGCATATACAGGCGATACACAATTCAACAAGGCTACCAGTGGGTATAATACTGGCGTAGGAAAAAGAAATTTGGTTTCATATACACGATGCCTGGTGGATGCGAGTGCAGGAATATATGCAAGGCCTGCTGATAAGATACCGGTAGTGTATACACACATTGCGTTGGAATATTTTGATCAAATAAATGAGAATCCGTTTGTGCTGGGAGTAGTCATAGAAACTGCTGTTACAGACATCAGAGGCACGCACTGGTATGCCATGGATGGAAAAACAATTGCAGATATATCGTTTGTATATGAGGAAGATTCCATCATAAAACCATATGATGCTTCAGGCTTTCAGAAGAAATATGGTGTGCAGATGAAAACGAAAAAAGAAGGCATTACTTTATTTATGCAAATGATAGGACTTAAATTGCCTTATCAGGAAGTGCCTAAATATCAAAGAAAGCTTAGAAATATAATGGCATATAATCCTGCTGCAAAAATTCAGGAATTTATAAAGGAATCCGTTTTAGAAGAGCATGATGTCAATTTTGATAAATTGAAAGAAGCAAAGAAGAATATTGAACAGATAAATGGAAGCTTGGAACAGATAAATCAAGAGCTGCAGGATTTGGATTCGATATTGGCAGATTACGACGAACATGACAAGAAGGCTTTACAGCTGAAAATTGATGATATAAAAATGAAATATAAAGACCTTGTACAGTGTCAGAGAGATATTCGGGAAGCAGAGGAATTCATCAAAAAAAGTGTCATTACATGTGAAGCTTTAGGAAAGAGAATCGAGGAGCAGGATCAGGAAATAGATGATATTGACAAAACTTATTCGGAAACAAGAAGAGCGCTTCTTGATCTTGATGTGTCAAAGGCAATAGAGGCATCTAAGCAATTGATAGATACATTCGAAAAGCAGCTGGCTAAATTGAATGACGAAAAAGAAAAATTGGATATTTTTCAGCAGAAAATGCAGGAAATGGTTGTTCAATTATCGGAACTGGGAGTAACTGTACAAAATGGAAATGTACTTGGAAGATTGACATCAAAAAGTCTTGATGTGGCCGAAAAACAGAGATTTATTGATTCGCTGAAGGAAGAGATACAAGATTGCCGAGATAAATTAATTGAGAAAAATACCCTGCTGAAAAAAGAGCTGGAAATAGTGCAGATCGAATGTGAGGAACAAAATAACATTATTGAAAGCTGTAACAAAAACAGGATGGATTATTCCAACGTTGAGGAGCAGGTGGAGCTTATAAAAGAAATTAATCGTGAGCTTAAAAAACATGGTATCAGCGAAGAAGCGCATATGGCTTATGAATATGTAATAGAGCTGAAGGATGAGAATTGGAGAAATGCAATAGAAGCTTTTTTGGGGGTACACCGTTATGCGGTTATAGTGTCGAATAAGGCTTTTGACGTTGCGAATGCCGTGTTGGACAAGTCAAGGTACCGATATGTAGAACTGGTAAATACAAAGCGATTAATGTCAAAGGAGATGGATTGTGAAGAAGATTCGGTTTTTCACTATCTTACTATTCAAAATGAGACTGCGGCAAATTATTTTAAGTTTTGGTTAGGAAGAATTCATGCAGTAGATATTGAAAATGTACCTGATTACGATAATGCTATGTCGATGGAGGGAAAGCTGAGTCGTAATATGGCTGTAACCTACATTAATACGAGAAAAATCAGAAGGTATTGTTTGGGAAGTCAGGCAATAGAGCTGAATAGAAGAGCGGCAGAAAAAAAGCTGCAGGAGCTGGAAAATAAAGAAAAGGAAATTCTTTCAGAACAAAAAAGCCTGCAGGATAAATCAATATATTTGCAGGCTGGTTTAGCGTGCTTCAAGGAGTTTAATTTGAATTCTCACAAGGAGTGGGCAGAAGTATCAGTTGACTTGAATAATGAAAGGGGACATTATAATGAGCTGCTTGAGGCACAGAAAAATAATGCTGAATTTATGGCATTAAATGAGAGGGTAACTGCACTTGGAAAGCAATTAAACGCTAAGAAAAAAGAGCGTGCAGATAATATAACACAAAAGACAGTGTTAGAGACAACAATATCAGAGAAGAAGAAATCAGTTGAAGGATATAAAGTAAAGGAAGCGGCAAAACAGGCGGAATTAGATGAGGAAAGAATTTCCGGCAATTCTGCCGTAGAAGAAGCAATAGAAGAATATGACCAATATTTGTCCGGAGAAAACCAGAATGGCGGTCTTATGGTTCGTGCGACAAAGGAGAGAGTAGATCGTAGAGTGCGTCAGCTTGAAGCTGATATTAATGGTAAGCAACAAGCGTATAATAATCGAAAGCAAGAAGTAGATAAATTACCTATTGGCTTGGAGTGTGAAGCTGACTATCAGAGAAGAAGAGGCAAAATCTGGATTGATGATTTGCAGGGGATACAACAAAAACTGAAAGAACAGACAATAACTTACGAGAGAATATTTAAGAGGGAGTTTGTTCTCAGTATATATAGTACGGCAAAAGGTGCAAAGGATGATATTTCGGATATTAATAAGGAATTGCGAAAACTTCAGTTTTCTACAAAATATCAGTTCGATGTTAAAATGTTGAATGACAATTCGGATTATGCAAAAATTCTAAGATATGCAGAATATTTGCAGGAAACGAACAATATGTCTGACGGGCAGATGACATTTACAAGCCTTATGGGATATGAAAGTGACGAAGTTGAAACAAGAGAGAGGGAAATCCGGGATATTATCAATAAGATTATCGACCATAACGACATTGCGGAAATAAAGAAATTTGCAGATTATCGAAATTACATGAGTTATGAAATTATTATCAATAATGATGAGGTAAAAGATGGTAAGCTGTCGAAGCAGGTGGGATATAACTCCGGCGCAGGAACACAGATACCATATACACTTATACTATCAGCAGCATTGTCTATGCTGTACAATGTCAGAGTTAATTCAGTGCGGTTGATTTTTATAGATGAGCCTTTTGAAAAAATGAGCGACCATAATATAAAATTGATGCTGGATTTCTTTAAAAACCAAAATTTTCAGGTTATTTTTTGTGCTCCGCCAAATAAATTGGAATCTATTGGCAGTGAATGCGGCGTAATCATTCCTGTTCTTAAGATCAGTAATGATAATATGCAGATAGGAGAGATTAAGTTCCATGAGCAATAAAAACCAGATAAAGGCAATACTGGACGCACTGCTTAAAAAATATTATAACCGACAGGCAAAGAATATTACTACCAATAAAAGAATTATACTGAAGCCAACAGAAATATATAAAGATTATGATAGAAACAATGCAGATATATTAGTAAAACAAAGTATCAATGATGCTGTGTCCGAGTTGCTGGGCAGAAACTTTATAACCGCTGATTGCTTGAAATTCAGCGATGATATACAAAAAATTTATCTCTCCGAGGAAAGAATAGATGCCATATATGAATACTTAAAGGATGAGTATGGTGTGATTCCCCAAAGTGCTGTTTCAGATCAAGTGCATGAGATAGTAAAAAAGTATCTTTGTGCAGGGGAAATTGTGCAAAGCTATTGTAAAAGTATCCTTGCACAGGCTGAAGATCCAAGGTGCCTGCCAGTTCCGGAAAAGATAGAAGCGAATCTGAAAATGTTTTGTTTTTTGGAAAAGAATAAGGAAAATTTATTTGTAAGAGAAGCATCTATGCTGGTGTATGGTGATTCTAAATGGTTTGAAAAGAATAATTATGAAGATGTATGTACATTTTTGAGAACAGCCACCGGAATGATCAGAGAAGAAAGTGAAAGAAATGATGCCATACTAAGTTCCTTTTATGTTACACCGGCGGAGCAGGAAATTTTTATTAAGGGTAATTGGAAAATAGAGTGGGAGCAGTATACCCTGGATATATCAAAACTCCAGGGGGGAATAGCAATAGCATCCGGGGATATTCAAAGTATAAAAAAGATTAGTGTTAATGCGATGAGCGTAATGACCATTGAAAACAAGACATCTTTTCAAAGACTGAAAAATGGAAATTTCGCGATGATGTACCTGGGAGGTTTTGCTAGCAGACACCAGGTTGAATTTCTTAAAAAAGTTATTTCAGATAATTCAAGTGTCAGATATCAGCATTTTGGAGATATTGATATTGGCGGCTTTTTAATTCATAAGCACTTGTGTCGTGAGACTTCAAAAAAGTTTGAATTATATTGTATGGGGATACAGCAATTATGCGATATACGTTTCAGACACTGCCTGAGAGAATTGACAGAAAATGATGTGATCAGGCTTGAATCGTTAATAGATGATGCGGCATATGGAGAGGTTCTAAAATATATGAAAGAATGTAATGTAAAGCTGGAGCAGGAAATAGTAAGCTATTATCTGGAAAAGGGTGAAAATAACGGAGCAGGAGTTCATGAATATGCAGGTGCCAATGCCGGATTTAAGCAGTGAGAGAATATTTCCCGGTGGAATAAAGTCAAGGCATTGTTTGAGCAGACAGGAGCGAGTAAACAGATTGCGAGGAGAAAAAGATATGAAGATTACGCCAACACTTAATTTTGGAGGAACTTGTCGAGAGGCTGTTCAAATGTATGAAAGAGCATTAGATGGGAAAATAACTTGTTTAATTACTTATCGAGAAGCCAATGACCCGGCGTATATGCCGCTTCTTAATGAAGAACAAAAAGAATATATTTATCATGCAGAACTTATGCTGGGCAACGAAAGAATAATCATGAGTGACAATGTGGATATTGAAATGCCGGTTTGCCATTCCAACTTTCTCACAATCATGTGTGACACAAAAGAAGAGGTGCAAAGAGCGTATGAAACTATGAAAGAAGGAAGTAAAACAATATATAAAATGGAAGCCACGCCATACAGTTCCTGCAGAGTAGTTTTTGTTGATAAATTTGGAATTCGCTGGGGAATCATGACTGAGCAGACGGAGCGATAAAACATGTTTTTGAAAAAAATTCCCTGCCATAGGAGGACGGGCCATGGCGATTGTCTTTGCCTTTATGGGAGTGGTGCAGGGTTTTTATTGTGATGGTTAAGCGCGGGAATGAGAATATTAATCCCCGGGGCGCGACACTGCTGCTGGAGGGGGATGTGGTGCTGCTGTTGGGAAAAGTCAAGTGGGATATAGGCATATTGCACAAAATGGAAGTTAGTAGCTGCTAACTGCACAGACAGTTTGATGAAATTGAAAAAGTGCCTCAAAGATCAATTGACAAATTCACAGGGACGCCATATTATAATTAAGGGTTAGGAAAATCTAACCCTTGTTGATGCTCAAATAGTTAGCCCTGGCTAACTATTTATATTACATAATAGGTTAGCAAAAGCTAATCAATGCGTCAGGATGACAGAATGTCATGGGAAGAAGGAGGAAAAATGATGCCGCTTACATTGGCAGAGGTAGGAGAGAAAAATATCATTAAGCGGATTGGAGGAAAGCAGGAGGTGAAGTCACATCTTGAAACTCTGGGCTTTGTGGTGGGAGGCGCAGTCACGGTGGTAAGCGCCATCGGCGGAAACGTCATTGTGAACGTAAAGGAATCCCGTATTGCGGTCAGCAGAGAAATGGCTCAGAAGATCATGGTTTGATTCCGGGCCGGCTGTATGCGCCAAGGGCCGGAAGGAGGAACAGTAGAGAATATCAGAAAGTTAAGGAGAGCAGAGATGAAAACTTTAAAGGATTCCAAGGTGGGCGACAGTGTCAAAGTGGTAAAGCTCCACGGTCAGGGGGCAGTGAAGCGCCGTATTATGGATATGGGATTGACGAAGGGGGTGGAGGTGCAGATCCGCAAGGTTGCGCCGCTGGGAGATCCCATGGAGGTGACTGTCCGGGGCTATGAGCTTTCCATTAGGAAGGCGGATGCGGAGATGGTTGAGGTGGAGGGGCTGTAGCCAGCCCAAATAAATGGAAAGGTGAGGAAGGATAGATGGATCTGAGAATTGCACTTGCAGGAAATCCAAACTGCGGTAAGACAACATTGTTCAATTCGCTGACCGGCTCCAACCAATTTGTGGGGAATTGGCCGGGAGTTACGGTAGAAAAGAAAGAAGGCAGGCTGAAAAAGCATGAAGGGGTTATTATCACGGACCTTCCCGGTATTTATTCCCTTTCCCCTTATACGTTGGAAGAGGTGGTGGCCAGGAATTACCTGGTGGGCCAGCGCCCCGACGGGATCCTGAATATTGTAGACGGCACAAATCTGGAGAGAAACCTGTACCTGACCACGCAGCTTGTGGAGTTGGGTATTCCAGTGGTTGTGGCTGTCAACATGATGGACGTGGTGGAAAAGAACGGCGATAAGATCAATACAGCGGAGCTGTCCAGGGCGCTGGGGTGCAAGGTGCTGGAAATTTCCGCGTTGAAGGGCACAGGCGTTATGGAGGCGGCGGAAGCGGCTGTCCATGCGGCCAGAAACGAAAAGATCGTTCCCATGCATACCTTTTGCGGGTCGGTGGAGCACGCGCTTGCACATATCGAAGAGGCTGCGGTACACAATATGCCGGAGGAGCAGCAGAGGTGGTATGCCATCAAGCTGTTTGAGCGGGATGAAAAGGTACTGGAGCAGGTGAAGCTGGAAAAGAGTATTCTGGAACATATTGAGACTGATATTAAGGCTGTGGAGGAGGAGATGGATGACGATGCGGAGTCCATCATCACCAATGAACGGTATATTTACATTGCTGAAGTGATCAAAGGATGTCTGCGCAGGAAATCTGCCGGAAAGCTGTCAAACTCCGATAAAATCGACAGAATAGTCACCAACCGCATTCTGGGACTGCCGATTTTTGCTGCCATAATGTTCCTTGTATATTATATTTCCATGGTGACCGTGGGATCGGCGGCAACGGATTGGGCCAATGACGGGCTGTTCGGTGACGGCTGGCATCTCTTGGGCATTGGGTCTGCAGCTTATGAAGAAGCCGCGGAGGAATATGGCGATGCGGCTCTGATCCTGGAGGGCTACGTGGCTTATGTGGAAGAAAACGGAACGGCTCCGGCGGGAGATTTTCCTTATTGGGTGGAAGATGAGGAAACGCTGGAGGTGACGGAAGAAACAGCCACACTTGCAGAGTATGGAGAAGCGCTGGCAGTCATAGAAGAATACGGGGAAGAGCCTGATCCGGCGGATTACGGCGTATGGGTTCCGGGAATACCGGCGCTGGTAAGCGGCGGCCTTGAGGCAGCGGGAGCTTCCGATTGGCTGACAGGGCTGATCGTGGACGGTATCGTGGCAGGTGTAGGCGCGGTTTTGGGCTTCGTGCCCCAGATGCTGGTTCTGTTTTTGCTACTGGCATTTCTGGAGGCCTGCGGCTATATGGCCCGTATCGCCTTTGTTCTGGACCGTGTTTTCCGAAAATTCGGTCTGTCCGGAAAATCCTTCATTCCCATGCTGATTGGCACGGGCTGCGGAATTCCCGGCATTATGGCTTCCAGAACCATCGAAAACGAGCGTGACCGGCGCATGACCATCATGACGACCACATTTATTCCCTGCGGCGCCAAAATACCGTTTATTTCCATGGTTGCCGGCGCGGTCTTCGGCGGCTCCGCGTGGGTTGCCACCTCCGCATATTTTGTGGGAATGGCAGCAATCATTATATCCGGAATTATGCTGAAAAAGACAAGAATGTTCGCCGGAGATCCGGCGCCCTTTGTGATGGAGCTTCCGGCTTATCATCTGCCCACAGTGGGAAATGTGCTGCGTTCCATGTGGGAGCGGGGATGGTCATTTATCAAAAAAGCGGGTACCATTATCCTGCTTTCCACGATCTTTATATGGTTTACCACGTACTTCGGCTTTACGGCGGAGGGGTTCCGGATGCTGGGCGAAGAAGAAATGGATCAGTCTCTTCTGGCTGCCGTAGGCGGAGCCATTGCATGGATCTTTGCGCCCTTGGGCTGGGGAAACTGGCAGGCGGCTGTGGCGTCCATTACCGGACTGGTGGCCAAGGAGAACATTGTGGGAACCATGGGAATCCTGTATCCCGGCGGCTGGTCTGAAATTGCGGCAAACTTTAACGTTGCGGCAGGTTATTCCTTCCTGGTGTTCAACCTTCTGTGTGCCCCCTGCTTTGCAGCCATCGGCGCCATCAGACGGGAAATGAACAGCGCCAAATGGACCTGGTTTGCCATCGGTTATCAGTGTCTGCTGGCCTATGGGGCTGCGCTGGCGGTTTACCAGATCGGATCGGCGTTCACCGGCAGCCTCAACATTTTAGGCCTGATTGCGGCGGTGCTGGTCATTGGTTTTGTGGTCTATATGCTTTTCAGACCTTACGGAAAGCCGGCTCAGCCGGCCAAGGCCATGAAGCTTGCAGGATGATCCTCCGGTTCAGGGGTCTGATAAAAGAGGCAGGATGCATTTTTTCATTGCTTCATAGCTTTCGGGAGTGATGTCGTGCTCCATTTTACAGGCATCCTGGGCTGCAATTTCGGGATCTACTCCCAGATGGATCAGCCAATCCCGTAACAGGGTATGACGCTCATATACATCTTCGGCAATTTTTTTCCCTGTGGCGGTGAGACGGATATATCCGTCCTCCGCCACAGTAATGTATCCGCGGCCCTTCAGGTTTTTCACGGCGACACTGACACTGGGCTTTGAGTAATTCATTTCGTTTGCCACATCGATAGAACGCACGTCGGAAAGGCGTCTGCTTAAGACAAGTATTGTTTCCAGGTAATCTTCCAGGGATTCTTCCGATTTATGTTGAATATAGCTCATTTGACCATGCTCCTTTCCGGTGTATTGGTATCTTTATCCTAACACTTTAGGAGAAGGTTTTCAAGCTTTGGAGGCGGAAAGAACAGCGGAACTATTCTGCCGGATCTGCAGTGTCACTGTTATAGCTGCCATGTTCTCGGCGGAGAATGTAACTATCGCTGTTCCCACCCGGTCTGCCTGTACCGCGGCCAACATTTTTCCCGCCAGCATTTTTCTGGTATCGTTTCCATAGAGTGAAAGATCCCGGGGATCTCCGCTGTCCATGCCGGCCAGATGAGCACAGCCATCCACCCGGCAGCGGACAGGAAGGGAGGCATCCGGCACAGGACGGCCCTGCAGGTCAGTGCAGAATATTTCGATCAGGGCAAGCTCCTTTGGAGAAAGAAATGTTCTGTCCAGGCGGGCCGTCAGACTGATTGGGGAGCCGGTGGTGGTGACCACCCGGACTGCCGCAAGCTTTCCGTTTCGGAACCCCTCCGCCCGAAGCTCTCCGGGCTCATAGGGCACATCCCAGCATAAGTGAAGGTCGTTGGTAGTAGCCGTTCTGGGATCTTCCCTCCAATCCTCCTTCAGTCCATAGCGGGGGCAGGCATATGCTCTTCTTCCCACCAGTCGTCCGTTGCAGTAGAGAAAGACCTCCTCGCTCCCGCCACAGCTGATAGGAGTTCAGCTGCCGGAGGGGAGGGAGGGGCGGCTGATTACGGAAGCAGGTGGGGAGCAGTGTCTGATGGTTTACAACCGTATGGATCAGGGATGGGGGACTGTGGCCTTGATTCCCCTGGAGGATATTTTGAAGGAGACCAGAGACGGCGTGCGCAACATTTTGGGCATCGCAGGGGCCAGTCTGTTGCTTGCGCTGGGAATGGTTCTGCTGATTTCCGGCTATTTCAACGGCCGGATCCGAAGCCTGGCAGCGCAGACAGCCAAGATCCAGTCGGGGGATTTTAAAGGGCGTATTCAGATCCGCGGAAATGACGAGATTGAACAGCTTTCCAGGACCGTAAATAATATGACGGAGCGTCTGGAGGGGCTGGTGCAGGAGCTGTATCATAAAGAACTTTCCAGAAGAGATGCAGAGCTGTATGCTCTGCAAAGCCAGATTAATCCTCATTTTCTCTATAACACTCTTTCAGCCATCGCTTCTTTGGCTATCCGGAGAGGTGATGCTCAAATCAGTTCCCTTATCGACCACCTGTCGTCCTTTTATCGGATATCCCTGAATAAGGGAATGAAATATATCCTGATTAGAAACGAACTGGAGATCACCCGCCATTATATTGCCGTACAGCATATGCGCTTTGGAGACCAGTTTCAGGAAGTATATGAATTGGACGAGGAGCTGTACCCTTACAAAACGCTGAAGCTGATTCTGCAGCCCTTTGTAGAAAACGCAGTGAATCATGCTATGGGCACAGAGTCCGGAGTTCTGCATATTTTTATCCGCCTGTACCGCAGACAGGATGTAATCTGCTTTGAGGTGGAGGACGATGGGCCGGGGATGTCTGAGGACAAGGTAAGATACCTGGAAGCGGATCGTCCTGAAGCAGGATTCGGAATCCGTAGTGTGGATGAGCGGATCCGTCTTGCCTACGGGGAGGATTTTGGTGTCCGGATCAAAAGCGCTCAAGGGAAAGGAACTAAGGTAATGGTCACCATTCCCGTCTGAACTTCTTTGGCCGGAGAGAAAGAAAGCGCTTGGGCTTCATGATTCGGGGGCATGGGGAGGAGGTGCTTTGCCGAGGATATTTCATGGTTTCCATGGGCAGACGTTATCCCATGTGGGCTGCAGTGCTAGGGCGGTCTGGCGGTATCGGCGGTGTTTGCGGCGGGGTCAGCCTTTTTGCTTGCCTGCAGAAAATAGGAAGCGGCAGGCCGGCAGACTCCGTGAAAGGCAACCAAGACATTGACGGAATATAGTCTTTCCGAATCTGCCATATTGAAAATGCAGAAGGCGTATGCTACAATGAAGAAACAGGCCTTTTTCGCGGGAAAAGGGTCGGGGGAATCAGAGTGGAGGCGGAAGGGACAAAAATATGAAAAGCAGAAGTAAAGCAGTTCCAATATTATGCCTGACGGCAGCGCTTGCGGCAGCCCTGACAGGATGCGGAAATAAGAGTCCGCTGGATCCCAGGGATCCGGTTTCATTGACTGTCTGGCATTATTATAACGGCTCTCAGCAGGCGGCATTTGATGCTTTGGTGGAAGAGTTTAACAATACTGTGGGGAAGGAAAAGGGGATTTTCGTACAGAGCTACAGCCAGGGTTCTGTGAACGACCTGGAGACGGCGGTGAGAGATGCCATTGCCGGAAAGGTGGGGGCGGATCTTATGCCGGATATTTTCTCATCTTACGCGGATACCGCTTATGAGGTGGAGCAGGCGGGAGCGCTGGCAGACCTGTCGGCTTATCTGGAGGAGAGTGATCTGGAAAAATATGTGGATTCCTACATCGAAGAGGGGCGGATCGCCGCCGACGGCACTTTGAGGATATTTCCCACGGCCAAGTGTACGGAAATCATGATGATCAATAAGACGGATTGGGAACCCTTTGCCGCACAGACAGGTGTCACGCTGGAGGATTTAGAGACCATGGAGGGCGTGACGGCTGTGGCGCAGGCTTATTACCAGTGGACGGATGATCTGACGCCTGATGTGCCGGGGGACGGCAGGGCTTTTTATGGACGGGATGCCGTGGCCAATTATTTCATCATTGGAATGCGTCAGCTGGGAGTGGAGATTTTTCATGTGGAAAACGGAGAGATGACTCTGCATACACCCCGGGAGGAGCTTTACCGTCTCTGGGAAAACTATTATGTTCCCATGGTGAAGGGATATTTTGGGGCTTATGGCTCCTTCCGCTCGGATGACGTGAAGACGGGAGACCTGCTGGCCTATACGGGATCTACTTCTTCTGCCATGTATTTTCCCAATCAGGTGGAACAGGATGATCTCAGCTATGCCATTGACTATATTGTAATGCCGGCGCCGGTGTTTCAGGGCGGGGAGCCTTATGCCGTGCAGCAGGGGGCAGGCATGGTAGTCAGTAAATCCGATGAAAAGCATGAATATGCTTCGGTGGAGTTTCTGAAATGGTTTACAGAGACGGAAAATAATCTGCAGTTCGGCAGTGTTTCCGGGTATCTGCCGGTGAGGAAGGAAGCCAACAGCACACAGAAGCTGGATCAGGTGATCGCTGAGCGTCAGCTGTCGGTGGCGCCGAAGACTTATGACTGCCTGACAGCGGTTTTTGCCCGTATGGAGGAGCTGACGCTGTATACCAATAAGGGCTTCGCGAACGGTTCCGCTGCCAGAAAGGTGCTGGAGTATCATCTGGCGGACCGGGCGGCTCAGGACAGAGCCCGGGTGACGGCGGCAATGGAGCAGGGAATGAGTCTGGAAGAAGCTTCCGCCCCATATGTGACGGAGGAAGCTTTTGAGGAATGGTACACTTCATTTTGCGATGCATTAAAGTCTGCAGCAGGCAAGTAGGGACAACATGGACGGTAGAAAGAAAAAAAGGAAAAAGGCAACTATATTCAGGATCTTTATGATTCCCTTGATTCTCATTATGCTGATTCAGAGCGTTATCACCATCGGCACATTGGTGATTCGCAGAACCACGGACATGCTGGAGAAATATTCCGGCGGTATGATGAGCCGGATGGTGGAAAACAGGGGCGTGATCCTGCAGAATGATATGAATCAGCGTTGGGCGGCTGTTCGGGAACAGGAAGCCGCCCTGAATGAAATTCTGAGGCAGCTGCTGAAGGAAGAAGGCCTGGGGCCGGAAGAGCTGCATGATTCGGAAGAACTGAGGAGCAGGCTGCTGGAACGGTTTTTTCCGGAATGCCTGGATACGCTGAGAGGTAATCATACCACGGGCATCTTTGTTATTTTGACAGGAAAAAATATGCAGGAGGCGGGAGAGTATGACGGATTTTTTATCAGAGATTCCGATCCGGATACCAGTCCTGCCAACTATACGGATATGCTGTTGGAAAGGGGAAGCAAGCAGCTCTCCAGAACCTGGAATATTCCGCTGGATACCTATTGGACTACCAGGTTTGCCATGGCGGGACAGGGACAGGATTCGTCGGATGACTTTTTTTATGAGCCCTGGAGAGCCGGAGAGAAATATGGGGATGCGGACACCGAGGACCTGGGGTATTGGTCGCTTTCTTTTAAGCTGGAGAAGGACGCTGTGGATTCCTATGAGATGATTACATATTCGCTGCCTCTTCGATATGAGGGCCAGGTATACGCCGTGCTGGGAGTGGAGATTTCCGGCAGAAAGCTGTATGACTATTTTCCGGTGGCAGAGCTGAACGATTCTCAGCAGTCCGGGTATTTGCTGGCAGTCCGGCGGGGCGACGGCAGCTTTTATCCGCTGGTGGGAAAGGGAATTCTATGCAATATGGTATGTGCTTATGGAGATTCCTTTTTTCTGCAGGAGTCACGTTTCGACAATCTTCTGCGGGTGCAGGACATTCGGATGAACGACAGACCAATCTATGGAGTGGTCCGCCCTCTGAAGCTGTACAGCAATAACGTGCCCTATGATAATACTGACTGGGTTCTGATCGGGCTGAATACGGAAGAGGATCTCTTTGGAATGAGCCGGCAGCTTTACGTGTGGATGGTGGCTGCGGTTTTGATTGGATTGACTTTCGGTGTGTTGGGTATCTACTTTCTGGTGAGGCATCTGACCAGGCCGGTTCAGCGGCTGATGCAGTGTATCAGCCGGGGAAGCGCAGGACTCTTGGAGTTTCGTCCCTCCAACATTCTGGAGATCGATGCTCTGCACAATGTGGTAAAGGATCTCACAGACAGGCAGAAGGAGGCGGAAAATGTCCTTCTGGAGGAAAAGGAGCGTTATCGGGTGGCCTTAGAGTCCAGCAAAGACATCTTTTTCTCTTATGATATACACAAGCATACGCTGGATATTGTAAACCACAGCACCATGAGCGGATGCTGGCAGTGCGAGGAATTTGTGAGCGGATTTATCAATCCTATACATATTTATGAAGAGGACAGAGACCGGGTCATCCAGGTGCTTCAGAGCAGGGAAGATATGCTGTATGCGGAATTCCGCCTGAAGTGGCCTGTGGATGCGGAGTATGCATGGGTGGCGCTGACAGGCACTGCTGTCTACGACACGGATGGAAAACGGTGGAAACTGGTGGGCAGCATCCGGGATATTCAGGAGCAGAAGGAGAGAGAGGAAAAACAGCTTCGGAAAAATATGATGGACGGCGTTACGGGTCTTTATGCCTTTGACGCCGGCATGAAGTGCCTGCGGAAGTGCAGAAAGAGCCGGGACGGCGGGGTTATGGCAGATCTGTTCCTGCATGGGCTGAAGGAGGCTAATAAGAAAAACGGTATTGTATTCGGTGATTTGATTCTGGAGGAGACAGGAAATCTGATCCGCAGCTGCTGTGAGGAGCTTGCCGGGCGGACCGGGGCCTCTGTAGAGGCCATTCGTCTGAACGGAGAAGAATTTGCAGTCTGGCTGGGGGACCCGGCAGGGGAGTATGCGGCAGAATTTGTGAAGGAGCTGCAGAGAAAAGTGGCCGCCGCTGTGGACGCGGAAATGTTCCATGTGGAAATGCAGGCCGGCCTGGCCCGGGCAGAAGGAGAGGAAAGCGTGGAAAGGCTCATCCGCATGGCAGTTCTGGCCCGAAGCCTTGTGGTGCCCGGAGCGGGAAGGCAGTATGGCTTTTTCAGTGATGTTCCGGAATCGGAACGAAAGAAACTTCCGCCGCTGCAGGGGCGTGAAATAAACACCCTGGATTATGAGGAGGATGTGAGCCTTGTGAGTCTGGCGCTGAATCTGTTTGGTAAGGGAGAGGATTTTGCCGCGCAGATGAGTTTGATGATTCGAAAGATCGGAAAGGTCTATGAGGCAGACAGCGTGCTGGTGTCCGTGCTGCGGGCTGACTTTAATACCAATTATCTGGAATACCAGTGGCACAGGACCCGGGAAGCGGTCAGCGAGAACGTGAGACAATATACGGAAGAAGAGATAAAGGCCTTCCATGACTGGATGGGGCAGGAGGAGGTGCGGTATTTTTCGGCATCAGACAGCAGACAGGCACGGGTTCAGATTTTCCTGAGCGTGGAGCCGGGGCAGTCCGGGGTGGTGCTGCCAATGTATGACAGCGGAACCTATATGGGCAACATTTGTATTCTGGGGCTGGAGCCGGAAATCCTGGAAAACGCCGAGGAGTACCAGAATCTGGCTGAGCTGGGCAGGGTGGTACAGGGGCAGCTGAACCAACGCCAGCATGACATAGCCAGTAAGGCGAAGTCGGATTTCCTGTCCCGTATGAGTCATGAGATTCGAACTCCCATGAACGGAATCATCGGTATGACGGCCATTGCTCTGCAGCAGAATCAGGAGCCGGAGCGGATCATTGACTGCCTTCAGAAGATTCAGTCCTCGTCAAACTACCTGCTGGGGCTGATCAATGATATTCTGGATATGTCCAGGATCGAGAGCGGCAAGATGAAGCTGGAGCCGGTTTCCTTTGATATGAATGAAATGCTGGATACCGTGAAGGAGCTGATCGCACCTCAGGCGACGGCAAAAAATATTGAATTCATCCAAAATATTAGTCTTACCAACAGATGGTTTGAGGCGGACAGCATGAGAATCAGCCAGGTGCTGATCAATCTGCTGGGCAATGCGGTTAAATTTACGCCTGAGTATGGCAGAGTCACCTTGACGGTGCAGGAGCAGCCGGCAGATGCAAAGAGCGGAGATGAGATTTTTGTGTATTTTGCGGTACGGGATACGGGTATCGGGATTCCCAAAGAGGATCAGCAGAGAGTGTTCCGATCCTTTGAGCAGGCCTCCGGCGTGAACCCGTCCAAGCAGCAGGGAACAGGGCTGGGGCTTTCCATCAGCAGCCGTCTGGTGCAGATGATGGGGAGTCATATCAAGCTGGAAAGCGAGCCGGGTGAAGGAAGTACCTTCAGCTTCATGATTCCTTTGAAGCCGGGTGAAGTATGCGAAACGCCGGTCTCGGAGGAGGAGATTTCCTTTGAGGGCTTCCGGATTTTGGTGGTGGAGGATAATGAGCTGAATGCGGAGATTGCCCAGAGCCTGCTGGAGGAGCGGAATTTCAAGGTGGAGCTGGCCTGTAACGGCGCGGAGGCCGTGGAGCGTATCCGCACTACACCCCCCGGTACCTATGATGTGATTCTGATGGACATTATGATGCCGGTGATGGATGGCCTGGAGGCTACCCGGGCTATCCGGGGAATGGATAGGCCGGATTGCCGCACCATCCCCATTGTGGCCATGTCCGCCAATGCCTTTGACGATGACCTGAAAAAGTCGGTGGAATGCGGCATGAACGGTCATTTGTCCAAGCCTGTGGAGGTGGAGAAGCTGTACCGGACCCTGGCGGAGGTGATCCGGGGAGGCGGAGAGCATTAGGAGAGATCCCGGTCCTGAACTGGTTTGCGGGCCGGGATTCTTTTTACAGTGTTATGCCCAAAATCCGCTGGGCATTTTTATGGAATATCAGCTCCATCTGGTTTTCCGTCAGCTTTTCCTGCAGAACAGCCTGCACGTACATACGTGGGTTGCAGATGTTTTTCGTAATTTTCACGCTCCCCGGGGTGCGCTGCAATAAAAGTGACGTTTGGATGTGCCGCAGCCATTTTGTCCATTTCTGCCTGTTCGTCCGGCAGGGTATGGTAATTGACTGTCATATGGAAGGCTTCTGCAGTATCCAGAATTTCGGCAAAGGCTTGATTTGAGTAATTACGCCAGCCATGCATGTAAGGGACAAGCTCTCCGATTAGACGGATACCCTGTCCGGCATATAGGGCGATTTCTTCACAGGATTCTTTGACAAAATCAAAGGTTCTTTGTTAAAGGATCAGGATCGAACGTTACTATTTGCGGCGAAGCCGTGAATTAACTAACGCTGCAGAAAGAGTAAATATTTATCTGCAGAAGCTCTCGACAAAACCTGGAAAGTCCGGTACAATGAATGAAAAATGAACCGGATAAGGAGAATACAGCTTATGAAACAGGATATGATTGTGATTCTGGATCTGGGCAGCACACAGAATACTGTGATCGCCCGAATGATCCGTGATCTGGGTGTGTACAGCGAGATACATCCTCATGATATTACCGGACAGGAGCTGAAGGCTCTTCCCAATGTAAAAGGTATCATATTAAACGGCGGCGAGAACCGCGTGGTGGACGGACAGGCAGTGGAGGTAAGGCCGGAGATATACCAACTGGGGCTTCCTGTGATTTCTGTGGACTATCCTCAGTCTCGATGTGCTGTCAAATACCAGGAGCTTCCGGATCAGGAAATACTGAAAACATTTCTTTTTGAGGAATGCAAAGCGGAAGCTAACTGGAATATGAAGAATTTTATTGCAGACCAGGTGGAGCTGGTACGCCGCCAGGTGGGGGACAAAAAGGTGTTGCTGGCGCTGTCCGGGGGAGTGGATTCCTCGGTGGTGGCGGCTCTGCTTATCCGGGCTGTAGGCCAACAGCTGGTATGTGTCCATGTGAACCATGGATTGATGCGCAAAAACGAATCCGAGAGTGTGGTAAAAGTATTCCGGGATGAGCTTCACGCCAATCTGGTCTATGTGGATGCCTCCGAGCGTTTCTTGGGAAAGCTTGCCGGAGTTTCCGATCCGGAGCAGAAGCGCAAGATTATCGGCGGAGAATTTATCCGCGTATTTGAGGAAGAGGCCAGAAAGCTGGAGGGAATCGATTTCCTGGGACAGGGCACCATCTATCCTGACATTATCGAGAGCGGCACAAAGACCGCAAAGATGGTTAAATCTCATCACAATGTGGGCGGTCTGCCGGAGGATCTGAAGTTTGCGCTGGTGGAGCCCTTGAAACAGCTTTTCAAAGATGAGGTGCGCGCCTGCGGCGTAGAGCTGGGACTGCCCCATGATATGGTTTATCGTCAGCCGTTCCCCGGTCCCGGGCTGGGGGTGAGGTGCCTGGGCGCCATCACCAGAGACCGTCTGGAGGCAGTGCGGGAATCCGATGCGATCCTCCGGGAAGAGTTTGCAAAGGCCGGGCTGGATAAAAAGGTGTGGCAGTATTTTACTGTAGTGCCTGACTTTAAGTCTGTAGGAATGAAAAATAATGCGCGTGTGTTTGAGTACATGGTGATTCTGCGGGCCATCAACACGGTGGACGCTATGACGGCTTCCGTGGAGAAGGTGGACTGGGAGGTGCTGGAGAAAATAACGAACCGCATTCTGGCAGAGGTGCCGGGCGTCAACCGGGTTTGTTATGATATGAGTCCGAAGCCCCCGGCCACCATTGAGTTTGAGTGATGAAATGAACTTTAGGAAGCCAGTATTTATGCGCTTTCCAAGCAAATTT
>CAJTVB010000038.1 GCA_910579755.1 uncultured Acetatifactor sp. | reverse complement strand
GCGGCAACTCTGATAGAATATCATATGTCTTTCGCTTTGTCAACAGCTTTTTTTACATTTTTTTCCACTTGCTTTTGTCCATTTGCGAAGCGGAATCTTATGTTATCACATCGCCTTGTAACTTGTCAATAGTCTTGTCCAGAATTTTAAACAAAATCTTCAAGGCTTCCAATAGAATCGCTCCGCCCAGTGTTGAACAGGGAAAAGCAAAAAGAAAGCTCATCATATCAAGATTCTTTTCTCCATTGGATGTGAAACGGAGAAAGAGGGATTTGAACCCTCGCGCCGGTTGCCCGACCTACACCCTTAGCAGGGGCGCCTCTTCGGCCTCTTGAGTATTTCTCCTTAATCCGAACCACGTCTCTACCAACTATAATTCTGCGTCGATAAAACCCGTGACGCAAAAGTCATTATACACAACCACAAACCATTTGTCAAATACTTTTTTCAGTTTTTCAGACAATATTTTTTCGCCGAAGCGGAAATAAGCTTTTCACTTCAGCCAATACTTTTTTCGCTAATGCATGACAAAGGAAACGCCGTTCTATTTAAGTAAACAAATGTTGCAGAGCAGTCGGCTTCAAGGCATCTCCGTTTACTATACTACATAAGGAAGCATTGCCGTCTCTATTCTTTGTCTTACCAATTCCGCTATTTCCGGTGTCTTCATAGCCGCATATTCTTCATAAAGAATCGGCTTCAAATAAATCAGCTTTACAGTTACCGGCTCAATTGACTTTTCGTCAAAAGGTTTAAAAGAGTCTATCAGCGCACAGGGAACAATAGGACACTTGGCTTTTACAGCACTTTTGAAAGTTCCTCCTTTAAACGGCAGCAGCCGATTTCCCATTTTACTCCTGGTGCCTTCTGCAAAAATAAGAAAATTTCTCCCTTTCCCTACTTCATCCGCAACCTGATTGATCACCTGCAGCGACTGCTTAATGTCCTCACGGTCAATAACAATAGACCGCAGAGCCGCTACTACCTGCTTGAGCAGAATTACATTGCTCGCCTCCTTCTTTATAACAAAAGAAAACGGCACGGGACAGGACTCCAGGAACACCAGCACATCAAACAATCCTTGATGGTTCGGGAAAAAAATGAATCCATTTTCTTTCGGAATATTGTCCATTCCGTAAGACTCTATCGTCACACGTCCTGCGCGGTTTGCTGCTCTGGTCACCTTCTTGACAAAAGCATACGCTTTTGCCTGATCATATTTTTTTCTTTTTCCATGCCACGTTATGCCAAGTATATAATATGGGACTTTCAGAATAAGCCTCAAAACCATCAAAACGATTCGCCTCATCGCAGTATATCTCCCATGACTTTTTATATTCGGCAAAGTCTGCAATGCATCAATGCCGATAATTCTCCGCTGCCGTTTCATACAGATCGTTTCCTTGTGAATCCATTACTACGATCACCGGAAAGTCTTTTATTTCCAGCCTTCGAACAGCTTCTGTTCCCAAGTCGTCATACGCAATAACCTCAGAAGACAAAATAGATCGCGAAAGCAGCGCTCCTGCCCCGCCTACCGCCGCAAAATATACTGCTCCGTTTCTAACTACAGCCTCTTTTACTGCCTGACTGCGCTTCCCTTTTCCGATCATTCCCTTAAGGCCCAGATCCAGAAGTGCCGGAGTATACTTATCCATCCGGCCTGCGGTAGTGGGCCCGGCTGAACCGATGGGCATTCCCGGCCTGGCAGGTGACGGCCCCATATAATATATGAGGCTGTTCTCCAAATCTACAGGCAGCTTCCCGCCTCTTTCCAACGTTTCATACATTCTCTTGTGGGCAGCGTCCCTGGCCGTATAGACTGTGCCCGTCAGATACACATAATCTCCAACGCACAACGCGGATACCGTTTTCTGGTCCAACGGTACACTAATGTGTTTCTCCATGTTTCGACATCCTTTCAACTCCGTTCATAAACTGCCCTCAGGGTACGGGCATGATCATTATCAGTCAAATATATCGCGGTACATTCGTTCCGCATTATAATATACGAGTTGCATGTCTGTTCACATGGCAACAGATATTCACTGCCACAGGCAGCCCCGCTATATGTGTGGGATAAGTTTCAATATTTACGGCCAGAGCCGTAATCCGCCCGCCCAGTCCGCCCGGACCGATACCAGAAGCATTGATCTTATCCAGAAGTTCATTTTCCAATTCACTTATATATGGAATCTCCGAACGCTGGTCCATAGGACGGAGCAACGCTTTTTTTGCCATCAAAGCGCACTTTTCAAAAGTTCCTCCCACCCCCACGCCCACTACCATCGGCGGACACGCATTGGGACCTGCATCCTTTACTGCTGTCAAAACAACATTTTTCACTCCCTCAATACCATCTGCGGGCTTCAGCATAAAGACACGGCTCATATTTTCGCTTCCAAAACCCTTGGGAGCCACTGTGATCCGTACCTTATCCCCCGGAACTATCTCATAATGGATAACCGCCGGAGTGTTATCCTTCGTATTGTCACGAAAAATGGGATCCTTTACTACGGATTTGCGAAGGAATCCTTCTTCATACCCTTGACGGACCCCTTCCTGAACAGCCTCTGAAAGATCCCCCCCTGCAAAGTGCACATTCTGCCCAATTTCAAGAAATATTACTGTCATCCCGGTGTCCTGACAAATTGGAATCATATCCTTTTGGGCAATCTCCATGTTGTCAAGCAGCTGCTTCAAAACCTGCTTCCCCAATGGCGCGTCTTCCGCGTCAGCCGCATCCCTTAAAGCCTTTTTCATGTCATACGAAAGAACATGGTTTGCTTCTATGCACATTTCTTTAATATTTTCTGTAACAGCACGAACCTCCAGTTCTCTCATATCACACCTCTGTTTTGGTAAAAGAAATCTGCTCTTTCACAGCTTCCAATTCTTCCGGCGGTGTCTCTCTGGGAACCCAGCCAATTTTCTGATTGTCCTCTTTGTATCTGGGAATCACATGCATATGAAAATGGGCGACGGTTTGTCCCGCCGCTTCTCCGTTATTCTGAATCAGGTTCAGCCCGTCACAATTCAGTCTGTCGCGCATAACCGCTGCCATTCTTTTAGCCAGAACCATTACTGCTGCGGCAGTCTCCTCGGGCAGCTCATATAAATTTTCCGCATGCTCCTTTGGCAGAATTAATGCATGTCCCCTGGCTGCCGGCCCAAGATCCAGAATCACTCTGAACCGATCATCTTCATATAATGTCTTTGACGGGATCTCTCCTCCTGCAATTTTACAAAAAATGCAATCTTCTTTTTTCATTCTGCGTCCCTTCCCTCCATACACGGCACTAATCCCCAGGAGTCACAGCTCCCAGACACGGATGGATCCTTTTAATTCCTATTTCTTCTGCTCAAATAAAAACAATTGATCCAATGTCCTCAGAATTCGAAAGTCTCCCTTCGTCTTCATGGCTCCGGACATAAACGCTCTCTGGAAAGTCATTCTTCCATTTATTATCTCTTCCATTGACTGTCTGGAAAGCTGCAGTTCAACGTCAGGCTTCTCCGCAATACCATAGCGGCACTCCAGCTTCGGCCCCTGCACAGATAAAATAAGCTTTTTCTTTTTTTCATCTAAAGCAAACGAATATTCCGCATGAAATCCCGCCTGCGGCTTAAAGCATCGACGAAATGCCGCCAAATATTCCTCCTCACCGTCCGCCGCCTCTTCGCTCAGCATATTCCGGAACAAATCCGTCAGTTCCTGGATATCCTTTTTCTGTCTCTGCACATAACTGTCATCCGAGACATACTGGGACAGCTGTTCTGTCTCCTGGGGCGTAAGATCTATATTTTTTGCCACGGCTACCTTTTGAATTACCGCCTGATTGCTGGCAGGAAAACTGGTTACATGCTGGTTTATGGCGCGATACATATTTTCAGCTTTCTTCTCAATTATCCTGATATAGTCTTCGTTCATCTCAAGAGTAACAGTATTCTCAATGTAACCGCAAATGCCGCTGCAGGGCAGTCCTCCCAGGATCTCCCATGCCGTGGACAGACTCAGCTTCCCTTCTCTTTCCCCATAGGTAGTGGACATGACCACCGGGCACATATAGATCTTTGCAATCTTCTCTTTGTCCCCGAACAGCCAGCAGGCGTCCAAAAACTGCTGCATGTCGCCGCCAATTCCGTACCACTCCACTGTCGCCGCCAAAATAATTCCATCTGCCTCTTTCAAGGTCTGAGGAAGGGTCGAAATCGAATTCTTACATTCGTACAGATTATAGCGGGTTACATTGACGCGGAGCTCCTCAAGAATCTCCTGCATTTTATTAATTACGAACAGTGTAGGATCATCAATAATGCCTCTTCCACCATAGTAAATGTTTATATTCAAAACATACCTCCGTTAACGATTCCCATTACCCAAGCCATAAAACTCCTGTTTCAACCTCCCACGCATACATCCTGACAGGCAGCAAAAAGCCCTGACAGTGTCTCGGCATATCCATTTTATGCAAAAGAATTTCTGCCGCCCCCTCCTCTGCTTCTCCGCTGGATGATGCAGACCAGTCCCCCTGCCAAAAAGCCGGTTATCAGACCTCCCACATGAGCCGCGTTGTCGATGTTGTATGCCGTAAAGCCGTTGTACAGCGAAAGAACTACCATCATTATCACCCTGACAGGCGTTACATTTTCCAGTCTTTTGTCAGATAACAAAACCATAGCCAGAAGAACGCCATCCAGCCCGAATACTGCACCGCTGGCTCCAACGGAAATGGACATATCTCCATTTATGGCCTTAATATAAAGTGAAAGAATATTTCCGCCTATTCCCGAAAGAAAATACAGCAGCGCATACAAGATATGTCCTGTCTCCTTCTCTATCATCGCACCAAGGAAAAATAGAATCAGCATATTGTTGAGAATATGATTGGTGCCACTGTGCAGGAACATCGACCATATGATCCGACCATACTCTCCGTCTACCAGAACCTCATATGCACCAAGCGCTCCTGCCCGATACAGCGTATTCCCCGTAAACAGACAAATCACATAAACTGCTGCGTTGATAATCACAAGCGCTGTGCTCACTACAGGAATCTGTTTTCGTCTCCAATCATTCAACTCCCGTCAGTCCTTTCAGCTGTCTGTAAAATTATGATAAATTATACCATAAATCTCGGTTAATAACAATGGTCTAACGAAAAACCAGCATTTTCCTGCCAAATTTGATCTCGTCTCCCTCCTCCAATTCTCTCTTTTCATACGGTTGCAGCCTCAGGCCATTTTTGAAGGTTCCGTTTGTTGCATTCAGGTCTTCTATATAGTAATGTCCGTTCTCTTGGATAATTCTGGCATGAAGTCTGCTGACAGATGAATCCTCCAAAACCACATCGGCCTCTTCTTTTTTCTTTCCTATGGTCACCAGAGCCTTGTCGATTACCAATAATACCTTTCCTTCAGAGGTGTACAGCCGCCGGATATACTTTTCCTGTTCGGGTTTTTCCTCCATAAATATCGTCTGTCCAAATTCCTCCTCTTCAGTGCCCTTTTCGTATTTCGTCTCCTCGGCCACAGCGAAGCCTTCATATCCACCCATAGCTTCCTGCATACTTTCTATATAGTCCTCTCGATTCTCCTTGTTTCTTTTCCTCCTGCTTTCCCAAAATCCAAATATCTTTTTTCTATCCTCCCTTTTTTCACTGCCTATGTCTTCCGGATTTCTGCACTCTTCCTCCCGGTTTATGCTGTCCAGCCTCTTGTTTCTTCCGTTTTCTCCTCTTTCTCTGCTGATTAACCGCATTTCTTCGCCGGTTTCTCTTTTCTCTGCACCGGCAGCTTCTTTGTATCTGTCAGCTTTTCTGCTTTCTCCTTCGTTTTCTGCGCTTTCCCGATTCGCCTCCCGTCTTTCTTCACCTTCCTCTTTATTATTTTTGCCGCCCAATACCTTTATTCTTCTATTATCCTTCTTTTCTCTTCCGCCTTCTCCCTTTACGCATCTATTTTCTGATACCAATTCTCCGGGTAATTCCTCCCCCTGATCCGTGGTTTCTTCCGTCTGTTCCTTCTCCTGAAGCTTTATAGGCAATTCCAGACATTTTGCATCTTCAAAAATCCGGGCATCCAAATATACATCACCGCTGCGCTCCAGCTGCTCATACATATGGTATACGCAGTCCGCCAACACTTCGTCTCCGTAGTCAATATGCTCCGCCAAAAACTCCAGCAAATGTCCAAAGCTGCTCTCACCTTTATAATATGGAATATACAAAAAGGAAAATACATTGCTTTCCAGATCCTGGAAAATCTGCTGGGGATACCACAGCACATTGCCTGCATCCAAAAGGAAGCGCTCCAGCTCCTGCCTGATCTGCCAAAAGCTCCAGAGAAAGTCCTTTACCCATTCCCTGCTGATGCACCGATTTCCATACAGCTGCGCAATATTCTGTTTTGAAGAAATATCATAGTACAGATAAGCCTGGCCATTAATATATCGGAGACTGCAGGAAAGCAATCCCTTTATGCCGCCTCTGCCCAGAATACAATACTGGTATTTTTTCTCCTGTGGTTTTTCCTCTAAAAATACTCTTTCATAATTACAATTCAGACTTCTCACATATTCTGTCTGCATTTCAATCTCCTCCTACCAGTTTACGATACTGTCTAATAAAAAACACCGGTGAAATCCGGGTATTTTTATATCCGGCCTCCGCATTCCATACGTTCCTGTCCCGCAGCAGATTCCACTCTGCAAGAGGAAATGTCAGTTTTGCCGATGCTTCCACCTCTATCTGTCCATGTTCCATTTTCATATCCATTGACGTAAATTGCCACAAAATATACCTTTTTCTGCTGAAGCTTTTCATGTCTGACTGCAGTTTTTCCGCGATCTCTTCTTGCTTCTCACCCATAGCTGCAGCCGCCCGCAGAGTCATCATCCCCAAATCCTGTTCCATGAGGCATCTGTCATATTGGTAAAAGAACATAACGATCAGAAAAAACATAACGCTGATCGCTATGGGAATTATCAGAGCTGCCTCCACCGTAAAATATGCTGCCACCTTCTTCATAAAGCCTTCTTCGTAAAACCTCCTTCCTATGCCCTCCCAAACCAGATACCGCCGCTCACCCGACACACACTTCCTGCATTCACCACCCTAAAAAGCCTTTGCCTATAATGCAAATCAACATTCCCAGAGCCAAAAACGGAAGAAAGGGTAACCGGGTTTTCCTGTCTGCCCTGCGCAGGACCAGGAGGCTCAGAGAAAACAAAGCCGCCAATCCAAGGCCCGCGCAAAAGGCAAGCAGGCTCTCTTCTCTTTTTAAACTTGCCCCCAAAATCAACATCACTATTCCGTCACCCCAGCCTGCATGATCGGTATAAAGTGCCGCCGTCATAAGAACCGCTCCCGGAAGCATCGCTATGCATATACTGATCGGGTCAAAAGCAGCTTCCGCGATTTCATACAACAATGCCGCCCCCGCTGCCGCGGCCCCCGTTCCCAACATCCACACAGGTACTTTTTTGTACCTTATATCCCATATACTCAAAATCGTAAGCCAGCAGGCCGCCAATATGTTTCTCCACATGTCTTTTTACCCTCCCCCACAGCGGCTGCACATTCTATAACCGGCCGCCTGATCCTTTGGAATCATATATACTGTTCTTTTCAACCCGGGGCAGGACGCGCTCGCATGATAATGCTCTCCCTCCTTTGTCACAAATATCGTTGCCCCGCCTTCTGCCGCTGCACATTTTCCGCATGCCCTGTAGCTCCTTCCATTTTGATTTCTCAGGGTCTCCAGGCCGGCTCTCAATGTCTGCCGTACCGACAGCGTCAGATGGGTACAGTCCCGGGATATGTGATACACTTCTCCGTGCTCTGCTACATACACATATATAGTATCCCGGGACTCTTCCGGAATCCTGTAGCCGCTCCAGATATGAATGCAAAAGCGGTTTGACATTCGAAATGAGGGAAACGCCGCCAGAGAACACCATGGCGACACCTGATATGTGGCGCTAATATCCAGCTGGTCGGATTCCGTAAACATACCACTCTCCCACAAATGCAGTCCATCGATTCCCCCTCTCATGGGCGACTGTTCCAGATATCCTTCTCCCAAGTAAGCCCTTATTCTGCTTTTTATATAAAATGCCGAAAACAGCGACGCCGCATCCTCTCTGCCTTCCAGATCATATCCATAGATGGCGAGACGGCTTCCCGTATCCCACAATGCCATCTGTACATTATTGTGGAGTCGAACCATTTCAACAGCACAGCTGAGATTTAAAATAAAAAAACAAAGCAGCGGCAATACCAAGGCCGCTTCAACGGTCATACTGGCCTTTACCTGCCCGGAAAACAAGACAGGCAGTGACAGATCCTTTATGCAGCAGCTCTTTTGGGCAAAACAGTTTGAGTAATTTACTGTGCCCGCCGGATCTCGGGCAAGATCCGGAATATATTTTTTCAGTGCCGGAGAAGGCTTTTTAAATTTTTTTAGATTACTATAAATTCCGCCGCTCCATAAAAGATCCATCACTGCCCGCCCTCCTATGCCGTAATCTTTTTTAGTCATAACCTTTTTCCCTTATGATCTCGAAGCCATCATCCCAGACACCCCGAATTCGGATGCAGACTCTGATCCGGTCATAGCATCCGTCCAGCCTGAATAATCTGTTGCCCCGGCACATGCGAATATCGGCTTCCACCATGTCCATAGCCCTTCCGGTTAAAGTGTCCAGATTTGTCATCAGCATAAATACTCTCAGATAGTCATCGTAAGACAGTCCTTGTCCACCTTCCGTTTCTTCCTGCAGCTCACCCCGTAAAGCCGTTCCCAATCCATAGTGCCAGCTGTCGCTGTCCTTTATCAAAGGAATCCTTCCCCCTGACAACAGGGATTTCACATCATAAATGCTCTCTGCATACGCCCAGCCCAGCACGATCACTCCCTCCAGCAGAGGGGTCAGCTCAGGCACTGCCAAAAGGCTGCAGGCCAGAGCCGCCGCAATCCTGATCTCCTCCATCTTTACCTGATCAGACAAAAGGTACATGGCGTTGGCAGCTTCCCTCAAGATACACAGGCGGTTTACCACACTCCGCAGATTATCAGTATCACTTCCATTTCCTGCAATCAGGTATTCTATCTGATAGCGAAGCGCATCCTTCTCATGTTCACTTCCGTAATGCCCCATATAGCGCAGCAGATATTCCTGAAAAAGAAACCGCTCCATCAATCCATCCCCCTCGGAGAGCGCCTGCTCCAGATTCCCCACATTGACCATCCCCTGGCCCATGCGGTTCATAACCAGTTCCTCTGGGTTTATGCTATTTTGCGAAATTGTTTCTTCCTCCGTCACCAGCCTCAGAATTCCCAGCTTCCGTTTCCTTGCCAATACTTCTGTGGGATTCTCCACCTCCAATACCGCAGTTTCTCCGTCCGGAAGCTGTATCTCTTTGCCGTTAAAGTTCTGAATCTGCTGTTCAAGACTCTCCTGAAGCTCCTCCGGATTTCCTTCCTCCAGACCGCTGCCCTCTATGACCATAAGCCATTCCTTCAATTCTTCTAAAAGTCCCAGCCCGATATCATCTCCCAATGCTTCCACAGCTCTTTTCCGAAACACTCCGCCCTTTTGGTCCGTCAGAATCGACACACCTGTCAGCTCCGCATCCTCAGGCTTTAATCCGAAAAAATCACCATACAAAAAATCGGATAAAAACAGGTCCTCCGAGGATAAATTTTTTCTCAGATATTCCATCAGATGAGCCTCCGTATTCCGTTTTCCGCAAAAAGATGTGCCATAGGAAGAGTCAATTGCAAAAAGATTGTACTGCTCCAACAATTCCCGATGGTATTCCGCCATAATGCTATGCAGCCCCGCCTCCGCCGCACAAGCCGCCTCCAATCTGGCTCCACTCCACCTGACGCCGTCTATCAGCGTCAGGCATATGGGCAAAATAAACGTCAGACAAAGCGTCAAAAAAACTGTCAGGTATGCATTTTCTCTTTTCACTAAAACTTTCCCGTCCGATCTGTAATTTTTTCAAAAAGACTGTTTACTATGCTGACAATCTGTCCCTTGAAGATAATTACCAGACCGACAAGCACCACGATGATCAATATAATCTCTACGGTTCCCATACCTTCTTCTTCCCCGATAAATTGGGTAAAATTTTTTAAGTTGTTCATATGTATACCCCCGAGCGCTTATAGAGCGAGTTACACACCCTCTTGCGCATACCAATCAATATTTCTGTTTACAAGATTCCAAAAGCCGGAACCATAATCATCACCATTACCACCGCCAGCATCAATACCATGGGCACCAATAATTTAGTCCCTGCTTCCTCCCCCAGGCGCCTTCCCTGAAGAAGCCGCTCTTCGCCGGTCTTCTCAGCCTCTTCCCGCAGCCGTTCCAAAAGCATGCTGTTTCCTTTTTTCAGATTCTGCGCAAGCAATCCGCTCAGCCGGACATACTCCCGCAGTCCTGTCCGCTTTCCAAAATGCTCATAGGCGGCCCCCTCCGATACTCCTGCCCTAAGTTCCCTGCAGGTATACAAAATCTCATCCCAAGCCGGTCTGACCTTGATTCCTTTTTTACATTTCCTTTCATAGTCTCCTGCCATTTTCTGAAAAGCTCCCCTGATCGTCATCCCGGCCCCCACAAGAAGCACAAGCCTGTACACCACGTCCGGATATTCCTGTTTCAGCTTCTTTTTCCTTTTTTCCAGACGTTCATGAAGATCTCTGTCGGAGAGATGGCAGATCAGAACCGACGTCGCAAGCGCCAGCGCCCAAAGCAGCAGACTGTTGTCCTCCACTCTCAGACGCCATTGGAGATCTCTGCCCCGCCAGCTGGAGGGCAGCTGATAAGTCTCTTCTCCACGCTCCTCCTGCTCCAGGATTGTCAGATATTCTTCCAATTCCCTGTAGCTTTGCTCTTCCGGTGTAAGTCCAGGGGGAACCACAGTTACGGAAATATTCTCTTTCCAGCTGTATCCGCCCTGAGCATATACAATTTCCGCCCCAAGCGTCACCCTCTCCTCTGCCTTTGTCTCACAGGGATTCCCCTCATAATCCAAAATTTCAGGCCTGCTGCTCTCCCACTCTACCCAAAAGGGATATCCCTCATAGCTGTCCCGCAGCTCCAGCGGAAAAGTTACATGCTGTAAATCCTGGTTTTTACCCAGAATGTTTCCTGGAAGCTCTCTTCGGAACCGCAACAACATTTCCTCCGCCTCGTCTTCTGTCAGTGTCCTGGGAAACAGCAAAAGACGAATATCCCGCCTGCCGGTTCCATCATCCGCAATAAGCTGCCATTCCACTGCTCCGTCCAGACAGCCCCCTCTGGTGAGCCTGCCATCCTGATCCAGCAGCGACATTCCCAGCGCACTGAGTCTGACCGCAATGCCCAGAGCTCCGCCAATCAGTAAAATTCCCAAGATCATTCCAAGCTTTTTAACATAATAGTTCGTTTTGACCCATTCAATATTTTCTCCAGGGTGCAGCTGCATCAAGTCTGCCTCTACCTGCCGGGAAGAAAACAAAGGCAGTCCCCATGTACAGGCCTTTTTATAGAGAAACAGGGCCATATTGTAAAATATAGAAAAAAGACCTTTTTTCATATCGTGTTCCCGTCCGTCCATGCTGCCTCCATCCGCTTCTTTTCCCATAATCGTTTATCCGCCCATCACTATAACAACAGCCTTTATTCCAGCTCCGCCCTCAAGTGCTCCATAATCCACTCTCCCAGCACAAAAGCGACAAGATAAATACCCAGGCACCCGGTCATAATTATGATTCCCTGTGGATTATGATACAGCCTGTCAAAATACCCGGGATTAGAGAAACTGATATAAGTCAAAATGGCAAAAGGCATTCCTTTCATAATGGACAGCTCCATTTTCCGTCCCCCCAAAATGGCCCGGATTTCCTGTCTTACTTCTATTTTTCTCCCGATCAGCGCTGCCGAGCTTTTGATGATTTCAGACAAATTACCGCCATTTCTTTTGGCGGCTGCAAATACTTCCGCAAACTGTCTGATTTCATCACTGCCGCTTCGCCGTCCCATATCTGCCAGAAGCTCCTCCAGGGTAATGTTGATATCCAGCCCCCTGTGAATCAGCAATAGCTCCCGGCAAATCATGGCATCCCTTCCATACATCAACTCCATATCCTTCCTGCACTCCCGAAAAGCGTTTTCTGCAGAATATCCGGCCTGCAGTGCCGCCGCCACCGACAAAATACACTCCCGGAACTGATCTCCCAGCTCTTCTCCGGCCTTTTCATGGCTTTTTCTCCGGATCCCGCAAAAGCAGAGCACGCCGGCCGCTGAAAGAGGAATCGCTGCCCACAGACTTCTGTAAAAAAACCATGCCAGAAGGCAAACCGCCAAACCGGAAAGCACAACCGCCGTTGTCCTCTCCCCCTTTTTCCAGCATTGGTCATAATAGTCCTGCCGCCTTAAGCTTATCCTCCCGAAGCAGCTCACTCTTTTTTTGAAGTTTGCCAATAATGTGTCCTTCATCATCCTCACCCGCCTCTTCAAATACAAACAGTGGATTCAGTATAATTTCATTATCCCTGCACTCCAACACCTCCGTAATCTCCAGAACCCTCCTGGATTTGTCCCGAAGCCTCCCCAGGTGCACGATAACGTCAATGGCTGAAGCCACCTGCTGCCGGATAGCCATAAGAGGTATCTCCATTCCCATAAGAACCATATTTTCCAGCCTGGACAGCATATCCCTTCCGCTGTTGGCATGTCCGGTGGACATGCTTCCGTCATGGCCGCTGTTCATACACTGCAACATATCAATAGCTTCCGCTCCTCTCACCTCCCCCACGATAATCCTGTCAGGACGCATGCGCAGAGATGTGCGGATGAGCTCCCGAATGGTGATCTCCCGGCATCCCTCCACATTGCTGTTCCGGGTCTCCAGTCGTACTAGATTGGACAGGCCCTGAAGCTGAAGCTCGGCGTTGTCCTCAATGGTGATCACTCTCTCCTCCCGGGGAATATACTGAGACAGCACATTTAGCAAGGTGGTCTTGCCGCTTCCCGTTCCGCCGCTGATAAAAATATTGTACCCGGCCTTCACCAGCCTTTTGAGAAATTCCGCCGCCTCCTGCGAAATGGACGACCATCGAAGCAGCTGCTCCATAGTCACCGGCTTTTCCGGAAACCTTCTGATCGTTACAATGGGACCGTTCAGCGCTACTGGATTCATAACAATGTTAACCCTGGAACCGTCGGAAAGTCTGGCGTCTACAATCGGCGAGGCCTCGTTCACCACCCGGTTGCAGCCCGAAACAATCTGCTGAATTACATCCTGCAGCTTTTCCGTGGATTCGAAGGCTATATCCAGCTCCTGCAGCCCTCCTCCCCGCTCCACAAAAATATGGTCTTTTCCATTGACCATGATCTCCGTTACCGTGCTGTCCTCCACAAAAATCTGCAACAGATCCAGACGGCGCAGGGAATCAAACAATTCCTTCCGCAGGCGTCTGCGCATCTCCACCGGGCATGCCACCAAATCCTTTTGTCCTGTTATGGCTTCATCGATGGCTTCCTCCACCTCCACGTCGGTGTAATCCTTCATGTAATCCATGCGCTCCTGAATCTTCCTGCGCAACTCTTTTTTTAATTCCAAGTATTCCATTGTATCTCCTGTCTATTTCCGATACCGCAGGCCAGTCCATTCCCCGCCTAAATGTCTCCAATCCTATATCCCCGGCATCACTGCATTTCCCGGCCCCACCGCCCCCCAACATCACCGCAGCCTCCTGCCCCGCTAAATCCCGCTGGTCTCGCTGCCTTCCCTCTCAAAGCTCTTTCAGCAGGTCGCGTACCAGCCCGGCCAGTTCCCCCTTCGTCAGCTGTTCCAGCTCCTCCGGAACCTTGCGGATGTGAGGAAGCTTCAGGCATTTTGTCTTTTCCAGCACATCGTCATACTCATACAGCGCCAAAATCTGTTCATACTGAAGCAGTTTACTTCGGGCGACCCGGTTCTCCTGAGTCAGTGTGTAAATCTGCCGGCATTGGCGCAGAATATCAAAAAGTCCCTGCATGCTCTCGCTCAAATCCAGAATCACATATTCGTATTCCCCCAGCTCGTCTATTTTACGCAGAAGCCCCAGCCATTCTGCCGCCGGCACGGTCAACAGATTCTGTCCGGATTTCATAGGCGGAATATAGTCAAGATTTCCGATACGCTTCAGCATGGTCCGCATGCGGAGTCGGAATTTTTCCTTTTCCGCCCCCAGAAAGTACAGCAGGTCCGCCAAATCCAGAGTCTGCATATCTAAAAGCAGCTCAGAGATTCCGGCATAGTGCTCAAAGTTCAGGTAGAGAACGGAATGCTCCCGTGCCAGCAGCTGGCTCATTGTCAGTGCAAAAGAGGTCTGCATACTGCGGTGTATCGGTGTATAATTTCCGATCAGCACAGCGCTGCACTTTTTTCCAAGCCTTGGCAGGGGTGTATCCGCAAACTCCACGTAGATCGCCAGCAGCTGTGTAAGCACATCCTCCGCCCGCTGATACTTATCCACATAAAATATATTTTCCCACCTGACCACTCCGCTCTCACTCAACACCACAAGCCTTCCGGGACAGACAGATTGCAGTGCCTCACAATATGCCGACTCGGAAACTACCACCATTGCCGCGGATTTTTCCTGCTTCAGCATTTCCTGCGCATCCGTGTAGGTATGGATCTCCCAGGGAAGCTCCCTGTTCTTCCTTAAAAACTCCGTCATAAGCTGAGCATATTCCTCTTCTGTGTCACACAGGGCCAACGTCCTTCCGTTTTCTTCTTTCAATACATCCTTCAATAGACACCTCCCAAATACAGAAGCAGACTTAAGAATACCGGGCCGGAAAGACAGATCCCTGTCCGACGCCGCTCCTCCGCATCCTCCATGTAGAGCCGCCATCTGCCGCTTACGGCAACACCCGCCAGGTATGCCAGCAGATACTCCAGCCGCTCTTTTGCATCCTTTTGTTTCATAAACCTTACCATTGAAAATATCACTGCGATCAGCATAGAAAAAAATAAGAACCATAAGATCTTTTCGAAGGGAAGAAACCCTGCGGTCACCCCTAACAGCTTTACGTCCCCGGCCCCCACTGCCCCGATCCGAAAAAAGGGATACAACAGGCACATTATGAGAGCCGCCTCCGCCCCGAAGGAAAAAATACCTCCTCCGCCTTCCGACAGAAAGCGCCATCCCGCTCCCAGAAACGCTGCAGCTGCAATCAAATAATTCGGAATACGCCTCTTTCGATAATCGTATCCGCACGCCGCTGTCAGCAACACGCACAACGCTGCCAATACACCATCTCCTTTATCCTGTTTTGTACTTGAATCCCGAGGCGGAATCTGCCCCAAAGAAAACCTGAGTATTTTGAAAATCTGAATACTTTTGAAATTTCTGAGCTGCCCTGCTCAAAGGTTGTAAGCGGATTATAACCGGTATTAACTCCGTTGGCAAGTAGGTAACGAAAAAAAATTATTTTTTGTCAAATGTCTACAAAATTTTATAGATCCCGATTCCGTAAAGCACCGCAAGCCCCGGAAATCCAAGGATTCCGGATGTCAATACAGTCAGTGCATTGATGCCGATTCCCAGGTCTATGCCCGCTCCCGCCAGGGCCGCATTGATAAAATAAATGGCTATGGTGCCCAGAACACTCCGCATAAACACATTAAGAAGCCACTCCATTTTTTTCCTGACGATTCCCACAAGCACCGCCAGTACGCAGACCGCCAGTATAGCGGCACCTCCCGTCCACTCTCCCCACATATTTTCCGCCCGCATCTTTTCCATTACGCTTCAGACAATCTCCATGTGTCTGAGCCGTTATCCTTTTACTATACACTATGTCCTTTTAAAGAGATATATTCGAAAATTATTCATCTTTAAAGAAATTGGAATAATTTTCATGCAGAGCGTCTATACTTGTAACAACCCAATGGAAAGGACCACACTGCCATGAAAATGTTTTTTAGTCAAAAAAGAGAGACAGGCTCTATGCCGGAGGAAGATCTTTCTCCCGTGGCGCTGCAGGATTCCATAGAAAAAACCCGCCGGGCCCTGGACATGGCCTATGCGGGTTTTGACAACGCACTGGATGAAACTCTGATCGACAGTTATATTTATGAGATCAATTCTCTCCAGAAGAGATACAAGCATCTTCTGAATGTAGCCGCACGGGAAATGCAATGCGCCGACGAATCTCTAAACGTACATTCCCCGGCCCGTGCCCTGGTCGGCCATGTTTTCGGTTAGAGAATTTTTTCCGTAGGTCAGCCCCGCAATAACTGTCTGAGAATTTTTCATGACCGGCCCGGCTTGGTTCCGGGCCGCGATCTGTCCGTAAGCATCTCTGAGAGGAACAATGACCCGCTCGACCTCGCTCAGCGGGTCCTCCTTTTCACGACCTTCTGCCCAAGCCAGTCTCCGAATGCAGAACAGATACAGCTGACGAAGCGACGGTCCCGGCTCGTATTCCAGCCGCAGAGAGTTCATCAGCTCCCCCAGACACGCTCTGCTTTTGCGCATAGCCTCCCGAAAGCCGTTCCGATCCTTACTGTTAAGGGCATTTCTGCCCTCATCCATGTAGCAAAGAAGCATTTCATACAGGATCACTACCATTTCCGTGGAATTCGCCTGTGTAATCCTTAATGTAAACTGTTGTTTTTGTTCTCTGGTCATAAAACCCCTTTTTCTGGCAGCCCTCTAAAGCCCTTCCGGTCATTTTGTTTTACTGCAGCAGCTGCAGCACCTGGGAGGGACGCTCATTGGCCTGGGCCAGCATGGAGGTTCCTGCCTGGGTCAACACCTGGTAGGTAGTATAGTTCGTCATCTCCTCCGCCATATCCACATCCATGATCCGGGAATAAGCCCCCGTCAGGTTTTCGTAGATCACATCCAGATTATTAATGGAGGATTCCAGCCGGTTCTGATATGCTCCCAGCTTTCCACGGACGCTGGACAGATAGCTGATAGCATGGTCCACCCTGGCAATAGCATCCAGTGCACCGCGCTTTGTACTCACATCCAGCTCCTCGATTCCCATGTTTTTCAAGGTGATGCCGGGGATATCCATGGCCAGGATCTGGCCCTCGTTGGCGCCGATCTGAAGCCTCATGGCGCCGATTCCGGTAACATCCACCGCCAGTCCGTCCGCCGCTCCCGTGCCCGCATAGGTAGCGGATGCCGTCACGCCTGATATATCCAAATCCATGATAGGCTGACCCTCCGCGTCCACGATAGATACAATATCACCGTTCAGGGAATAGGAAGCCCCCTCCGGGAAATCGGGCCCCAGAGTCATTTTCACTTCCTTGGTTCCGGCGGTATTATCCACATTCACGGTAATGGATCCGATGGAGCAGTCGTCATAATCAGGATTCAGCACATTCACCGTAATATCCCCAATATTGGAATTGCCGCTGGCAATCTCCATTTTGGCGCCGGTTGCGGGAAAGGTCACCGTGTCCCCCGGCTGCAGATCCAGCCCGGAAATATCCAGCCTCAGCTCAAAGCCCGTGTCATTCTTGAAGGTCACGATATTGTCCCTCACGGAAGCCCTGACTCCGGCAGGGAACTCCGGTCCCAGTTCTATATTATTCACATCGATTTGATATCCCTTGTCTATGATCGCCGCGTCGTTGCTGGTGATCTCCTCGGTCTCCCCCGCCGCCGGATCCGGTTCGGGCATGGGCGCCGTTATGGTAAGGGAATTGATGGTATACACCTTTTCCGGTATCTTGGGTGCATATCCGTTTACCTTTATATCCAGATTGTTGGTAAAGCCCTTCATGTCAAAGTCGCCGTTGAGCAGCTTCATGCCGTTAAACTCCGTGGTTTCGGACACTCGGGTGATCTCCTCCTGAAGCTCTTCCACCTCCTCCTGAATGGTGGCTCTGTCCTTATCGGACAGGGGACCGTTGGCGGCTTTGATGGCCAGCTCATTGATCCGCTGAAGCATTTCACTGATCTCTGTCATGGCGCCGTCCGCGATCTCGATAACGGAAACTCCGTCGCTGGCATTCTGATTTGCCATGGCCAGCCCCGCCAGCTGGGCATCCATCCTCTTGGCCATGGCCAGCCCCGCTGGATTATCCTTGGCGTGGTTGATCTTCAGGCCGGACGAAAGTCTCTCCAGAGACTTCGCCAGAAGGCTGTCGTTATTTGCCAGTGCATTATTGGTCAGCATAGCCGACACGTTGTAATTAATCCTCATAATTTGTTTCTCCTTGCCGGACTGTCTCCAGAAATACCCTGGCCACGCGGAACAGTTCCCCGTTGTCGGCGCCGGTATCTCCTTCTGTCCTGGTGCGATTTATGGCAGCCCCGACATCTGTGGTAACAATACTGATGCTTCCCACCGTCCAGCTGCTCTCCGCTTCCTTTCTAAAGGTATCGGCGATTTTTTGCAAATTCATAACCTCCTGTTTGTCCCCGGCCGTAAAAATTCCCTGCAGCCTTCCTTCCTCCAGTCCAAACCGGGCATGAATATCCCCTTCCGATAAATGTACCCCGATATCCACCGTACCCATCCTGCCGCTTCCCCGGTCCAGAGTCAGATGCACTCTGGACAAGGTGTCTCCTATGTACATGGGGATAAAAAATTCCTGCTGCTTTGCCAGGCTCCCTGCCACGGTAAGCTGTTTATGCCATAGCTGCATTCTGCGCACATCCATGCTGGAATCCGCGTCCAAAACGGCCTCTTCCAGGACAGAGACAGAATCCTCCACCGCTTGGGCGTATTCCGCCTCGAACACATCCCCCTGCTCCAGCAGCCTCCAAAGCTCCTGTCCGGCGCTTACACTTTTTCCCGCTTCTTCCCAAGCCGCCCCGGCTTCCGGCGTATCCGTTTTCGACATTTCTGTCAAATTCGTTTTCGTAGAATCGGACATATCCGTCACATTTTGCCCTCTCCTCTGGCCGCCAGTCCCTCCGGTCCTTCCTCTTTTTCCCGTGTCAAACAAATTCTCAGTACCCTGAACCAACGCCCGGGCTGCCGCAAGATGATCCGCGTTGGCCGGAAGCTCTCCCCGCTGAAGCATTGCAGCGACTTCCTGCTCCGCCGAGGCCACAGCTTTTCTGGCTTCCTCCAGCTGTTCCCTGTTGTATTCCTTCACAGCCTCATCAGAATGCGACACCTCTGTCAATACTTTTTTTATATCCTTTACAAAGGCTCTGCCGATCTGGTCGGATATGCTTTCTCCCTTCCGCACCAGCTCCGTAACGGTACCCAACTGGTCCTCCGCCTTCCGATCCAGAGACTTTACCTTTCCGCTGCGGACTGCGGACAGTAAATTGGAAAAATGCAGCTGGGCCTGGGTATTGACCAACGCTCCCACCACGGCTCCGTCGCTTTTTTCGATCTGTCTCACCAGACGGTAAATGCCGATATAGCTTTCTCTCTCCTGTTCCGTCACTGCTTTGTTTTTTTCCAGTCCATACAAAAAACGGCTGTAGCTCTCCGACTCCCGGTGATATTCTTCAGGAAGACTGTCAAAATATTCCTCCAGCTCCTCAAAGCTTTTCTCCAGAGGATTTACATCGTCCCGTATCATTTTCAGCACGGCGGCAGGGTTCAGTCTGTTGATTACGGACTGCACCTGTCTGTCCGCCTCCATCACCGCCTCCAGATTCTCCTGTGTAATCTCCATGCGGTTGTACCCTAAAATCCGCACTGCTCTGCGGTTTTCCTCCCCGGGTTCAAGTCCCAGCTCCCGCAAAATATCATCCACATTGGCAAAGGCCTTCCGGATGCTGTCGCCCATATCCGCCCTGGGAGCGGTTCCCAGTGCCTCGTAGCTCTCCCCGGCTTTCGCATAGGTCTCCTGCAGCGCCCGGCCCTCCCGGTGAAATTCCTCCAGGGAAGCTCCCGTCCGCCCCTCGGCATAGGTCCCCAGCACCTGGGCAGGCAGCCCAGGCAGACTGTCGATAACGTTTTCCGCCGTATTCAGCAGACGGTACTTTTCCACGGCCTGTTCATCATCCGGGAAATATTGCCTTGCCAGCTGGCTCTCCGCCTGCTTCAGCGCCTCCACCAGCTTTTCCATGGGCTCCGTGTCAATGGAAAAACCGCTTTTTAACAGCCGCAGGTTTACCTCCGCCGTCATGCGCAGCCGGATTTCCTCCAGCTGGCGTCTTGCCGTGATATCTCCCGCAGCGTCCTCCCAGACCTGGCTGCTCTGATAATATTCCGCCAGCTCCACGGCCCGCTCATATAAGTTCCCGGAATTTGGACCTTCCCCGGACAGGGAACCGTGGACAGGATCTATGCCCCTGGCTGTGGCCGATGCCGCCGCCTCCCCAAAGTCCTCGGCTGATGCAGGAAGCTCTGTCCCTTTCAGCTCCTCCATTCTGTCCAGATTCTCCCCTGTAAGAGGCAGCCCCTTTTCCAAAAGCCACCTGGCATCCTCCCGGGAGGTCTCATCCACGTCCCGGCCCGACTGTTCTATGATTCTGTCAATCTGCTCCTGAAAGGCCTCTCCCTGAGGACCGGCGCCGCTTCTGGTATAGTATCCCTGTACATCCTCCTGATAAAACCGGGCCGTTCCGCCTCCTGACGCTCCGGCGCCGCTGTTCTGGGCCAGGTAAAGATTCCAGATCTCCGGTTCCATTTCGTTATCTATGAGATAGCGCATGCTTCCCTCATCAAGGGGCTCAAGCTCCTGAGCCATAGTCCAGGCCCTGGCGACATTATCCAGGTTCTCCCGGGTCAGGGGCAGATCTGCCTCCTGAAAGCTCTTAGCCACAGCCTGTGCCGCCGCATCACTTCCCAGAACTTCCGCCAGCGCCTCCATATCCAGATCGTCCGTATAGCCCGTTATGTTCTTTCCTGCCCGGACCAGCTCTGCTTTAATCTTATCTACGATGGTCACCGCTTCCTTTGGATCCATGCCGCTGAAGTCAAAGCCTTTCTCCTGCATTTTTGCATAGTCTTCTTCCGACATGGTATTTGACATAAGCGTCATATAGTCCCGGCTCACTTCCACGTCAATATTCTCCGCTGCCTGCTGGATCTCGATCAGGCTCTTCCCTTTTCCTGTCTGCCTGCCGGTCTGCTCGGTCCACTGCTGAGGGCCTTGGGCAAAATAGCTGTCCTGGGGAGCCTGGGCGGCGGTGTTCTGCCCTGCCCCCTTCGTTCTGACATCATTCTTATGGTCGGTTTCCACCGATGGCTGCTGGTATTGTGTTATTCTCAAAATGCTTTCTCCTCACCCTGTCCGTTCTATCAAAAATGAATGATCCCGCATTACGCTGATCCCGCTTAAAAAGGTGAACGCGGAATCGCGTTCACCTTTTATTTCGGTAAAAAACATAACTTTCTTTACCCCGGCCGGAAATGGTCTATGACTTAAAACACAAATATCGCCGCTCCGCAGGGGGGAAGATCCATAGTAAAGGAATACTCGTGGAAGTGGAACGGCTCTTCCTCCGCCATAATTTCCGCAGGAATTTTATTCCCCCAGCCGCCGAACCGCTCCTCGTCGCTGTTCAGAAGCAGTCTGTACTTTTTCTTTGCGGGCACTGCCACCCGGTATCCCTCCCGTTTAATGGGGGTCATATTCAGCACAAACAACAGATTATTGGTTCCCCTGGAGGATCTTCTCACAAAGGAATAAACGCTGTTTTCGCCGTCGTCCGCATTCATCCACTCAAATCCCGCCCAGCTGTCATCCAGCTCATAGAGCGCCGGATATTTGCGGTAAAGCTTCAGCAGCTCCTTTACATAATTTTTCAGTCCCTGGTTATTTTTTTCATTCAGTAAAAACCAGTCCAGCTCCCTGGCCTCGCTCCACTCCCGCTCCTGTCCGAAATCCTGTCCCATAAACAGCAGCTTCTTTCCGGCATGACCAAACATATAGGTGTAGCCTGCCCGCAGGTTCGCATATTTGTCTGCAGGATATCCCGGCATCTTATTCACCATGGAGCACTTCAGATGCACCACTTCGTCATGGGACAAAGGGAGAATATATTTTTCGCTCTCATTGTAGCTCATAGCAAAGGTCATTTTATAATGGTTCCCCTTGCGGAACAGGGGATCCAGCTTCATATATTCGCAGAAGTCATGCATCCAGCCCATATTCCACTTGAAGGCAAAGCCCAGACTGTCCCCGCCGATCTTTCCGGTTACGTTGGGCCAGGCAGTGGACTCCTCGGCTATGGTCAGAAACCCGGGATACGTGCCCCTCATCACCGAATTCAGGTGCTTGAAAAATTCTATAGCCTCCAGATTTTCATGTCCGCCGTACTGGTTTGGCAGCCACTGTCCCTCCTGTTTTCCGTAATCCAGGTAAAGAATGGAAGCCACCGCATCCACCCGGATTCCGTCAATGTGAAATTCCCTTTTCCAGAAAAGGGCGTTCGCAATCAGAAAATTTTTCACCTCAGGCTTGCCGAAGTTAAAGATCTTGGTTCCCCAGTCAGGATGCTCTCCCCTGCGGGGATCAGGATGTTCAAAAATGCATCTCCCGTCAAATTCTCCCAGTCCGTGGGCATCAGCAGCAAAATGGGCGGGTACCCAGTCCAGTATGACACCCACCCCCGCCCGGTGGAGCGTATTTACCAGATACATAAAATCCTTAGGGCTTCCGTACCGGGCGGTAGGTGCATAATAGCCCGTAACCTGATAGCCCCAGGAACCGTCGAAGGGATGCTCCGCAATACCCATCAGCTCCACATGGGTATATTTCATTTCCTTCAAATACTCTACCAGCCGGTCTGCAAACTGACGATAATTGTAAAAGCCCTCCGTGCCGTCAGGATGCTTCATAAAGGAGCCGATGTGGCACTCATAAATTGCCATGGGTTCCCTGTTCATATCCTTTTTATCCTGCTGATCCATCCATTTGGAGTCCTTCCATTCAAAGCCGGAAAGATCCGTGACCACAGACGCGGTACCGGGGCGATACTCCGCATAGTTGGCAAAGGGATCCGCCTTATACAGCTTTCTGCCGTCCCATGCGGTAATCAGGAACTTATACATATCTCCCTCCTCCGCCTCCGGAACAAACAGCCCCCAGATTCCTACCGGTCCCAGCTTTTCCATGGGATGGCTCCCCTCGTTCCACCCATTAAAGCTTCCGATCACATGGACCGCCTGGGCATTGGGCGCCCACACTCCGAAATAAACTCCGTCCTTTTCGTCCTCACAGGACAGATGGGCACCCAGCTTTTTGTAGATATCATAGTGGGTTCCCTGGGAAAACAGATACTGATCTGCCTCCGAGATAAAGACCTTTTCCCGTTCCATATACTCTCCTCCAGTTATGCAAAATCTTTTTCCGTCAAGATGATCATGTCCTCTTCATCATACCTCTTTGCGAAAAGTATATCAAGGAAATGACCCAAAGTTTTCCTGTTGGCATGGCGAATCGCCCCATCCACGATCTGCTTGACCTCCATCACCGTCACCACATGATCGATGGTCTGTCTCTCCTCGATCCTGGTGTGAAGAGCCAGCGCGCCCATGTCATCAATGGAATACTCCATTTCCCGGGCATAATGCTTTCCAAAGGCCACCAGCTTATCGTTGCTTAAGGGTTCCAAATCCACTCTTGCGGTAAAGCTTTCCGCAAGACCCGGGTGAGCCTCCAGCATTTTGTTCATGGCTCTCCGGGTATCCTCCATCAGCACGATGACTCCCAGACTATCCTGCTGAAGCCCCTGACGAAGCTCCTCTATTGCGGCCCCCTCCATTCCTGATGCCTTCTCAATAATCAAAGCCCCGCTCCGAACCTTTTTCAGCGTCTCCGGCACCTTCTGAGCGCTGAGCCCCTGGCCTGTGATTTTGGCCACCTTACCGGAAAAATTGCTGTCGGTGATTTGAACCTCCCGTATCAGATTCTTGGCCAGGGTAATGGTGCCCATACCTTCTTCGCCGGTGACGATAATGTTTCCCGTATATGCTGCCAGGCTGATGCTGTCAATAGCCTTCACCAGCTTTTCTCTTCCAGAACGATTTTGAATAAAGGGGGCAAACAGCTCCTTTTCCTCTTGAGTCAGCGCCCTGACCTTGGCCTTTTCCCGTTCTACGGAATCATCCTTATTTGCCAAATCCGCTGACTGCTTTTTCTCTTTTGGGGTTTCATCCGCCGCCTCTTCCGCCTCCCCGGCAGCCTCTTTCTCCGTTTTCTCTCCTTTAGAAGCCTTTCTTTTTTGGGAAAGCCGTTTCGCCCCCTTCGCCGAGGTATTCCCAGAGCTCTCCGTCGTATCTACGGGCGCCTCCGAAGGAGCCTCTCCGGATTCCTCTGAAGGCTCTCCGGATTCCTCTGAAGGCTCTCCGGATTCCTCTGAAGGCTCCCTGACCTCCTCCTGTTTTTTCTCCGAGTCTTCTTCATAGTCTTCCCCGGAAGACTCCTCCATGTACTCCAACACCTCTTCCTCGAAGACTTCTTCTGCCTCCTCCTGAGCTCCTCCGGATTCCTCCGGCTCCCCATCAAGGTCTTCTTCAAAAGGCTCTTCCATGTACTCCAGAACCTCTTCAAACTCTTCCTCCAGAAGCTCCCCGGATTCCTCTGAAGGCTCCCCCATATCCTCCGGGTTTTCCTCCGGGTTTTCCTCCGGTTCTTCTTCATAGTCTTCCCCGGAAAGCTCCTCCATGTACTCCGGCTCTTCTTCCTGGAAGTCTTCGCCGGTTCCCTCCTGAGGTTCTCCGGAATTTTCCTCTGAAGTATCTTCTGTACTTTCCTCAGCGCCCGATCCGGAAATTTCCTCCAGATACTCCAGCTCTTCCTCTCCGGCTCCCTGGCTTCCTCCCGGTCTTCCTGCTGCCGCACCCGGCCTGCCGGCTGCAGGCGTCTTTTCGTTCTCCAGCTTCTCCAGCAGGCCGTCTCTCGCCGCGGCTTCAAACTCGTTGAAAAGCTCACCTGTATGCTGCAGGACACGTTGGCGCACCTCTTCAGCACGCTTTGCGGCGCCTTCCTGCTTCATCCGTTCCCATTCGGCCAAAATATCCTCTATGTTCATCTGCCCTGTAATCTGTTTTTCCATGGCTTCGTTCTCGGGAACCAAGAAGCTGATCTGCCCGTCGGCCTCCTGAGAAAGAACCGAGGCCAGAGCCTTAGGAGGCTGTGCAGTCATCACCTGCTCTTCTCCTCTTGCTTCGCTCTCTTTTCTCATCTGCTCCATAACAGATTTTGCAGTGTCTCCTTCACCGGAGTCTTCAGCCGATTTCTCTTGGGGAGCATCTGGCTCTGCGGCCCCCGCCGATACCGTTCCGGCAATATTCGCTCTTGCGTAAACCTCCTCCAATTCTTTTCCGGCAGCATCTTCCTCCGAGGAAGTGCCCGCCTGGCCTTCAACCGGGAGAGAAGTTTCCTCCAGCTGATCCAGATTTCCTGTTTCCCCGAAGAATACTTCCGAGTCCTCCAGCACCTCCCCTTCGCTGTCCCTGCCCGAACCGGCGGATTTCTCCTCTTGGCCGGTATCTCCGGCAGGCTCTCCGTACGTGCTCCTTTTCTCCGGATTCTGTTCTTCCTGGCCGCCGGAATTTTTATCCTTTCCGGCGTTTTCTTCCGCAAGGATTTCTTTCAACCCCTCCGCCAGCTCAGCCTGGAGATTGATTGTATTATATTGCCCCACATCCATGGTCTTCACCTGGATATCCAGCTCTTCTTCGTCCCCGGCCAGCGAGTTCTCATTATGTTCCCCGGAACTGCCTTCCCCGTAAGCTTCCTCCGGAGCATAGCCCTGGCCCGCCTCTGCGTAAGCGCCTTCCGGTACATAGCCCTGGC
>CAJTVB010000037.1 GCA_910579755.1 uncultured Acetatifactor sp. | reverse complement strand
ATTCAGTTGTCAATTTTCAGTTAGAATCACATTCATTGAGATTCCGAGAAGTTATAATATTCCTCCGTTTTCTGCTTCCCATCGTTGTAATAGGTTTTATATACCCGGGCAATGCCGTAGTCGCTTCGGTTCATCAGATTGCCGTCCAATCCCAGATACTGGATTTCCACCAGATTATCGCCCTCATAAATCTCCCTGATTCCCGCACAATGCTTTTCCGAATGGATAACAGGCTGCTCGTCCACACCAAGATACTGAAAAAGCTTGTACTGTTCCTCGTCATTGTACTGGCATTTTATGACCGCATACCCGGTATCCTTCCTCAGAATCGGCTTTCCGTCCGTGCCATAGTATCGCCGGCATGATATATTCCCGTTATCGTCGTACTCATAGCTTATTGCCGCACAGCCAAGATCACTGCGAAGAGCAGGACTTCCTTCATCGTCAAAATACTGCTCCTGCTGTAGTTTCCCCTTTGTATATTGATATACGGTATCATATATTCCCGTAGTCTTATCCGGAACAGGACACAGGCTGCCGTTCCGGTATCCTTCATAGCGCCGGCGCACCAGCTGTCCTGCCTCATATTCCTGGTAAACCACCGAATATCCTGTGTCAAGGCGGTTCGCGGGCCTTTCCTCTGCATCCTTATACCATATACGGCTCAAATTGCCGTCATCCCCATACTCATACAGAATCTCCGCCACCATATAGTCATTTCTGTAGGTTATCACACCGTTTTCATCCCGATAGGTTTCCTGTATCAAAAAACCGCTTTTGTCGTACAGCCGCTCCACCGCCGCATATCCCAGCCCGGGAAGATAAACGGGTTGTCCCAGAGAATCATAAAAAGTGCTGGTAATTACCTGGCTCTCTCCCTGCCTGCCATATTGAAAACGCACATAGGAATATCCTTCCTTTTGATTCATTGTCGGTTTATCATCAGCGCCCCAATACTCAACAAACTCTATTTTATCATCGTCTTCTGATCGATATTGCGTTCTTATCACAGCATAACCATCCTCTGTAAGACAGAGTTTGTCATTAAGATCCAGATAAGCCACCTCTATGACCCGCATTTTTTCGTCATACACTACTTTCTTTTTCGCATATCCCGATTCGTTTTGGATATTGATTTTACTGTAATCAAGATATTCTATCAGAAGAGAATTGTTTTCAATGGTATTTCGAATTCTCGTATAATTACGCTTTCTTTCGCTGTCATACTCCTGATCGTCTGCCAGGTTATTGGCCTGTCCCCCTTCCTGGCTGTCTGTGCGGTTCCCCGTCTGGTTATTTGTCCGGCCTCCTTCCTGATCATCTGCCTGACCTCCTTCCTGGTTATCTGCTCTGCCTCCCCGGTTATTTGCCGCGTCATAACCGGTGTAGAATAAATTGCCGGCTTCCCTGACGCTGCTTTTATTCCAAACCTGCGTCCCATACAGCTCTGCCGCACCATTTTTCCCGTCTGCCGCCTGAGCAGTCCTTTCGTCATTCAGAAGAACCTCAATAATTTTGGTTTCTTCTTTCATTTCCAGGGAAAAACCTATGGTCTGGCTGTCCCAGCCGTTTATTCTCACGGGCAGTTCATCCACTCCCTTATAGGCTTCTGATTTCAGCCGTGCCGGTTCATATTCATAGTCATACTCATAAATATATTTGTATACTCCGTTCGCATCACAGCACCAGCTGCCCTGTTTGTCCTTCTGCTGCCGCTGCGTTATATTTCCATTGGAATCATATGTCAGCTCTTCGCAGTAAACACCGTGGAATCCTTCCGTTCGTTCTGTTGCGCTTTCGTCGCTGTAATATGCAATCTTACAGCCGCCCTCCTCATCGTACTGAAAGGTGATCAGCATGATCCCCTGCTTATTACAGGCAGGCATTCCATTTACATCCAGATAACAGATGGACTCCAGCCTGCGCTCAGTATCATAGGTATACCTTTCTCCGTTGATGCCGTACAGATTGCACAAACCGGCGCTCAGCTTCCGCAGGGCCGGTCTTCCGTCAAAATCATAGCTGCTTTCCAGCCGCCATGAGGTAACGTTGTTTCCCGCAGTCTGCCCCTCCGGAAAGCGAAACAGTGTGGAATTCAGCAGCTGTACCGCCTCCTCCGAGGCGTAGGAATCCACCTTAAGCTTTTCATAGCCGTCCCCGCTCAGCTCCAAAAGCACCTTTCCATTGCTGGCATAATAAGTGATCTTCTCCGGCTCCCGGAAGCCATGCTCCTTTTCCGATTTATAGCGCTCCGATCCAAGAGCGCGGAATTTATCCTTACTCTTTTTGTAGCAATACTCTATGCGGGCCACAGGCTGAAAAAGCATCCTATCATAGGCAGTGGAGTACTGCCGCATAAGCTCCAGCTGACCGTAGGCATCCACATATGTCAATATCAATCGATGTTTTCCGGGATAATCGTCAATCCTCCAGTATCCCGCCCTATCCTTCCGCTGCTCCTCTGTTAAGGGATCTCCCACCCCGTCAGGAATCCCGTAAAACTCCACCACTTCGTCAAAATATTGCGTTTCACATGTATTGAAATAGCAGAATGATCCTATGCAAACTGCTGCTATAGCTGTTGTGGCAATGCATAACAGGCCCCGCTTCCTTTTGGCAATCCCGGCGCCGATGTCTTTCCACCGTCTGACTCCGATCAGGCAGATCAATTCCCAGGCAATCACGGACCATATGATCACAGGCGCTGCAACGGAAAAGTAATACAAAAGAGTTTCTCCCTGATACTCGGCTTCGTCAAAGCTGAGCGAACGATACACCTCGAAAGCCGCAAAGCCCGTAAGCAGCGTGGCAATGTTCATCCAGCAGGCGCTTTTATTCCTTTTCAGCACGGCTTTCTCCAGAAAGTCGGGAAATTGCCAAATTTCTTCAACAATCCAAGGGCAGAATTTCCAAAGCCCCTTTGCGGTCTTGGAACACCACCCTCGCAATTTCCCCAGCCCTAAGCGTATCAGCCTCTGTATCTTCTCCATATGCTCTCTCCCCGTATTCCCGGTTCTTTTGTAATCTGCCTGTGCCCGGCCTTTGTTATCTCTCCGTCATCAACAAATTATACTGCACATGAATAATAAAGTCAAGATTCAGACGTCTTCATTTTCGGTTCGTCCGGCTTTCAGCCATGCAAAACCGCCGTACAGGATTTTATTCTCCCATACGGCGGTAACATATAAATCTGTCCTTACGCAATATCCGTCATCAGCTCCAGCACCGTGTCCATACCTTTTTCCACCGCAATCTGCACCGGTGTCTCGCCCTCATTATTGGGCCGGTTATAATCCGCACCCTTTCGGATCAAATAGCGCGCCCCCTCCGCGTTGTAATCATTCAGTGCATAGTGCAGCGCCGTATTGCCCTCGTTGTCCGCCATGTTCACGTCAGCCCCGGCCCGGATCAATTCCTTTGCCGTGTCCTTGGCCGTGTGGAGCATCAGCATGGTCATGCCTTCGTTATCCGCGTGATTTACATCCACGCCGCTTTCCAGAAACAGAGGCAGCAGCTCAGTGTTCCGCGCCTTAAGCAGCATAAACGGCGTCCTGCCGCATTCGTTGGGAAGATCCAGGTGCTTCAGGCTCTTCAGCACATCGGCCCTCTGTTCCGCCTCCAGCTTCCTGCCGTATCCCTTCTCCATAAGGGCAAGATGAGCCGGCGTATCCCCCTTTAAGGTCTTCATCGTATCATCGGCTCCGGCATCCATCAGCAGCTTCACCACGTCCGCATGTCCATTGATGCAGGCCAGATGAAGCGGCGACATTCCTGCCTCCCCGGGCTCGTCCGTGGTAAGATTCACATCCACGCCCATTTCTATCATAACCCGGAGCATACCTGCATGACCGTTTTCCGCCGCGTTATGAATTGCCGCCCTTCCTATATTGTCCGTCTGTTCCATGGACTCCCTGGAGAAAAGCTTTGCCGCCTCCCCGCAAAGGGCTTCATCCTCACCGTCTCTGCTCCATTCCAGAGAGGCCAGGATATTTGCCGGGGTCCGTCCTTTCACCACTGCTCTTTCCATATCCACGCCCAGCTTCATCAGCTTCCTGACAACACCCATTCTGCCTATATGCAGACACTCATCCCGCAGGCAAAGGATTTCTCCATGATAATGAAGCGGAATAGTGAAATCGATCCCCGCCTCCCTGCAGACATCCAGCACATGAGCCTCCTCGTCGGACACCAGGGCATTGTGCAGAATCCCCGTGATTTCCCCCAGCTCATCTTCATCGTCCGGATCCAGCTGGCGGATCAGCTTGCCGGTCATATACAGCGCAAGACTTAAGGAATCCTTATTATCACTGTTTACACTTCCAAAACAGTTGCTGGTAATCTGCTCCAACGGAAACAGCTCCATTTGAGGCGCGGGAGATGCCCCATGATCCTTCAGCGCAATGTACATGGCCTGATCTCTGAACTCCGCCGCATGCACTATAGGAGTCCTCCCCTGGCCATCGGCGGCATTCACCATTTCCGGACACTGCTTCATCAGCTTCATCGCCGCCGTCACATGGTTGTTTTTCCTGGCCATCATCAAAAGCGTGTTGCCGTCCTCATCCACATACCCCGTATCTGCGCCCTTTTCCAAAAAGACTTCCGTCAGCGGCCAGGTGTAGCCGGAGCTGTACTGGGTGGACAGAAGCTGTTCCAAAGGCGTAAGCCCGGCATTATTCTTCCTGTTGATATCGCAGGTAAGCAGACGGGCGATCTCCCCTCTCTGCTCCACACTGTTCTCCAGGCATTTAAAATCAATTGTCAACAGATCATCCTGAAACCGGGGATATGCCAGAAAATGATATGCATTCATGCCCCTCTCGTCCAACTGGGCATCGCTGGCCCCATGCTCCAGCAGAAGCCTGACCATGGCCAGATTCCCCCTCACACAGGCCAAAAGAAATGGCGTCAGACCATGCCCCTTGCTGTCGGGCAGATTAACCTCATCCCCCTCTATCCTTCCGTCACTGAGTATTTTCTCCACCGTCCCGTAGAAATTGTGCCATACCAGCAGATGGAACAGAGAAAGCCCCGCCCCGCCTGTTGTAGAAAGCAGCGCTTCCTTCCCGCATTCCGCCAGGCATTCTTCCGCCTCCTTTATGGTTTTTTCCTCAAGCATGTCATACTGGTAGGTGGCATCTTTGTGATTGCCCTCCCACCAGGGAATAAACCTGGCCCGGTTAAATTTTTCGCTGGATTCCACCAGCAGCTCTGTCAACTCCTTTACGTCCATGACTCTCCTCCGCAATTTTTCCACCTGTGCGGCTGCAATCCAATGGTCTGCCTGCATGCCATTTATGGCAATGCAGGCGGGCCGTTGGATTAGCAGCCCACTCCCAAATGAGCAAAATGCGGATGCGCAAGCAAACGCAGAAGCGCGTAAGCGCGGATTTTGCGAATGTGGGAGTCAGGTTGGATGCTCCAAGGAGCGTCCAACCGCACAGGTGGAAATTTTTCTTGAAACAACTTTCCTGACCGGAAAGATCTGACAGCTCTATTTTAAACGTTATGATAATCGAAAACAATATTTTTCAATGTAATATTCCTTAAACTTTTATATAAATCATTTCTGATTTTCTGATAAGAGCAGTCCAATATGCCTTCACATGCACTACCGGCCAGCTGATCCTTACATCTCCACAAGCACCGCCGCCTCATAATCCCCCAGGCTGCCCGAAAAGGGCTCTTCACTTATCAGATTCCGCCAGCCTTCCAGCTCCGGCAGGGCAGCGCTTCCCTGTCTTACATGAAAAATCAGGAGGACACGCCGCCCCTCCCAGCTTCTTTCCATATAAAGAACTCCTGCGTCATCATCTGCGTACTGTCTTGTTATCCTTCCCTTTGTCAGCGCCGGATATCGGTGTCTGATCTGAATCAGCCTCCGATAATATGCCAGACATTCTCTGTTCTGTCTGCTTTCATCCCAGAGCATCCCCCGTCTGCAGTCCGGGTCCGGGCCGCCCTCCATTCCCACCTCATCTCCGTAATAAATCATGGGCATGCCGGGAAGCAGAAGCTGCAGAGCCGCCGCCAGCTTCTGTTTCCTGATATCATTTCCGGCGCTGTGCAAAAATCTGGCCGTGTCATGACTGTCTATCATATTCCACAGATATCCCTCCAGACATTTATTCAAATTCCCCTTCACAAAATTCAGGTTTTCCCAAAAAGCCGAAGGAGCACATTTTTCCAGGGCAATCAAATCCATGGCCGAATCGTAAAAAGGATAATTCATTACGCTGTCCCACTCATCCCCCTCCAGGAAATCGCCGGCATAATGCCAGATCTCTCCCACCAGCAGAATATCCTTCTTTACCGCCTTCATCTCTCTGCGGAACCGCTTCCAGAAGCCGTGGCTGATTTCATCCGCCACATCCAGCCGCCAGCCGTCGATATCACATTCCCGGATCCAATATGCCGCCACATCGATCACATAATCCGCAGTCTCCGGGTTTTGGAGATTCAGCTTCGGCATGTAGCCGGCATAACTGAAGGTCTTGTAGCCGGGCCTTTTCCCCCACTCCGCCACCACAGGAAGGCTTTCGATGTAATACCAGTCCAGATATGGGGACTGCTCCTGCTTTTCCCGGATATCCTTAAAGGCAAAAAAATTGATTCCCGTATGGTTGAACACACCGTCCAAAATCACATACATTCCCGCCTCATGAGCCAGCCCTACAAGCTCCTTTAAATCCTCCTTGTCCCCAAAGGACGGATCAATCCTGTAATAATCGTCAATATTGTATTTATGAGTGGAATCGGAGCAAAAAATGGGAGTCATGTAAAGGATATCCACTCCCAGCTTCCTGATATAATCAAAATGATTGATTATGCCTCTCAGCGAGCCCTTCAAATCGGCTTTATGACCGATGGGCGCCTGATACCATTCCTCCTTTGCCACATCCTGATCCGCGGCAAAACGGGACGGAAAAATCTGGTATACCACCTTATTTTCGGCCCATGCCGGCAGCCGGAATGACTCCTCCTCCCGAAGCGTCTGGGGACAGTCAAACATTCTGTCAATATCCGTAATACATTGGTCATAAAAACCATGATTGCCATAATAGACCACATTTCCCGATCGATCCTCTATCTGAAAAAAATATCTGAGACAAACTACATCTATGTCAATCTCTGCTTCGTAATAATCTATGTATTTGTCGGAACAGACAATTGACATTGCACATTCCTGCCTCGTATCCATGTATCGAAGGGGCAGATATTTATTCTGTGTATGAAGAATTACCCTGTACGCATCCCCCCGCTTTACTTCGAGCCTGATCAAAAAATGCCCCTTGGTCATAGCATAACAGTATCTTTTATCCGCAAAATGTCTGATTGCCGCGTATTCCATATTGCCTCCCGTTCCTTTCTGCTGCCGCCGCAGCCCTGCCCGCGTCTGCCGCCTGCTTATTCTTTTTTTGCCTGCGGCTCCGCTTACTTGCATTATACTCTTATACATGCTAGAATTCTTGTAAAATAATCCTTTCATTTTGACACAATCCTATTTTTCATGTGTGCAAAAAACCTCCGGAGGTACCCTATGGACCATACGCCCGTCCACGAAACCAAAACTCATGGAACTGCCGCTTTCCCGTTTACTGTTTATCGGGGAATCATTCCTGATCTCATTCAGTCCTTTCCTTTGCACTGGCATGATGATTTTGAACTGATCTATTGCGTCCAGGGACAGATTCAGGCCACCGTATGGGGACAGTCATATACTCTCTGCGCCGAAGATCTCCTGGTGATTCTTCCCCGGGCGGTACATTCCATCAATCAGTGCGGCAGCGAAACCGGGAAGTATTTTAACATTATGTTCCAACCTGCCCTTTTCAAGGGCGCCGGAGAGGATCCCTGCTATGAAAAATACGTTCAACCCTTCCTGAACGGAGAAAAAGCTCTGGAATGCTTCCATCCGTCAGATTCTGCTTTTAATCGTGTCGTGACTCCATGCATTTTATCAATGCTTGCGCATCGCAGGGACAGCGCCTCCACCCATGAGCTGCTGATCAAGTCCAACCTGTTTTTGCTTCTCCACCACATGAATCAGCAGAGTATGCCCCTCCGGGACCACCGCTTTCTGCAGTTGGCCTACAGCCGGCTGAAGGATTCGCTTTATTATGTCCAGCATTTTTATGATCAGGATGTTTCCGTGAAGACAGCCGCCAGTCGATGCGGCTTTTCAGAAAGTCATTTCATGAAATTGTTTCGGGAATTTACGGGGATGAGCTTCAATGCCTATCTGGTCAATTACCGGCTGGAGCTGGCCGCCCGGCAGTTGTCAGCCACAGAGCTAAAGGTAATAGATGTGGCGACAAACTGCGGTTTCCATAACCAGTCATATTTTTCCAGGGCTTTTCGGAAAAAATATCAGAAGACCCCATTGGCATACCGAAGAGAGACACACTTAACAGAAAAAGGCACCATGGAATCCGGCCAGACATAAGCCGGGGCGAAGAAGCCTTTTATCAGCTTTTCTTCCAATACATTCTGGCCTCATAAGGACGCAGGACGGTTGTCTGACCCGCATCCTTATAGCTGCACACAAGAAGCTCCCCGGCATTGTCAAGCTCTTTCAGGGAAATATCTATGGTTTTATCATAGAAATTGCAGACCACAAGAAGCTGCGACCCGGAATCTGTCCTGGTATAGGCAAAAATATTTTCATCCTCCTTCAGCAGCATCCGAAATTCTCCGTCCACAAAAACAGGATATTCCTTGCGCAGGCGGATCAATTTCCGGTAGCAGCCGAAAACGGAATCCTCAGCCGCCGTCTGTGCCGCCGCGTTGATCTCCTTGTAGTTGGGATTTACTCGAATCCAGGGCGCCGCAGCCGTAAAGCCTGCATTTTCTCCGTCGTCCCACTGCATGGGAGTCCTGGCGTTATCCCGGCTTTTCGCATAAATGGAAGCCATGATTTCCTCTTCTTTATAGCCCTTCTCAAGACGCTCCTGATACAGATTCAAGGTTTCAATATCCCGGTATTCTTCCATTTTATACCGGACGTTGGTCATTCCCAGCTCTTCCCCCTGATAAATATAAGGTGTTCCCTGCATTCCATGCAGGAGAATCGCCAGCATTTTCGCGGATTCCACCCGGTATTCATCGTCATTTCCCCAGCGGGAAACGATTCTGGGCAGATCATGGTTGTTCCAGAAAAGACTGTTCCACCCTTTCCCATGCAGCTGTGTCTGCCAGCGCTCGAAAACCTCCTTCAGCTTCAGAAAAGGCAGCGGCGCCAAATCCCATTTCTCCTTTCCCGCCATCTGATCCAGGCAGATATGTTCGAACTGAAATACCATAGACAGTTCACTATTGTCCGGATTACTGTATAGCTTTGCAAGCTCCAGCGTGGCTCCCCACGCTTCGCCCACCGTGACCAGATCTGCCTTCTGAAAGGTCTCCCGGCTCAGCTCCCGCAGATATTCGTGAAGCCTTGGTCCATTGCAGGTGATCTTTTGGTCCGGTTCCTTGGCAATCTGATCAATCACATCCAGCCGGAAGCCGCCCACACCCTTTCCGATCCACCAATTTATCATATCATAAATTTCCCGGCGCAGCTTCGGATTCTCCCAGTTCAAATCCGGCTGTTTTACGGAAAACTGATGAAAATAGTACTGCTGCACCTCCGGCACCCACTCCCAGGCCGGCCCCCCGAATGCCGCCCGCATGTCATTGGGAAGCTCGCCTTCCCTGCCGTCCCTCCAGACATAATAATCATGATACGGATTTTCCCTGCTCTTTTTGGCTTCCTGAAACCAGGGATGCTCATCCGAGGAATGGTTCAGAACCAAATCCATAATAATACGGATATGGCGCTTTCCTGCCTCCGCAATCAACTCCTCCATGTCCGCCAGAGTTCCGAACATGGGATCGATGTCCCGATAATCAGATATATCATACCCGTTGTCATCCTGAGGAGACCTGCATACCGGGGAAAGCCAAATGGCATCTATTCCCAGATTCTCCAGATAATCCAGCTTCGAGATAATTCCCTGCAGATCGCCTATACCGTCGCCATTACTGTCTGCAAAGCTGCGGGGATAAATCTGATAAATCACCGCACTCTTCCACCATTTGCTTTCGTTTCCGTTTCTTTTTTCTTCCATTGTGCCGCCCTCCTGCATTTTTGATAAATTTTGTTTTCGCTCTTATATGAACTTTCGATAATATCTGCTTTTACCACGTCTTTTTCCGGTATGCCTGCTCTTAAAGTGAGAAATATTGTGTTGTAAAAAGCATCTTAATTATACACTTCCCGTCCTTTTTTGTATACAACAAACTCCTCCGACTCACGACAAACGGATGCGTAAATGAAACAGCCGCCACTACCCGCAAATAGTGAAGACTGACCTCGTACAGCACGGCCAAGCCCATGCAATATCCATTCTCCCGGCTCCATCGTCTCTTCAAATCTTCAAATTCCATCCTTAAAAATTGGCACCTTTTTTTGTTTTTCGACATATAATACTTGCAAACCTATTTAAAAATTCAATCAACACACCATCTGATTAAGGAGCGCCATGCCTAAAGAAACTGAATGGAACAAACATTTTAACATCGGAATTGATTCCATCGACAATGCTCACCGAAAGCTTTTTTCCATCGTATGCAGGTTAATCCATCTAAGCGTCGATGAAAATAACGGACATTGGGCATGTGCCGAGGGTATCAAATACTTTAAAAACTATGCTGCAGAACACTTTGCTGATGAAGAAGCCTACATGCAGTCAATCGGTTATAAAGATTATGCAATACACAAGCGCCTGCATGATGACATGCAATATAAAACACTTCCGGCACTGGAAAACGATCTTAACGAATCAAATTACTCACAAGAATCTATTCAGCACTTTCTCGGCATCTGCCTCGGCTGGCTTACTGCACATATATTAATTGAAGACCGCGCCATTACGGGTAAAGTAGCAAACAGATGGAAGCAGGACCACACCGGAGCCGATATGGATGCCCTGAAAAACGCCCTGACTATGACTATACAAGAAATTTTCAGGTTACAGACGGAAATTGTAAGTGAACATTACAGCGGAGAAGATTTTGGAACCAGCCTGATTGTCCGATTGACATATATCTCGGCAGCCTCAAAAAAGCTACAGATTTTCATGGTTCTGGAAAAGAGTCTGGTATTGAAAGCCGTCAGCGCTATGCTGGATATGCCGCTGACCAAAATGGATAAGCTAGTCATGAATGCAGGTAAAGAGCTTTCACTGCGGATCGCAGAACAGCTTGGGATGTATTATCGCTTGTCCGGGCAATACCAATTGGAAAGCAGTCATCTGATGACAAGCGAACAATTCAAAAACGCATTTTATTCTGAAATTTTTGATTACAGCTTATTATTTAATACCGGACACGGTTATTTTGCCTTTTGCGCCAAACTGGATTAAACCGACGGACGGCAACAGGCCGCAGCAACCTGTTGTTGCCTGCGCCGTCCTATGGTAATCCTTTAGAAAGTTCTCACACCATCCACCCCGCAAACACCACACTGGCCACAGTGCCCGCCAGCGTGGCCAGCAGGGCCCCGGTCAGGGTGTAGCGGGTCTTTGTGACTTTCGCCGCCAGAAAATAGACGCTCATAGTGTAGAAAACCGTTTCCGTGCAGCTCATGAGAATAGAGGTCAGCATCCCTGCGTAGGAATCTGGTCCGGAGGTGCGGAAAATGTCCAGCACCAATCCTGTAGCCGCAGAGGACGAAAACAGCTTCACCACCAGCAGCGGCATCAGCTGAACAGGCAGACCAACCACCACCGCGGCTGGTTCCAGAAGGCCGCCCAGCACATCAAAAAATCCCGAGGCACGCAGCATCCCCACCGCCACCAGCAGACCGATTAATGTAGGAACAATATCCACCACAATCTTCAGACCGTCCTTAGCACCCTTCAAAAAAGTCTCATACACCTTTACCCTGGAGACAAATCCATATCCCACAATAAAGAAAATCAGAATAGGAATGATAATTTCCGATAAATGCGCCAGTGTATTCATACCGCCTTCCCTCCTCTGTCTTTTCCTTCTGCAGATAATGCCTTGTATGACTTCTCCTGTACCTGAGCCTGGGCATTCCGGCTGCCTGTGTGGTCCTTTATTTTACAATACACAATTGCGATCAATGTACTGACCAAAGTAGCCGCAATGGCAGGCGCAATAATCGCCGTGGGATTGGCACTGCCGTACTGGCTTCTATAAGCAATCATATTCACGGGAATCAGCTGCAGGGATGAAATATTTAAAATCAGAAAATTGCACATCTCATTGCTGGCGCGCCTGCCCCTGACCGCGCCTTCCCTTCGTCCGGCCGCCCGGCCTTTTAAGCTTCCCCGGCCATAACCTGCCTCCCCGGGCCCCGCTTCCAGATATTCCGGGTTGCCCCGCTGTGCCTCCAGCTTTGCCAGCTCCTCCATGGCCTTGAGCCCCGCGGGAGTGCAGGCCCAGCCCAAACCCAGTATATTGGCAATCACATTGGTCGCTATGTATTCTCCCGCGGGGTGGTCCCTGGGTATCCGCGGAAACAGAAACCGCAGAAAGGGAGAAATCCCTTTTGTCAATTTCCGAATCAGTCCGGCGCTGGAAGCAATCTCCATCAGCCCCATCCACAAAGCCACCACACCGGCCATGGTAAAACACAGCGAAAGAGCTTCCCCCGCGCTGTCCAGCGCCGCGTTGGTCACCTCGCTCATCCTTCCCGTACAGGCCCCAAAGATCACAGCCGCTAATATCATTATCGCCCATATTGCATTCAGCATAACTGCCTCCGCCTTGCCGTTACGGCCCGTCATCCTCATGGCCGGGCCGTAACCATCCCTTATTACAGTCTATGGAACCGGCCTCCCTCCTATGCCAGAGAAAAATGCTCCATCTGTTTGGTTTCCAACTGCTATATGCAAAGTCAAGAACCCCGTTGCCTGCTGCGGGCATGAAAACCTGCCTGTCAATGCATTTTGTGCCGTTAACCGATCAGGTTGTGCTGTATCAATAAATATAATAATCACCATGATAAAATATCCTTATTCAAGGTCTCCAAATATTGATTGGTACGCGCATCGGAGCGCACATAGGGGTATAATCATGAACAAACAAAGATCAACACTGCGGCAGCTGCTTCTCTTTTTTGTAATAAGCAATGGTGTCACCGTACTGCAGCTGGCGCTGATGCCATTGCTAAAACATATATTCAGCCTTACGGCATTGGTGCAAATGCCTCTGCAGCTGTTTTCCTTGGGGCAGCGTCCTGACGGAGTCCGGATTTTTCTGATCGATTATGCTGGCGGCATGGTAAGCGAGGGCGGAGGCGGCGGTGCGGCCTATTTCCTCGCCGTGGAGATCACCCTCCTGACAGCCCAGATCCTTAATTTTTTCCTTCAAAGGAGAATCACCTTCCGGTCTCAGGTCAGCGCACTAAAAGCGGCACTATGGTATTTTGCCGCATGGCTTCTGATCTCCTCCGCAGCCGCAGTGCTGAATAGCCTGTACAAGCCCCATATCTACCGCCTGCTAATTCAACACCTGGGAAAAAGCGGCGGCACTCTGGCCGGCGATATGGCAGTCATGCTGATCAACTGTGTTATTTCGTTCTGGATCTTTTTCCCGATCATGAAATTTATATTTCGTTCTGACAGTAATGAAAATAACATCAAGAAAAAGAGGACACAAAATGACTAAAAAATGGAAGCATGAAAAAATTATTTCTCAGATGTCCCTGGAAGAAAAGGCTCTGATACTCAGCGGGGCATCGGAATGGACCACCAGAGAAATGAAACGTCTGGGGATCCAAGCTCTGGTATTCTCGGACGGCCCAAACGGAGTCCGCCGCCAAAGGGGTAAAGGAGATCATCTGGGACTGAATGTCTCCGTTCCCGCAACCTGCTTTCCAACCCTCTCCGCTCTGGCCTGCAGCTGGGATGAGCTGCTGCTTTACGAAGTGGGGCAGGCCCTGGGCGCGGAAGCCCGAACCCTGGGCGTGGATGTTCTCCCGGAGCCGGCTATGTTCCCGTCCACGAGCTTGTACAGGCAGTCTGCGAAAAGCGGCTTTCTGTGGACGCCCTGGAGCAATGTGTGGAGGATATGCTGGGGCTGATGGAAAAAACGGATCCGGGAAGGAAAAACCGCGCCGCCGGATTTGACCCCCAAAAGCATCACAGCCTGGCCCGGAAGGCGGCAGCTCAAAGTATCGTTCTGCTGAAAAATGAAGGAAATTCCGCCCCCGTTCTGCCCTTTTCGGAAAATACCAAAGCCGCACTGATCGGAGCCTTCGGATGCACTCCCAGGTATCAGGGTGCAGGCTCTTCCGCCGTAAATCCCTTGCAGCTGGAGAATCTTTCTCAGATGATCGAAAAATATCTGCCTCAGAATACGGGATACGAGACAGGGTATATTCCCGGCAGGAAAAGGAACCCTTCCAGAGAGCAAAAGGCCCTGGCTCTTGCCGCAAAATCACAGCTGGTGCTTTATTGTATGGGGCTGGACGAACCATCGGAACTGGAGGGCAGTGACCGAAAGGATCTGTCAGTTCCGGAAGAACAGATTCTGCTGCTCCAAAAAATCTATGAAGTTAATCCCAATATCGTTGTTCTTTTAAGTACCGGAGGCGCAGTGGATTTGTGGTGGGAAAGATACTGCAGTGCCGTGGTATACTGTCAGCTGGGTGGACAGGCAGGTGCTTCCGCCATACTGGAGGTCTTATTAGGAAAGGTATGTCCCTCGGGAAGACTAAGCGAAACCTGGCTGCTTCACTATGAGGATACGCCGGCATACCACTATTTTCCGGGCCCGGAGCGTACCGCAGAATATAGGGAAAGCATCTTTGTGGGGTATCGCTATTATCAATCCGCAGGGGTTCCCGTGCGATATCCCTTCGGCTATGGCCTGTCCTACACATCCTTTTCCTACTCCAATCTCAAAACAGGCCTCCGGGGCGTGTCCTTCGAGATCCGAAACACAGGATGCCGGGACGGCACCGAAGTGGTCCAGTTGTATGTTGGACTCCCAAAAAGCAAGGTTTTTCGGGCAGTCAGAGAACTGAAAGGATTTCAAAAGGTATTTCTCCGGGCCGGAGAAAAAGCATTTATAAAAATTCCCTTTGACGAAAAAACCTTCCGCTTCTGGAATACGGCTTCCGGGAGCTGGGAACGGGAGCCCGGAGAATACACCATATATATAGGTGCCAGCGCAGAAGATATCCGCCTGGAAGGTCATATCTTCCTGGAAGGAACCATCGACAGTTTTCCCCAGGATCAGCTTTTGCTGCCCTCATACTGTGCCGCGGCTGTTTCACGGATTCAAAAAGAAGAATTTCAAAGAATCCTGGGACATCCTGCTCCGGATTCCGGCTGGGAAGGCAGGCTCTGTGAAAATGACGCCCTCTGCCAGATGTATTATGCCCAAAGCAGAATCGCAAGATTTTTCTGCCGGCTGCTTCGAATGAAAATCGAACGCATGGGGAAACCTGACATGAATCTCCTGTTCCTGTACAATCTCCCCTTTCGGGGGATTGCCAGAATGTCCCAGGGTGTAGTAGACTCGCAAATGGTGAATGGAATTCTGGATTTTGTAAACGGCCATCCGGGAAAGGGGCTTAAAGCTTTATTTTTCGGATGGCGTTCAAACCGGAAGCGAAGCAGGATTTACAGGAAAGCGGAGGTCCTGGGGAATAGATCCGGCCCACAGAAAAATCCTGCCTTCCGGAGAAAGGATACGATATGATTCGAATCGCATTGGTGGAAGATGAAGACATTTATGTGAAGCAGATGCAGAAGTATCTGGAACAATACAGCCGGGAAAACGGCCTTAAAATCAATCTGAAGGTATTCGGCGACGGAGAGGACATTCTGGAATACTATACCGGCCAGTACGATATCATCCTGCTGGGTGGATGCCATGGATTATATTCTGAAGCCGGTAGATTATTTTATGCTTTCCCAGAGATTGAACAAGGCTGTAGCAAGGCTCGGTCAGGAGGAGAAGCATTATATATCTCTGCGTACCAAAGCCGGTATCTGCAAGGTAGCTCTGTCTGATATTTTGTATGTTGAAAGTCAAAAGCACCAGCTGTGCTACGTAACGCCACAGGACAAGTATATATCCCGCGGCAGGATCAGCGACTGCGAAGAAGCATTGAAAAGCTACGGTTTTTACCGGGTCCATAAGGGATATATTGTAAATATGCGCCGGGTGGACCGCATCGAAGGCGACTGCTGTCATATCCAAGGGGAAAGCATCATCATCAGCCGGGAAAAGAAAAAAGGTTTTATGCAGGAAATGCTTCGCTATATAGGCGATATCTGAACGCATGGAAAGGAAGAAAACGACAATGCAAGGAATTTATCAGGATATTCCCAGACTGTATACTGCTATAGCGGAGTGGGGTGCCTGCGTGCTTCAGATCACTGTCCTGAATCGAAGACTTCGTGGATGGCAGCTCTTTTCAATTTCCGCTGCCGCACTGATGCTTCAATCCGCTTTTCTGATATTTACAGACAATCTGCCCACCGCCTTATGGATCCCCTGCATGGCGGCGGCAACCGGACTGATGCTTCTGTATCTGTGCATCTGCTGTCGGGAAAAGCTTATGACTACTGTCGCGGCCTGCGCCAGAGCCTTTTTGCTGGCAGAATTCGCCGCCTCCCTGGAGTGGCAGCTCCACTGCTATATGCTTATGCGCCTGGGTTCCCTGGCCCGGCCTGTTCAGTGGGGACTGGCAGCCCTGACCTATGGACTCATTTTTTTTGCCGGATATCGTCTGGAAAAAATCATTCATAAGGGAGATGCCGGGGAGCAGGAGTCCATAAGTGAGATTGTTGTCGTTATTATTGTATGTGTTCTGGCTTTTCTGTTCAGTAACTTCAGCTTCGTGGTCTCCAGTTCTCCCTTCAGCGGAAATATTATTCAGGATATTTTTTACATCCGTACTTTGGTGGATTTGGGCGGTCTTGCGATCCTGTACGCTTACCAGGGACACATGAGAGAGGTTCATGTCAGAAAAGAATTGTCCCATATCAACACCCTTTTTCAGAATCAATATCACTACTACCGCAATTATCAGGAAAGCGTAGAACTCGTCAACATCCGATACCACGATCTGAAACACCAGATAGACGCCCTGCGGAACATGAAGGATGCCGACGAGAGAAACCAATGGCTGGACGCCCTGGAAGAGGAGATCGAGCAATACCACATCTCGGTTCATACAGGAAACGCTGTTCTGGATACAATTCTGGCCGGAAAGATGCTTCTCTGTAAAAAGCACAATATCAGAATGACCTGTGTGGCAGACGGAAAACTGCTCTCCTTTCTTCATGTGACAGATATTTGCTCCATCTTCGGAAATGCGCTGGATAACGCCATAGAAAATGTGACTGACATTCCGGACCCGGAAAAGAGACTGATCCACATTTCGATCACATCTAAAAAAGGATTTGTCTATATCCGTATTGAAAATTATACCCAGAAGCCTTTGAAGCTGAAGGCAGACGGACGGACTCCGGAAACTACACCTTCGGCCTGGAAAAGAGCTGGTTTGTGCTGCAGATCCTGTTTGAAAACCTGCATTTGGGTTAAAGAAAACAACCGTTTATGCCATTTGCAGCCCGCCCAAAATAAATATGATACTATATAAAAAAGGGAGAAAAGACAATAAATACCCTGACAGCGAAAGGAGAAACTATGAAAAAAACAAGATTGACAGCGCTGATATTGACCGGTATTTTTGCTGCCTCAACACTTGGATGCGGGAACCAGCAGCCCAGGAAGGTAATGCTCCCATGGCAACTGCACGTATGCGTATGAACCCGGCCAAAGATACGAACTGACTATGTACTTATTCTGGCCGGCCTGGATGTGACTGCCCTGGCAATGATATAATTTAAAAACGGGCGGCGCTTTCTCCACGCCGCCCTTCAAAGGTCACTGTATTATAAAGTTCCCTGGGTAAACAATTCCTTCACATGTGCCACTTCCTCATCCGTGGCCTTGCTGGCCGGCACATAGTAAGACTTTGCCCTTGCAAGCTGGTACAGCTCCTCCTGAGACTGCTCACATGCATTGCGAATCTGTTTCAAAGTCTGCTTCAGCTCCTTGTTCTCAGACTGCGCGATCATTCCCGCGTAACGGGTTAATTCTCCGTTGATACCTGCAAGGGTATCTGCCACCATAGTTTTTTCCTGCATATTTACCTCGCTTCCACCGTCTTCCGGTCTATTGATCTCTTGATTTTTACGTTTTCCGCTTTTTTGACCTCCAGGACTTACCCCAAAAACTTCATAAGCTGCTGCTTATTGTCCATTGCAGATTTCGCACCTTTCTCAAAAAACTGCCTGATCTGAGGATCCGTTGCCTCCTTGGCATAGGCCTGCATCTTACAGTGTGTGGTGTCAAAGCCGCCGATCAAATGGCGCAGATTCTGCAGATCCAACTCCGAAATGTTGCTCATATCCGTAACCTCCTTATTTTTACATACCTGATTCCATTTTTTCAATTCAGGTATCCTTATTGTTAACCATCCCTCCAAAAATATACGAAGCAGATTTTTAACTTTTTTCGGCATATTTTCCCTGTATTTTGCGCAGATATCTTTTCAGCAAAAAAGGAAATCCATATAGCCGATGAGGCAAATGCAGAAAGAATATAAAGCAATGCAGCTCAGGGAATCAGCCCTGCAAAAACAGGTACCGCCGCCACGGTCAGGATCCCTGCCACCACAATGGACAGGCTGCTCATGGCGCCCTCCACCTCCCCCAGCTCCATGGCCCGGGAGGTTCCCAGTGCATGGGCGCCGGTTCCGATGGCCAGCCCTCGGGCCACAGGCTCCTGAATCTTCAAAAGCTTAAAAACTCCCTCCGCCAGAACCGCGCCGCATATACCTGTTACCACAATAGAAACCACCGTGATGGCCGGTATGCCACCCATTTTTTCAGAAATGCCCATTCCGATGGCGGTAGTGATCGATTTGGGCAGAAGTGTCATATATTGCTCATGCGTCAGCCCAAACGCCAGACTTAACAAAAAAACACCTGCCATTGCCGTCAGCACTCCGGCAGCGATCCCTCCGAATATGGCCCTGGGATACCGTTTCAGCACGGAAAGCTGGCGGTACAGAGGCACTGCCAGACTCACGGTAGCCGGCGTCAAAAAATACTGAATGTATTTTGCCCCGTTTTCATATGTCTGATAATCGATCTGAAAAACCAGCAAAGCCGCGATAATCAGAACACTTGCTATCAAAAGAGGATTTGCAATAGAGCACTTAGCTTTCTTTTTCACCCATAATCCGATCTGATAGCAGAGCAAGGTCAAGAACATTCCAAAAAACACCGATTTTTCCAAAATCTCATTCATATATGCCTCATTTTATCCTATGGTCTGTTTCCTGCATTATGCCCGCTTCCTGCAATATGCCTGTCCTCTGCAATATGCCTGTTTCCTGGCCTCCGGCGGCTTCCTTTCCCGTTCCGGTCCCGCCGCATTCCCGCATTCGGGAAGCTTTCCTTTTCCTGCCGTTTCGCATAATCCATTGGGCAGTTCTACCCGTTACCCCCATAACAAGTATCGTTGTAACAATACAGATTGCAAAAAGAGGCACCGCCATCTCTGCCAGCGCCTCCATGTTGGCGATCAGACCTACCGCAGGGGGGACAAATACAACCGGCATGATCTCTATCAGAAAATCCGCCGCGCCCTCCACCTTTTCCAACGGGATAAGCCCTGTAACCAGCCCGGCAAGCATCAGCACCAGTCCATAAATGCTGGCCGCCACCGGCAGCGGTATCAAATATTCCATGATTTCCGCCAGAAAGGATATACCCATAATGATCGACAATTGCTTCAAAAACTTCATATCCGTTCCTCCCCAGTACTCCCCGCGCTTTCCGTGAGATCCTGCTTCGCCCGGCCCCTTGCCCGCCGCTTTCTGCAGCTTTCCTGCGGCATCCGTCAATTGGCTGCTACATCTGATGTCGGACAACCGCGTACTCATCGTCCGGTCTGAAATAAGGACACTCCCGCTGAGTCCCTGACAGGAAGCGATACATTTCGTCCTCATCCAGATTTACCAGACAATAATAATATTCACAATCCTCATCATACACATAATTGACACATGCGTCACAACTCCCTGTTGCCATATGTTCTACCTCTTCACTCCTCACTGCCATTCAAATATGCATATATCTCCCGCTTTCCCACGCCCCGGTCCTTTGCCGTCTGCTTCATGGCCGCTTTGCGGTCCATTCCCATATTTTCATAATATGCCATATGCTCCTCAATACTCATTTCCTCCCAGGAAGCGATCTCCTCCTGCCGCTTTTCCTCCCGGCTCTTTCCCTCCACCACCAATACATACTCTCCCCTGGGTTCCTGGTTTTCATAATACTCTAGGGCTTCCCGCAGAGTTGTGGGCATTATGGTTTCAAATTTTTTAGTCAGTTCCCGGCAAAGAGTAATCCGCCGCTGTCCCAGATTCCCATACAGCTCCTCCAGAGTGCCTGTCAAATGATGCGGCGCCTCATAGAGAACCATCGTGCGGGATTCCGTCCGAAGCTCCTCCAGCACAGCCCTTCTTTCCTTCTTATCCGCCGGCAGAAATCCTTCAAAGCAGAATCGCCTGGTGCAAAGCCCGGAAAGAGTCAGCGCCGTAATGCAGGCCGCCGGCCCCGGCAGCGAGGTCACAGGAATATGATTTTCATGGCACATCCGCACCAGAACCTCCCCGGGATCAGAAATGGCCGGAGTCCCCGCATCTGTAATCAACGCAATATTCTGCCCTTCCTGAAGGCGTCCGATCAGCCGCTGTGCCTTTTCCACCTTATTATACTCATGATAGCTTGTCATGGGAGTATGAATATCAAAATGATTCAGCAGACGGATACTGTTGCGGGTATCCTCCGCCGCAATCACATTCACTGACCGGAGCGTCTCTATCACCCGGGGTGTCATATCCTGCAGATTTCCGATAGGTGTGGCACACAAATATAAAGTTCCCGCCATTTCTATACCCCTTTGCGCATACCAATCAATATTTGGAACTTTAGTTCCAAACTTTCCCCCCTGCCGCCATAAGCGGCGCATCATTTTATCCGTTACCAATACACTTCCCGGTCCCACATACCCTGTTCAAACCATTAGCTCTTAAAAACCGTACAGCTCACTGACCTCATGGGTATACACGCCGGGATTTTGAAACACAATCAAGGGCTTCTCCACTGTCATGCGGGATCTGCCTCCTCTGACAGCTTCCAAAAGCACCATATTGGGCTCTCTGTCCTGAAAAGGATATACCAGACGCATTCTTTTGGGCTCCAGCTTATATCGGACAAGCTGCGTCATGATTTCCGCCAGACGAAAGGGCCTGTGCACCAGGAAAAAATGACCTCCCGGCTTCAGCAGCACGGCAGCCTGCCGAACCACATCCTCAAGAGTACAAAGAATTTCATGCCTGGCAATGGCCTTTGGCGCTTCCGGATTGACAAGCCCATGCCTGCCCACCATGTAGGGCGGGTTACAGGTAATACAATCAAAAGAAGCAGACTGGAAAATATGGTCTGCCTCCCTGATATCTCCTGTTACAATATCAATCTTGTGGGATAAACGATTCAGGGCAACGCTTCTGGCGGCCATATCCGCGCTCTCCGCCTGAATTTCCAGACCGGTGAGACCGGCAGGGTGATATTTCGCTTCCATGAGCAGCAAAATGATACCCGTTCCCGTTCCCAGATCCAACAGCCTGTCCTCCCTGCGCGCATGGGCAAACCCGGTGAGCAGCACCGCGTCCATGCCGAAGCAGAATTTATCAGGGTTCTGGATGATCCGAAATCCGTTCCTCTGCAGATCGTCTATCCGCTCGTTTTCCTTCAATTCCTCAGGCATCATATGTTCCGAATGCGGCATGCGCCCCAATTGTTCACCGTTCATTCCTGACTTTCCTGCCCGGCCCCTTCATTGTTCCGATGTCTGCCGCCGTGGCGGTTCCTTCCCCGGGAACGACGGCTGTTGTTCTGACGGCTTCTGCCTTCCCTGTAAGATTCGTTCTTCCTATAGAACTCACTTTCTTTATCACTTCTTCTCTCTTCGTCAATTCTTCTATCGTCACGATGCCTGAACCCTTCACGACTCCGCCTGTCTTCCCGCATCCGCTCTCCGCCCTGGTTTCCCACATTCTGAGCTATGCTCTCCGCTTTCGCCTCCTCCTGATGCAGACTCCTGTTCTGGCGCCCCTCGCCCTGACGGCCTTCATTTTGACGGCCTTCGCCCTGACGATTCCTGTTTTGCCGGCGGGATGGCTCAGACTTACGCTCCGCCGCCTGACCCTCCTCGTCTTCCAGCTCTTCCTCCTCCAGCCGCTCCAGCTCCTGCATTTCCTCTCTGGACAAGTCCAGCTTTTCCTTCTTCCCCTTTTTGCGCTTCAGCTGAAGCTGATTGGCGGAATATTCCTTGATCTCCTTCTCGTCGCCCTTGTCCACTATGACTCTTACCAGCTGACGCAGCACATTTACGCTCTGCACTTCTCCCCGCAGACCGTCTGCCGTTGTCACATAATCACCCACACCGGGAAGCTTTTTGTTAAGCTCCTCGTAGGTTTCCTCCTCATTTTTCAGACAGCACATCAGCCTTCCGCACATTCCCGAAATTTTTGTGGGATTCAAAGACAAGTTCTGTTCCTTTGCCATCTTGATGGATACCGGCACAAAATCGGCAAGATAACTGTGACAGCACAAAGGGCGTCCGCAGATGCCGATCCCTCCCACAATCTTCGTCTCATCCCTGACCCCGATCTGACGCAGTTCAATCCTGGTTTTGAACACACCCGCCAGATCCTTCACCAGATCCCGGAAATCGATGCGGCCATCTGCCGTAAAATAGAAAAGAACCTTGTTATTATCAAAGGTATATTCCGCATCAATCAGCTTCATATCCAATCCATGCTTCCGAATCTTTTCCAGGCACACCTTAAAGGCTTCCTTCTCCTTCTGCTTGTTGGAAGCCTCCTGTTCCACGTCACGCTGATTGGCAAGACGAAGCACCGGCTTGAGCGGCTGAATGACCTTGTCATCCGCCACCTCCGTAATTCCCGACATCACCGTTCCAAACTCAATCCCTCTGGCTGTCTCCACGATCACGTGGTCGCCCCTCTTTATGTCAAAATTCAGCGGATCAAAGAAATAAATTTTCCCCGCTGTCCGAAACCTCACACCAATTACTTTTATCATCTATCTACCTCACCGGCGCCTGCAGCGCTCCACCATTATTGCGGCCCCGCCCCTCCTGACTTTTCAGCGCCCGGAAATCCTTTGGCTTTCCAATGCACTTTCGGAGAAAGCGATGCCCCTCACATTAAAACTGCCCTTGTATTTTAACATAGTTGTCCTGAAAAAACCACTGGGAATGTCACTTAAATTTTACAGGAATTAACAGCTTCCATTTTGTTCATTACAAAAAGTGACAAAAAATTCAAATAATACTAAAAAGAATATTGACGACAATCTATATATGTCTTATAATAATGCCAAGGGCGTAGTATACTAAAGATAAATGAAATGCTACTTCGGAGCTTTTTCTTAACGTCATTAAGAACTACCATTACTTCTGCATACCGTTTTCTGATCATCTACATCGTTTTGTTTGTCATGATCACTGTACTACCCACACTACGCCCCCACTTTCTGAAATTCGATCTATTTCGATTCAGAGTCTATGCCTGCAGGTATTTGTTCTTTATGCTTGTAACCACCTCATCCAGACTGCCTCCCCGCAATACGCCTCCCACCATGGCAGTAGCGCAGACTGCCAATTCATTCACCAGAGAAACCGAATTGGATTTCGTCAAAGACACAGGATCAATATACCCGTCCTTCATCAGCTCAAATGCTGCAATCATGATGGCTCCGGTAGTCAGATGAAGGATAGTTGTTGATGCTACATTTGCCGCCACGTTGATTCCCGGTATAAAGTCGCCGATCCGGGTGGCAAGGCTTCCTCCAAAGCCCGCCCCTACTGCCACACCAATCAATGTGGTCACTCCTGCAATCCCATCGTATCCATATATATTTGCCAGCTTTTTACACATCTTTTTTGTTGCCATAGTCAACACCCCCACCTCAATCAAGGGAACTGGCACTACCGCTTTAAATACCCCGCATCCCGTTGCGGCCAAACCAGCATGTACCAAAACACACTTTACAGCTTCTTGTTTCTTACTCATAATCCGCCCTCCTCTTGCTATAAGCCTCCGGTTTGAATAACATAAATTATTATTAAATATTTACATCTATATCAAAATATTGTACAATATTTGATAATCATTTATTGATAATCATTTATTGATTATCATGCCTTGATTTTACAATTTCTATCCATATTTTTCAATATTTCTTATTCATAAAAACATATGGCATTCATTGTTTAGCCTGTCTAATTCAAAATCGAATTAGGCAAAACACACAAAAAGGAGGTTGTCTGTGAAAAAACTGCAAAGCGACGAAGAAAGCTTACTAAAAAAACCAACCGAAGAATTCAGCCGAAACTGCTATCAGACTATTGCCGGAAAGCTTGATTCCATTATGAAACAAAAAGGAATCTCTCAGGCCGACCTCAAGAAAAAATGTGCGGAAAACAACTATTTCATCAGCCAGGGCACATTGTCCAGAATACTGCAGGGAACTACTTCCATTTCCCTTCCAAACCTGATGCAAATCTGCAAGGCGCTGAACGAAGATATTACTGCGGTTTTATCTGACGATGCTCCCAGATATCGGAGAGAAATAACCGACACGGTCTCTTCCCTGATTTATCGCGGAGACAACCGTGCTTTTCACGGATATTTCGGGACATATCACTGTTATTTCTATTCCACCATATCAAGCGAAGATGTGATCCTCCACGGACTCTTGAACCTGGAAAAATCTCAGACCGGAAGCCGCTGCCTGGCCAATTTGATATTGGAAACAGGGAAAAATGACCAACGCGGCAACCCCATTCAGAAAAAATATCATGGTGAAATGGTGATCTCTATGTCCATGAACACTGCTTACTGTACCCTGACAAGTGAAGAAATCGGGGAAATCTGCTACTTCCTCTTCCACTATGACCAGATCAATTACGAGGATCTCGTCTGCCGCCTGGCCCTAGTGGCAACCGCATCCGCCGGCGGCAACCGCCTGCCCACCGTCCACCGCATGCTGATCAGCCGGAAGAAAATCCACAATATCGCAGAACATTATCTGGCCGGACAGCTGCTGCTAAACCATTCGGACATCCTGCTTTCGGAAGAAAATATGGCTCAGCTCCTGACGGATCCCGAGCTTCCGGACTATTACAGGAATAACCTGGAAAAACTCATTCAAGGAAAAAGCTGTTATATGCGGATATCAGAGCTTGCCATTCGGGCAAACCATCTGGTATCCTCAGAAGATAAGATCAAGTGCATCTGCCTGCTGAGAAAATACTCCTCTGGAGCGAAATACTCCAAAGTCGGCTCCAAGGCAGATGAATTTACCTATCAGGTTTTGAAAAAATATAAGGAACCACCGGCAGAAGATGCGGATGGGGATGGCGACGAAACAGAAAAGCTTTGACACAAAATAACTGCCGCATAATATTCCGACGAATCAATATGCGGCAGTCGAACCTATCTTCGCCTTATCCTTAAACAGCTTTTGCCAGCTAGCATGAGTTTTCCCCATATAGTCTTCGGTAGTATTCAAATATGCTGACACCCTTCTCTCACCCTGGTATGCTCCCGCCCTCGCCTGAAACAGCGTATACTCACGCTTTAAAAATTCAGCTGCTGACCGGTAATTTTCCCACTTCAGCCTTGCATTGGTCATTGCCAGCAAAGAAGCCGCCAGTGAGGTAATAGCAGAAAAAATTACAATCGCCATTTGCTTTCCTTCACAGGATGCCAGCACTACATTGACCAGCGGGCACAGCATTCCTATAAAAGACAAGCCATAATAGATCCGTTTATTCCAATTGGCCTTTCTTATATACCATTCCATTGTATATTGCGTTCGAATCCTGCAAATTTCTTCCGGTGTCTTATTTTCCGAAAACAAAGCCTGCACATCCCGCCATTCCCTCATTTGTTCGTTCCTCTTTTCTTCTGAAAGTCTTGGAGCTCAATGATAAATTTTTCCTTCTATCTTCATCCCCTGATATTTCATTTCCATCCCTTCGAGCTTCTCCTATGCAACCCGAAATATGAGCTCCGGCAATTTTTATAAACAAATAATTTTATGCAAAAATTTTATCATACTTATCTTCTGGCATTTTGGTAATATCATAGTCGTTCTTTTCAAATTCCATCTGCCGCTGATAGCACAGCACTTGCTTCATCTGCTGATATCCAATGGCCAGATTAAACGGTGTGACCTGACAGGCATCGCTCCAATGCATGAATAAAGTATCTCCGCCATCTTCCTCAGCACATTTTTCATTTCAATAAGATATACCGCTAACTTTCCCCAACTGCCTCCTTCTGTGGTGTCGTATCTTAACTCTGAATTTGGGAGCTGGCAAGTGGAAAATAAGTTATAAAAAATTCATAAAAGATTTGTTGCGTTAACCGATATAAAATAATAAAATAGAGATAGAAAAGTATGAATTGAAACGGAAGAACCATACTAACAAAGGAGGTGTTTATTATGGCAACTTCAAGTATCACAAAGAATTTTGTCATTTCCGGCAAGGAACAGGTGGAGATGTTCATCAATGCGATTGAAGAATCTGCCAAGAACCGTCCTGTGCGTACTCCTGTGGCTGCAAGGCAGATCAAAGGGGAAGAGGAACTGAGAAAATTCATGAAAGAATGGGAGAAAGCGAATGCAGATCAATGATAAGTTTTTTTATATCAACATTCGTGATTATCTGGCATTAGGAAATGATGATAAAGCCGGAGAGCCAATGCTTGCCAGAGTGCTTTCCGGTTTTTCCTGTCCGAAGAATCAGGATGTGGCGAATTTTTTAAAGAAGAACGCGGTGGAATTTACCAAAAAGAGTCAGTCAGTTACATACCTTGTGTTTTCCGTGGAAAGCAAGGAACTGCTTGGATATTTTATCCTTGCATTAAAGCCGTTGTCAGTCAGGGGTGAAACGGTAAGCAAGACCACGAAAAGGAAACTGCTGCGTATCAGTGAACTGGACGAGAAATCAGATACATACACCATGTCAGCCTATCTGATTGCCCAGCTTGGAAAAAATTATACGAATGGTGCAAATGAAAAGATTACGGGAAAAGAGCTTGTCGAATTAGCATGGACTGTGATAGAGGATGCGCAATATATGCTTGGTGGCATAGTGACATTTTTGGAAGCTGAAAATGAGGAAAAGCTGTTATCATTTTACCGTGACAATCGTTTTTCACAGTTTGATACAAGGCAGACCGCATCAGATACGGA
>CAJTVB010000036.1:8945-28456 GCA_910579755.1 uncultured Acetatifactor sp. | reverse complement strand
TCATGCCCCGCTGCTTGCGGCGGGGTGATTGACTACAGCAGAAAAAAGGGCATGGAATATGATTTTTGAGGTAAATCCAAAAGAAAGCACAATAGAAAAAGCGGCTCCATTGTTTGACGGGTGGCAGGAAACCTTAATATGGTCATGCCTGCAGGGTGTGATGGGAAAGATCTATGTGGATTCCCCGGAAAGCCCGGCTTCGGCCATGGCACTGCTGGGAGATTTTTGCTTTTTTGCAGGAAGGCCTAACCGGGAGCTGGTTTTATACGGGCCGGAGCAGGGAAAAAAGGACTTTCTGATTATGGCGTTTCGGGATGATTGCTGGCAGGAGCTGATCCGGGACTGTTACGGAGAAAAAGCAAAGGAGACAGTCAGGTATGCCATAAAAAAGGAACAAGATATTTTTGACAGAGAAAAGCTTGAGACTGTGGTCTCAGGACTGCCGGAGGGGTACACTCTGAAAATGATGAACGAAGAGCTTTTCTGGCAGTGTCGGGAGAGTAATTGGTGCCGGGATTTGGTATCCCAATATGATAACTACACCATGTATCATGAAATCGGGCTGGGGGCAGTGATTTTGAAGGACGGGGAACCTGTCTCCGGCGCGTCTTCTTATTCCAGTTACATCGGGGGCATAGAAATTGAAATTGACACAAGGGAGGATCACCGGAGGAAGGGTCTGGCTTATATCTGCGGGGCGAAGCTGATTTTGGAATGTCTGAAGCGGGGCTGGTATCCCAGCTGGGATGCACAGAATAAGTGGTCGGTGGCTCTGGCGGAAAAGCTGGGATATCATTTTGATCATGAATACAGGGCTTTTGAGGTTACTTCGCAGCCCAGAATTTTTCCAATTCCTCATTAAATTTTAGGGGCACATCCATATTGACACAATGTCCTGCACCGTCGAAGATAATCTTTTTGCAGTCCGGTTCGCTGTCCTTCCACATTTTTATAATCTCCAGCTCCATGGGAATATCGTATTGGCCGCAGCCGATCAGAAGCGGATAAGGTCTTGGAGGCAGTGCCTGGTCGTTTCCGATCAGACTGTTCAGGGAAGCCAGATATAGAAAGGATTTTTTGGGAAATCCAAGATTCAGCTCATAAAACTCATTTTGCGCCTGGGTGGTATGGGCTGATATTTTTTTGTTTGCCTGAGCAAACCATTTGACGGAAAACAGCGCTTTCAGCATCATAAGCATTTGAGCAGAGCCGTTTTTTTTCTGCATTGACGGGTCAAAGTTATTTATATTGTAACCGCCAAAGCAGGCCAGAGAGCTTACAGCCTGAGGATGGCGGTTGGCAAAGTCCTGTGCCAGGACACAGCCCAGGGATATCCCTACAATGTGAATCTGCGCAATGCCTTCCTCCTGTAAAATCTGCAACATCCATTCTGACATTTTGGCGATGCTGTCACCCTTTTTGGCATTTGTTGATTGACCATGGCCGATAATATCCAGCGTAAGCACATTATAATTTTCCGCAAAATATTCGATTTGAGTCCGAAACATTCTGTGATCCACAAAGGCGGCATGGAGGAATAAGATCCATTCCTTGTGCTCTTTTCCGGTCAGGTAATAGTAGATGGGAGAATTTTTCAATTTCAGCTGTTTCATAATTATCTCTGCCTTCTGTCCAATACTGTAAGTATGATTCAGGGTTACAATTTTTCTGCAAATTAATTGTAAGCCTTACGTTGCTTCCAGTCAAGTGAAACAGCACCGCAGTGGGTTTTTCGAATGACGCAGGTATTCTGAATGAAGGAGGCGGGTTAGCAGAAGAACATTATCAATATCGAATGAACAATAAATAAAACAGAAGAAACAAACCTGCATATACACCAAGGGTAATCAAAGGTACTATAAATGAAATAACCTTCATAAATGCAAGAACTATCATAACAAGTAAAACCAGAAGAAGGACATAAATAATTAATTCTACCAGGGACATTGATAAGAGCTCCTTTTTCTTAATAAATTTTTTGTACAGTATGCAACTGTGATTTTTTCATAATAAAGTTATAATTTTTGGCTGTCAACAAGGTATATTTTAACATTCTTTCAAAAATACAAGATGCTCCGGGAGTTCTGCATCCCGGAGCATCTTTGAATAATTATCTGTCACTGTAAAATACATAGCTGCCTGCTTCCACTGTATAGAGCTTATCACCGATCCGGATCCGGGCTTGTACGGGGGTCTGAATCGTGTATCTCCAGGCATTTTCTTCCTTCTGCCATTTGGAGGAGATTCTTCCATGCCGCGTGTCAAGAACAGCTTCCAGCCAGTCCAGGCGGGAGTCGGGCGTAGGAGCAATCTGCACCCTCTCATACCCGGGAAATTCCTCTATGGGAGAGATGCCGGCGGCCACGGAATATACCCAGTCGGCTACGGAACCATATGCATAATGGTTATAAGAATTCATATCAGCGCTCCAGAAATCACCGTTTTCCATAATGCCGTCCCAGTGCTCCCAGATGGTGGTAGCGCCCTTTGTCACAGGGTACAGCCATGAAGGGTATTCCTTCCGAAGCAGCAGGGAATAGGCCAGGTCTGCATGGCCGTATTTGCTCAGCACATGGAGGATATAAGGGGTTCCCACGAAGCCTGTCTTAATCTGGATTCCGGCGCTTCGCACCATCTCTGCCAGCTGGTCTGCGGCAGCCTGGGGATCCGGCGCCAGAGAAAAATGTGCGGCTAAAATGCACTCGGTCTGGGTCTCATAGACAGGATAGGCCTGCCGGAAAGCGGCCACGATCCGGTCATAGAGATCCGTATAATAGGAAACATCCTCACTCAGCACCTTGCCCGCTTTGATTACCAGAGACGTGGAATAGGCGTAAAAAGCGGAGGCGATAAAGTCCTCCCGGGAGGATCCCTTGTAGCTTCCGGAGGGAGCGTCCAGACCCAGCCAGTCTCCATAGTGAGTGCCGCCGGTCCACAGGTTCGGAGTCGTGGTGGTCTCGGTAATATAGCCCACCCATTTTTTCATACAGGTGTATTGTGCCTTCAGAATATCAGGATTTCCGTAGGCCAGATAAATTTCCCAGGGGCAGATTACGGCGGCGTCTCCCCAGGCAGCGCTGGCGTGAGGCTCCTGCAGCACATCGGGAATCACATGACCGATGATTCCATTTTCACCCTGCTGTGCCGCCATATCTGCCAGCCATTTTGTAAAGAATTTTTCACAGTCATAGTTAAGGCAGGCAGTGCGGATAAATACCTGTGCGTCGCCGGTCCAGCCAAGGCGCTCGTCTCTCTGAGGGCAGTCTGTGGGAACATCCACAAAATTACCCTTCTGTCCCCAGATAATATTGTCGAACAGGTGGTTCAGCAAGGGATCGGAAGAACGAAGCCAGCCTGTCCGTTTCATTTCGGAGTGAAGCACCACGGCGGTGAAACAGGAAGGATCCATCTGCCCGATTCCTCCGGGGAACTTGTTTACTCGTATGTAACGAAAACCGTAAAAGGTAAGATGGGGTTTATAGGTCTGAGGACCGTCGCAGCAGGTGTAGTGATACTGACTTTTAGCGCTGCGGTAATTATCTGTGTAGAAATTGCCCTCTTTATCCATAACCTCCGCAAAGGAAAGATCCACCACCTGACCCTTTTGGGCAGAGAGAGAAATCTCTACATAGCCGGTGAGATTCTGACCGAAATCAATGACAGTCTCCCCTTTGGGTGTCACAAAGACGGAGGCGGGATGAAGCCGTTCCTGTTCCCGGATCTCTTCTCCCTGTTGGGGAATCAGGGTGTGGGAAGGTCCGTCAAAGCACCGAACTGGCGATTTGGGGCAGTCTTCCATAGATGCATCATAAATTTCTCCATCGTATATTTCGGAGAAGCGAACAGGGCTTTCCGCCACAGACCAGCTCTCATCGCTTGCAAGGGTCTCCGCAGAACCATCCGCATAGGTGATCTCCAGCTGGGCCAGAAGAGCGGAAGGATTGGTCTGGAGAAGCTTCATGTAATCAGAGGACTTCCAGCCGGGCATCCGGCTCCGATACCATCCCCTGCCTACCAGCACCTGAAGCTCATTGGCTTCCTTCAGCAGATCTGTCACATCGTAAGACTGATATTGCAGTCTCTCAGGATATGCGGTCCAGCCCGGCGCCAGGATAAACTCTCCAGCCCGGCAGTTATTGATTCTGGCCTCATAGACTCCCAGAGCCGTAATGTGCAGGACGGCCCTGCGAACCTTATTTGACAGTGAAAAATTAGTTGAAAATACCGGAGCAGCATCCCCGGTCTCCGTTTCCGGAGCCACCCATTTTGCTTTCCATTCCATAGTCTCCATAGTGAGTTACCTCCATAAAAAATCACGTAAAATGAACTTCTGTTGACTATAAGAATAACAGATGATATTATGTAAAAAAAGAACCTTTATTGACCTGAATAGGGGGTAAATATGACCTGATGGAAAAAGGGTGTATATTGGAGCTGAATCAGAATACGGATCAAATCAGGGATAAGATGGCTGTCAGACCCTATCAGCAGGCGGATATGGAGCTTCACAGTCATCACTTTTTTGAACTGGCATATGTTCTTGAAGGCAGTGCGCAGCATATTCTGAACGGAAAACGGGAAAGTCTGAGGCAGGGGGACTATTTTATTGTTGATTACGGCACTTCTCACGGCTATCGGAACAGCAAGAATCTGACTTTGTTAAATTGCCTGTTTCTTCCGGAAATCATAGACAATACACTGGAGGGCTGCAAGGCGTTTGACGAATTGCTTCAGGTATGCTTTATCCGATATTACAGGCGATATTTCAGCCAGATACGAACACCGGTGGACAGAGTATTTCATGATGATGACGGAAGGGTGCTGGGGCTGCTTTTGGGTCTGCAGAAGGAATATGAAGAAAGGCAGATGGGCTATACAGAGATTTTCAGGAGCCGCCTGATGGAGATCCTGATCCTGACCATGCGCAGGATCATCGATCAGGACGCGAAGAAGAGAGAGCAGACCCGGCAGAGTGATGCCGTGCTGTGGGCCATACAGTTTTTTGGTATGCATTATCGGGAGCATGGTCTGTTGGAGAAGTTTTGCCGTGAACATCATTACAGCAGTCAGTATATCAGCAGAAAATTTCATCAGGAAACAGGCATGACTGTCTTAGAGTATATCCAGAGAATTCGGGTGGAAAAAAGCTGCGAGCAGATTGTGGGAAGCGATAAAAGCATCCGGGAAATCGCTGTGAGTGCGGGTTATGAAAATATGAAGTATTTTAATCAGGTTTTCCGCAGGCTGATGCACATGTCTCCGGGAGAATATCGCAAAAGAGCACTTTCCTTCCCCGGTGGGAGGAGTTCATGAAGCTTATCAGACCTTTGAGCTTTTATATGGAGCTGTATGACTGCCTTGCAGATATACAGGAAATAACCGGGAATATGGTTGCAGCTATGACAATATGATCTCGTCATACAACTCCAGTCCGAAACTGGTCAGCTCCGGTTCGTGGGGAATCATCTTATAGGTGCGCTGCATGCGTCCCTGCTGCTCTATGCGCTGGGCGCTCAAAAATGCTGTGGGAAGCTCCGGTCCTTGTAATTCATTCTGTACTTTTTGAGCGAAGGAGAGCAGGTGAGTGACCATGAGGATTTTTATATTCGCCTCTGCCAGAGCCCGGACAATGTCATAGGCGATAGCGGAGCCTTCTTTTTCCGTTGTGGAGGCAAACGACTCGTTTAAAAGGATCATGGAGGCTCCTTCCAGGTGATCAATAATCTGGCTCATGCGTCCCAGCTCCTCATCCAGGCGTCCGCTGTTCATGGCGCTGTCTTCCCGCCTGGTAAAATGCGTGAAAAGAGATGGAAAAATACCGCTTTCGAAGCTTTCTGCCGCCGCGAACAGGCCGCATTGCAGCATAACCTGGGCGATACCGATGCTCCTTAAAAAGGTAGATTTTCCGCCCTGATTGGCTCCGGTTACCAGCAGCAATGTTATTTCGTTCAGATCGCAGGTATTACCTATCGGCGCCATATGCTGCTCCAGCCCCATGACCACCTCCTGCAATTCCCGGAAGTGAAGGGTCCGGCATTTTCCGGGAACCGGGAAAGCGCAGTTGATATGAAATCGATCCATAAAATGCTTTAAATTGACAGCTCCGCGATAAAAAGCCGCTTGAAAATGCAGCTGGTCCCAAAAGCCGGCGAGTGCGCTGATAAACGGCTTGGAGCAGGAAACGATATGCCGGACTGCTTCAAATTCCAGCTGCTTCATCTGCTCCGGGAGAGCGGTGTCTGTTCGCACGGAAATGATATTTTTTGAACGCATATTCAGATAATCCTGGGCCCGGGCCAGAATATTGACGGCGCGCCGTTGTTTTTTAGATTCCGTTTCCACTTCATCCAATCGAAAATCTTCCAGCTTCAGTCCTTGACCAATCACACAGCCCATAATCAGGCGTGGCTTATCCACAAATCCCTTGCTACCGGATTCATTTAGTTCTGCTTCCCGGGTGTCCACATAAAAGATCACATCCGCCAGGATTCGTTCCAGGTCTTTTTCCAACCGGGAGGAAAATTCACTGCAGAGCCTTTCATGGAAGGATTGGAGGCCTGGTGACTGGAGATCGTCTTTTTGCTCATCCATCAGCTGTTTCAATTGCTTCAGACCGGATACAAACAGTTGCAGCACATAAATTTCCGAAATCAGACTTCCGGGAGAATTGTAATTTCCCGAGCCTGCGCCTGACCGCCTGCCCAGCTTATTCCACTCCCCCAAAAGGTGGGAGGTCAGATTGTAGAGCCTGCAGATAAAAGCCTCCTGCCTGAGACAATCCCGGAGAATCTCCTGCCGATACAGAATTTCCTCCGCTGTCTTTAGGGGGACCAGCATTACCTTTTTCATAGTGTCCGCCAGAAAAGGATCAGGTTCCTGGATAAGGCTGATTTTTCCGTCTTCCCATTGAATCTCCTTTGCTGCGGCAAGAAAAAGCGTATTCAGTCCCAGATCCTTGGCAATGGCCTTTTCGTCAACATATCGTGAGGTATTTTCCCACTCTTTTTGGGAATATAGTAAACAGGCTTTCATGAAAGTCTCTCCTTTAACTGCTGGTAGGTTAGTTTGTGCTTTTCCGCCAGCTGATCTGCTCCGGCAGTACTTTCTGCCGTACTGCGGCGGATCCGGAAAGTACGTCTTCCCTGCTCGTCCGCCAGGGCACGAAGGCTTACAACCTGGGGATGCGCCTGGCAAAGGTCCGCCAGGTGGGTCACATATATTCCTCTGCATCCTGCGGCGATAAAATGTTCCAGTACTCTACGGCCCATAATACAGGCGTCATAGTTGGCGGCAGTGGTAAAAAGCTCATTAATGACTACAAAACAAGGAGCTTCCGTATGGAATTTTGCTTCCATCATGGGAGCCAGCCGGGTCAATTCTTCCTTCAGCCTGCCCCGCCCGGTGTCCGGGCTTTCCTCCACGGAAAAATGGGTGAGAATCCGGGAGAAACGGTGGACATTAGCGGCGGAAGCCGGTACGTCCAGCCCCATTTTTGTAAAATAAACTAGCTGACCAAGGCTTCTGGCAAAGGTGGTTTTTCCTCCCTGATTGGGTCCGGTCAGAACAAAAAAACTTTCCTTGGATCCAAAGTACATATCGTTGCTGACAATTTGCTCCGTTCCTGAACCCCGGGAGCAGGCCAAAGCCAGGTCATACAGTCCCCGGGCGGATAGTTCCCGGTTTTCGTCCAGGGAAGGAGTCGCAAAAGAAAAGCCTTTTTCCTGCATCTTCTGCTGAAAACGATAGAATGCCAGATAATAGCGGATTTCCGAAGAAAATCGGATCAGGGTGTCTTCCGCATATTCCTGATAGCTTTTATAAAAATCCTCCGTCTCCCAAAAGAAGTCGGGACTTCGTTTCTGAAAAGCCCTGATCAGCTCCTGCTCCAGCTCCGTAAGACCTGCGTCTGTCCGGAAGGGGCTTCTCATCTGCCGGTTTTGTCCCGGAAAGCAGTTTTGCAGAAAGCACTCATAGGTTCCTTCCGTTTCTTCTGCTAAAACTGTTATCCGATCATTTTCATAAATCAGCTTCATCCGAAAACCGGCCATTTTCTCCAATAACTGCCCAGATCGTTTCTCCATATCCCGGAACCGTCCGCTTTCCACATAATTCCGGAGATATGCCCGGAAGGCCAGCATTCCTTTTGACTTTAAGGGAAGAGCCTCTAATTCCCGGGCCAGTCGGCGGAATGCGCCGCAGTAGCAGGCGATTTCCTGAAGATGCCAGACTTGCTTTTGAAGCTCCAGGGTAACCTCAGTTTTTTTTGCAAAGATTTCCCTGCGTTCCTTCATTTGATCCAGCAGGCTGCATAATATAGAGTAAAGCGCTTCCTGCCGGATGTCTGCATAAACTTCCCTGCGATAATCCTCGCACAGCGGGTCGGCGGGAAGGCAGCAGTACATGGAGCTAAGATTTTCTCCCCAGTACAAATTGATTTTGTCAATAATCTGATAGAGATTCAGATCCAGCAGAAAGACCTGCCGGGGTTTTTCTTTTTCCGGATTTTCTTTCATATCCAGAATGCTCAGGAATTCCATGGGATGCCTCCATCGTAAACAGGCCGGACTATTTCGGAGATCTATTGCAGACAGACCATCCGATATTTTATAAACAGGCCGGATTTCATTATATTCAGTGTACCATAAATTGTTCTTATATGTCCATTCTTACAAGAAGTTACTGTGAATAGTAACCACAAAAGTCCTGTAAATTTGTTGTCTTGACAACTGATGGAGAAATTCGTACAATAAGGATATTCCCAATGATATTTGAATAAGCGGCTGGAAGCCGCAACAGGGACTGAAGTCCCTCCTTAAGCTGTTTCCAATTCTTTTTTTATGAAATACAGGTATGAACATGAAGTCATACGTTCTTCCCGGAAGGGAGGCGTGTGGCTTTTTGTGTTGGAATAATCGGCAAGGGGTAAATTAATGGATTTAAAAACGTTTTTTCAAAAAAATTCCAAGGCGGCGCTGGCTTTTTCCGGAGGAGTGGATTCGGCGTATTTATTGTATGCCGCCGCCCATTATGGCGCTGAAGTCAGGGCTTATTATGTAAAAACCTCCTTTCAGCCTCAGTTTGAGCTGGAGGATGCCCGAAGGCTGGCAGAGGAGCTGAAGGTAACCATGGAAGTCATTGAGGTTCCCATTCTGGAAAATCAGGTGATTACGGAGAATCCCGTTGATCGCTGTTATCATTGCAAAAAGGCAATTTTTGAAGCCATATTAAGGGCGGCCCGGGAGGACGGATTTACAGTACTGCTGGACGGAACCAACGCCTCAGATGAAGAGGGAGACAGGCCCGGTATGCGTGCACTGCGTGAACTGGCGGTAAGGTCGCCTCTGCGGGAGTGCGGCATTACAAAGGAAGAAGTCCGCAGACTTTCCCGGGAGGCGGGGCTTTTTACCTGGAATAAGCCGGCTTATGCGTGCCTGGCAACCAGGATTTTGGCCGGAGAAAGGATCACCGAACAAAAGCTGGCGGCTGTGGAAGCGGTGGAGAACTACCTGTTTTCTTTGGGCTTTACAGACTTCCGGGTGCGAAAAATAGGAGATGGAGCCAGATTGCAGCTTCCTGAGTCACAGCTGGAACGAGCGCTGGAATACCGGGAAAAAATTGTTGCGGAGCTGAAAAAATATTATTGTATGGTTTTACTGGATCTGGAAACAAGAGGCTGAAGGGAGAAAGTCAATATTTCATGGAATAAATGCCCAGGAAAGCCAGACCGGGAGGTATGGCTTTAAGCACGAGGAGGTACGGATTTGAATAATGAAATCAGAAGAACCTTAGAAGCGTTAAAAAACGGAGAGCTTTCAGTGGATGATGCATTGCTGGCCATTAAAAAACAGCCCTTTGAAGATATCGGTTATGCCAAGGTGGATCTGCACCGGGGCATCCGCCAGGGCGCTGCCGAGGTAATTTACGGGGCGGGTAAAACCTGGGAGCAGATGGCGGGTATCATTGAGACCATGCAGAAAAGCCATGTGAAAAGGATCCTTATTACGCGCCTTGACCCGGAGGCGGCAAAACATCTTTCTAAAATACAGGAAATAGATTACCGGGAAAATGCTAAAATCGGCATTATCGGAGGATTCCCCGAGCCTGACGGAATCGGAAGAATTGTGGTGGCCACAGGAGGCACCTCCGATATTCCCGTGGCTGAGGAGGCGGCGCTGACAGCCCAGATTCATGGGAATGAGGTAGTGCGCCTGTATGATGTGGGTGTGGCGGGGCTGCACCGTCTGCTGTCCCACATTGATGAGATCATGAGCGCGACGGTTATTATTGCCATAGCAGGGATGGAAGGGGCCCTGGCCAGTGTGATCGGGGGGCTTGCGGACTGTCCTGTCATTGGGGTGCCCACCAGCGTGGGATACGGAACGTCCTTCGGGGGTGTTTCTGCGCTGTTATCCATGCTGAATTCCTGTGCCAGCGGTGTATCGGTGGTGAATATTGACAATGGCTTCGGAGCGGGATACCTGGCAGGCATGATCAACCATGTAGGATAACAGTTTAGGGTTCCGGTGCGGCTGTGTTCAGCCGGCCCCTGATTTTAAGCAAACCAGAAAGGATAGAGATTATGAGAATATTATATTTAGACTGCGGTATGGGCGCCGCAGGCGATATGCTGACGGCAGCTTTGCTGGAGCTATTGCCGGATTCCAGGAGCTTTTTGGAGGAACTGAACGGCCTTGGCATTCCCGGGATAAAGGTGGAGGAAGAAGCCGTAAGCAAATGCGGGATTCTTGGCACTCATATTACGGTAAAGATTCATGGAGAGGAAGAAACAGAGGGAGAGCCCGGGGAACATCTCAGCCATGAAAAACATTTCAATCAGGAGGCTCATCATCATCACGAGGAATCCCATCATCACAGCAGCATGCACCATGTGGAGGAGATTATCGGAAACCTGCCGTTGTCCTCCAAAATAAAGAAGGATATCCTTGCGGTCTACGGCCTGATTGCAGAAGCGGAAAGTCATGTACACGGTGTGCCCGTTTCTCAGATTCATTTTCATGAGGTGGGGTCCATGGATGCGGTGGCCGATGTGACGGCGGTTTGTATGCTGATGGATCGTCTGGCTCCGGAACGGATAGTGGTTTCTCCCGTTCATGTGGGGAGCGGCCAGGTAAAATGCGCTCATGGCATTCTGCCGGTTCCCGCTCCTGCCACGGCGTACCTTCTCAGGGATATTCCCATCTATGGGGGCGGGGTAAAAGGGGAACTTTGTACTCCTACCGGAGCCGCATTGCTGAAGTATTTTGCAGACAGCTTTGGGGATATGCCGGTGATGAAGATCCGGTCCCTGGGCTATGGCATGGGAAAAAAAGATTTTGAGCGGGCAAACTGTGTCCGGGCGCTGCTGGGGGAGACGGAAAATGGGGGAGACAGCGTGGCAGAGCTTTCCTGCAATATAGACGACATGACGGGAGAGGCCATTGGCTTTGCTATGGAAGAGCTGTTTGCGGCAGGGGCGCTGGAGGTGTATACCGTTCCCGTGGGAATGAAAAAATCCAGGCCGGGGATTCTTCTCTGCGTTATGTGCAGAGAGGAGGACCGGGATAAAATGCTTCGTCTGATCTTCCGGCATACTACCACTATCGGAGTGCGGGAGAGCGTCAGCAGACGGTATAAGCTTGACCGCTCTATGGAAATTGTCCGTACGCCGTATGGGGACATCCGCAGGAAGGTTTCCTCAGGCTACGGAATCACCAGAAAGAAATATGAATATGACGACCTTTCCCGGATTGCCCGGGAAAGAGGGATCTCTATAGGGGAGATCCGGGAGGAGATAGAATGAAGATGGGACGTATTTTTATAGTATTGATGATGGCGTTTTTGCTGACAGCCTGCGGGGATCCCGGGGATTCCTCCGGGGATGCGGTTACCCTTGTCTATGGCAGCGGAGACTATACCCGCATTAATCCTGCCATGGATGAGCATTGCGAGATTAATCTTCTGCTCTTCAACGGGCTTACCGCACATGACGGCAGCAACCAGATTGTTCCCGGGCTGGCGGAAAGGTGGGAGTACGACGAGGCCTCCTGCACCTATACCTTTTATATTCGGGATGGTATCAAATGGCATGACGGAGAGGCCTTTACTGCCGAAGACGTCAAATTTACCATAGAAGCTATTATGGATCCCGACAATGGCTCTGAAAACGCTCCCAATTATGAGGACGTGGAGGAGATCCGGGTGATTGACGAAAAAACCATTGCTTTCCGGCTTTCCGAACCCAATGTGGCCTTTTTGGAGTATATGACTATGGCGGTTCTGCCCCGGCATCTGCTGGAGGGTCAGGACATGCAGGAATCTGATTTTTTCCGAAATCCTGTGGGAACAGGGCCCTACAGGATGGAGAGCTGGGATGCAGGACAGTCGATTGTCATGGTAAAAAATCAGGATTATTATCTGGGATGTCCAAAGATCGACAGAATTATTTTTAAAATTACGGAGGACGACAATACACAGGCCATTCAGCTGGAATCAGGAGAGCTGGATTTAGCGCTTCTGGACCCCAGAAATGCGCAGAATTTTGCGGGAAAAGAGGAATTTGTCTGTTATGATATGACCACGGCGGACTATCGGGGCATTCTCTTCAACTTCTGGAATGAATACTGGACGGAAAACAGGGACATTATTCCTGCCGTCTGCTATGCCATTGATCGACAGGCTATTATTGATTCCGTGCTTCTGGGTCAGGGAATGGCAGCGTATGGCCCCCTGCAGAGAAACATCTACAATAATGAGAATGTGGAACACTACGATTATAATCCGGAAAAGGCAGGGGAAATTCTGGAGAATGCCGGGTGTACCATGGGAGCAGAGGGTTATTATGAGAGAGACGGAAAAGAGATTGGGTTTGTGATCAGCGTCATGGCTGGAGAGCAGGATCGGATCGATATCGCTCAGGCAGCGGCACAGCAGATTCGAGAGGCCGGTATTCGTTGTACGGTGGACATTCCTGCACAGATGGATTGGGGCGGACAGATGGCATGTCTCATCGGCTGGGGAAGCCCTTTTGATGCGGATGATCATACCTATAAGGTGTTTGGTACGGACAAAGGAGCCAATTATTCCGGTTATTCCAATGAAAAGGTAGATGAGTATCTGACATTGGCCCGCCAGTCAGAGGATCCTGTGGAGCGAAAGGAATATTATAATAAATTTCAGGAAGAACTGGCGAAGGATCCTGCTTATGCATTTATTTGTTACATCGATGCCAATTATGTAGCAAAAGCGTCCATTCAGGGGATTGCTGCAGATACAGTTATGGGACACCATGGCGTAGGTATTTTCTGGAATGTTCATGAGTGGACCATTTCCCAATAAAAGGAGACTTTGGACTGCTGGGTTCTGCATGTGAGGATAAAATATGTCTGGACTGCTGGAAATAAAAAATTTATCTGTAAGTTTTTTCACTCCTGAGGGAGAAGTGCAGGCGGTGAGAGATGTGAGCTTTTCCCTGGAAGAGGGAGAGGTGCTGGCTCTGGTGGGAGAGTCGGGCTGCGGGAAAAGTGTTTTATGTAAAAGTATCATGAAACTTCTGCCGTCTACGGCAAGGATCAAGGCAGGAAGTATTTTTATAGACGGCGCAGACATTACGAATTACAGGGAAAGGGATATGTGCAGGCTTCGGGGGAAGCTTTTTTCCATGGTATTCCAGGATCCCATGACCTCTTTGAATCCGGCCATGTCCATAGGTGCGCAGATCGGGGAGGCTGTGAAGGTTCATGAGCCAGGGATATCCGGCGCCGCTCTGGAAGCCAGGATCCTGGAGCTGATGGCTCTCGCAGGCATAGACCGTCCCCAGGAGCGCAGAAGGCTTTATCCTCATCATCTATCCGGGGGGATGCGCCAGCGCTGTGTGCTGGCTGTGGCTTTGGCAGGAAAGCCCCGGATTTTGTTTGCGGATGAACCCACCACGGCGCTGGATGTGACCATTCAAGCCCAGATTCTGGAGTTGTTTCGGGAGATACAGGGAAAGCTGGGAACCGCTGCGATTTTTGTGACCCATGACCTGGGGGTGGTGGCGCGGGTGGCGGATCGGGTGGCTGTGATGTATGCGGGCAGGATCGTGGAGACCGGCAGGGCAGAGGATATTTTTTATGATCCACTCCATCCTTACACCCAGGGACTTTTGCGGTCTCTCCCGGCTTTTTCCAGAGGAAAAGACATCTTGTATACAATTCCGGGTATGCCGCCGTCTTTAATCGATCCGCCCAAAGGGGATGCTTTTGCCTGGCGGAATGTAAACGCACTGGATGTGGATTATGAAGAGGCGCCTCCCATGTTCCGGGTCACAGATTCCCATTATGCCGCCACATGGATTTTGGATGAGCGTGCCGAACCTATACGGAAGCAGATATCTGGTCAGGGCAGATGCGGTCATTTGGATTTGGAGAATTCCGGCTGTCAGAGCGGGAAAAAGGAGGCCGGAAAAAACAGGGATGTTCAGACTGCCGATGCAGGGAAGCCGCAGGAGGTGCTTCTGGAAGTACAGCACTTGTCTCATATGTATTCTCTGGGAAAAGGAAGGGCGGTCAGGGCAGTGGAGGACGTTTCTTTTCAAATCTGCCGGGGAGAGATTTTTGGGCTGGTGGGAGAGTCCGGTTCCGGCAAGTCCACGGTTGCCAGATGTATAATGAATATTTACAGGCCCCGGAAGGGGCGGATTCTGTATAAGGGAATCGATACCTGCGATCCCCGGCAGTTTCGGGCCAACAGGAAAATGCTTCAGACATGCCGGCAGCTGATTTTTCAGGATTCCGCCTCCAGTCTGAATCAACGGATGAAGGTATGGGATATTATTGCAGAACCTATGAAGCTGGGGCACAGGAAGCCACCCCGAGGGTCCTTTCGGGCGGAGGCCGAGTTTCAGATGCATTATGTAGGGTTAGATCCGTGCTATCTGGACAAATACCCTTCGGAGTTGTCCGGAGGCCAGCGCCAGCGGGTGGCAATTGCCCGGGCCTTGGCCATGGAGCCGGAATTTTTGGCTGCGGATGAGCCCATTGCATCGCTGGATGTATCTATTCAGGCCCAGATCGTCAATCTGTTCAAGCATCTTCAGCGGGAGCACGGCTTTACCTTTTTATTTATTGCTCATGATCTGGCTATGGTGGAGTTTTTATGTGATCGTGTAGGAGTAATGTACAAGGGGAGACTGGTGGAAACAGGGTCTGTGGCGGAAGTTTTTTCCTGTCCCGGGCACCCCTATACCCAGGCCCTGCTTTCGGCGATTCCCAGTCCTGATCCCCGAAGGGAACGGAACCGCAGGTGTGTGAAATTTTCGGAAGAGGAATATCCCTGGGAGGGAGAGCCGGTGGAGATTAGTCCCGGACATTTCGTGCTTCGGAAAAAGGGGTAAGAAAGGGGTGTTTTGAAAGATGAAAAAGCTGATGCTTTTTGTCTTCAGCATATTTCTGTTGTCTGTGATCGTTTTCTATGTATCCCGACTGGCGCCCGGCGATCCGCTCATATCATATTATGGTGACCGCGTTGAAAAAATGAGCCCTGTGGAAAGGCAGTGGGCGGAGGAGAAGCTGGGACTGAGGGATCCCATGGGTGTTCAATATATCCGCTGGCTGAACAATGCGCTGCACGGTGATTTTGGAATTTCCTACAAGTATAAAATGGATGCGGCGGAGGTGATCAGGAGCAGACTGAGCAATACTCTGATTCTGGGAGGAACCGGATTTGTGCTGATTTTTGTGTTTTCTCTGCTGCTGGGGATCCTGTGTGCCTGGCGTGAGGACGGGTGGCTGGACAGAGTAATTTGCAAGCTTGGAACGATTATCAGCTGTATTCCGGAGTTTTGGCTGGCGCTGGTGCTGATTCTGGTGTTTGCCCTGAAGCTGGGATGGCTTCCCAGCTCCGGCGCATACTCTATAGGAAAAAACGGGGATTTATGGGACCGGATTGTTCATCTGATACTCCCTTTGTCTGTTGTGGTAATCAGTCATCTATGGTATTACGCATACATGGTTAGAAACAGAATTTTAGAGGAGGTCCGGGCAGACTACGTTCTACTGGCCAGATCCAAGGGGCTCAATAAGCGAAGCGTCATGTTCCGGCATTGTCTGCGCAATGCAATCCCGTCCTATTTAAGTATCATGGCCATTTCTGTTCCCCATGTGCTGGGAGGGACTTACATTGTAGAGATGGTATTTTCCTATCCCGGCATTGGTACGCTTTCTTATGAAAGCGCCCGATACAAGGATTATAATCTTCTGATGCTGCTGTGTATTCTGTCAGGCATTCTGGTGATTCTATGCAGTATGGCTGCCCAGCTGGTCAATGAGCATATCGATCCCCGGATGCGGTCCGGGGATGTGTCGGCAGATTCGGAGGCGAGAAAAACATGACGGAAAATCGTTCGTTCAGGGTTGTGGGCATTCGTCCGCTTCCTCAGAGGCTGTGGGAAAAAAAGAGAAAATGGTATTCTGGAAAACCGATTTTTTCTATTTTATTTCTGATTCTGATTTTTACGGGATGTCTGACCTGTGAATGGTTTATGACAAAGGATCCGGCTTATCTTGATCTGCGCAATTGCAGTGTTCCGCCGGGCAGGGAGTTTCTTTTCGGTACGGACACCATGGGCAGGGACATTTTTTCCATGATCTGGTACGGTGGCAGGGCATCTCTTTTTATCGGGCTCTTTTCAAATCTGGTTTCCACAGGCATTGCCGTATGCATCGGAGCTTTCAGCGGGTGTGCTCCGGCCTGGCTGGATGAGCTGCTTATGCGTTTCGTAGAGATTATGATCAGTGTGCCCGGGCTTTTGATTATTATTTTGGTTCAGGCAGTCCTGGGTCCGGCCAGCGTGGTCAGTATTTCATTTGTGATCGGGATTACCGGCTGGACCAGCATGGCTAAGGTGATTCGAACGGAGGTAAGACAGATTCGGGGAAATGAGCATGTGATCGCCGCAAGATGTATGGGGGGAGGATTTTTTCATATTCTTTGGAAACATCTGGCGCCAAATTTTCTGCCGTCGATTATGTTTATGGCAGTCATGAACATACGCAGTGCTATTGCGGCAGAATCCACACTGAGCTTTATGGGGATTGGTCTGCCTCTTGAGGTAATTTCCTGGGGCAGTATGCTTTCCCTGTCAGAAAAGGCGCTGTCAGCCAGAGCCTGGTGGATCATTTTGATTCCGGGCATATTTTTGGCGGCCACGCTTCTTTGCATTACCGGATTGGGGAACTATCTGCGCAAATGCGGAATCAAAAGGGAGAATAACTTGTCGTAGATTTTTTCTTGACGAAGCAGGAATACGCGTGATACTATCATCGTGGGAGTATTTGTATTTTTTTCTAGAAAAATGCAACAGAGGGAGAAGCTATGGAGCGGGACAGAGCGATTATTTTTTCGCTGACGATGATTTTCATGCTGTGGGCGGGAATTTTTTTTCAGGGGAATAAGGTGCAGGCGGCGGAGCTTGCGCCGGTAGAGGTTACGATATTACAAAAAGAACTGACGGTATCGGAAGGCGAAGCGTTGATCATTGTTCCTCTTTTGGAGCAGTCCGTGGGCATTCATTCCTATCAGTGGTACAAGGATGGTGTGGAGCTGGAGGGCCATACAGAAAAAATTCTGGAAATTGTATCCGCCGCGCTGCAGGATGCCGGCGAATATAAACTGGTGGTAACGACAACAGTAGGCTCTGAGAGTGTTCAGGCAGAAAGTGAGACCTGTATGGTGACGGTGTCGGAGGCGGAGGAAAACTCTGATTCGAAGGAAAACTTTGATCCCATGGGAAGCTCTGATCCGGAAGGAAGCTCCGGCTTAGAGGCTTCTGATACACAGCCGGAAGGGTCATCCGAATCTCCTGGATTGTCAGATCCGTCGAAGGAGGATACTTCCGGGGAAATGGAATCGACGGAAGCGATTTCCACATCAGTGGAGTCAGGAAAAAACGAGGAGGACGGGAGTCTCTTGAACCAGAGTGCAGGCAATAACGGAGTTCTTGTGGTAATGCTGATTTTAATTCTGGGGATGGGCGCTTTTGGAATTGCCTTTTTCGTGAACAAGAGCAGGAGCGAGTATTTGGAGGAGTGAGAGGATGAATCCGAAGGAATTGCTGAAAATATTGTCGGTGGCGGGCTCCTTAAAGACCAATACCAGACATTGCTATACGGAGCCGGGGAGGAAGGAAAGCATTGCAGACCACAGCTGGCGGATCGCACTAATGGCCATGCTGCTGTCCGGAGAAGAGGAATTTGCCGGGGCGGACATGAATAAGGTGATTCGCATGTGTTTGATCCACGACCTGGGTGAAGCGTTTACGGGAGATATCCCCACCTTTGAAAAGAAGGGGACGGATGAAAAGGCGGAGGAACAATTTTTTGATGAGTGGGTAAAGGGATTTCCTCTGCTCCAGAGAGAAGAGTGGCAGGCGCTTTTGGAGGAAATGAAGGCTCTTGAGTCTAATGAGGCCAGGATCTATAAGGCTCTGGACAAGCTGGAGGCAGTTATTTCTCATAATGAATCTGACATTTCCACCTGGCTTCCCCTGGAATATGAGCTCCAGCTGGCATATGGGAAGGAAGAAGTGGAATTTTCTGCGTATTTCAAGGAGTTGAAAGGACAGATCGATCAGTGGACGAGAGAAAAGATCAGAGGGGAGGAAAGAACAGATGAAATCAATAGGTGAATTAAATTTAGGATTTTCTGATGCTCAAAATTATACACAGAGGGCCAATAAACAATTATTTAATAATATTTTTGTAAAGAATCAATTTTTAGACAAATTATTGAGTCCATCTACTTATTTCTTAATTGGCGAAAAAGGCACAGGAAAAACAGCGTATTCTGTTTTTTTGAATAATAATAATTATAAAGAAAACAAAACAAATATTTCATTTATTTCAGCAACCGATTACGAAAAATTTTATAGTCTAAAGAAAACGAAGAGACTGGAATTAACAGACTATACGGGGATATGGAAGGTAATAATTTTACTATTGCTAAGCAAAAATATTACAGAAGATGATAAAATTAAATCTGTATTTAATAAAAGCAACATCAATAAATTGATGAAAGCTATTGATGAATACTATATGGATGCTTTTTCTCCTGAAATTATGACCGCTTTAAAAATTGTTGATTCCACAGAATTAGCGGCAAAATTAGTTTGCAAATATTCTGAGATATCTGGTAAAGAAGGCACTACTTATGAATTCACAGAAACACGGATCCAATTTCATGATGCAATTCAAAAGTTAAAATTAAACTCCCTTTTCAGAATTGTGTACTCGTTGAAAAATAGCCGATAAAATATTGTAAGGAGCATAGCATGAAAAATACAGATATTCTTGTTGATCTGCTCATGGAGGATATAGAAAATAAGACGGTTCTCGAAGCTGCCTGCGGGGCGGCGGATTTTTCTATTTCTGCATCGGCCTATTCTGATGGCGTTTATTGTATTGATCTTGACGCCGGAAGACTAAACTGCAAGACTGCTGCAAATATACATTTTCAAATCATGGATGCGTCCAAAA
>CAJTVB010000036.1:0-8908 GCA_910579755.1 uncultured Acetatifactor sp. | reverse complement strand
ATATTCAGTCTCAATGGGTTGAGATTGAACGGGAATGCAAACGAGTTCTAAAAGCAGATGGAGTTATTTATATCGTGGGGACATGGAAATTGGATGTACGTATAATAATGGATGTTTTTGGCGATAAGGCAAAATGGCGGAATCAATTTCTGATTGTTGAAATAAGAAAATAAAGGGTACCATTTGGGTACGCTTTCCCGAAAAGAGATAAATTAAATAAGAATATTAATCTGTTTATAGACGGTATAGATATTCGCCCGAACGCTATACCATATAGTGACTATATTGAATGCATTAGAGGATTAGCGGATGCTTGTTGGAGTGTAAATACTGAATTGTTCCAAAACGTTAAGGATTCAAAGGGCCATTTGAAGGTGGTTTTATTATTAAGACCGGACATTTTTGGTGCGTTAAATCTTCAGAACGCGGCTAATAAGCTGAGGGATAATTCTGTGTTTTTAGATTGGAGGACTATCTATACGGAGTACATGGGCTCTAAGTTATATCAAGTTTCAAAAAAGATTTTTGAGCATCAGCAAGAATGTGAAGAAGATATTTGGGATGTTCATCTTCCGTGGTATTTGCCTGCTTACTTATGCATAGGGATTTTTCAAATGCATATGTTGCAAAATTAATTATTGAAAAAGATCGCATGATAACGGAAAACAGTAATCGTGCTCATGGACATGGCAATTTGAATCTTGCAACATTCGAACCATTTCCAAAAAATCCGGCAATTTCAAAAATTTTCCGAGAAATCGGCCTTGCTGATGAGCTTGGGTCCGGCATGAGAAATACGTACAAATACACAAAATTGTATTCTGATATGGAACCGGAATTTAGGGAAGGTGATATCTTTCGTACGATTATTCCGCTAAAGGAATCTGCAACAGCCACTGTTGGTGTGGACTATTATCTTGATGCGCAAGTAAGTACGCAAGTAAGTACGCAAGTAAAATTGTCGGTTGATAAATTATCAGCTCTTTTAGAATTTTGTTCTTCTCCAAGAAGCCGTAAAGAAATGCAGGATTTTTGCAATATTAAAACGTCAGAATATTTTCGAAAATGTATTATAAGGCCTATGCTTGCTCAAAATTTAATACAACAAACCATACCGGATAAACCAAACAGCAAAAATCAAAAGTATATTAAAGTATAATTGGGATTATTACTGCGGGGACTGTTGATTTCAATACTCCCGGGGAACAGAATCCAGGCCATAATACTCCATGAAGAAATTCAGATCATCCCTGCTCTTTATGAGCATCACATCCTGAAATTTTCCGGTTCGAATATCCTTCAGCCCGGCAACCTGCTCTCCGGTACAGATACTGCACCGGAGTATGGCACGTTGATTTTCCCGGTCAAGGGGAGGCATTTCCGGTTTCCTGGTTTTTCTGCCAAACATGGTTTTCCTCCAATCTTTCTCTCAATAAGGTGTTTCGCTTCGTGACGGTAACGTTTTGAACCGCATAAGCAAGAGCTTTTTTGGTGCCTACGATTACCAGAATTTTTTTTGCCCGCGTAATGCCGGTGTAGACCAGATTGCGCTGGAGCATCACATAATGGTTCATAAGGATGGGCATCACAACAATTGGATACTCGGACCCCTGGGCCTTGTGTATGGTGGTGGCGTAGGCAAGTGTCAGCTCGTCCAGTTCTGTTATATCATATTCAACAGTGTGATCGTCAAACAGAACAGAAAGAGAGCGGTTACCCAAATCAACGGAGGAAACCGTTCCGATGTCGCCGTTAAAGATTTCTTTATCGTAATTATTTTTAATCTGCATGACCCGGTCTCCGGGGCGGAAACAGAAGCCGCCCCGGTACAGGCCTTCGCCCTGGGGATTCAGCGCTTCCTGCAACGCCAGGTTCAGGCTGGCAGCGCCTGTGCCGCCCCTTTGCATGGGAGTCAATACCTGGATGACGGAGGAGGGAATCCCGTAATATGACGGCAGCTTTTTCTTTACCAGGCTGACGATTTCGGCGGCGGCAGCTTCCGGTTCTTCCTTTTGGAGAAAGAAAAAATCTGTTCCGGCGCCGTTGGATAGATCCGGGGCCTGTCCGGAATTGATCCGGTGGGCATTCATAATAATCCGGCTCTCCTGAGCCTGACGGAATATTTTGGTGAGACGGATCACAGGAAATTGGCCGGAATCGATAATGTCTCGAAGTACATTGCCTGCACCCACGCTGGGAAGCTGGTCGATATCGCCCACAAGAATCAGTCGCATGTTCGGGGGAATGGCCTTTAACAAGGAATTCATCAATATAATATCGATCATGGAGCATTCATCCACGATCAGCACATCTCCCTCCAGAGGATTTTCTTCATTTTTCTGGTAGCCCTCCGGAGGCTTGCATTCCAGGAGACGATGAAGGGTTTTTGCCTCCAGTCCCGTGGCTTCGGTCATACGCTTGGCGGCTCGTCCCGTAGGGGCGGCGAGGAGAATGCGGAGCCCATAGGCGCGCAGGGCGGCGATAATTCCCTGTGTGGTGGTGGTTTTGCCGGTTCCGGGCCCGCCGGTGAGCACCATGACCTTTGCAGTGGCGGCCCGTCGGATGGCATCAGCCTGTACAATATCATATTTCATATGTACGCTTTCTTCAATACGTGACACATCTACGGAGAGATTTTCATTGCCGGTCTCCCTTCTGGCCTGGAGGAGCCTTTGCCAGAGCCGATCACCGGCAGGCTGGGAGGCCAGCTTAAGGAGCTTTCGCGCCACGCCGGCTTCGGCGTGAAAAAAAGGAGGCAGATATACGGCATCTATTTGCTGCATATTGCCAGCTTCTTCCTTTTGGGCACAAACAGCAATCAGGTCCTGATCCTTCAGCATCTGGTCCATGGTCATGACAATAAATTCTTCTTGAGAATCCAGCAGCTGAGAAGCCTTGGCTGTCAGCTGCTCCTGACGTGCATACACATGTCCCTCATCCGCCAGCTGGCTCAGGGTATACATAATGCCGCTTCGCAGCCGCACAAAGGATTCTTTTCCGAAGCCCAGCTTTGAGGCGATGGAATCTGCCGTTTTGAACCCGATTCCCCAGATATCATCAGCCAGGCGGAAGGGATTTTCCTTTACTTTTTCAATGCTTTCGTTGCCGTATTGCTTGTAGATTCTGGCGGCAAAGGCTGTGCTGACGGCATGCTCCTGTAAAAACATCATGATGTTTTTCACTTCCTTCTGCCGCTGCCAGCTTTCTGCGATCTGAAGAATTCGTTTCCTTCCAATTCCGGGGATCTCCAAGAGACGGTTAATATCGTCCTCAATCACCGTGAAGGTATCAGAGCCGAACTGGTTCACGATTTTTTTGGCGTATACGGGGCCCACACCCTTGATCAGGCCGCTTCCCAGATATTTTTCCATGCCGTAGACCGTGGCAGGCAGGGTTTCTTCCCAGGCTTGTGCCGCAAACTGTCTTCCGTACCTGGAGTCTATCTTCCAGCTGCCTTCAATGAGCAGAACGGACCCCACACTGGCATCCAGCAGGTTTCCCACCACCGTTACCAGGTCGTCATATCCTTTTACATGAACCTTCAAAACGGAATAGCCGTTTTCCGGATTTTGATAGGTGATTCGTTCCACCACACATCTGATCTTTGTCAACGCTGTTTCTCCTTAAGGATTCCTTACAAAATTGATCCCCCGGTATTTCAGGGACTATTTTAAGGTTTCGCTGTGGTTCAGCACAAGGGTGCTGTACAGAAACAGTATATCACAATTTTCAAAATCCACAAACTGTCCTAAAAGATCCGGATGGACATACCGGATGTCCGCCAGGGTAATTTTAGAATAGCCGCTGATGAAAAGCGGCGCGATACTTGACCCAAAGGAATCCCGGAAGATTACCAGCTGCTTATCCGCGGGGGCATCCGGATTATCTATAGTGATCAGAGACAGGGAGCCGGATAAAAACATTTCGTAGGGATCCTTCCCTTTGGCTTTTTCCAGGTCGTATACGGATATTTCCCTGTTATTCTGCCAGTCGAAGACGATGCAGTTTTCAATAGCCTTTCCGGTAAGATACTGAAGAGAGTCCGGCTGCAGGGGAAGAGCCGCCTGTCCGTAATATACCCCGTAAAAATTATGCTCCAGGGTTCGGATTTCATAATCCTGTGAAAGAACAGCGTCCATTGCCCGGGCCAGTCTTTCAGCCACATCTGTAATACGTTCCTGCCGCCAATGGGTATCTGTTTTATAGTAATCATCACTTTCCAACAGGTCTGAAATTTTTATATATTCTGCAAAATCTGCCTTTTGGGAAGCCAGAGCCTCAAAGAGGGCGTAATCCATGGCTGGGTGCCCGCTTTCCCGGGCTATACAGGCGTTTTTATCTGGAATGACCGAAAAGAAGACGTTGTTATTTTCTGTAAAATATTTTTCACAGACATAGCGAAAACGGTCTATGGCCCGATTCAGGGAATCCTCATTCAAGGGATATTCCATGGCGGTGAGGAAGCCGTTCCATAGATAAATGCCGTTATTATCCTGCCGCCGGAAAATGTTTTTGGCAGTCAGCGCTTTGAACATACGAAGCTGTTCCCGAAAGGGGATATGGTCTACCGCGTAAGCCTCAAAGTCCGACATAAAGCGCCCGCTCCAGAAAGCTGAAGCGGAAAAGACGGGAGGGGAGGCTAAAGATCTCCTTTCACTATAGGAATATTCCGACTTGGGAAAAAATACACACAGAAAAAAGCCTGTGGCAAATATCAGGGCAAAGAGAATACAGACGGCCATATCCTTTTTTTGTGTATTCATATACGGACCTCCTCAAGCAGTTGCTCAGAATCTAAAATACAAAAATGGATTAAAGGAGCCGTCGGCCAGATAAGCTGTGACAGCCAGCAGAATCATGGCCAGTGCCGCAGGCTCCGTCACAGAAAGGATTCTGCTTCCGACAGTATTTTTTGAAAGCTTTTCCGCCAAATGTCGGGGCAGCGGTGTGGCTCCAATGATTCCTGCGACAAAAAGAACCAAGAAGCTTTTCAGATAATACAGCGTTTCATCCGACAGGAAAGGAATTCCTGTTGCGCCGAACATTCCGGCTAAATTAGAACAGGCTTCTCCCAGGCCCGGTCCGTTAAAGATCACAAAGCTGATCAATGCGATAAACAGCACATACCCGTGGGACAGTATTTTGCATTTTGGCAGAAGCTTTAGCAGCCACAGCTTTTCAAGGATCAGCAGCAGGGCAAACAGTAATCCCCATACTACAAAGTTCCAGGCGGCCCCATGCCAGAAGCCGGTAAGCATCCATACCACCAGAATGTTGAAAAGGTGCCTCATCCTTCCCACCCGATTTCCGCCCAAGGGAATGTACACATAGTCTCTGAACCAGGTGCCCAGCGACATATGCCAGCGTCTCCAGAATTCTGTGATGCTGGCGGAGATATAAGGGTAATTGAAATTTTCCGGAAAACGAAAGCCGAATACTCTGCCCAGTCCCAGAGCCATATCGCTGTAGCCGGAAAAATCAAAATAGATCTGCAGGCATAGGGCGACGGCATAAATCCAATGAAAAAGAACGGTTTTTTCACCCGAAGCCTGGAAAGCAGCACACAGCTCGCCCATTTGATTTGCCAGCAAAACCTTTTTTCCAAGACCGATCATAAACCGGCGTATACCCTCTGCCGCCATCCCCCAGGAGTGAGGTCTTTCCTTCAGCTGATCTGCCAGATCCGAGTATCGTACAATAGGGCCTGCAATCAGCTGGGGAAACATGGAAATATAGGCGGCAAGATCAACCAGGTTTTTCTGTGCGACTGTGCCCCGGTATACATCTATGGTGTAACTGATGATCTGAAAGGTATAAAAACTGATCCCGATGGGAAGCGTTATCCGCAGAAGGGGAATATCCAGCCCGGTGGCGGCGTTAAAATTCTCAAGGAAAAAGTCGGTATACTTAAAATATATCAGGAAAGAAAGACTGATCAGCACAGAAAGAAGGCAGAACAGCCGCCCTGCCTTTTTCTCTCTGTATTTTTCTGTCAGCCGTCCAAAGATATAGCATAACAGAATGGAAATTCCCATCAAAAAAACGTATTTAGGTTCTCCCCAGGCGTAAAATATCAGACTTCCCAAAAGCAGAACACTGTTCCGCAGCTGCTTTGGAGCCATAAAATAAATCGCCGCTGTCAGAGGAAGAAAATAATATAAAAAGGTTACGCTTGAAAAAATCATAAGGGTAAGGCCTCAAAGAATAGGATCCTCGGTGATCACCTGGGCGTCACTGAGGGCGGACAGGGCGTTGGTCTTGAAGATTTCCATGATCCCGGCCTCTCCAAAGGCGGTAATCACATATCTGCCGTCCACGTCGATAATCAGCAGCTTATCTGGAAAACCGCACATCCACTGTCTTGCAAGAATATTGGCTTTTACCGCATCGGCAAAGGCGGTCACATCCGTACCCTCCGTCAGATGATACACCGCGCCGGTAAAGGTATTAGCGTTCATCATGTGCACCATGGAAGCCGCGTCGTCAATGACTGCCGCCTGATCTGCCGGAAGCCCCAGCATATAATCCAGTTCCTCTGTCTTGCTCACGTCAAATTTCCCCGGGGCGTCCTCGGTCATATTGGAGGAATCTCCCCCGGCAATAGCAAAGCGCTGATCGTCGGTATATACCTCCAGCACGGCGTTCATTACTTCCAAAGCATCGGAGTATTTGGAAGCTTCGCCTTCCTTTGATGCGTCTGAGTCTTTTCCGCTGCCGCAGCCCGTCAGTGCAAAAATGGTAAGGGATGCTAAAAGAATAACTGCTAACTTTTTCATAATGATGATCCTCTTTTCTTTCTATAGGTTGAATAAAGTATACCACATATTTCTAAAAATATATCTTTTTTACAAAAAATTCATAATGTTACGGCAGCACCCTTCGCTCAGAAATGGCGCTGTCTCGAAGGGGCAATAACAAAAATTCTTGCAAAAGAGAAAAACAGATGTTAATATGATAACAGAAACGGAAAGGAGCATGCGCGGCTCAGCGCATGTAGAGTGACGGTATGATTATTCGATAACCTGATACAAAGAAACCAATACCTGTGGAGAGGAGAGGCTGATGCAGACCTGTAGGGACTGGCGGCTTTGACTTTTTTTGCAGGAAAGGATTGGAGAGACGTCAGACGGACGCAGGATGGGCAGGGCGGCCAACAGGTGGTTTTCCGCTATGGGCATGCACCATGGCTGTCTGACGGTAGATTTGTACGAGTTATCGAGATAGTTCATATCAGTACAGAAATAGACTGTCCCTCTGATAGTCTCTCCAGATGTGTGTTTTTGCCCGCAGATTTGGGCAGGCGCAGGAATGGAGGGATTTTTTTATGCTGTTATTGCAGGCTGAAAACATAAAAAAGATTTATGGAGAAAGAATTGTTCTGGATGTGGAAGAATTGAAAATCTATACGGGAGATCGGATCGGTGTTATCGGCGCAAACGGAGCCGGAAAAAGTACCCTGTTTGCTTTGCTGGCAGGGGAGCTGGAACCGGAGGAGGGCTGGATAAAGCGTTTTGGAAGGATATCCTATTGCCGGCAGTTTGGAGAGCATGGAAGAGAAGTATTCCAGGAAAAGGAAGTATGCCTGCAGGATCAGGTATTTCCGGAGGAAAGGATAAGTTCTGGAGAATATAAAATCTGGCAGGCGCCGGAACGGAACGAGGATGCCATCAGCGGCGGGGAGCTTATGCGACGGAAGCTGGCGGAGGTATTTTCCACAAGGGGGCATATATTACTGCTGGATGAACCTACAGCCAATCTGGACCGGGAAGGGATCCGGATGCTGACGGAGAAAATGCAGAGGGTGGAGACATTTTTATGTATCAGTCATGATCGTCAGCTGCTGGATCAGGTATGCACTTCCATTCTGGAGGTGGCCGGGGGAAAAGCCCGCCTCTATTCTGGAAATTACAGCGAATATGAGGCTCAGAAGGAGGAAGAGCGGCAGAAGGCCTGGCAGGATTATGAGGAGTACGAACAGGAAAAGAGCAGGCTGGAAGTTGTATACCGCCAAAAGAGGGAGAGCGCGGCCCGGATGAGGAAGGTTCCGGCAGGCATGAGCCCCAGGGAGGCCCGGCTGAGAGACTTTCTCACCGTATCCGGACGGAACAGCAGCGGAAAGCAGAAAAGCATGAATCGGGCGGCGGACAATGTGAAAAAACGAATAGAGCATATGGAAAAAAAGGAAAGGCCCCGTCAGGAGATGTCCATTCGACTGGATTTTGCCCGGACAAATCCCCCGGAAAGCCGCAGGGTTTTGGAGGTGAAGGAGCTTGATTTTTCTTACGGGACAAGGGTGATTTTTGAAAACATATCCTTTACTCTTTCCAACCGGAAGAGGACTGCGCTGCTGGGGCCTAATGGATCCGGAAAGACAACGCTTTTGAGGTGTTTGCAGAAGGCTGCAGGAACAATTGCAGATGGGACAGAGGAAACTGGGACACCAAGGGTTCAGATGCTTAAGCTTGCGCCCAGGGTGCGGCTGGGGGTTTTGGAGCAAAACCTGAAGATGCTGAATCCGGAAAAAACCGTGTTGGATAATGCTCTGGCAGTCAGCGTCCAGCTTCCGGCTGTGGCCAAAAATATGCTGGCGGGTCTTCTGTTTGGGCCGGAGGACTGGAACAAAAGGGCGGCGGTTCTCAGCGGCGGAGAGCGGATGCGGCTGGGCTTTGCCATGCTTCTTCTGTCTGATGCCAACGTATTGCTTTTGGATGAGCCTACAAATTATCTGGACCTGCCATCCATTCAGGCCCTGGAAAAGCAGTTGACCGCCTACGAAGGAGCAGTTCTCTTTGTGTCCCATGACAGTCGGTTTGTGCAGAATGTGGCCCAGGAGCTTTTAATAATTGAGGAAAGGAAAATTATTAAGTTTTCGGGGAGTCTGGAGGAATGGGAACAGGAGAAAAAGCGC
>CAJTVB010000035.1 GCA_910579755.1 uncultured Acetatifactor sp. | reverse complement strand
GCCCTGGCCCGCCTCTGCGTAAGCGCCTTCCGGTACATAGCCCTGGCCCGCCTCTACGTAAGCGCCTTCCGGTACATAGCCCTGGCCCGCCTCTACGTAAGCGCCTTCCGGTACATAGCCCTGGCCCGCCTCTGCGTAAGCGCCTTCCGGTACATAGCCCTGGCCCGCCTCTGCGTAAGCGCCTTCCGGTACATAGCCCTGGCCTTCCCCGCTGTACTCCAAAGCCTCATAGCCCTCTTCCTGTCCTGCCTCCGGCGGCAGATATTCCTCCGTCTCGTTGCTTTTCTCAAATCTGCGGTTATATTTTTCCTGCTGTTCCGGCGTCAGGGGCTGATGGAGCATTTTCAGCTCCATGGCCTTAACTACATACTTCCCCTCACCGAACCACAGGATCAGTTCATCACACTCCTCCACACAGCGGGCCGCTAATCCCACTCTGTGGTAGAGATAAGCCAGCTCATAGGCCCACTTCTCCCGATAATCTCGCTTTTTCAGTTCCTCCAGGACGCCGATCCGTTCCTCCAGACTCACATCCTGAGCCTCATATAGCTTATATTGTAGAATATAACGCCCGGGATCCTTAGGCGCTGCCTGCTGAAACTCCTTATAGTAATTGATGGCCTGAACAAATTCTTCTGTCTTAATGCACAGCTCGCAGAGTGAATAGCAGATTGTCCTGCCTCCGGGCCGCCGCTCATAGGCCAGCAAAAGCATATTTCTGGCGTCCTCGTAGCGTCTGTTTATTTTATACAGGTCGCTGATGGTACACAGCATCATTACGCTTTTCACCCGGCGCCAGTCGATTGTATCCGCCAGCTCCGCCGCCTGGACGTAATCTCCCCGGGCTATCAGTTCCTTGATTTCTTCCGACCTTACCTTATATTCATATTTATCCAAAGTATTCCGCTCCCCATCTTCACAGCAGGGTACGCACATCTGCCGCTTCTCTTAGTAAATTAATATACGCCTGTGGACGCCCGCAATCGATACTCGATTTCAGTTTACCATAAATATAGTGTGTATGTCAAAAATAAATAGGCCTCAGGCCGAAAAAAATACAAGATATTGTGCCGGCATTTCCGCCGAACCTACAACAGATTGCTTAACCGGGCAAATTGCTCCAGCGTCAGCATCTCTCCCCGAATTTCCGGAGAAAGCCCCAGCTTTTCCAGGGCGGCGGCAGTCTGCTGCCTGGTGACCGCCAGCTCCGGAGCATTACCCAGTCCGTTAGCCAGGGTTTTTCTCCGTTGCCGAAAGGACGCCCTGATCAGGGCAAACAGCTTTTGTTCATTCTCCACCGGTACCGGCGGTTTTTCGTACCGGGTCAGCCGGATCACCGCACTCCCCACATTGGGTCTGGGAATAAAACAATTTGGCGGGACGTGGGCCACTACTCTGGGACTGGCATAATACTGCACCGCCAGAGAAAGCGCCCCATAGTCCTTTGTTCCCGGCCCTGCCTGCATCCGATCCGCCACCTCCTTCTGGACCATAAGCGTCACGCTTTTCAAGGGAACCTGGCTTTCAAACAGCTTCATGACAATCGGTGTGGTAATGTAGTAGGGCAGATTGGCCACCACCTTAAGCGGTCTTCCCCCGTTTTTTTCCTCTGCCAGTCTCCGGATATCCACATTTAAAATATCCTCGTTGATCACGGTCACATTCTGGTAATCCGACAGCGTGTCCTCCAAAATAGGAATCAGATTTCTGTCGATCTCCACCGCCGCCACCTCTCTGGCCGCCTCTGCCAGATATTGGGTCATGGTCCCGATCCCCGGGCCGATCTCCAATACGCAGTCCTCTCCGGTAATCTCCGCGGCGGCAATGATCCGCTCCAGCACATTGCCATCAATCAGAAAATTCTGACCATAACGCTTCTGAAAATGAAACTGATATTTTTGAAGTATCTCTATGGTATTTTTCGGATTTCCCAAATACGCCATTGCTTTTCTCCCTGTCCTTGTCAAACCCTCTGCTGTATCCTTCTGTGCTACCTCCGCCTTCCGGCAAGACATTTTGACTCCACAGACCTTCAGGCATATTGCTGCCCCTGCAGATACGCCAGCACCTGCGTCAGATCACGGAATATTTCCGTGGAAAGCTCTTTTATTTCTCTGTCCGGCGCAATCATATCCGGAACAGTCAGACAGCTCATGCCGGCGGCATGAGCCGAGCGGACTCCGTTGGGCGAGTCCTCCACTGCAAAGGTCTTTCGGGGATCTGCCCCCAGCATTTCACAGGCCAACAGATAAATATCCGGCCTGGGCTTAGAATGCTCCACCATGTCCCCCGTCACCACAACGGAAAAATAGTGCCCTATGCCGGCCCGTTTCAGGTGTTCCATCACCGACTCCCTTCTGGTGGAAGAAGCCAGTCCCACAGACCAGCCCTCGTGCTCAAGCCACTGCAAAAGCTCCTCAACCCCCGGCTTTATGGGCAGCCCCTTTTCTTCTATATATTTCCAAAAATGTTCCGATGCCTCCCCTCGAAAGCCCTGATAGTCAAAGTCCGGCCCGTAGGCTGCCATAACAAGCTGTCTGCTGTCATTGGCGTTCAGACCAATACACCTGGGAAATATTTCCTCCATCCCCGACAGTCCATGTTTCCGGGCCACAGTTATCCAACTGTCTTGAAGCAGTCTCTCTGTGTCAAACAACACTCCGTCCATATCAAATACAATTGCTTTCCTGTGCATTCTGATTTCCTCCAAGCTCCATTCTCCTGAAACGGGAAACGGCTCCCGGAATTCAACATTTCCGGAAGCCGGCCTTTTATTTTCCATCGGAAGGAAGTTTTGCCTGCTCCACATCCGCATAATAATTCTCCCGCAGAATGTATGCGCTGAACTGATATCTGTCCTTTACTTCCTGTTTCTTCCCGGCAAAATATTCCTCCCTCTGATCCTCCGGAATAATATCGTTTCCCTCCGCATCCTTCAGCCAGATAGGATCCAGCTTTTTAGGATTAATTACGGAATCCGTCACAAAACTGCGATCGTTAAAAATTACCATACCCTCTTCGTCCGAAAAAATATCCCGTCCGGCATACATTCTGGAATCATAATCAAATCCGAAAAGATTCAACAGTGTGGGCACAATATCCATGGAACCGCATGCCTTGCTCACATGAACCGGCTCCTCCTCCATGGCCGAATTCCACAAAATCAAACTGTTTCGGTATAAATCCATGCCTTCCGACAGGGACCTGCCCGCCAGCTCCTCGTATTCTTCCAAAGGCATGTCATAAGGATAATGATCCGCGCTCAGACAAATCACTGTCTTATCCAGCACCCCGGCTTCCTCCAGCTGTTTCAGCATATACTCCAGGGCTTTATCCAACTCAATATGGCAGGCGATATAAGCCCTTGCCCCCTCCGACATGTCCAAATCCGCCACAGCCTCCCGGTTCTTTGAAGACATGGCATTCCCTGTGAAGCTATACTTCAAATGTCCGGAAACCGTCATATAATACACATGAAACCGCTCTTCCGCCAAATATTCCGACATAGTCCCCTGCATCATCTCCAGATCTGAAGCCGGCCAGGCATTGGGATTTTCCATGGGGAATATCTTATCCCCCCACTCTTCCTCCGAAAGCTCTCCCAGCTTGCTGGCTTTAAAATCATAGCCCAAATGAGGATGAGTGACATTCCTGTCATAGTAGGACAGGGTATTGTCGTGGTAGGCAAAGGACTTGACGCCCTCTTTTTCAAAAAATCGGGGCAGCGTATAGGGCAGTTGATTTTCCGAACTCTTGCGCAGACTAAACTGGCCATCCGGTATCAGTGCCGTACAATTAATATATTCTCCGTCAATCGTACTGGTCTGCCAAAGAGGAACGTAATAGTTGTCAAATACAAAGCCCGAGTGGGTCAGCCGGTACAGGGTAGGTGTCAGGTCCTCCCGGATGGCATAGGTGGAAAATCCCTCCGCCGTAAGGTAAATCAGGTTATAGCCCTCAAAAATTCCCGTATATTCATTGGAGAGTGTAGGCTCCAGCCCCTGGATATAATCCGCCAGCCAGATCTGCTCCTTATTGTCCGCCAATGCGTGAAGGGTTTCATAATCCAGATCAAATTGATGTGGAAAAGGAAGCTTTGGCTCCTCCGGAACTTCCCCTTCTTGTTTTTCCTGTTCTGACCCCGTCTGGCCGGGATCAGCCTGCTGTAGAGTATCGGACGAATTTCCATCCTGGCCGGGATCCGGTGCACCCGTCTCCGGCAGGTTCGCCTCTGTATCCGGCGAACCGCTGCTTTCTCCCCCAGCCGCCATGACCTGGGCGGGATCTTTTCGGCCTCCCGCCATCATGCCGCTGACCAGGCGCTGTAAGCTTGTGGAGGTATCCCTCTGCAGTGCAGGCAGCACCCCCATGTATTCCGCCACCGTCAGCGGGTCATAAAATTCATCATACACTTCATAATAATCCGCATCCAGGTACTTTCCCACCTGCATAACCACAACGCTGCCGGCAATACCCACCGCCGTAATGGCGGCCGCCTGCATAACCTGAGTCAGAGAAAGCGTAGGCAGATCCCACTTCACTTTCCTTCTGTTCCAGCTTCCGGCCCTGACCCGCACCCGTTTCAGCACCAGCGGCAGGGCAACCGCCGGCAGAATAAGAAGGATCAAAAAGGGCAGCGCCCGAAGGATTCCGTCCAACGCCTCCCTCCAGTAATTGGTCAGGGCATCACCGCCGCCCCGAAACATGGCCTCCCATAAAAGAGGCTGCCTGAAAATCCGCAAATACACCAACTGAGCGCCGGTCCACACCACAGGAAGCCACAGTGCCAGATACCAGGCAAACTTTTTCAGCCACTTCCGGAGCACACCGATTATAATCGTCTCCACACCAGCCCAGGCCGTAATCAGCATTATTAAATATACCGGCCAAAATCCGCTCCATCCGAAACCACTGAAATGATACACCAATTCCAGATACAGCATCAAACCCGCTAGACTGCACCACAGTATAAGCATAATCTCAATTCCCGTCTTTCGTATATATTTCACCTGCCCAATAGCAACCACACGCATTGTAGCACAAAACAACATAAAAGTGGAGCATCCAATTCTTAAAATTTGTTTATACACCCGTTCAACCAGTCACACCAAAACCACCCTGTCCCCATATCCCGGCGGAAGCACATGCTCCAGTATCTCATGATACTCATCAAACTCCACCCTGTCCCTATATACCAAAAGCTCCATTTCCACCCCGAAAAGAAGTACCCTGAAATCCATTGCCTCCATGCCCCAGCGCTGATAGAAGGCCTTCCGTCGCAGGCGCTTCTGCGCCTCCTCCCGGCTGATTCCCGTCGGCTGCTCTTCCCCGTCCTTCAGTCCCTGGGTGCTCTCTATTTCCAAAAGAAATTTTTTTCCCGCAAAACGCTCCTGGAGCTTTCTCAGCGCCCGGCCTCCATGCCCCGAATTACGCAGATCCGGGTCAATGGCAAAATAATCCAGTAACGCCATATTTCCATACAGCATCATAATAGCCAGGCCGCAAAAGCACTCCTCTTCTATATAAAGAATGTTAAACTGCCCCTTCTTCCGACCCTCCAGCATAAACGAAAAAGGCTTCTTTTCGTTCTCCGGGAAGGCTGCCTCATAAAGCGTCTTCACCTTCTCAAGCTCTTTCCTTGTCACTGCCTCTCTGATTTCCATAGCTGCTCCCCTGATTCCAATTCTGTATTTCCGATGCCATTCACGTCGATTTAATAAAGCCTCTGATAACTGAACATTTTATCATACTACCTCTATTACGTGCAAGGATAACTCAATTTCCCTATTTTCTTCATGTTCGGATTATGATAAAATAAAGGGTGCCGCAGGAATAATTTCTACCCACGGCAAATATAGGACAAAATCGAAATGAAGTATCCTTTATTTCTTAAAATGGTGGTATGGCAATGAAAAAGAAAAACTTTTCTCTGTTCCCTTATCTGCTGCAATACATATGGCGTTATCTACTGGGCATCGCCGTCCTGATGCTGGTGGATCTGTCCAATCTCTACATCCCCCAGTACACCGGCGACTGCATTGACGGACTGGCCGCAGGCACGCTGGGACCCGACGGGGTGATATCTCTTCTGCTGAAGCTTCTCCTGGCCGGCCTTCTGGTCATGGGAGGGCGTTTTGGCTGGCGGTACTGTATCATCGGCGCTTCCCGGGGAATCGAGTACAAACTTCGGAACGATATGTTCGCTCATCTGGAAACCCTTTCCGCCCGCTATTTCAACAGTCATAAAACCGGAGATCTGATGGCACATTTTACCAATGACCTGCAGGCCATCCGCATGGCCGTGGGAATGGCCGTAATCACCGCCTTTGACGCTGTGGTCATGACCATCATGGTATTGGTAAAAATGATCGTTCATGTGGATTTCGGGCTCACTCTTCTGGCCTTTATTCCCCTGACCCTGGTGGCGGTGGGCTGCTATTTTTATGGTATTGAGTCTAAAAAACGTCAGACCCGGCGCCAGGATGCCTTCTCTCATCTGTCCGACAAGGTGCAGGAGAGCCTGGCCGGAATCCGGGTGCTGAAATCCTTTGTCCAGGAGGAAGCAGATTTTCGTTCCTTTGAAGCCGCCAGTGAAAATAATATGGAAAAAAACCTGGCGGTGGTGAAGCTGCGCGCCGTCTTCGGCCCCGCTCTGGATGCCGTTACAGGCTTAAGCCTGCTGCTGACTCTGGCCTTCGGCGGAAAAATGGTTCTGGCCGGCCAGATCACTATCGGTCAGTTTGTAGCCTTCAATACTTATATCGGCATGCTGGTCTGGCCTATGATTGCCTGCGGCGATTGCATCAATGTTTTCAGCCAGGCCGCGGCTGCCTTCCAGCGGATCGCCTGCATTTTCCGGGAAGAGGCGGATATCGTGGATATCGCCCCCGAGACAGCGCCTGATACCTCCCTGCACCTGGACGGGGACATTCAGCTGAAGGACCTGACCTTTACCTACCCCGACGGAGAGCTGCCGGTGCTCAAGCATATCAACCTGCATATCAGGCCCGGAGAAATGCTGGGAATCCTGGGGCGCACCGGAAGCGGCAAGTCCTCCCTGGCAGATCTTCTTTTAAGAGTGTACGACTGCGAAAAAGGAATGCTGCTCTTGGACGGCAAACCCATTGATGAAATTCCACTGGCCGTGCTGCACCGGGACATGGCCTATGTGCCCCAGGAAAATTTCCTGTTTTCCGATACCCTGGAGGAGAATATCGCCTTTGGCCTGGAGGCCCGCATTCAGGATCATCCGGAGCTGAGGGAGGATATCACTCACGCCGCGTCGGATGCCTGCATCCATGATAATATCATGGAATTCCCCAAGGGCTATCTGACTCTGGTGGGAGAGCGGGGCGTCACCCTCTCCGGCGGCCAGAAGCAGAGAAGCTCCATTGCAAGAGCGCTTCTGAAGGACTCCGCCGTGCTGATTCTGGATGATTCCCTGTCCGCAGTGGACACGGATACGGAAGAGCAGATCCTGGAAAACCTTATGCGGCTGCGCCGGGGCAAAACCACCATCATCGTGGCCCACCGTATTTCCACCCTTCAGAAGGCAGACCATATCGCCGTTTTAAGCGAAGGGGAACTTACCGAATACGGCACCCACCAGGAACTGCTGACCCGTAAAGGCTTTTATGCCCATATCTATGAAAAGCAGCAGCTGGAGGAAGAGCTGGCCGGTTACGCCTGAGGAATCAGGGGCCCACATTATTGTTCCTGAAAGGCCTGCCCTGCAAAAGCCGGGCATATTTACATAAAGGAGCTTACCACCCATGAGTGCAATAAATGATGACAAAATAGAATCCGGTTACAGCGGGAATGCCCTGCTGCGTCTCATGACCTACATGAAGCCCTATGCCGGCCAGGTCCTCCTCTGTCTGGTACTGGTTCTGGCCCTTACCGGCTTCGATCTGTACCGCCCCACCCTGATCGGGGACGCCATTGATCTCTTTAAGGACCGGGGGGACTATCAGGTGATTCTGGATACTGCCATAAAATACGGCATTGTGCTGATTCTCAGCCTGATCTTCAATGTAAGCCAGACCTGGATCCTCCAGAAAACCGGCCAGCGGATCATCCTCACGGTCCGCAAAGATTTGTACGCCCACATCCAGAGCCTGAGCAGCCGATATTTCGACCTGACTCCCGTGGGAAAGCTGGTAACACGGGTCACCAACGATGTGGAGGCCCTGGACGAAATGTACTCCGGTATTTTGGTGCGGCTGTTCCGCAATATTGTAAAAATTCTGGGGCTTGCCGCGGTCATGCTGCTGATGGACTGGCAGCTGGCGCTGATCTCCTTTGTACTGCTGCCCCTGGTGGCAGTCCTCACGGTGATCTTTCGCAAAATCGCCCGAAGCACCTACCGCATCACCAGGGCCAGGCTCACCGATATCAATACCTTTTTATCCGAGAATATTTCCGGCATGCGCATTATCCAGATTTTCGGCAGGGAAAAGCGGAAATATGAAGAATTTGAGGACAAGAGTCATAAGCTCTACAAAGCATTTTACCGGGAGATGCTGGTGTTTGCCATCTTCCGTCCTCTGATCTACATTCTGAGTATTCTTGCGCTGATGATCGTGCTGGGCGTGGGAAGCCGGGAAGTGCTGGGCGGCGTGATTTCCATCGGCACCCTGTACATTTTTTCCCAATATATACAGTCCTTCTTTGAGCCCATCCAGGAGCTGGCGGAACAGTTTTCCACCCTGCAATCCTCCCTGGCCTCTGCGGAAAAAATCTTTACCATCATGGACGAAGCTGTCCTGGTGCCGGAGGCGGACCAGCCGGTGAAGCTGCCCGATATATTGGGAAGGATCGAATTTTCCCACGTATGGTTTGCCTATGACAATGAAAATTATGTGCTGAGAGATGTATCCTTTGTCATTGAGCCGGGACAGAGCGTAGCCTTTGTGGGTGCTACCGGCGCAGGAAAATCCTCCATTTTGAACCTGATCGGCAGATATTATGATATTCAAAAGGGAAATATTTACATCGACGGCGTAGATATCCGCAAGCTCAGCAAAAAGCAGCTGCGGAGCGCCATCGGCCAGATGCAGCAGGATGTCTTTATCTTCGAGGGCACTGTTGAGAGCAATATCCGGCTGTACGATGAGGACATCTCCGAGGAAGACATCCGCAAGGCCGCCGAGTACGTCAATGCCGCCCACTTTATTGAAAAACTGCCTCACGGCTATCAGGAGCCTGTGTCCGAGCGGGGTTCCACCTTCTCTGCGGGAGAACGGCAGCTCTTGTCCTTTGCCCGCACTCTGGCGCATAAGCCCAAAATTCTGGTCATGGACGAAGCCACCGCCAACATCGATACGGAGACCGAGCTGCTGATCCAGGAGGCCCTGGAAAAGCTTATGCGGGGACGCACAACCATCATGGTAGCCCACAGGCTTTCCACCATTCAGCACGCGGACTGCATCATGGTTATGCACAAGGGCAAAATCAGAGAACAGGGGACCCACCAGGAGCTTCTTGCCAAAAACGGAATCTACAAAAAGCTTTATGAATTACAGATCCATCACGAGATAACTGCATGATATATTTCAGCGGTCATGGGGAGACGCCGGAAACGTTCATGTATGAATTTATGTAAAAAGGGGTTAATATGCAAAGGATTCTTATCGCGGAGGATGCGGAACTGAACCGCGAACTGCTTCAAAACATGCTGGCAGATGAATATCTGGTGGATACAGCCGCCGATGGGGCACTGGCACTGGAAATGCTTCGAGCGCATCCGGAGGAAACCGCTGCGCTTCTTCTGGATCTGCAGATGCCCAAAGCGGACGGCTTTACGGTTCTGGCCAAAATGCGGGAAATGGGCTGGATGGAAAGAATCCCCGTGCTCATCATCAGCGGCGAGCATTCCGTGGAAATCGAAAACCAATGCTTTGAACTTGGGGTCTCGGATTTTATCCACAAGCCCTTTGTAAATTCCATAGTAAAAAACCGGGTCAGAAATGCAGTGACTCTGTTTACCTGCAAAAATCAGCTGGAGCAGAAGGTCGCGCTACAGGAGAAGACCTTGAAGGAAAAGGATCAGATCATCCGGATTCAGACCGAAAAGCTCCGGGAAGCAAAGCCCTTTAACATCCTGATGATGGAATTTCAAGCCGCTATCATGGAGGTGGAGACACGGTTGAAGGTGCTGAATGCACAGTTTTCTCAGCAGTTTAACCGGAATCCCTTTGAATCCATCAAAAGCCGGCTGAAGACCCCGGAAAGCATTTATGAAAAACTGGAACGCAAGGGCTATCCCGTCACGGTGGAAAGCATCCGGGAGAATCTAACAGACGTGGCAGGACTGCGGGTAATTTGTTCCTTTCCCGACGATATTTACCGCCTGGCGGAATACCTGATCAAGCAGGACGACATTATTCTTCTGAACGAAAAGGATTACATCCGCAGCCCTAAGCCCAATGGCTACCGCAGCCTTCATCTTATATTAAATGTACCCATTTTTTTATCCGACGAAAAAAAATATATGAAGGCGGAGGTTCAGTTCCGCACCATCGCCATGGATTTCTGGGCCAGTGTGGAGCATAAGCTGAAATATAAAAAGGATATGGAAAATGCCGACGAAATTGCCCGCCGGCTGAAGGACTGTGCAGATTCCATTGAGGAGCTGGATTATCGGATGCAGAGTATCCGCAATCAGATTGACCGCAGTCTGCACTGAGGCAGTTCCTGATGCCGCCTCTTTCATACTGTCCCCGTCGATCTTCACAGACGGCGCAGATACCCCTTCCCACAAGCGCAAGTTCCCACTGCATTACGCCTCTTGGGTTCCGTCCGGTATTCTCACAGCCTCTCCGGCAATGACTGCCCCTGCGAAATCGCGAATATCAATCAGCTTTCTGGCAAATACCATTCCGCCCATTATCATTTCCGTATTGTGCTGGTCGGAGCCCCCGGTGAGCGGCAGTCCATGCTCCCGGGCGTAGTTTATTGCACATTCATTGTACTCCGGATGCAGAGGGATTGTTTTTCGGGTGCTGGAATGGGTAGCATTGACCCCCTCCACCCCGTCCACATACTCCGGAAACAGCCGGATTTCCGAGATATAGGAAGCCTCCCGGAAGGGATGGGCATGAACCACGATCCCGCCCCCCTGATGAACCAGCTCAAACTGCTCCGGTATCGTGGCATCCCGGATCTGGGGATGCTCCAGCAGCCACTTCTTGTCCGGCCCGTAGATCAAAAATTCTGTTCCCTGATAGCCCGACTCCCAGCCGAAAAACACCTGCAGTCCCAGCTTGTCTCCCTCTGCCTTGGCATGCTCATATCCCAGGCAGAAACGCTCCACCCAATCTTCCCAGGGCAGGCTTCTGTCCACCGCAGTATTTCCATAAAAGAAATGATCTGTGATAATTATCCCTGTATAGCCTGCCGCCGCATAGGCCCGGGCCATTTCCTCTCCGGTGCTGCCGGCACAGGCACTGGCCTCCTTCGTATGCATATGCGTTTCGTACCAATATTCTCCTGCTCTCACTGTTTTCCCTTTCTTTCAGCTGCCCTGACTGCTTCGCCCATTCGCCCTGGCTGCTTCACAGCCCTTGTCACCTGATCTGTCAAAGTCTGTCTGCCATCCGTATCAGCCAGCAATGTGAATCAGCCCCCTGCACCGGTTCAGGGCGGCATACAGCTCCTGCTTTCTGGGCATAGCCAGATTCCCCGGAATATCGCCGCCGCAGAAGGCGCCAAAGCCTTTGACATCCATGTGATCGCAAATCTCCTCCACCGCCTGTCCCAGGGTACGCTTTCCGTCAAAGCTGTGCAGCTTCATATACTTGATCAGATAGGCCAGAGCCGTCAGCTGCTGACTGTCTACCAGCTGCTCCACATACCTCATATCCACGGTCTCATGGTTGATGGAAAAGCCGTCCAGTCCGCCGGTTTTGATCTTAATCCTGTCGTCCTTGGCAAAACCTGCATCCCTCTTCACGATCCGTCCGAAATCAGGAGCCTCCGCCTTCCTGGCTCCCTCCAGCGCATAGGGGTATTTTAGCGCCTCCCCCTTTGCCAGCGCCGTGATCTCCAAGGGCTGGTACCGGTTCATCTGAATCACCGTGTCCGCCTTGTGGAAATAGGCCCCGGAGCTTCCTGCCACCAGAATGGTGGAAATTCCGTTTTCCTCATACAGCTCCCGCACTCTGTCAATAAAAGGAATGATAGGCTCCACATCCCTGCTCACTACCCGCTGCATCAGCTCGTCCCGTATCATAAAGTTGGTGGCGCTGGTGTCCTCGTCTATCAGGAACACCTTCGCTCCCATCTCCATAGCCTCCACCGTAGCCGCTGCCTGGGAAGTGCTTCCGCTGGCATCCTCCGTGGAAAAGGAGGTGGTATCCCTGCCGCTGGGCAGATTGCGGATAAACATGGAAATATCTGTATTCTGAATACTCCTGCCGTCCTCTGCCCGAAGCTTCATGGCGCTGCCATCGGTGATCACATATTCCCTGCCGTCCCCGGCAATATGGTTATATACCCCCAACTCCAGCGCCTCCAGCAGTGTAGACTTGCCGTGATAGCCGCCGCCTACGATCAGGGTGACGCCTCTCTTGATCCCCATGCCCACAAGTCTTCCCCGATGAGGCAGCTCCAGGACCACCTCCATGGACTCGGGGGAGGTAAAAGCCACCGCCTCCTTCATGGGAAGGGAAGAAATGCCGGACTTCCGAGGCAGCAGGGAACCGTTTGCCACAAAGGCCGCCAGCCCCAGAACCTCCAGCTGCTCCCTGATATACTGCTGGTCATCCGCCAGATACAGCACCTGATCCAACGCCTTCCTGTCACAGGAGGATGCCAGAAGAGTCTGCCGGACGCAGGCGGGGAGAAAATCAAACAAAATCTTTCCCAGCTCCTGGGAATTGATGGTCCTGCCGTTTGCGGGAAAGCCAATCTCCATGCGTATGGTAATGTCGCCGTTTTCCGTGTTCACCCAACAGGCGCTGTGCTCCAGAATCTCCTGACCCGGCTGGCTTATCCCCATCAGACCGCTTTTTCCCGAGCCCTTTGCCCGAAAGGAGTACTCCCGGATTTTTGCGGCAATCCGCCGCAGCAGGTAGTCCTGAAAGGCGATGCGCCTCTGCTTCGTCTCATAACAGCCTCCGTCAAAGCCGGCTATCCGTCCCGGAATCCGGAAACTCACCCGGGAGGGCGCTGCAAAGGGATCTCCCTGTACATGATCTATGGAAAAAACATATTGCTGAAACTGGTATTCTCCTTTTGTGTCCTTATAAGCCGGGTAGCCCTTATGGTCGATTTTCCACAGGATAGCCTGCAGATCCTTATCCGTCTTCATCCCCATCATCCGCCTTTCTGCTCTATGTTGATGCGGGCTCAGCAAAGAAAACCCGCATCGTATATTCAGCAGTATTATATCCGAAAAAATATTAAAAATCAATATTGTTGCCGGGTATTGATCTATGCTACACTACTTCATAAAGAGTAACCAGGAAATTACAATTTACATGATACTGTAAGAAACGGAGAAACACCTATGACAAACCGTCTTCAGAATATGACTCAGGGAAAGCCCCGTAAACTGATCTTCACATTTGCCCTGCCTCTGATGCTGGGCAATGTTTTCCAACAATTATATACGGTAGTGGATACCATGGTAGTGGGAAAGTACCTGGGAGTGGGCGCTCTGGCCGCTCTGGGCGCCGCCGATTGGCTGAACTGGATGATGCTGGGTATCATCCAGGGGTTCACCCAGGGCTTCGCCATCCCCATGGCTCAGGAATTCGGCGCAGGGCATTACGACAGGCTCCGCAAGGTCATCGGCTCCTCCTGCGTTCTGTCCGTAGGATTTGCTCTGGCGCTGACTCTGGCAGGGCAGCTGCTGGCCCGTCCGGTGCTCCTTCTCCTGCAGACGCCGGGAGACATCCTGCCGGATTCGCTGCTTTATCTGCGAATCATGTTCCTGGGCATTCCCATCGTGACAGCCTACAATCTGCTGGCCTGCATCCTGCGATCCCTGGGAGACGGCAAAACGCCCTTGCAGGCCATGATTGTAGCCTCCGCCGCCAACATTGGGCTGGATCTGCTTTTTGTGATGGTTTTCCACTGGGGAATCGCTGGCGCCGCTGCCGCAACCCTCATTGCGCAGCTGATCTCCGGCCTGTTCTGTCTGTACCACATCTGCAGATTGGAGATTCTTCGCCTGAAGGCCGATGACTTCCGTTTTCAGGGACAGCTGTGCCTTCGCCTTTTAGGGCTTGGTTCTCCCATGGCCTTCCAGAACTGTATTATCGCCATCGGCGGCATGATCGTACAATTTGTGGTCAATGGTTCCGGCGTAACCTTTATCGCCGGCTTTACCGCCAGCAATAAGCTATACGGCATTCTGGAGATCGCAGCCTCCTCCTACGGCTACGCCATGATCACCTACGTGGGGCAGAATCTGGGGGCCGGAAAATACAGCCGGATCCGCCAGGGAATGCGCTCCGCCATCATCATTGCCATTGCCACATCCATCGCCATTGCAATGGTCATGCTTTTGGGCGGAAGAGCCATCCTCAGCTGCTTTGTTTCCGGCACGCCTCAGGAGGTGGAGCAGACTCTGCAGGTAGCATATTTTTACCTGTCCATCATGAGCGTGGCCCTGCCGGTGCTATATCTTCTGCATGTGGTACGGTCCGCCATTCAAGGCATGGGCAATACTCTGCTCCCCATGGTCTCCGGCATTGCGGAATTTACAATGCGAACAGCCACTGCCCTGCTGCTTCCTCTGGCAGTAGGAGAGGTGGGCATCTTTTTTGCAGAGCCTGCCGCCTGGGCCGGAGCCGATGTGGTACTGGTGATCAGCTATTTTGCCATTTCGCGCAAATACCTGAAGAAGGAAAACCAGACTTCATAGTCAGCCAAATGACTATTATACCGTCTCCGGAGTCAGAAGCCTTTCATCTGCCTCCCCTGTCCCAGGCCTCCAGGCTTATCAGCGCTATGTGTCTGGAAACATTGTAGGTGCGGATCCCAAGATCTGCCGTTCTGTCCTGAAGCCTCCTCATCCAGTAATAGCCGAAGCCGTCACAGCTGTACCCGGAAAATGTATCCGTCAAAAGGTCTCTGCCGTACCTCACTGCATCCGGCGCTCCAAAGGCCTCCACGGAATACCCCAGTTCCTTCAGGTAAGGCACCAGCGCCGGGGCGGCGTCCGCACTGAGGCTGCCCAGGTAAGCAAAATCGCTGTAAGGCGCCCTTTCTTCCATGCTGTCTGCAGCCGCCGGGCCCGCCCCGAGACTTTCCTGCCGGGGCGCGCTCCCAGACCCAGCAACGCCTGCCATACTCTTTTATCCACTCTGCCGCCTTTTTCCTTCTGATACCAGCTTCCGTCCCTGATCGGGCGGGGTATTTCCTCCATACAGGCGAAGGTCAGCCGGTAAATGCCTCCCAGATACTTTCCCAGCTTCCATTTGGAGGTGTCATAGAACTGCTTCAGCAGCAGGCTCATGGTCAGCAGGAACACCCCCAGCTTATTAAAGAAAATAATTCTGGCATCATCGGTGCAGAAAGTGGAAACGCCCAGCGCAATGATGGCAGCCATATAAAAGGCGCTTCCTTTTTTTAAGGTAATCTCCAGTTTTGACAGCGATAAGCACAAAAACAAGAGGCTGCCTGCGGCGAAAAAAGGGAAGGTAATCCCCGATCCGTTTTTATACATGCAAAAAGCATAAAACACTGCGTACAAAAATGCCCCCGGCCCGAAGAAATGGAAATTCTCCTTCAGCTTTTTCGTCTCCCGGGTCTCCTCTTCTACGGGTTTGCGCCCCGCCCCGGCGTCGGTTCCTGGGTTTTTCCGCCGATTCCCCGTTTCTCCTCCCTGCCGGGGAAGAACGGCTTCCTCTCCCGCCCAGGCCGTACCTGCGCAGGTTTCCTGATTCATCCATACTCCCTGATTTAAACCACTCATCATTTACTCCATTTCTGCGCCGTCTTTTGCGCATAGTGAATCTGCGGCAGGCAGTCCGCCGCTTCCTTCCCCAGGTACAAATTCCAGAATATCCCCCGGCTGACAGTCAAGCGCTCTGCAGATAGCCTCCAGCGTGGAAAATCGCACCGCTCTGGCCTTATTGTTTTTTAATATGGACAAATTGGCAAGGGTCAGATCCACCTGCCCGGCCAATTCCGTGAGACTGATCTTCCTCTTTGCCATCATCACATCCAAATTAACTATAATTGCCATATTTACACCTTTCTGACCAAATTACTGCAGCCCTTCGGCATGCAATTGCTTACACTGCCAAACCGCTCCTTATATGGTCAAATCGTTTTCTTCCTTGAAGCGTACTGCCTCTTCAAAAACATAGGCCAAAACCTTGCTGAAAAGACCTGCAATGATAAATACCAATATAACCACTCCCATTGCGATGGTCATATACACAATGCTTCTGACCATGGACATCAGCGCAATGAAAAAACTCCAGCTGCCCATTTTCCGCAGGCTCACCACATTTTCCCGAACAAAACAGTCCTCTGCAAGCACCGTCCTGAAAATTTTTCTCAGCTCCCACAGCAGCTTCAGGGCTGAAATGCCCAGAACAAAATAAATGATTACCGTTTCCTCATAGTGCTCTACCATATAGGGAAGCTGTCTGCCCACTAGCTTCACGCTCCAAGGCAGGGACACGGTCACGGCGATTCCCGCAAAAAACATAAAATCCAGCAGAAATTTTGTCCATATGGTCAGATCCTTTTTCGCTTTTTCCATAGTCCCTCCGTCACATGCTCCTGACGTTTGTCAGAATCATAAATCCTTATTTTTGAAGTAACTATATCACCATGCAGATCGAAAGTCAATATATTTTTATTGTTAATCGATAAAATTCGGATTTGTTTTTTTACATTTTCCATGATATAATTCGCTCATAAACTCTGCCGCAGACACGATGCTCAGCTGCTGTCCGCGGAACCAGTTCGGGACAGAGGAAAGTATGGAAGTAAACATCTATATATAGGATGGATGCCCGCTGACGCGGACAGGAGGTATAAAATGGAACGAATACTGATCGCAGAAGACAATGCGGAAAATAATCAACTGATCAGGGAATATCTGGAATCCCATGGATTTATATGCTCTCAGGCCTTTTCCGGCAGCGAAGCACGGATGCTGTTTTCCATGGAGGCCTTCGATCTAGTCCTTTTGGATCTGATGCTTCCGGGAATCCCGGGGGAAGAGCTGGTACCGCTTTTTTCCAAAAAGGTCCCTGTGATCGTGCTTTCTGCAAAAAGCGGACTGGACAGCAAGGTGGATGTGCTTTCCGCCGGAGCGGAGGATTATATTTGTAAGCCCTTTGACCTGCCGGAGCTTCTTGTAAGGATTCAAGTTCAGCTGCGCCGGAGAAGCAGAGATAAAACCGGAGAGGCTTCGGATACCGGAGAAAAGGACATGGTCTGGCAATATAAAAAATGGATTCTGGATCCTTCCACACAGGAGCTTTCGGCAGACGGCGCTCCCATCGAGCTGACCCGGCATGAATTTCTCATTCTGGAGCTTCTGATCCGCAACCCCAGGCGGGTCTTTTCCAAGCAGATGATCTACGAATACGCCTGGGGACAGGAATATCTGGCGGAGGACAAGACTCTCAATGTGCACATCAGCAATATCCGCGGAAAGTTAAAGGCCAGCGGAACCGACGCCTACATTCAGACCGTGTGGGGAATCGGTTTTAAACTCATATAAACTTTACACTTTCTTTACCTTTTCTGAGCGTTTTTTGAACCTTTGGGCTTTAAAATAACAGTCAAAGGAGGGAACTGCGATGAGTAAAGAAAAATATGCGGTGGAAACCGCCGCTCTCACCAAGGTATATAAAGGAAAGGCCGCGGTGGACCACCTGAATCTCCAGGTGAAGGAAGGCGCTGTTTACGGCTTTATCGGCAGAAACGGCGCCGGAAAATCCACCACACTGAAATTGCTGTGCGGGCTGCTCAGGCCCACGGAAGGCGATATCCGTCTGTTCGAAAAGCCCGTCAGCGACCCTATGACCGCCAGACGTACAGGCTGTCTCATTGAAGCCACGGGAATCTATCCCCACATGACTGCTCTGCAGAATCTGATCCTGAAAGCAAAATGCATGGGGCTGGCCGACAGAGAAAGTGTGGAGCATGTGATGAGAATCACCGGACTGACCCACACCGGAAGCAAAAAGACAAAGCATTTTTCTATGGGAATGAAGCAGCGGCTTGGAATTGCTCTGGCCCTTTTGGGCAATCCGGATCTGCTGATCCTGGATGAGCCTATCAACGGTTTGGATCCGGAAGGAATCCGGGAAATCCGCCAGTTGTTCCTGGAATTAAATCAGCAGGGAAAACGCTGATTATCAGCTCCCATATTCTGGGCGAGCTGAGTAAAATTGCCACCCATTACGGTATTATCCGGGAGGGGTGTCTGGCTGAACAGCTTAGCCGTGAGGATCTGGAAAAGAAGTGTTCAGACTATTTTCAGGTACAGGTAGACGATGTAAAACGGGCCCTGACGATAGCAGCGGAAAAAGCTCCCGCGCTTCGGACGGAGGTCTGCGACAACCAAACCCTCCGGATCTATGGTTTGAAGGAAGGCGCATGGCTGAACCAGCTTTTTGTGGAAAACCGGATCCAGGTCAATTCCTCGGGCTTTCACCATATGGATCTGGAAGAATACTTTTTGAGCCGCATGGACGGCATGGAGACAAATGGAAAGGAGACTGACAAAAATGATTAATTTACTACGTATGGATCTATACCGGCTGAAAAGAAGCAAATCTGTTTACATCTGTCTGGGTATCCTGATGGCAATCACCGTTCTGGCCTTTAGCATGATATATCTGCTGGCCACTCCCCAGGGACGGAATTATGCTTTGAAAATCGGGTTGCTTGATAACTCCGAAACAGAAGAAGCGCAGGCTATAGTGAATGGGGCCGATTCTCTGGATATGTTCCGGGAGACCTGCATGGACGGCGGAGTGTTCGGCTGTGTTATAGGAATTATCATTACTCTCTTTATGTGCGGAGATTTTCAAAACGGTTTTATCAAAAACATTATGTCCCTGCACAGAACCCGCTGGAAATATATCGGCAGTAAGCTGGCCGCCGCCGGTATCTTAAACTTCTTTTTCCTGATTGTGTGCTTTCTGTTCAACAGTCTGATGAACCTGCTGTTCCACAACATGGTTTCCTATGCGGCTCTGGCCGACACACTGTTTTACCTGGCCCTGGCCTGGTTTATCAACACCGCTTTTTCTGCCCTGGTCATATTGACCTGCATTCTTACCCGAAGCACAGCGGCAGGTGTTATGACCTCCCTACTGTTATGCGGCGGCATTATACAGTCCTTTCTCGGCCAGATTACATCCCTGTTTCATATGGACGGCTGGTTAAAATATACACTTTACTATAACATGTCTGCCGCCCCATCCGCCTATTCCGGCATAGGTGATCTGAAAGGAGCCGTTGTGGGACTGGTCTTTATGGTCTTCTACGCCGCAACTGCCGCTTTTTTCATAACCCGGCAGGATATTTAGAAGGGTGCCGGAAGAGGTGCCGGAAAAGCCCTGAGTAACACAGAAAGGAAATGTTAGAATGGGAATTTATACAAATCAAATCGTTCTTCAATTTTGCTGCCGCCTGTTGGATAAGCTCCGGCTGCGGCGGTCAAAGGAAAGTCGAAGCGGACAAGAGGAACAGGCGCGCACGAAAAACAGAAAAAGGGAAAATTAATATCGTCCCCCTGGCATATGGAGGTTGAACATGGAAAGCCTTTCGGGATTCGGAATCATCATACTATTTTTCATTCTGCTTTTGGCCCTGCTTCTTATGGCCCATATCCGGCTGCGGGCAGGACTTTCCTCTCTCTGCCGACAGCTGGAGGAGATCGGCCGGGGAAGCCATATGGAGCTGGCCCTGGACAGCCGCCAGAAGCCTTTGCCGGCTTTGTGCGGCATATTGAACCATGTGCTGTCATTCAAGGACAAAAATCATATCCGGTACGAGCAGGCACAAAAGCTGTTGAAGCAAAATATCACCGGACTGGCCCACGACATCCGCACGCCTCTGACCGGGGCCCGCGGATATGTTCAATTTGCCATGGAATGCCAGCACCCCGAAAAACAGGCGCATTATCTGCAGGCTGCGGAAAAGCGTCTATCAGAACTGCAGGACATGCTGGAGGAAATGTTTCTCTACACCAAGCTTACCGACGAAGACTATTCCCTCTCCCTCAGGAAGCTCCAGGTCCTTCCCCTTCTCAGCGAATGTCTCCTTAGTCTGTATACCCGTTTTGAGGAAGCAGGGATTTCTCCAAATGTGACTTTCCAATCAGAAGGCTTCCAGGTCAACGCCGATGAAGATGCCCTGAAACGCGTCTTCCTGAATCTCCTGCAAAATGCTTTGATTCACGGTGCAGGAGATATTACCATTCTCCAGGCACAGGATTGGATCTCCTTTGAAAATCCCCTGCCAAAGGAGGACTCCGTTCCCGATCCCTGTCTGATGTTTGATCGATTTTACAAGGCAGACACCGCCCGAGGAAAGGGCTCCTCCGGGCTGGGTTTATTTATCGTAAAAGAACTGATGGAGCGAATGGGCGGAAGTGTATCCGCCCGGGCCAAGGACGGCGTTCTGGCTGTAACCCTTCGCTTCCCGTCCCTCCTTCAGGGCCTTTCGTTCACCGGATCTGCGTAATAAATCCGGCTTTCTTCCCGGACACTTAAGCTTCCCTGTTCCAGAGAAAGGATGGAAACCGCACAGTTTGGCAGGCCAATCCTCCAAAATTCCTCCGGCGGTATCCCTGCAATGCTGTTGATCATGGTTCTGTTAAAGGCTCCGTGGGCTACGATCAGCACATTCCGGCAGCTCCCCTCCAGCGGCAGAATCTTTTCCCGGAAAAATTCAAATCCCCGGCTGCGAACCTGGTCAAAGGATTCTGCTCCCGCAGGAGGTATATATTGGTTCGGTCTTCGAAAAAAATCGTGCAGGGGATTCTGCGGATCTTCCTTCGCCCGGTCAAAGCAGGCGCCCTCGAATTCTCCGAAGCCGATTTCTTTCAGCCTTTCATCCACATACAGCGGAATACGGCGGGAGCCTATAACGATCCTGATCGTTTCGCAGGCCCTGTGAAGGGGCGAGCTGAACGCCATGTCAAAGGGAACATCTCTCAAAGCCGCCGCGGTCTTCTCCGCCAGCTCCACGCCGTACTTATTCAGAGGGATATCGCTCTGCCCCTGCAGGCGCCGGGACTTATTCCAGTCTGTCTCCCCATGTCTCATCAGGTAAATATCCATATTCCTGCTCCTTATGCCTTTTCACCAGCCGCCGAAAAATGCTTGATCTCCTGCCCAAGCATATCGCTTACCTCACGGCACACATTTACCGCGCTCTGTACCTCGTTCATTTTGTCCACAAGGCTTGTAGCATTCTCCGCAGACACGTCCATGGCCGTAGATCCCTCTCCCATAGCGCTGGTAATAAATTCCACCGAATTGATAATATTTCCCATACTGTCATTAAGGCCCTTTGAGCTGTTGGAAAAATTCTGAAGTATGGCATAAAAATCTTCCATATTGTTCACATACTCATCCATCGCTTCTACAAACTGATCATAATCCTTCAGAATATTGTTATTGATATACTCCAGTACCTCAGAAGTATTTGCCGCCAGTTCCTGGACAGTATTGACCACCTCCTGATTGATGTGCTGAATATCCTTTGCGGTTTTCTGGCTGTTATCAGAAAGAGAATTGATCTGGTTAGCCACAACAGCAAAGCCCCGTCCCGCTTCTCCTGCTCTGGCCGCCTCGATGGAGGCATTCAGCGACAAAAGGGTGGTTTCATTGGCAATATTCATAATCGTTTCTGACAGCGTATCGATTTTTGTCACCTTTTCACAGTTTTGTATCGAGCGGTTCAAAAGCTCCGTCATCTCACCAACCTTATTCACTGTAAGACTCTTGACTTCCACAATATGTTTTTTCATAGCCTGTGCATCATCGGATACCTTGACAGCCTTTTCCGAACCCTGGTTTGCTTCTTCCCACAATACATCCACCTGAGCCTTTACGCCTCCAATGGTATTTTGGATGCTGTCAGAGGTGCTGGAAATGTTCTCCATATTCGCCGCCAGCTCCTCCAAAGCCGCCGATGATTCCGTAATATTTGTATTAGCTGTTTTTACCATAGTGACGATCTGATCATTGGATTGTGCCAGCGCTTTTGTGCCGTCCGATACCTTATTGATAATATTCTGCAGCGTCTCCAGGAAGTCGTTCATCCCACCCACCAAAATGGACAGCTCACTCCTGGTCCGGGTGGATATCCTCGCATTCAGATCCCCCTTGTTTTCATCGATTTTTTCGATCATCTGATGCAGTTCGCCTGAAGACTTTTTAATAGGACGAATAATGTTAAACTGGAACAATACCTGATTTATGCCGACAACCACTATTATGGCCACGGCCCCCAGAATGCTGGTGCGGATAGTGCGGTCATACATATCCTGCTGCTCCTGGCGCAATGTGATTATGGATTGTTCAAAAAAGGCATTGGCAAGCTCCAAATTACTGTCAAACTTTTCATCCTCCGCCTCCAAGGCATCAATTTCTTCTATGACAGCCTCCGTGCTTTTCCCCTGGGAGGACATCAATGCATTTTTGGCATTCTCCGTATATGCTTCAAGTCCCGCCTTCATATCTGCTATATCCACATCATGGTTTCCTTCCAGATAGGACTGAAGCTGCTCGATGTCCTCAATCAGCTGGTTATAACGTTTATCAATATTTTCAAGCAGATGGGCTCTTTCCTCCACATCATTCGTTGCCAGATACGCATAAATATACCGCTGGATCTTTTCATAATCCTTTTTCATATCACCCCTGAGCACCATTGCGGAAAGGTATGTATCACTGATCTTATTGCATTTTTCTATGGTGCTTCGAAAGTTGCTGATGCTGTTTCCAAAATAGATCCCAAAAACCACGATCAGTACCAGGTTCATCAGGCTCAGCTGTGTTGTAATCCGGCTCCAAAATGAAACCCTGGGTATGTTCTTGCTCATTTCTAAATTCCTCCAATAAATACATTTATTTCTTTTAAGTAACCCCCCGCAGGCAGCAGGAGCATAAGCCCCCGGCAAAACTCAGCGGCTTTTTCATTATATACCATGAGCCATCCGAAATCAACTGCTTTGCCGCCTCGTTCCGAGGATTCGTTCCCGGACATTCTGGTAAATATCCTATACCAGAGAATGGTAAAGCAATCAAAAAAAGCATCGATAACAGTTTGATTCCGCTTCCTTTTTGCGTGATCAATCTATCAGCGATGCTTTTAGGTTTGTGGCGCTCAATATATACTTCCCCGTCTTTTTATGGCAAAAGAAAAGCCCCGAAACCCGCTCCATATGCGGATCCCGAGACTTCTATGCACCGCCAGGGGCTCGAACCCTGGACACCCTGATTAAGAGTCAGGTGCTCTACCAACTGAGCTAGCGGTGCATGCATTTGTCTTTCACAACGCAAGATTTATTATATAACATGTTTCGCATTTATGCAAGCCTTTTTTTAAATTTTTTTTACAATTTTTTGAAAATGGCGGTCTCCTCCTGCAGCTTCTCTGTAATCTCCCGATTTTCCCCCATGCGCCCGCTGATTCTGTCCATATCCTCCACCAGCATTCGGGTACTCTCAGACGCGTGGGAAACACCGCTGACGCCTTCATCAATGGCGGTCACAATTGCATTGACCGATACCGCGATTCCATCCACTTCTCCCTTCAGCGCATCCGTTTTTGTCTTAAACTCTTTCATCACACGTTCTACATAGGTGGAGTCTTCTCTGTACCGGACTCCGCTGTCCATAAACTTCCGAAATTCAGGCAGAATGGACTGATTGATGTATTCCACCATACCGTTGGCATTCTCCGCCAGATTGTGAACCGCGCTGATGATGGTTCCGTTTATATTTTGAATGTGGTTTGCCGCGTCTCGACTGGAGTCGGCCAGCTGACGGATTTCCTCCGCCACCACCATAAAGCCTCTCCCCACCTCCCCGGCTCTGGCGGCTTCAATGGACGCGTTTAAAGCCAACAGGTTGGTGCTGCCGGAAATATTCAAAATATCATTTGTCAGCTCATTAACCTGATCTACGCTCCTGGAATCTTCAATTGCCTGGGTCAGCACTCCCATGATCTCACGAATACGCTTTTCGGTCTCTTCCATGCTGCTTCTGGCATCCCGCTCCAGGCGCTCCGCCTGATCCTTCATCTCCACAGAATAAACATCCATGGCGGCAGATCTCTCCGCAATATTGTTGACCTCCTCCCGGACCGATTCCACGCTCTGGTTGATCAGTCCTGTAGATCCTGAAACCTCCTGCATAGTAGCAGATAACTCTTCTGTCAAAGCAGACAGACCCGATACATTGTCGTTGGACATTCTCACGCTGTCCATGACCTGACTCACCACCGTATCCATCTTGCGGGAGCTTTGGGTAATCGTCCGCAGTATCTGCTGCAGTTTTTCCATAAAGGTATTAATCCCGCTGCCCAGCGCTGCTATCTCGTCATTATAGCGGAAAGATATCCTTCTGGTCAGATCCCCTTCCCGCCTGTCGATACAGGCAATAATGTCCTTGATATCCCCCTGAGCCTTAGAGACAGGGCGGACCACCCGGATCATAACTATGGCCAGGGCTCCCATTATAGCCGCCACACTGATGCAGATGGTAATGCTGTTGCTGATGATGGACTGTCGGTATACCACATCCAGCCGTTCCCTGGCCGTTTCCGCCCTGAGTGTAATATCATTCATCATGGTATTCATATCTTCCAGCATGGCTTTACCGGAAGCCGCCACCTGATCATTTGCCCAGGCATAGGCCTCTGCTGTTTTACTGTCCGCACTGTAGGCTGTCAGATGAACAATGGCCTTCTTAAACTCATCATAATGGGTCAATAGATTTTCATAAACCGTCCGATCCTGCTCTCTTACATATACTCTGTACTGCTCAAGCCTGCTGTCCAGCTCCGCCTCCTGGGCTTTGATCAGCTCCACTACCTGAATCATGGTGTCATAATCCGTGGCAATAATATGGGACAGCGCTTTATTGTGAATTTCCTGAGCCATCTCGCGCATGGCTGATACCTCCTGGATTTCCGGCAGCAGATCATCGGCTATGACCAGGGCGTTGGAATTCACATTTCGTATATTATTGATGGCAGTGATATTGGATATAATTGATACAATTCCCAGCGTCACCACGGGAAGCATAATCATATATTTAATGCCAATACTTTTTTTCCGCTCTTTCATATGCTTTCCCCTTTACTAATAGGACAAGGTGATTCCCTGCACCATGGTGTCCAGAAGCTCTTGAAGATTCCTTCCCAAAGGATTGCCGTCCCGCATGGTCTCGCCAAAAATCTGCACGGGCTCCCAGTAATTCCCGCCCACGCGCTGCAGATTTGCAAATTCAGACTGGCTTATAACGGCCTGAATAGCCGGCGATGTGGCTACCTGGGGCGAATTGGCCGCATTGATGTTGGAAGGCCCCTGTCCCCGCTCAATAAACCGAAGGGTTTGATTTTCCTCGTTAGTAATCCATGCAGCAAGCTTTCCTGCCCACTCTATATGCTCCGAATAGGCATTAACCCCCACCATCTTATAGCCTGCAAATGATGCCATCTGTACCTGGCGGCCCCCACAGGTATAGGACGGCAGCTTTACCGCGCCATAATTTCTCCCCCAGGCCTTTTCCACTGTATTGGCGTTCCATACCCCGGAGACTCCGGCTATCACGTCTCCGTTTTGCACCCCCGCCACAAACTCTGTATCCGTAACACTCATAAATGCCGGGCTGGAGGAAATATCCATCAATGCCCTTGCCACATCAATCCCTCTGACAGCCGTATCCGTGGCATTCCAGTTGCAATAATTGGATACCCCGTCGTCGTTTATGCCCAGCTCCATGCCTGTCTGGCCGAAAAAGGAATAAAGATACCAGCCTGAAGTCCAGTCCATTGTCACTTTACGCTCCGCCGCGGCCGCTTTTTCCAGGATAGAGTCCAGCGTTTTTACATCCTCTTCGCTGAAATAGGCCTTATTGTAATAAAGGAAATAGCCATTGTCCGCAGTCATGGGATACGCATATATTCTGCCGTTTACCGATGCCGCCTGCCAGGCTCCCTCCACGTTGGATGCCCGTATCCCGTCCTCATCCTCCGCCCTGGCCAGCAGACCCGCAGCCACCAGCACCCTCAGCTGATCATCCGCAAAGGCAAACACGTCCGCTCCGCCCTGGGGATCCTCCACCAGCCTGTCCTTACACTGTGATTCTCCCACAAATTCCAGGGTAATTTCAAATACGGCTTCCTCCGCATATTTCTGCCGGAACTCTTCTATCATCTGGTTTAACAGCGCCTCATCCTCCTCGGCACCCCACAAGGTCAGTTCCACTACTTTTCCCGTATCCTGAGAGGAAATATCTGTATCTGTGGTTTTTCCCGGACTGCCTGCGGAATTTTCTCCCGCCGTTCCCCTTTGGGCATCCCCGCAGCCTGACAACAGCCCTGCCAGCAAAATCAATACAGCTACAATAATGCCTGCTTTTCTCTCCATGGCCAAATCCTCTTTTTACAAGCTCCAAATTCTGCTTCCAGTAAAATTTATTATACCAAAAATCCTGTTCCAATGGAAGTCCCCGACCCAAAAGCAGACGCTTAGAAGAATGTCTGCTCGTTACTCTTCACGGGTAGGGGCCGCGAGGTGTTTTTGTGCGCTGTTTGCACAAAAACCCGAGACTGCCTGCGCCAAAATGAGCGAATTTGGCTCATTTTGTGTGCATCATGTTGCTTTGAACGGCGAAGCCGTGAAAAGTAACTGTCTGCTCTTTGCCGTTCATCACATATTCAACAACAGTCTGGCGCCCACCGCATTAATATCAATTCAGAAATATCGGGTTCGTCCAGGCTCTCCTGCCCTGACCGTCCACCACCGAAGCCCGGATATAATGATATTTCCAGGGAAGCTCCAGCTCCACATGAGTCAATCTCTCCCCCCGGAAAACCTTCGTTGGCTGGCATCCGGAGAGAAATTGAATGCTGCTGCAGGGACTGCAGTCCAGGCAGGCAGTCCCTTCCTCCACATAAAAATCCTTGATCACAGGACCGCAGGATGAGTAAAAGCGCCCTTCCTTCAACGCCGCCAAAATCTCTGTCACCGTGCTGCCGCTCCGCACCATCACCCAGCCCTTACAACAATCTTCCTGGCTGTGGGCATCATCCACAGCCACACCGAAGATTCTGTGCCCCTGCTCCAAAAGCTCATCCCAGTACGCGGCATTTGTATCCATGCCGTACTCTCTGGCGCTGGCGGAATTCCATACTTCTATGGCAAAGTTCCCGTTCATTTTCTCAAAATAGCGCACGGGAGTCCCACTCCACTGCGGATGGCAATATATTGTCAGGTTATTATTCTCATGAAACCAATCCAGGTATGGTTGGTAGCCCTCCTGCCCTGTCACCTCTCCCGACGCAAAACGCTGATCCTGCAAAATGCCGTTGCTTCCGTCGTCCGGCCCGATGGATACCGTGTGAAAGCTGCGAAAACCGTAGTCCTCTTTTTCCCACCCTCCCTCAAAGGTGGCATCAAACTCCATGCCAGGGATAATTGTGATTCTGCCCTCCGGCACATAATTCTTCCGGTTATAAAACCGTATGTCTGTCAATGCCAGAAAATCATATCCGCTTTCTGCATACAGGTCAATGATTTCCTCCGGCGCGGCGATTCCGTCCGAGCGCGTGGTATGACAGTGAAGCCCCCCCTTTGAGCATCCTTTGCCTTCCGGCAAATGCCGCCTGTCTGATACGCATATACCCACCCTCCATCTCTATGTATATCGTACACCTTTTTGGCGGCATAATCAATAGGACTAATTTCCTATCTTATCATTTTTGTGATTTTTCACAAATACTCCATTGAAAAGGCAGTCCCAGCGTATACGGACATTAAGCCCATGGCGGCTTCCTCCGAAGAATCAAAATTCAGCATTTCAGCCATTTCTACGAACTACCTCTCCGCACACACCTGAAAAATGTAAAATTTCAAATAGTAGGACTGATCCGCCGCCCAGAGAATGGGATGATCCGCGCTCTGAGTGCTGAATTTCACCTGGCGAAGACGCTTATGAGCCCCGGTTGCGGCCTCGCGAATGGTCTTGGCAAACAGCTCCGGCTCCATAAAATGGGAGCAGGAGCAGGTGGCAAGGAACCCTCCGTCGCGGATCAGCCGCATTCCCCGCAGATTGATCTCCCGATAGCCCTTAACCGCGCCTTTCACAGAGCTTTTGGACTTTGTGAACGCAGGAGGGTCCAGAATCACCACGTCAAACTTTTCCCCTGCCGCTTCCAAAGCAGGCAGTAATTCAAATACATCCGCGCACTTAAAAACAACCTTCTCCTCCAGTCCGTTGAGTCTGGCGTTTTCCGCAGCCTGCTCCACCGCCAGCCGGGATGCATCCACTCCCAGCACGCTGTCTGCCCCGGCGATTCCCGCGTTCAAGGCAAAGGAACCGGTATGAGTAAAGCAGTCCAGCACCTTTGCCCCTCTGCAGATTCGATGAATGGATGCCCGATTGTATTTTTGATCCAGGAAAAAGCCCGTCTTCTGCCCGTCCTTTACATCCACTATATATCTGACGCCGTTTTCCAGGATCTCCACCCGGGTATCAAAGGGCTCTCCGATAAACCCCTTATAGCACTCCATTCCCTCCTGAAGCCGCACCTTGGCATCGCTTCGTTCATATATGCCGCGGATCAAAATGCCGTCCCGGGCCAGTGTTCTCTTCAGTGCCTCCAGAATTGTGAGCTTCCATCGGTCAATCCCTAATGCCAGGGACTCCACCACCAACACATCGGCAAATTTATCTACCACAATGCCCGGCAGAAAGTCCGCCTCCCCAAAGATCAGACGGCAGCTGGAAGTATCCACGGTCCGCTTCCTGTATTCCCAGGCATCCCGGACCCGCTGTTCCATAAAATCGGCGTCAATCACCACATCCTTTTTCCTGGAAAGCATCCGCACTCGGATCTTTGATCTGGAATTGATAAATCCGCTTCCCATGACATATCCGTCAAAGTCCCGGACCTCCACCACATCCCCGTCCGCAAAGCAGCCTTCAACGGAAGCAATCTCGTTGTCATATATCCACATGCCTCCGGCTTTCAGCGCCCGGCCTTCCCCTTTTTTCAATGTTACTGCCGCCCGATCTCTGTTCATTTTCACCTCAACCATTTTTCCGCCTCATTGGACCGTTTCTGCACAATGCCCTTTTATTCCTTATATTCTTATGCCCTGCTTTTCTCCCTCTGCTTGGACAGGTAAATGGGAAAACCCAAAACCATCCCGAAGGTGGCGAACAGGAAAACAAAATACAGTGTAGCAACTGGAGAAGAAGTTTTGACGCCCTCAATATTGGCATACAGCTTTCCGTTGTACAGATAGACCTTAACTGTTCTCTCCGGCACATAAGAATAGCTGTCATGACAGTTGTGAAGCTCATAAATTTTGTCCTGATAATTTACCGTAACCTCATAAGTATAATATGTACCGGATCCATTTTTTCCCCGATGGGTTATGGTCTCGGAGCTGTTCACAACAGCCTCCACCTCCTCATACTCCACCTGAGCAGAATTCATGGCAAACCACAAAGCCACTGTCACCCCCAGACTGGCCAGGGTAACTAATGTCAAA
>CAJTVB010000034.1 GCA_910579755.1 uncultured Acetatifactor sp. | reverse complement strand
TAAAACGGACCGAAAAAATAAACAGTTGAAAACGTCCATTATTTCATATATACTCTTTATAGTAAAAACAATATTCCCGCCGCGGATATTCAAAAACACAAAGGAAGATCAAGCATGAACTATGAAATTTTTTATCAGGAACTGCAGCCTCAGGAAAAATCTATAAAGGACAATCTTGCCTCTCTTCAGAAGCTATTTAAGGCGCTCTGCCGCCAGTCGGAAAATGGTGATCTCAAAAGCCTTTCCCGGGATTTGAGCGCCATGGCAGAAACCGCCGCCGCTGTCTCAGCCTCTCTGGATGAGATGGATGCAATTGTTAAAGGCTTTGACACCAAATCATATTTCGAAAACGGCGAATTTGCCGCTCAAATGCTGGCCGCCTGTGAAGAACAGGGCGTGGATGTCCGCGGAGAGTTTCCCGTCTATGAAATGTTTCCCTACCGCGTAAAGCTGGACACCGAGAATCAGGATATCTATCTGGATCGGAAAAAGGTACAGTGTCTGCATCCCCGGGTCTTTGTGGACATGGTCCGGAAAGGACAGGAAAAACTCAACAAAGCTCCTTTTAATGCCCTTGTTTTTGCCAGCGAGCTGTCCGAGGCATATGACCTGGCTCTTCTGAAGCTGAAGAAGCAGCCCGAGGCCGATATCTATCTGACCAGCCTGTATAAGTTTCTGGCTCCCATGAGCCGCTTTCGAAAGGATTATGACCAGCAAAGCTTCGCCTTTGATCTGGCACGGCTGTACATCTCGGATGTGGAAGAAACCAAAAACGGCAGAAAATTTCAATTTGGTCCCAGCAGAGTCGGCGGCAAGGCCATCCGCATTCTGGACAGGGACGGCAAAGAACAGTTTCTTGCCACCATTCGTTTCTATGTGTAAGAAAAAAGACACCAAAGCAAACATCGCATTCATATATGCGCAGACAGCACAGAAGGGAAGTTAATGCATAATGTCACAATATGACAAATCCGGCCTTATGCCGTCTCCTATCGAGAGCCCTCCCGATCCGGAACTTACCTGCGGAATTCGATTTCTTACAGAATTCTGGGAGGAAAAATATCTCAGGGAATACATCCGGGACGGCGGAAGCAAAATTAAGTTTATCACTGGACGCCCTGGAAGCGGTAAAACCCATCTCCTGCAGTTAATGGCTGCGGCGGCCCGAAGAGAAAATTATAAAACCGTTCTTTTTTCTGCAAAAAATATTTGGATGCATGATTTCAGGGAGATCTATATTGAAATCTTCCGGCAGTGCAATATTTTAGAATGTCTGGAGGCCGTCAGCCGGCATGTAATACAGGAGATGGGCTTCGATTTCCGCGATATTCCCCAGGGAATGCGTTTTATCGATTACCTTTCCCAGAACGGCTCCGGCGATGCACTGACCCGGCGCGAAATCCGCGAACAGCTGCGCCATCTGTTTTTGGACAGCCCTCTTCTGGACAACAATTTCGCTCTGGCCTGCGGCATGCTCACCGGAAGCATCCTGGGGTATCCCCTTCTGGAGGAACAGAATCGGGAGCTTCTGCTGGCATGGCTGGAGGGAGATCGTTCAATAAAGCTTTCCCAGCTGCGCGCCATGGACTTTTATCCTGCCCGTATCACAAAGTACAATGCACGTCATATGCTGCGCTCTCTTGCCGAGGTTGTCCGTATGGGCGGATATTCCGGTCTGTTCATCGCTGTGGACGACCTGGATATCCTGACCAGCCGTTCCAGCCTGGAGCAGATACATTATACAAAAATGAAGCGCGAGGATACTTATGAGAGTATCCGGCAGCTGATCGATGACATCGACAGCATGAGAAATATCCTTTTTGCCTATTCCTTTGACCGGGAATTGCTGGACGATGAAAACGCCGGCCTGAAATCTTATCAGGCGCTCTGGATGCGTATCCAGAATGAAATCCTGGGCGAGCATTTCAATCGTTTTGCCGACATGGTGGATCTGGACAGGCTGGCCGTCCAGGAGTATACTCCCGAGGTGATTGTTTCTATCTCCAAAAGCATTGCTATGTTGCAAAAAAGCTCACCCGCTCTGCCTCTGGACAAAAAAGCGGCAGAGGAGCTTCTCTCCCGGTCCCGGACAGGAGCTGTCGGCGTTCCTCAGCTGATCTGGAATATGATGCAGGAGGTAAAAACTGATGTATGATTTCGAAGCACGACATATGATTGAAGCCCTGCGCTCAGGGGTTCCCTCCCGCACCGTAGGTCAGTATTTTTCCGAAGCACGCCCCAGAATCATGAAGGAAATTTCAGATCGTCTGGATCTGGTTTGTGACCAGGGAAAAGCCAACGGTATGATTATCAGCGGTAAATACGGCGAAGGAAAAACCCATCTGCTGAATACGGTTTTTAATCTGGCACACTCCAACAATATGGTGGTTTCCTACCTTTCACTCAGCAAAGAAACTCCTATGGACAAGCTTTATCTGGTCTACCAGAAAATAATGCAGAATACCTATCTTCCCAGGCGGCAACAGCCCGGCTTTATGCACGAGGTGGAAAAAATTTCTTCCAACACGCCCATTGCCAGCGAAATGCTGCTCTATTCGGCAAGGCACCTGGAGACTGATAAATTATACTATTTGTTCCGTTCCTATCTGAACACAGAGGATTCCGATGAAAAGTTCCTCCTGCAGACGGATCTGGAGGGCGATTTCATTGCCAACGCCTCTCTCCGGAAAATATACCGCCGTATTTTCAGTCAGCCGGCAAAATACAATGTAAACTTTACCAAAACCAAACATTGCGCCGATTACTTTTCCTTTATGAGCCATCTCTTTACCCAAATGGGTTACCACGGATGGACCATTTTAATCGACGAAACAGAGCTTATAGGACGACTGGGAAAAAAAGCCCGGCTAAACGCTTATCGCAGCATGGCCCGGTTTCTGCTGCCTGAGCTATGTCCGGAAAATACCTTCAGTCTCTTTGCCCTGAGCGCTTCCTATATAGAAGACGTCATCGAGGGAAAACACGAATATGAAAACCTGAAGGAATTATATCCCCAGGAACAGGAACCTGCCAAAACCGTTCTGGACCTCATGACAAAGGCGCCACAGCTTCTTCCGCTCACCCGGGATGAAATCAATGAAGTACTGCGTAAAATTCAGGATTTTCACGGAAAGGCTTATGGATGGACTCCTAATCTGCCCATAGCATCCCTTGCAAATGCCACCCAAGCCGGCGGATATCTGCTCCGCACCAAAATCCGCGCTGCCATAGAATTTCTGGATCAGCTCTATCAATATGGGAAAGCCGGAAAAACCACCATTAACGAATTGGGAGAGGAAACCTTCACAGAGGACGTTCCTTCCCTTGAAGATTATGAATACTGATTTAATCCAATACAGCCCTGCTTTCTCCCGAAAGTCGGGGCTGTATTGTTACTGCTTGCATCGCGCCATTCGCAAAATCGTGCTTTCGGCGCTACATTTCATTGTGCTTCATTCCCCGATATAAGTAGGAGCATTTTTAGGGCTCTTTCCTTTTATTACGTTGTGATAATATGCATAAGTCATGGGATCATCTTTCTTGAGCATGTCCGCGTTCAAAACCTTCCCCAAAAACACTGTGTGCGTAGATGTCTCCATCTTGTCAATCACTTGGCACACAATATATGCACAGGCATCCTGAACCACCGGCATGCACTCCATCAAGACCTGCTCCACTTCCTCAAATTTATTATGATCCGCACTGCTCCGGAATCCAAAGGTACCGATTATCCCGGGATCAGAATGCTCTCCCAGGATGGAAATGGCAAATTTTCCTGTATCCTGGATGCACTGATTCGTATAATTATCGTGGTTGATGCTCACAGCCACCGTAGCAGGATCCGATGTAATCTGCATTGCGCTGTTGGCGGTACATCCCACGGCCCGCCCTTTATCCCAGGTGCTGACCACATACACGCCATAAGACAATTGATAAAACGCACTCTTATTCATAGTTTCATGTCTCCCTTCTGTTTTAAGGCCATCCAGCCTTTTTCTGTCCTCGAATCAAGAACATTGTATCATGTGTGCAATCCTCCCTGCAAGCAATAACATTATTATTTGCGCATTACTATAATGTTACTATTCACAGCCACATGAAAATCAGCAGACAGATTCGTCAAGCTTTTTTTCCTTGACAAATCCTCCGGGAAACGCTACACTAAAAATGCCGTACATTCCGGTGTGTGGCGCGATGATGAAATTTGGTCTTACGCAATGGAAATCTGTGAACCGTGTCAGGTTGGGAACAAAGCAGCACTAAACAGAAGCTTTCATGTGCCGTAAGGGTGCCGGATGGAGTCGCGTTCCCCGGGATGTGCGGTTTTTTATCATGGAAGATATGAAAATGGAGATCAGACAAAATGCAGATGACCTGGGAAAAAATTAATCAGTTGATGAGCTGCTGCACCTTATGCCCCCGGAAATGCCGGGCTGACCGGCTTAACGGCTCCCATGGCTTTTGTGGTCAGGGCGCTGATGTCATGGCGGCCAGAGCGGCGCTGCATTTCTGGGAGGAGCCCTGTATTTCCGGGTCCCAGGGATCCGGAACCGTATTCTTTTCAGGCTGCAGCCTGCAATGTGTCTTTTGCCAAAACCATTCTATCGCCTCGGGACAGGCCGGAAAGCGCATTACCCTCCGGCACTTGTCCGCCATTTTTTTGTCTCTCCAGGAAAAGGGAGCCGCCAATATCAACCTGGTGACTGCCAGCCATTTTGTTCCTCAGGTATGCCATGCACTGGAGCTGGCCAGGCAGCAGGGTCTGCATATCCCCGTGGTGTACAACACGGGTAGCTATGAAGAGGTTTCCACACTGAGAATGCTGGATGGGCTGGTGGATATATACCTCCCCGACCTGAAGTATCATTCACCCCTGGTTTCTGCCAAATACTCCCAGGCTGACAATTATTTTGAAAAAGCCGCTCCCGCCATCAGTGAAATGCTGCGCCAGACAGGGCGTCCCGTAATAGACACCTCTTCCGGGCTGATGAAAAAAGGGGTAATCGTCCGCCATCTTCTCCTGCCCGGGGAAGCAGGCGACTCTAAAAGGATTCTGCGGTATCTCCACGACACCTACGGAAACGATATTTACATCAGTATAATGAGCCAGTATACCCCTATGAATCAGGTCTCCCACATTCCTTCCCTGAACCGCACCATCACCGATCAGGAGTACCTGAGAATCCTGGATTTCGCAGATAAAATCGGTATTGAGCAGGGCTTTCTGCAGGAAGGCCCGTGCGCTGACGAAAGCTTTATTCCACCCTTTGACGGGGAGGGTCTGGAATAATCTCCATTATATTTCCACGCGCATCATATAATATCCAAAGTCTCCCGTCTGAGCAGGCTCCTCGGCACACTCAAAGCTCTCAAAGCCGAACATAACGGCAACCTGCTTCTCCTTCTCATAGTAGTTTCCGGGCACTCCTACATAATAGACGGTTTCTCCCCGTTTTTCCACTCTTGTCAGAAGAAGGTGATGATAATTGTAATATCCGTGCAGCAGAAAACTGTTGTTCACCGCCTTGTAGCTCTGCGCCGGAAATAGTACAAAATCGGCAGGGCCAAGGGAAAGATAATCCCGTTTATCATGGAAGGGCTGAATATGAGGGTATATGGAAGAAAGCTGCTTCCACTTGTCCTCCTGCAGGTTCACAAAGCGTCCCGGAGATCTCTTTTTTCCGGCTGTGCTCACCATTTCTCCCTCTGAAGCCATTCTTGCCTTAGGCTCCGTTTTTTCCTGCAAAGATATCCCGCCTGCCAAAGGTCTCTCCGCCTCCAGATCCCTATTCCTCATCGAAACCGCTTTCCTTTCTGTATCCGTCTCCCTTGATAATATACTGCTCACCGCCGACTCCGCCTTTTCCTCCGTTTCTACTGCCTCCGGGTTCAGCCTGCTCACCGCCGACTCTGCTTTTTCCTCCGTTTCTGCTGCCTCTGGACTCGTCCTTCTCACGGAAGCTTCTGCTTTTTCCTCCGCCTCCGTTGTCTCCGGGTTCAGCCTGCTCACCGCCGACTCCGCCTTCTCCTCCCTGTCATTCTCCGGCATCCGGTTCCCGGTCCCCTCCAAGGCTGCCTTTCTATCCGGATCCGCTTTCTCTGCCGAAGGCATTCCACCCGCCTCCGCCGGCAGTTTCCCAGGAGATCTTCGCGAAAAGACTTCCTGAGATGCTTCCTTATTCTCTAAAATCCCCTGCTCCTTTTTCAAAGGCTCCCAGCGGCTGCTGATCTCCCTGCTTCCACCAAGAAAAATGCGGATTCCGCTCCACTCCTCATAAGAAATTCCTGTTTTATCAATCTGTTCACGGATATGACACATGTGCCGGAAAACACCCGTACCGCCTTCGATCACAATAGTTCCCAGCGGTGCCTCCTTTCCCCCACCGCACAACAGCACCTCGCGGGTGAAGGAATCCGTAGGATGCAGTCCCTTTACTGTCAAATCCATCCGGAGGGAACTGTCTCTCGCTTCGATTTTCGCAAAACCACTGCTGCCGACCCGCACACCGCCCTCATAATGCTCCAGATATCTTACCTTTTTTTCGTATAACATAAATACCCCCCGAATATACGCCGATGCGTCCCTTAGGTTTCCTGACACCTAAGTATATTCAGGGGGTTGTCTAAAATATAACCGGATAACAAATTTTACATGATTGAATTTTCTCTCAATACTCCCGGCTGTCGATATACTTCATATAACTTACTACCATCAGAGCAATCTTGAATGTGAGTGCGTCGTCAAAATTTCTCAAATCCAGGCCTGTGCTTTTCTGGATCTTCTCGATTCTGTATACCAAAGTATTTCGGTGCACAAACAATTGCCGGGATGTCTCCGACACATTCAGGTTATTTTCAAAAAATTTATTGATCGTGGTCAGCGTCTCGTCATCCAGTTCACTGGGTACATTATCACCGAAAATCTCATCAATAAAAAGCTTGCAGAGGTTTACCGGAAGCTGGTAGATCAGGCGGCCGATTCCCAGCGCACTGTATGCCACAACACTTTTTTCCGCATAAAAGATCTTTCCTACATCCAGCGCCATTTTAGCTTCCTTGTATGACTTCGAAACATCCTTCAGCTCCTGCACCACCGTGCCAAAGGATACCCGCACATTCATCATGGCCTCAGCATTCACCATGGCCACGATAGTCTCCGCCACTTCCGCCATATCCTCATAGGTACTGTCTGCATTCAGCGCTTTAATCAATATTACATTGCTCTCATCAACCGCCGTAATATAATCTCCCGCCTGACTGGAGAACATTCCCTTCAGAACCTCCGTGACGATGCCGTCCTTCTCCAGATAGGTTTCCACCAGGAAAACCGCCCTGGGAACCGCTACTTCAATGTGAAGCTTCTTTGCCCTGTTATAGATATCCACCAGCAACAGGTTGTCCAGCAGCAGATTTTGGAAAAAATTATTCCTGTCAAATCTTTCCTTATAGGCTATAACCAGATTCTGGATCTGGCAGACAGCAATTTTTCCCACCATGTACGCATCGTCACTGATCCCTACGGAAACCAGCACATACAGCAGTTCACCTTCATCATGAATCTTCAGCAGATGATGGACTCCTATCACCTGGCTGTCTGCCGGGGACACAGCAAAGCCTCTGACCAGATCATTGGTGATCTCATGACGATCCGTGGTCGAAGCAACCAGTCCTCCCGATAAGTCAAAAATACATATATCCACCTTGGTAATTGCTTTTAACTCGTCAATACTTGTCTGAATGATCTGACTTGAAATCATCTTTACTCCCATCCGCCTGTTATAAGGCATTCTGCGCCAGCAAAGCTGCTCTGTGCGCTTTCTTTACATAATAACCAATTTTTTCTGCATTCGCAAGTTTTTTATGAAAATTAACAGTTCAGCCCCTCCCACGCCCGGTTACGTGAATTGCTGTATGGCTGCATTGTTATAGCTCATTACAAAAAGGGAGGATGAAAAACATCCCCCCTTAAGTAATCGGAAAAACTTCTGCACCTTTTTCTCAGGCACACTGATGTATTAGTTGGTAATGATCTGCTCGGTCTCCTTGTCAAATACATGGATCTTCTCAAGATCAAAAGCAAACTTCACGGCATCGCCGGGTCTTGCAGTAGTGCGGGAATCTACTCTTGCGGTGATCGGGAACTGATCCACATCGAAGTACAGGTAAACTTCCGCACCCAGAAGCTCGTAAACCTTGATGGTGGACTCAAATACGCTGGAAGCCGGAGCTGCTTCTACAAATGCAGGAGAGTCATATACGTCCTCAGGACGGATACCGAAGGTAACAACCTTTCCGTCATAGCCACCGTCGATCACCTTCTTGGACTTGGCAGGAGGAAGAGGAATGCTGCGGCCTGCAATATTCAGATTCGCCACACTGCCCTTTACCTCAACGGTTGCATCCAGGAAGTTCATCTGAGGAGATCCCATGAATCCTGCAACAAACAGATTCTGAGGCTTCTGATACAGGTTCTGAGGAGTGTCAACCTGCTGGATAACGCCATCCTTCATAACAACGATCCTGGTACCAAGGGTCATAGCCTCTGTCTGGTCATGGGTAACGTAGATGATGGTGGTGCCCAGTCTCTGATGCAGCTTGGAGATCTCAACACGCATCTGCACACGAAGCTTTGCATCCAGGTTGGAAAGAGGCTCATCCATCAGGAATACCTTAGGGTTACGAACGATTGCACGGCCCATGGCAACACGCTGTCTCTGACCACCGGACAGAGCCTTGGGCTTACGGTCAAGCAACGGAGTCAGATCCAGAATCTTGGCAGCTTCCTTCACCATCTTATCGATCTGATCCTTGGGAACCTTTCTCAGCTTCAGTCCGAATGCCATGTTGTCATATACGGACATATGAGGATACAGGGCGTAGTTCTGGAATACCATCGCGATATCACGATCCTTGGGCTCTACATCATTCACAACTCTGTCGCCGATCTTCAGTTCGCCGGAAGAAATATCCTCCAGACCTGCAATCATACGAAGGGTGGTAGACTTACCGCACCCGGAAGGACCTACGAAAATAATGAACTCCTGGTCCGCGATCTGAAGGTTGAAATCCTTAACAGCCTCAAAGCCGTTGGGATACACCTTGCATACGTTAGTCAAAGATAAACTAGCCATGATAATGAACTCCTTTCATATTTGCGTCACATCTCTCTTCAGCGCTTTCAGCTGCTGACTATATTGATAGTATACCGAATATCGCTGTTTCCTGCCATACCACTATTCCACAAAGATTTTTGAGCTTATTGTGTGAATTGCTTACAAACTTACAGCTTTTCTTCACAGCCTGTCAGTTTAACCAAAAACCGCTCAAATTCTTGAGCACATTCAACAACCTGACCTATTGAACCTCCGTGTCCCCCGCCAGGCTTTCATCCAGCTCGTCCCGGAAAATCCTTTCGTCCTCCCCAGCCTCTTCCGCATCCTGAGCAGGCTTGGCCGCATTGATCTGGTCTTCCAGCTTCCGGAAAAATTTGTTATACAGTTTGGCCGACAGCCATGCCGGAACGGAAAGACCGAACAGCAGGGAAATCGGCGCCGCCTGCATGAAAAAGATAAATACGAGGGGCGGAATGGCATAGAGAATAATCATCAGAATCGTTTTGGGAAATTGCATGATGCTCATCAAAAATGCATTTTTGATTGTTCGTAAAACCGTATTTTCGAATTTGGCCAGCACAGGAAACACAAACATGAAGGTACACAGCACCAGGAAGGACACCGCCATCAGCACTGCCCGAAAAATCATGTTGAACTCCAGTCCGGAGCTTCCTATAATCAAAAAATCTCCTGCCAGGATCAAGAATACCAGAAGCAGAAGCAGCCATATCAACGTAGCCTGCTTAAGGTTTTCCCGGAAGGACTTAAAGAACCCTCTGGTAATATAGCACTCTTCGTTCCGCGCCATCTTCAGCGCCATATAATTCATGGCCGTAAAAGATGCGCCGATGGTAACGATGGGGATACAGCAGATCAAAGTCAGTACATTCAGCCAGAGCAGATCAGCCATTTTTCCCAGTCCCTGCATCAGGGGGCTGTCCATGTCAAAAAACTTCATAACTCTCCTTATCTGCGTGCTGCGGCACGCTCCCGGTCTTTTGTTGAATACATATTGTTTGTTCAACCTTTATGTCACCCAAAAGGCATGTCACTCCAAAGGCTTTTCCATGGCCGTCACCCGGATTCCCAGATATTCCTCCTCCGGCTTCACAGCCGTAAAACCCATCTTTCGATAAAAGTCCACCGCATAAGGAGCCGCCTTCAAAGACATAAAGCATTCCCCCGCCTCATATCTGAGGTAATCGCACAGCCTGGCAATGATATTGCTGCCCACGCCTCTGTGCTGATAAGCTTCATCCACAAACAGCAGTGATAAATGATTTCCGCTCCGTATGGATCCGGCGCCGATCACCTTCCCCTGTTCCACCGCCACCATCATCTGATACTCTCCGCGCAAAAAAGAAATATACAGATCATCGTCCGTGATGAATTCAAAAAAATTCCGAATACCCTCCTGGGTATAATCCTGTCCTTCAAACTTCAGGAAGGTTCTCCAGATCATTTTCATAGTGGTGGACCACTCGCTGTCCCTTGCCCACCGGATCTCATAAGACATTCCTGCCACACCCGCCTCTTTCTGAACTACTGCCTGTGCGGCACCGTCTCCTGTATCCACCGCCAGATATCCGCCATGATCTCCTGCCGGTTCGTCTCGTTCAGCAGCTCATGCCTGCCTCCCTCGTACAGCTTCAGCGAAATATTTTCCAATCCTGCTTCCTTCAGAGAATCAAAAGCGGCATTCACCCCTTTTCCATAATCTCCCACCGGGTCTGCCGTTCCCGACACCATAAATACCGGAAGCGCTTTGGGAATCCGCTCCAGATTCTTTTTGTCATGCAATCTGGAAATCAGCTCAAACAAGGTACCAAATCCATTGACGGTGAAAACAAATCCGCACATAGGATCCTCAATATACCTTTGAACTCTTTCCCCGTCCCGGCTCAGCCAGTCAAAGGATGTGGCAGGATTCTGGATCTTTTTATTGTACGCCCCAAAAGCCAGCTTGTCGATGAACCGGCTCACATGCCTCTGCCCGAAGCACATCCTCTGGATACCTGCAAATACCTTGGACAAAGCCAGCACCGCCTTGGGCTGCATACCCGTTCCCATAATCACCGCTCCGTCAATACCGGTTCCGTAACGATACATATAGTTGCGGGTAATAAAGGAACCCATGCTGTGGCCCATGATCACATAGGGAATCTGGGGATACAGAGCCTGCGTCAGCTTTTTCAGCCGGTGTACGTCCCTGACCAGAACCGTGGCCGGATCCTGCTCACAAAAATACCCAAAGCCCCCGGCCTCTCCCACGGATTTCCCATGGCCCAGATGGTCCTCACCTGTAACCACGCAGCCTCTTTCAGTGAGAAAAGCGGCAAATTCCTCATACCTTTCCACATACTCCGCCATGCCATGTACAATCTGAACCACACAGCGGATGTCCGCCTCCTGATCCGGCATATATCGTACCGCATGAATCCTGCTTTTTCCGTCTCTGGAATCAAAGTAAAATTCTTCTTTTCTCATATTCACCTCGAAGCTTCTTCTTTCATCCGCCGGCATAAGCCGGCGGATGAACCATCCTGACAAAGAGTATACCTTATTCTGGAGAAAAAATTAAGCCCCTTACCACAAAATTTACAGAGAATTTATACCTCAGCACACCTCAGAGCCGGCAGGCATATCCTTTTCCGGCTTCATCAGCGCCAGATTTCCCTCCGCGTCCTCGGCGCACAAAAGCATGCCCTCCGACAATACGCCGGCCAGTGTGGCCGGCTTTAAATTCACCAGAACCATCACCTTTTTCCCAACCATTTCCTCCGGAGAGTAATATGCCTTAATGCCGGATACGATCTGCTTTACCTGACTTCCGATCTTCACCTTGCTGCACAGAAGCTTTTTGGACTTGGGCACCGCCTCGCAGGCGATGATCTCTCCCACCTGAAACTGAAGCTTCGCAAAGTCCTCATAGGTGATCTGGGCCTTGGCCGGAATATCCATTCCGTTGTCCACCGCTTCCTCCCCACTTTCTGCTTTTTCTCCATTCCCGGAATTTTCCTGCCCGGCCGAAGAAGACTTGGCCTCAAGGGCAAGCTGTGCCGCAACTTCCTCCTCCCTCTTAGTCACATCCTTCATATTCAGCCTGGCAAACAGGATCTGGGGCTGATCTGTCACCTGGTTTCCGTTTTTATACAGCCCAAAGGTTTCCAATTGATCAAAATCTCTCAGCTCCGTATTCAGCTGAGCGGCAATTCTCTCCGCTGTCTCCGGCATAAAGGGCTGCAGAAGGGACGCGCCCATCACAATTCCCTCCACCAGGTTGTAGAGCACCGTGGACAGCCGGTCCCGCTGGCTCTCATCCTTGGCCAGTACCCAGGGCTCCGTTTCATCTATATATTTGTTGCAGCGTCTGAAAACCGCAAACACCTCCGTCAGGGCATCCGCCACCCGCAGGGAATCCATTTTTTCCACGACCTTCGCATACGCCCCCGCAGCCACAGCCTTCAGATCACCGTCCACCTCCTGTCTGACCGCTCCCTTGTCTGTCACAATCCCGCCGAAGTACTGATTGCTCATGGATATGGTGCGTTTCACCAGATTCCCCAGAATATTTGCCAGATCCGAGTTGGCCCGCTCGGCGATCAGCTCCCAGGTAGCGTTTCCGTCATTGTCATAGGGCATCTCATGCAGCATATAGTACCGTACCGCGTCCACCCCGAAAAAGTCCACCAGATCGTCCACATAGATCACATTTCCTTTGGACTTGCTCATCTTGCCGCCGTTCATCATCAGCCATGGATGTCCGAACACCTGCTTCGGCAGAGGCTCCCCCAGAGCCATCAAAAAGATGGGCCAGTAAATGGTGTGGAAACGGATAATGTCCTTACCGATCAGATGCAGATTGGCCGGCCAAAGCTTCCTGTACTGATCCGTGCTGTTTCCATCGGCATCATAGCCGATGCCGGTAATATAGTTTGTCAAAGCATCCAGCCATACGTACACAACATGCTTTTCGTCAAAGTCCACAGGAATCCCCCACTTGAAGGAGGTTCTGGACACACACAGATCCTGCAGGCCCGGCAGAAGGAAATTATTCATCATCTCGTTTTTGCGGGACACAGGCTGAATAAACTCCGGATGCTGATTGATATGCTCTATCAGCCTGTCCGCATATTTGCTCATACGGAAAAAGTATGCCTCCTCCCTGGCAGGCTTCACCTCCCTGCCGCAGTCGGGGCACTTACCGTCCACCAGCTGGGATTCCGTCCAGAAGGATTCGCAGGGAGTACAGTACATTCCCTCATAGGCACCCTTATAGATATCTCCCTGTTCATAAAGACGCCGGAAAATCTTCTGTACCTGCTTTTCATGGTCCTTGTCGGTTGTGCGGATAAACTTGTCATACGAAATATTCAGCATATCGCACATTCCCCGGATAACGCCTGCCACCTTGTCCACAAATTCCCGGGGAGTCACTCCTGCCTCCTGGGCCTTCAGCTCGATCTTCTGGCCATGCTCGTCCGTCCCCGTCTGGAAAAACACCTCATATCCTTCCTTCCTGCGGAATCTTGCAATACTGTCTGCCATCACGATCTCATAATTATTGCCGATATGAGGCTTTCCTGAGGTATATGCAATGGCTGTGGTTAAATAGTACGGTCCTCTGTTTTGCATTTCTGCTCTCCTTTCCAATCATAAAATTTCCACGGGGTTCTGCCCGGAAGGCCATATATACAGGAGTGTGTAAAAGGCTTTCCTGATATGCCAAAAAAAGCCCGTCCTCTCCATGCTTTTGCATAATAGAAGACGAGCCCTGCGCCCGTGGTACCACTTCTTTTCATCTGCCCTCTGCGGGACAGACCTTTTCAGGTCACTAACCCTATCCGCTGTAACAGGCGGAACCTGTCGCAGTCTCACCCGGCGTAAAAGCTTTCTCCCGCCTGGCTCGGTGCGCTGCTCGGAAGCCATATTCCATCCCGCCATCCCCGGCCCCTCTCAGCAATGCAGGCTGCTTGCGCCCGCCGGAGCCTTCTCTGTAGGAGACTGGTCAAAATGTACTCTCTTCGTCATTGCGTTTATCAACCGCTCCCTCACGCGGGCAGCGGTCTCTTCCTATGTGAGAAAGGATAGCAGAAAAAAGGCCGGATGTCAACCGGATTTCTCTGTCTCCAGTTCCTGCTGCTTTTTCGTCACTGCCGCCTTTCCGCTGTTCACAGACAGCTTACTGTAACCCCCCGTTCTGTCATAGGAGTCCAGCAGATAGCTCTCGTCTGTCAAAACGCAGTCTATTTCCACTTCATCCTTTCGATACTTACTGTGCCGGCGCAGATCCTCCTTGGGTTTCTCCTGCCGCTCCTGCTTCATTTGAAAAGTGCTTTTGGCCTGAGGCTTAAAAAATTTTCCGGGCAGATGGCCTGACAGATGGCCTGCCACCTCCTTTACCCTGGCCTTTATCCTCTGAAAAGGGGGAACGTGGGCTGTACCGTTTTCCGGAGCAACGGAAAAATACGGGTTGGCCTGTGCTGCCGCCAAATGCGCAGCCTCTTCCGAAATCGCCGTCCGCCGCCGGGAAAAAGAATCCTTCTGTAAATCCCCGGCTGCGGACCCCTGCCCCAAAGCTTCCGCCCCGGCAATGCCCGTTCCGTCTCCCTCCCGGCCTGCACCGCCGTCTGCGCCTCCGGATCCCCAGATTCCCCGCAGGGTCCGGCCTCCTTTCCCCAGAAGTCTCTGCACCCAGGCAGTCAAGGAAAATATCTCCTGCTGGGCGTTTTGGGCCTGCAGATTTGCTTTTGCCGCAGAAAGCTTTGCCCCGGCCCCGCTTTCCTTTTCCGTAACACTATGGTCCTGATGCAGACACTGTGTCACCTGATGCGTATCCGTGCCGTGAGAATGCCCTATCCCGCCTAACTGCATAATTTCCTCCTTTCGGCAAAAACGATGACCCTACTCTTTGCATGCTTTATCGACAGAAACGAGGAAAAACTTCTCCCTATGCCGCCCTTTATCTCATTTTTTCCAAAAATCTTTTCACATTGTCCCTCACATCCCCGCCGAATACGGCGGAGCCTGCCACGATCACATTTGCTCCCGCCTCCAAAGCAAGGCCCACATTATCCACCGTGATCCCTCCGTCCACCTCAATATCCGTCTCCAGGCCTCTCTCCCGGATCATACGCCGAAGCTGCCGCACCTTTTCAATGCAGTCCGGCATCAGCTTCTGCCCCCCGAACCCCGGCTCCACCGTCATGACCAGCACCATGTCCACCAGCTCCAGATAGGGTGCCGCGGCCTGAACAGGCGTCTTTGGCTTGATGGTAATACCCGCCTTTTTTCCCAGCTTCCTGATCATTTCCACCGTCTCTTCCACATGATCCTCCGCCTCCAGGTGGAAATTGATCAGATCGGCGCCGCTTTCGGCAAATTCCCGGATATACCGCCGGGGCCGCTCAATCATCAAATGTACGTCAAAAAAGGTGTCCGTGCTCTTTCGAATGGAAGAGATCACCGGCACCCCATAGGAAATGGACGGCACAAAAAGGCCGTCCATCACATCAATATGCAGATATTCGGCCCCTGCGTCCCCTGCCTCTTTGATTTGTTTTCCCAATTCACAAAAATCCGCGGCCAAAATAGAAGGCGATAAAGTATTCATTTGGAGCCTCTCTTTCTCAAGCTGAAAATCATTTCATCAAAACCCAGGCATAAACCAGACTTCTCTGAACCGTCACCTGCCCAGGCTTTACAACTACATTTTAGCAAATATGGCTCCCTACCGCAACTGTATAAATTTTTAAGCGTAAAAATTTTCTCCCTCCACAGTATTTTAAAGCTGCCTCTTGTCCATCACATCCTGTTTCAGGCGCTCCCAGGCATCCTCGTGCTCCGTATAATAGATCGGACATTTTTTCCCTCCGCAGTCATAATGACGCAGAATATCATCCTTTTCCAGATCATATACATCTGTAAGCCACGCCAGCAGCGCAATCAAAGAATCGTAGGTCGCCTGCGTAAAGGAACCGTTCTCCGCCGTATAGCAGCACTCAATGGACACGGAATCCCCATTCCGTGTAGCCACCGCATAAGCAATCTCATCCAGGGGAACACACTGAATAATCTCCCCCTCATAGCCGATGATAAAATGAGAGCTGACACTCCTCTCATGCGTGTCTTTCTGCTGTTCAAAATAGCTGCGGTTCTGGGCCGCGCTGGTGTTGCGGTTACCCGTGTAATGGACAAAAACGTTCTTGATTTCCTCCAGAGGATCCCCCGGTCTGGAATATTCGTTGGGGGTCAAAAAGTTTTCCGTCCAGTCCGGATGCCGGGCAAATTCCTCGGCGGGAAGCCCCTGAATCATTGCACCGGAATAAGAAGGAGTTTCCTCCCGAGCAGGAGTTGACGGCTCATATGTACTCTTTATGTTTTTGTCCGCCTGACCGTTCCCGCTCCCTGCCGCCGAGGCCCTGTCGTTTTTGATCAAAAACAGAATCGTGAGAGAAAAAACACATACCACCCAGATCCCCACAGCCAGCTTCTGATATCTGGCCTTTTTTCTCTGCCCTTCCCTGGCCGACGCAGGCACCCTCCGCCTGCGGACAGGCGCCTCAGCCTCAAACCGGCCCGCTCCTGAAGCATCTCTGCCATAGATCATGGCCCTTTCCCGGGGCATCTGCGAGTACCTCCTTCTGTCCATGGCGCCGCCGGAAGCCGCTCCGGTCCTGCTCCTCCCATAGGATCCTCTCTCATAGCTCCTTCCGGTTTCCGCTCTTCTCCCGCCGTCCGGCCTGGTTCCTTGGTTCGGTCTTCTTGGGTTTCTTCCGGAATCATACATGGTATTTCCGTAGACAGGCACATCCACGGAACGCCTCTGAGAAGTACTGCGGTTCGTCCGAAGCATTCCCTGCCGGATCTCTCCGCCTTCCGTTCCTCTGCGTTTTTCATAGTCCACCAGATAAGGGTTTCTTTTTATGTTGATCACTTCCGGCGATTTCCGGGCCTCATCAGTAGTATGCTGTAACATTTTACCACCTAATCCTTTGTTTCTTGTTTTTAAATATAGCACAAACTTGTATCTTAGTTGTTTATTTTTTTCTTAAATTTTTTTAAGAAAAAACAGCCCCGAAACGTATCCGGGACTGTCTTTTCTTAAGTAACTGTTTTCTTTTTCGATTAGATAAATTCCTTAACGGATTTGTACACACCCTCCGCGTCCAGTCCGTACTTCTGAACCAGGGCCGCCGCCGACCCGGATTCTCCAAACACATCCTGCATGCCAAGCTTCTTCACAGGAGTGGGATGGTTTGCGCAGAGGCAGTCGCAGACTGCACTTCCCAGTCCGCCGATAACGGAATGCTCCTCCACCGTAACCACCTTTCCGGTCTTCTTCGCACTGTTTATAATGATCTCCTCGTCCAGGGGCTTAATGGTGCAGATGCTCACCACCTCGGCGCTGATTCCGTCCGCCGCCAGCTTTTCTGCCGCGCCCAGTGCAGAATCCACACAGATGCCTGTGGCCACAATGGTCACGTCCTTACCCTCCCGCACTACGGAGCCCTTGCCGATCTCAAAATGATAATCCGGTCTGTCGTTGATCACGGGAACCGCTGCCCTGCCAAACCGGATGTACACAGGTCCTTCATACTCCAGAGCCGCCCGCACCGCCGCTTTGGCTTCCACGTCGTCCGCAGGACACATCACCACCATGCCGGGAATGGTTCTCATCAGGGCAATATCCTCGTTGCACTGATGGGAAGCCCCGTCCTCACCCACGGTAATGCCTGCATGGGTGGCCCCGATTTTCACATTCAGGTGAGGGTATCCCACAGAGTTGCGGACCTGCTCAAAGGCGCGTCCCGCCGCAAACATGGCGAAGGAGCTCACAAAGGGAATCTTCCCCACCAGGGACAGACCTGCTGCCACGCCCACCATATTGCATTCGGCGATGCCGCAGTCGATGTGCCGGTCCGGAAATGCCTTCCGGAACACACCGGTCTTGGTGGCGGCGGCCAGGTCCGCATCCAGCACCACCAGGTTGGGGAACTCCGCTCCCAGCTCCTTCAGGGCATTGCCGTAGCTTTCACGGGTTGCAATCTTTTTAACCGTATTTTCTGCCATTATGCTTCACCTGCTTTCTCTAATTCTGCGCCGATCTTCTCCAGATCGGCCATTGCCACGGCGTACTCCTCATCGTTGGGAGCCTTGCCGTGCCAGTCCACACTGTTCTCCATGAAGGAAACACCCTTGCCCTTCAGACTGTGCACAACGATACAGGTGGGCATTCCCTTGGTCTGTCTGGCTTCCTGGAAGGCCGCCCGAAGCTCGTCAAAATTGTGGGCGTCACAATTGATCACATGGAAATTAAAGGCCTCAAATTTCTTATCAATGGGATAAGGGGAGCAGACCTGATCGATGGGACCGTCGATCTGCAAATTGTTGTTGTCCACGATGACGCAGAGGTTATCCAGCTTCCTGAAGCCCGCAAACATGGCCGCCTCCCAGACCTGTCCTTCCTCGATCTCTCCGTCTCCCAGCAGGGCGTACACGCGGAAGTCCCTGTTGTCCAGCTTGCCGCCCATAGCCATGCCGGCAGCGGCGGAAATCCCCTGTCCCAATGATCCCGAAGACATATCCACGCCGGGTATATGGATACAGGGATGTCCCTGCAGATATGACCCCAGCTTCCGCAGAGTCTTCAGATCCTCCACCGGGAAAAAGCCCCTGTTCGCCAGGGTGGAATAAAGCCCCGGCGCCGTATGCCCCTTGGACAGCACGAACCGGTCTCTGTCCTCCTTGTCCGGATTTGCCGGATCAATGTTCATCTCCTCAAAATACAGGTAAGTGTACACATCTGCGGCGGAAAGGGATCCGCCGGGATGCCCTGCCTTTGCACTGTGAACTGCCGTTACAATGCCCTTGCGCACGTCATTTGCGTGCTTTTGCAGTTCTAAATTATTCATCATTATACCTCCTTCTCTTTATGCCTTCTGTCCGTAATAGGCGTTGGCTCCATGTTTCCTGTAATAATGCTTATCCTGAAGCTCCTGCGGCGCCGGCTGGATCCGGGGGTTGATGGTCTCGGCGCGATATGCCATCTTTGCCACTTCCTCCAAAACCACCGCGTTGTGCACGGCTTCCTTCGCATCCTTCCCCCAGGCAAAGGGACCATGATTTTTACAGAGCACCGCGGGCACGGCCTCCGGATCCTTTCCCAGCCTCTGGAATTCATTCACGATTAGATGCCCCGTATTTTCCTCGTAGGCATCCTGGATCTCCTCCGCAGTCAGACACCGTACACAGGGAATCTCTCCGTAAATGTAGTCCGCATGGGTGGTGCCGTAGCAGGGAATGCTGCGGCCCGCCTGGGCCCAGCTTGTGGCGTAGGAGGAATGAGTGTGCACCACTCCGCCAATCTGAGGGAACGCCTTGTACAGCTCCACATGAGTAGCCGTGTCCGAGGAGGGGTTATAGCGTCCCTCCACCTTTTTCCCGTCCAGATCCACCACCACCATATCCTCGGGCGTCAGCTTATCATATTCCACCCCGCTGGGCTTGATGACAAACAGTCCGCTCTCACGGTCTATGGCGCTGACATTGCCCCATGTAAAGGTCACCAGACCGTATTTGGGAAGCTCCATATTCGCTTCATACACCTGTTTCTTTAATTCTTCCAGCATAAACCTGATCCTTTCTTTAAATCTTCATTCCTCAGGAAATCGTCATTCCCTCCACGGCCGCCTTCTCCGCGGGCAGTGTACTCTTATATTTCTCCACAAATGCGTCAAACCCGGCCACATCCTCCGGCTCCGGCGCAATGGTGGTTCCGGTCTGGCCCGCAAAAATCCTGTTGCTCAGGTAGTCGGGCAGTGTCTCATCTGCCTCTCTCTCCTTCAGGAAGGCCGCCAGCACCGCCATGCCCCAGGCGCCGCCCTCGCTGGCGGTATCCATCACCGTCACAGGAGCATTCATGGCCGCCGCCATCAGCTGCTGACCCACCACCGGCGTCTTGAACAGCCCGCCGTGCCCCATGAGGGAATCCACCTGCACATGCTCCTCCTTCAGCAGGATATCATTACCGATCTTAAGGGTTGCCATGGCGCTGTACAAATGACTTCTCATAAAGTTGGCAAGGCTGAAGGCTGCATCAGGCGTGCGCACAAACATAGGACGTCCTTCATTCAGTCCTGTCACCGGCTCGCCGGAAAAATAATTGTACGCCATCAGGCCGCCGCAGTCGGGATCCGCCTTCAGAGCCTCCCGGTAAAGCGTACCGTACAGATCGTTTTTGTCTATCTTCATTCCAAACCTGTCCGCAAACTCACCGAACAGATTCACCCAGGCGTTCAAGTCGGAGGTGCAGTTGTTGCAATGGACCATGGCCACCGGATTTCCGTCCGGCGTAGTCACCATGTCGATCTCCTCATGAACCCGTTCCAGCGCCTTCTCCGTAACCACCATGGAAAAAATGGAGGTTCCGGCGGAAATATTGCCCGTGCGCACCCTGACGCTGTTGGTGGCCACCATACCGGTTCCGGCGTCTCCCTCGGGAGGGCACATGGGAATACCTGCCTGAAGGATTCCGGAAGGATCCAGAAGCTTTGCTCCCTCTTCCGTCAGCGTTCCGGCCTTTTCTCCGGCACAGAGCACCCCGGGCAGAATCTCCTCCAGCTTCCAGGAATATCCCATATCCGCCGTCAGCTCTCCGAACTGATCCATCATCCTCCGGTCATAATCCCGGGACGGGGAATCGATGGGAAACATGCCGGAGGCCTCTCCCACGCCCAGCACCTTCTCTCCGGACAGCTTCCAGTGAATATATCCCGCCAGGGTGGTCAGAAACGCAATATCCTTTACATGCTCCTCTCCCTTCAGCATAGCCTGATACAAATGGGCGATGCTCCACCTCTGGGGAATATTGAAATGAAACACCGGCGTCAGCTTTCTGCAGGCCTCCTCCGTCATGGTATTTCTCCAGGTGCGGAAGGGCGCAAGCAGACGGCCCTCCCGGTCAAAGGCCATATAGCCGTGCATCATGCCGGAAAAACCCATACTGCCAATGGTAGCAAGCTCCACACCGTATTTCTCCTTCACTTCCCGGGCCAGCTCCCGATAGCAGCCCTGGAGTCCCTGCCAGATGTCCTCCAGACTGTAGGTCCAGACGCCGTCTTCCAGCCGGTTCTCCCAGTCATGGTTTCCCATGGCAACAGGCTGATGACTTTCATCCACCAGCACGGCCTTGATCCGGGTAGAACCAAACTCAATACCCAGCGCCGTCCTGCCCTCCCGGATGGCCTGTTTGATTTCTTCGCACATTTACCTTCTTCCTCGCTTTCCGCCGACACACGGCCTTTTATTCTCATGACTTCTTGCTTCTCGTCCCATTGGTTTTCCCGGCAGCCCGGGCCATAGACGGCGGTGTCATATTCCCGTCTCTCATTCCCGTCTTCCCACGGAATCCCTTTCGATGACCCTGGTATCAAACTCGTAGGTATACTCTCTCTTTTTCCTGTCGATCATATCAAGCAGCGTCTCCGCTGCCCGGATCCCAAGCCGCTCCTTGGGGTGGGGCAGGGATGTGATGGGCACCTCGCTGTGCAGGGCAAGGTCCGAATCGTCCACGCTGATCACCGACACATCCTCCGGCACACGCAGCCCCTTCTCCCGAAGCATACGAATCAGCTGGAAGGCCACCTGGTCATTATAGCAGAACAAAGCGCTGCATGCCTCTACCCGGTTCAATATCTTTTCCCGGCAGTAATTCAGCTGGCTGGCTTCATCCGTATCAATCCAGACCAGACGGGAGTCCGTCACCGTAAGCCCCGCCGCCTCCATGGCCTGCAGATACCCCAGATATCGCAGCCTCCCCTGGCCATCATCCAGCTTCAGAATAGCACCTATATCCCGATGTCCCTTTTCAATCAGAAAATTCACTGCCGTCTGGGCCGCCTTTACATCGTTTAAAGACACATGGGGCACATCAAGCTCCGGGTAAAAGGTATTGATAAACAGCAGAGGAATCCTGCGGTTTATCAGCTTCCTGTAAAGCTGCAGATTGGGATTGGGAAGACCGCTCTTGGTGCCCTCCACAATAACGCCGGCCACATCGTCCCTGCTGATTAAGTCGGTTAGCACATTTTTTTCCCGCTCCAGAGTGTTGTTGGTAAAAGAAATCTGCACCGAATAGCCCCGTTCAAACAGCAGGCTTTCAATCCCCTGAATCGTCCTGGGAAAAATATAGCTATCCACATAGGTAGTCACTACAGCAATGCGCCCCTGCTGCCCCAGATTCTCCCTGCGGTCATAATTCACATAGGTTCCACTGCCTCTGACTCTGCGCAGCACCCCCTTTTCCTCCAGAATTCCGATGGCCCTGCGCACCGTCTGCCGGCTGATGCCAAACTCGTCGCTGAGCCGGTTTTCCGAGGGCACCCTGTCCCCGGGCTTCAGGACACCTTTCTCGATTAAGTTTTCCACATGACGAACAATGCCATCGTACTTTGTCTGCTTTTTATCCATGCTTTCAGTATAGTGAAGTTGTAAATATATGTCAATACGCCGCAGGAAATTTTATCATACAAATTTATAAATTGTATTATATACAACTTTCATTTCGGTTCCTGCTCCTATTCTTCTGTCATATCTTCCCGGCCCGGTATTTTGTCCTTGCCGCCGGCACACATATCCGTCTCCTTCCTCTCATATATTAAATCAACATTTATTTCGATCAGGTGAATCCTCCTTGAAAAAGCGCACACACCTCTCTTTGAAACAGCTGCTGCTTTTTGCGGTGATGCTGTTTGCCTTCAGCGGCATTACGCTGTTTCTTTTTACCTTCCGACAGGATGAAAAGCGTTTCGACAATATCACATCGCAGATTTTTGCAGATGAAATGTCCTCCAATACCTTAAACATGCACTATACTCTGGCCCGGCCTGAGGATTTCGGCATTTACGATTACCGCCCCATCCTGCCCCAATACAGCGCAGAAGGTGTTCTAAAGGGACAGGCGGCCACGGAAAATACTCTTGCGGCGTTAAAGACCCTGGATCAAAGGAAGCTTACGGATTCTGATACAGTTCTCTGCCAGCTTCTGATCCGCTGCCTGGAAAATTCGCTGGCTTTAGGCAGCTTTACATATTACAGCGAGCCCCTCTCCCCCGCCTCAGGCGCTCAGACCCAGCTTCCCATCCTGCTGGCGGAATATGCATTTCGCAGCCGGCGGGACGTAGAGGACTATCTTGCACTTTTAGAGCAGACCGACGATTACTTCGCTTCCCTGCTGACCTATGAGCAGGAGAAAGCCGCCGCAGGGCTTTCCATGCCCGCCTCCTCCCTTCGGCAGGTCAGAGAGCAATGTGATACCATAATCACAGCGGATGCTCTGGAGGACGGCTCCCACTTCCTGCAGGTCACCTTTCGGGAACGATTGGATGAGCTATGTCAGGAAGGGCTTATCACAGAAGCGGAATTTGAAAAATATCTGAGCCAAAATGACCGGCTTTTAAAAACCATACTGCTTCCTGCCTACACGACTCTGGGAGACGGACTTCTTTTACTTGAGGATGAGTCCGTTCCCATGGAAGGCCTGGCCTCCCGGCCTCAGGGAAAGGCCTATTATGAGGCGCTCCTGCAGTCCCAGACCGGCTCATCCCGCTCTGTTCCGGAAATCCAGGAGCTTCTCACCAGCCAGTTTACACTGGAATATGAAACCATCCAAAATCTGGCAGCCCGGTACCCGGAGGCCGCCCGGCGCTACACGGAGGGAAGCCTTCCCTCCTTTCCCTACACCAGCGTGACGCAGATGCTGGCAGACCTGAAGATACGCATGGAAGGAAGCTTTCCGGAGCTTCCCGGGGGTTCCTCCAGCCTGGCAGTGAAGCCCGTTTCTCCCAGTTTGGAGGAATATTGCGCCCCCGCCTTTTACCTGACCGCTCCCTTGGACGACACTGACCACAATGTGATCTATATCAATCAGCAGAAAACCCCCTACGGTCTGGAGCTGTACACCACTCTGGCCCATGAGGGCTATCCCGGCCACCTGTATCAGACAGTATACGCCAATCGTCTGGCCCTGTCCACAGGAGACCGGCCCGTGCGGCAATTGCTGTGGTATGGGGGCTATACGGAAGGGTGGGCTTTATATGTGGAATTCCTTTCTTATGATTATGCTGCTCAGCTGTATCAGGAAAGACAGCAGGACCAGGAGGCCCTGCTGGTACAAATAGAAAAGCATAACCGCAGCGTGCAGCTATGCCTCTATTCCCTTCTGGACATTATGATTCATTACGAAGGCGCCTCCTACAGCCAGATCGCCAAGGTCCTGGAGAGCTTCGGAGTCACCGACAGCGACTCGGCGAAAGCAGTATATACATATATTGTCCAGTCCCCCTGCAACTACTTAAAATACTATCTTGGCTATCTGGAAATCCTGTCTCTTCGGGAAAATGCACTGCAGCTCTGGGGCGAGGAATACACGGACCTGCAGTTTAACCGCTTTCTCCTGGACAACGGACCAGCGGACTTTACCGCCTTGGCACAGCTGCTGGAGGAATCCTCCCCTTAGACGCTTCCTCCTAATATACTTCCTCCTCCAGCATGCCCTCCAGGTATCCTCTGTCCCACAAAAGTATTTTCAGCTTCCTGGCGGCCTCCACCGCCGGCTGGGTGAAATACTGGTTGGTGAGCACGGCCCCCACCATGCGGTCATAATAATCCCGCCCGGCATAGGCCTCCTGAACCGCCTTGACCCCCACGGGAGCCGTGTAGCTCTTGCACTGAATGGCGTAGGTGACACCGTCTTTTTCCGCCAGAATATCCACCCCATAATCGCCGCTTCCCTTCGTCACCTCCACCTCCTGGAAGCCATGTCTTTTCAACAGCTCCGCACAGTAATATTCAAAGTCATGGCCCTCCAGTCCGTCATACTCTCTGAAAGAGCGCCCTGCCCGCCGTCTGGCCAGCCAGACGGCCATAAGGCCCAGAAGCAGTACTGCTCCTATAACAGAAATGATCACAGGTATCATGCCGTTTCTCCCTTCCTGCCAGACAATCAGCCTTCTTTCTGCAGATTCTCCAGCAAAAAGAGCTTTGCCCCATGGGCCGGCACCGACGCACTGAGCAGTCCGGCTTCTGCCGAAACCTCTTCTCCGGTCCACAGCTCCCGGGCCGCCGGCGCCTTCCTCCCTGCAAACTGCTCCACCTGATGACAGTCACAGGAAAGAACCTGCTCTTCGTCGCTCAGATTAAACAGCGCCAGGTAACGCTCTCCTGTCTCTTCGTTGAAGCAGCTCCACACGGCCCGGCGGCTGTCCCGCTCCACCTGTCTGCCTGCATAGCCGCCTTCCGTCAGCTTCAAAATCTCCTTCCGGGTCAAAAGCCATTGGGTCCACTCATCCAGCTTGGTCAGCTCCGCTCCGATCATCAGCGGTGAACCGAAGATACACCAGAGCGTCATCATGGTCTTTTGCTCTTCCCTGGTAAAATGAGTCTCTCTCTCCTGGCCGAAGCCCTTTCCCAGCCGTCCCAGGGGCAGCATGTCGCAGTCGGGATAGCATCCGTCGGCCACATGGTTCTGCCAGAGCTCACAGCGCTCGAACATATTCAAAAGCAGATCCCAGCGGTCCCAGTAATCATCCGTAATCCGCCACATATTGGCATATTTCTCGTACTGCCAGGCCCGGTCAATATGGGCAGGTCCCGGTGAAAGGCTCAGCACAATATCCCTGCCGCACTTTTCGATGGCCTGGTGAAGCATTCTGGTCTCATGCCAGCCGCTGAAGCCCTCATGCCGGTACATCCAGCTGTCGCAGATATCGTCACATTTGATGAAATCCACGCCCCAGTCCGCATACATTTGTATCAGGGAATCATAATAGATCCGTCCCGCTTCATTGTCCTGCACCCCGTACATATCCGTATTCCAGCCGCAGATAGAGGCAGGATCCGCAGCCTGGGCCGCCGTCAGCGAAGTACCCGGCAGGGGAAGCTGCCGATGGGCCGCCAGTCTGGGAATGCCTCTCATAATATGTATCCCAAACTTCAGTCCCAGGCTGTGAACATAATCCGCCAGAGGCCCAAAGCCCTTTCCGCCCGCAGATGAGGGAAAACGGTTCACCGCAGGCTGGTATCTGCCGTGCTCATCCATCTCCATATCGCCGAAGGGAATATACTGATACTGATCCCGCATACTTCCTGCATCTTTGGCGTACCACTGGATATCCACCACCACATATTCCCAGCCGCAGTCCTTCAGGTGCTCCGCCATGTAATCCGCGTTGGCTTTTACCTGCTCCTCATTCACCGTGGTGTCATAATAATCGTAGCTGTTCCAGCCCATGGGAGCCTTTTTCATGGTCATTTTCATCTTCGTTTCAATCCTTTCCCTGTGAATTTCATACTCTCAGGTCTTCCTCCCGTCCTCCGAACGTGCCGCTTCACCGCCGTCAGTCCGTGCCATCCAAGATGGCTGCCATCCTGGATGGCAGGAATTCCCTTACCTGATTTATAGCAGGATGTCCGCCTATTTGCAACCCCTTATTTCGGCGTCACCTCATTGCCGGCGGTATCCCGATATATCCAGTCCACCGCATTTCCGGAGGCATCATAAATATATTCCATTTCCGCATAGCCCTCCGGTATATTAACCGGTTTTTCATCCTTGTCATAATACCGCAGATATTCCAGCTGTCCCAACTCATTGTAAAACCACCGGCATTCCGCATAACCTTTTGTCTTATGCATCACAGGATCTTTATTCACATCCAAATATTGCTTTTTTTTGTATTTTCCCTGCTTATTGTACGTATACCGAATGGCAAAGTACCTCATATCCTTTCGAATTACCGGCTGGTACTCTGGCTCTTCATAAATGTAATATGCATCCCATATCATGCGATCATACGCATCATACGCCATATAATTTACCATGGCCCCGAAATCCTTGCGGACAATCCGCTCTCCGTCCAATCCGTAATACCAAATATAAGCGCGGTTTCCTCTTTCGTCATATTGGTTTTTAATCATGGCACAATGGTATTCTTTATGCAGTACCAGATGATCCTCATCGTCAAAGTAGCTTTCCCATGTGCGCTGGCCCAGCTCGTTATAGGCATATCGGGCTGTGGCATATCCTACATCTGTTCTCACCGCGGGTTTTCCCTGGGAATCCAGATACCCAATCCCCATCCGCCTGCCATATTCATAGTCAATAAAATATGCCGCATAGCCGTGCTCCGGCCTTGACACAGGCTTTCCTTCCGCATCGCAGTAGGTCTCTTTTGTCAGTCTTCCCCAGGCATCATATTCCTGTTTCACCTGCATACATGCCAAATCACTGCGGAGCATCATTTCGCCCTCCGGTGACAGATACTGAATTAAAGTCTGGTTTCCCAGCTCATCATAAGAATAGCGCATTCCATAGCATTTATATTCTTTATGTAATATAGGCTGTTCATCCCTGCCGTAATACATATATTGGCCTTCCCGCCCGTATGCGTCACGTTCCAGCGTTAATATGGCCACTCCAATATCCCGTTTTAATGTCAGCTTCTCCTGAATATTGTAATATCTGTCCTCCACCCATCTATGATAGGGATCATACTCCTTTTCACATATGGCATAGCCCAAATCCTTTCGGATGACTCTCTCTCCTTCTGCATCAAAATAGATTTCCCTTTTTAGATACCCAAAGTCGTCATACTCCTTGAGAATCTGCGCACAGCCATAGTCATCCCGGTTCATCAATTGACCCTCCAGCCCATAGTACCGGATTTCCACTTCATTTCCGTTTTCGTATCGGTTTGTAATCCCGGCACAATCATACTCGGTACTGATCACAGGCCGTCCATCTGCTCCAAGGAAATGCATGGCTGTCCGGCGCCCATAGGCATCGTAGCTGTACGTCACCACTGCATAGCCCAGATCCTTCCTGAGCACCGGGCTACCGTCCAATCCATAATACCTGCCCTCCAGCAACAGCCCGTTTCCGGAATAAATCTCCTCGTAAGAAGCATAGCCCCGCTCCTTACGCACAGCCGCCTCACCCTCTGCGTCCAGATAAGCCTCCCCGATCAGCCGTCCGGATTCATTGTATTTTTTTTCAACCTGGGCACATCCAAGGTCAATCCGGGTCATCAGACTTCTGTCCGGCGACAGATAATGAATCTTTGTGCGGTTTCCTTTTTCATCATAAAAATATTCCATTCCTGCGCAATGATAATGGGAGCTGATAATCGGCTCCTCGTCCATACCGTAATAAGTATAGATCTTTTCCCGTCCCCAGGGATCATATTCCACCTTTATCAGGGCATAGCCATAATCCTTACGTATTGTAAGTCTTGGCTGGGTATCAAAATATCTGCTCTCGCTCCATCTGTTGGTTTTGCTGTCATAAATCTTTTCAAAGGACGCATAGCCCAGATCCTTTCTGATGATCGGATCCTCCCCGGCATCAAAATAGTATGCTTTTACAATATCTCCGGAGCCGTCAAATTCCCGCAAAATTTTTGCGCAGCCGTAATCTCCCCGGTTCATGAGCTCACCGTCCCAATTCAGATACCATATTTCTGAATTATTTCCTTTTTCATCATAAACAGACCTTATCCCGGCGCATTGATATTTTGAGCTGATAACAGGCTTTCCATCCACTCCGTAAAAAGAAGTCAGGCGTGTATTTCCGTATTCATCATATTCCCATTTTATCATGGCATAGCCGGTGTCCTTATCCGGAACCGGCTCTTTACTCAGGCCCGAATATTGCTCCTGTACAAGCTTCCCGTCCTCATAAACCTTTTTAAAAGAGGCATATCCCCGGTCCTTTCGTATCACCAGCCTTCCGTCCACACCAAAATAAGACTCCTGAACCACTCTGCCGGCATCGTCATATTGAACACTTACATAGGCGCAGCCATAGTCGCTTCGATCCGCCGGCTTTCCGTCCAGTCCCAGGTAGCTGATCCGGCTCCGCCTTCCCTGCTTGTCATACTCATATAAAAAACCGGTGCAATGACTCTCCGTACTGACAACAGGCATTCCTGCCTCATCATAAAAACGCTGCGCGCTCAGCTCGCCATATTCATTATATTCGTTGCGTACAACTGCATAGCCTGTATTCTCCCGCAGGGTCAGATCCTCCTTGTCATTGTTATGCGATTTATAATATCTGGTTTCCCGCCAGTTCCCGCGCTCATCATAATACTGCTCATAGAAAGCGTACCCATATCCTTTTCGTATGGCAGGCTGGCCTTCCGCATCGAAATAGCGTTCGCTTAACAGCTTTCCCCTTTTCGAATCGTATTCCCTGAGTACCCGGGCAAAGCCGTAGTCGTCCCGGTTCATGAGCCCGCCGTCCCAATCCACATACCGTGTCTCAATTTCATTTCCATAGTCATCATACTCTGACAAAATCCCGGCGCAGTGGTACTTTGTGCTGACCACCGGCTGCTCATCCGCGTCAAAATAGGTCTGAGAATTCTGATTCCCATTGCTGTCATACTCATACCGGATTATGGCATATCCCGTATCTCTGCGCATCACCAGCTCCTGCCGGCCCTCCGGGAAAGCATAATACCTGCGTTCTTTCAAAGCTCCGTCATCATAATAAAAGCTCTCAAACATGGCGCAGCCGTATTCCTTGCGGACTGCAGGATTGCCCTCCGCATCAAAATAATAACTTCTCGGAATCTTCAACCCTTATTTCATGGGGCTTTCAGAACCTATTTTT
>CAJTVB010000033.1 GCA_910579755.1 uncultured Acetatifactor sp. | reverse complement strand
TTCCTTATTTTTCAAGGATTTTTTAGTTATATATCTCAGATGAATGAGCCAAGATGATGGACATTTCTTTACTGTCTCATATGTTTCCCTCACCGGCACCTTTCGGTGGACGTTTTCCCGGATCGTTCCCCATACTTTCCAGCTTTCCTGTCACAGCTGGATTCAACTCTCAATCGAATTTTTGAAAGTTCAACCCAACTATGACAGGGCTTTGCCTGCCTGTGGTTTAAGTTCGTTTATTACGCTGCCTGCATCTGTGGCCTCCTGATGTCACCCATCAGTTTTCCGGCATCATAGTCTACACCTTTTGTCAGTATCGTGTAGAATATCCTCAGAACCTTACACGCTACCGCTGCTACAGACTGCATCTTCTTTAATGGGGTTTCTTTTCGTGTCCGGTAATACTCATGTATTGCCCTGAGCTCTGCATTCTTCCCAATCAATGATATCGCTGCTTCATACAGCACATACCTCAGGCGTTTCCTTCCCCTGTATTGGGTACTGCAAAGGTTGGGTGTTTTGCAGGAAATGCTGTAAATTCGGCATTTGGGGCTTGTTTTGGAGTTCAAAATAAGAGTGGGTGAGCGCAAATAGTTCAACTATAATTCAACTCGTTTACAGAAATCTGGCTGAAAATACGGATGAAAACCAGAAGATACCAAAAGTTCAACACACTTGAATTTAAACTCTGACACTACTAAATTGGCAGGGAGAAGACTGCTAATTTTCATGAAAGCCAGACAAAGAATCAGGCTCGCTGAAATCCTTTAAACGATTTTAAAAAGGCTATTGAGAAAAATTTTCAGCGTATACTGTTATCAATGGGAAAGATAGATACTATAACAAAGGAATATATAGAAAATCCCGTAATTTTTGCCGATGCATTCAACCAATTCCTATACCACGGGGAGCAGAGGATTGACCCCACCCAGTTGACAGAGTTGGACACGACGGGAATTGTGGTTCCATATGGAGCTGATAATGCAGGCGTGCCTGAGCAGAAATACAGAGATGTACTGAAACTCCTGCATACCATGACAGATGGAGATGCGGCGTACTGTGTCATGGGTATCGAAAACCAGGATGATATCCATTATGCTCTCCCTATCAGAAATGGTCTTTATGACTTCCTCCATCTGTCCCACCAAGTCAGCGAAGCCGCTAACTCCCATAAGCAGGCCATGAAAAAGAAAAAGCCAAAACAGCCAGAGCAACCACAGAAAGAAGAAATTCCAACAGATGGAGAATTTTTGAGTGGTTTTTGGAAAACTGACCATCTTATACCAGTAATCGAGACATACATGGCAACCACACGGATCATTTCACTGCACGGCCGCAAGGGACAGTCCATCGCCCAGACTCTCCATAGCCGGATCAACTATGCGGAGAATCCGGAAAAGACAGACGGCGGCAGACTGGTCAGCTCCTATGAATGTTTACCGGAAACCGCCGCCGTTGAATTTGCTGCAGGCAAGTACATCTACAAAGCCACCACCTGAAAAGAACAGGCACCGGAAAAAGATGTCCTCGCCTATATGATCCGCCAGTCCTTCAAGCCGGGCGAAATCACCCCGGAGGATGCAAACCGGATCGGGTATGACCTTGCCATGGAGTTTACAAAGGGAAAGCACCAGTTTATTGTCGCAACACATATAGACAAGGCCCATATCCATAACCATGTGATCTTCAATTCTACAACTCTGGACTGTGACCGGAAGTTTTCCGAGCCCCACCAGGGCGGCAGGGAGATCGCCCGGATCAGTGACCGCCTCTGCCGGGAGCATGGACTGTCCGTGGTGGAACATCCCAATCAGAAAGGGATGGCTTATAAGGAATGGGATGCCAGACGCAAAGGGCAGCGCTGGAAAGGCACTTAGCAGGACACCATTGACAGGGTTCTCCCTGACAGTTGTGACTTTGATGACTTTCTGGCCCGCATGAGGGCGGAGGGCTTTGAGATCAAGGTCGGAAGGAATCTTTCTTTCTGGGCTGTTGGCCAGGAGCGCTTCACACGCTCAAAAACGATTGGCGCAGATTATACTCTGGAAGCTTTAAAGGAACGGATCATCTGCAACAGCAGACCCGCTGAAAAATCAATTTTATCTGCACCATCAGCACATGGAAGAAAAGTAAACCGGCTGGTCGATGTCGAAGCAAAACAGCTGGAAGGTAAAGGAACTGGATATGAAAAATGGGCCAAACTTTTCAACCTCAAGGAAGCTGCAAACACGCTGATTTTTTTGACAGAACACGGAATTTCAGATTATGAGGAATTAGCAGCGAGGGCAGATGAAGCAGGAAAAAAATTTGATGCCGCCTCCGCCCGGATCAAACAGGTGGAAGCACAGCTGGCGGAACTCTCCAGGCTGCGCAGCCACATCATCAATTACTCCAAGACCCGCAATATTTACACTGTATACCGAAATGCAAAAGACAAAAAAGCTTATCTCGCCGCCCACAGGGATGAGATCACCATACACGAAGCGGCAAAGCAGGCTTTTGACAAACTTGGTGGGAAACAAATCCCAAAGGTTGCGGAAATCCAGGCCGAATTTTCCTCTCTGTTGGCTGAGAAAAAAGAACTGTACCAGGAATACCGTCAAGCCCGGAAGGATATGGTTGATTTAGGTACCGTCAGACAAAACATCGAACGAATCCTGAATATCCAGCAGACAAATGAAAAGAGCCAGGACGCACAGCGGTGAATCTGTCACCGTAAGACTGTGGTACCCTGGCTCTTTCTTTTTTCCCACTGGTAATATCTGCTGTCCCGTATTCTTTTCGTCTGTCCTAAAACAGCTTTTCTGAAAATTCATTGCAAACCGATTTCAATTTCCGGCGCTTCCACTAAAGCAAAGGAGCCTGCTATATTATCTTAACGCAAAATAAATCTCCCGGCATAAACTGGGGGATTGCCGCAATCTAAGCCGCACCGTAAAGTGCGTTTCACGGGTCCGGGTATCCCGCCCCCTGCTTGCGGAGAGAGAAAAAATTGGTATGGGAAAATTTTGGTGATTAAAGACAATATATTAATCTTAATTGCCGTTTATTATATATTGACTTGACAAAAAGTAATATACAGCATATAACGGTAACAAACAGTAACAAAGGCGCCACTTACTACTACAAAAATTATGAAAATGGAGGTAAATTTATGTTTATTGAAGAAAGACATCAGGCAATATTGAATATGCTGAAACAAAACAAAAGGATTTCGGTTGACGAGATAACCCAAAAATTTAACATTTCGGTAGAATCCGCCCGCAGAGATTTAAGACTTCTTGACGGACAGGGGCTTCTTAAAAAAACACATGGCGGAGCTATTCCTGTCCATCAGGTAGCGTCAGGGAAGCCTCCCAAAATAACAGGAAAGGATATTACCGAAATAAAGCCTAATTATATGGCAATAGCCAAAAGAGCCGTGACAATGATTAAGCCGGGCGATGTAGTGTTTATCACTTCGGCTACTGTCGGTTACTTCATGGCGCAGAACCTGCCGGAAGATTTGAAAATCCGTGTTGTGACGAACTCCATTATTATTGCAGAAGAATTGAGAAAAAGGGATAATATTTCTGTTATTCTTCTTGGCGGTGAAATGGACGACAAAGGAAACTGTTATGACGCATTTGCCGTTGAGATGATAAAACATCTGCGCTTTGATAAATGCTTTATTACCTCTGCGTTTATATCACCAAAGTTTGGATTATCCATACAAAAATCTCAGGCAATCAGCTTTTGGAACGCACTTATTGATTCATCAAAGGAAAGCATCGGTCTGTATCCTACTGAGAAAATCGGTTTTGAATCTGTCGTCAGCATTTGCCCGGCTAACAGGCTGCACAAACTGGTTACGGATTGGGACGCTTCCGAAGAAGATTTATCTGCCTTTGATGAACAAGGCATTGAAGTTATTATCGCAGAAAAAGAATAGCAAGCAACGTTATTATAAACGAATGACTAAAAAGGGGTATGGAACAGTTCCTGTATGAAAGGATTTCATGGCTGATAGTCATCCGGACATTCTGGATTTTCAACCCGAGTTTGCCTCATAAAACGGCAAGCTCGGGATATGGCATATTTATCAACATTTTCCAGCAATCTTTTATTTCGCTTCGCTCAAAATAAAAAGGTGCGAATTTTTAAAACGCGATGATATTTTCGAGTTCAACTTTAGTTCAACTCCCCCCACCAAAATTCAACCCAAATGACTCAAAACTATCAGACTCCATTCCCAAAAAATCCCCATTTAATGCAGTTTATCAGCATTCACCCAAACCCACAAGCAGATTAAGACAGAACCCTAGAACTGATCCAGCTCTCGCCGTTATGCTTCCCGGAATCATTCGCCACAATCGCATATCCCGCCAGCTTCTGTCACTGCTTGGGGTTGTCAAAACGTCCAATGTCTCCCACTTCCGCAATGAATCCGCTGACTGTTACCAAGCCGATCCCCTTAATCCCCATCAGTTTATCAATATATGGGATTTCTTTCAGTTTTTCCTCTATTTTCAGGAGAAGTTCCGCTAGCCTTGAGGTATATACATCCATGCTTTGAATGTCTGGAACCCTGCCTCTGTGTTACTGAATTCCAGTGGCTTTCTGGTATATTCGTAGTTGCGCCAGTCATATGCTCTGGCATAATGGATTTCACTTCCTACATCGATTCCAACAATTAAAGTTTTTCAGTTATGGATGCAATTTTTGCGTTTTGTGTGTTACAATTCATTTCAGATACCTCTCTGTACTATCCCACAATCAGAATTTGATTTTCTCCCTCTGTCAGCTCCCGGCTGCTGCCGTCAGGCAGAAAGAAAATCCCATTACGTCCCCGGGGCAGAGTCACCCTGCAGCAGATATTGTCTGTTCCATCCTGCGCCGGTTCATAGGAAAATTCCACCGTTCCCCTGGGCGTGGCCGCCTGTCCCCGGAGGCTGGTCACATATTCCAGATGAGGCCGCACAGCCACAGTTCCCCAGCCCGGCTCTCCGGGCTCTATACCGGCCAGCTTCCGCATCATCTCATACATGGGCAGAGCGCTCCAGGCATGATTTTCACTGCGTCCCCTGTCAGGCTCCTCCGGACATGTGGTGTAGTGCTTTTCTCCCAGGGCAATCCACCGGTCCATCAATCCCTTTGTCTCCCTGTACAATCCCGCCTGCTCCAGGGCCCGGAACAGTTCATAGCTGGTGGCAAAGGAACAGGGCATCACATCCGGCTCCTCCAGGGCATGCAGCAGCATCCGGCGTCTCTCTTTGTCTGTTCCCATGCCGTTTAAAGCCGCCCAGCTCTGGGCATGCTGAGTATATTGAACAAAATCCGGGCCTTCCCTGTATAAGCCTCTCTCAGAATCCCAGCACAGCTCCCGCACCCGGCGGCAGATGTGCTCCTGCCGTTCCAGATATTCCTGCCTCATTCCTTCTCTTCCGGTCGCTTCGGATAGCTCTGCCGCACAGCCAAGCGCATAGGCATACATCAGGTTATGAATCGTGGACGCACCTTCCGCCGCTGCGGCAGGCACCCCCGCACAATCGGCCCAGGCCTGCTGCCAATCCACAAAGGGCCAGTAACCTACCCGCTCCACCAGACCGCTGTCGCCGATCTGCCGGTCATAATACTCTAAAATGGCATCTACGTCGCTTCGGTATCTTTTTATCTCCTCCACATCTCCGGTCTGCCAATAAAAATCCTTCAGCATAAACACAAAATGCAGGGAAAAGGTTGAAATAATCTGGGGGAAGCTGCTGGGGTATTTTCCATGCATCAGTCCCTCCGGCGTCATGGAACAGTGAAAATCCCAAAGCGCCTTTTTGGCCAGACGCACATCCCCGTCCACCGCATAATGAAACAGCGCCTGAAGCCTGGTATCCATTAGAAACTGCATCTGCTCATAGAAGGGACAATCCATATAAGTCTCCAGCATACAGTTCTGCAGAGTAGCCACGCACATTTCCCACAGCTCCTCCACCCAAAACTCCCGGCTCCTGATGCAGGATTTTCTTTCCAGGGGATAGCCTGTCCTGCGAAATCGGGGTCTGGAAAAGCGAATAGGCTCCTTGCCTGCCTCCAGCCTGATCTCCAGAAACCGAAAGGTTCTCACCCAAAAGGGTTCAAAGATAAGGGGCCCACCGGAAAGCACAATTTCGTCCTGCATTCCTTCCACCCTTCCGTTCCTATAATCATCCCTGGGAATATCCTCCCCATCCTTCACAAACTTCTCAAAATAGGTAAAGACAGCCCTGCCGCCTCTTCCCCCGGAAAAGGAATAACGCATATAGGCATTGGTCACCCTCTCCCGGCAAAACAGAATCCGTACCTTTTCTCCGGGAGCCACAATGATCTCCTCCAAAGCGCTTCCTTCAAAGGTCTCCGCCTCAGAACCGCTTCCACCAAATACCTTCGTTCCCAGCTCCCGGGTCAAAATCCCCTCATCCTCGAACAGAAGCGGAATCGGGCGCTTTTTTATCTGAAATTTTCCGGTGAAGCCCACTTTCCGGTTAAATTCACCGGGCAAAACAGTTTCAAAGACCGCCGCCGTCCACCATCTGCCCGCAGACACTCCTTCTGTTTCGCCCTCACACTTATCATCTGCCTTCTCTTTTTGTTCCTTTGCATTGCAGCTCCTGGTTTCCGGCTCCCCGCCGCCTTTCACGGCTTTTCCCGTGGTCTGACACACAAATCCGGGGTTCTTCCACCCTGCGGGTTCCCGTCGAAAATCCACATCCTCGCAGAAACCTCCGGAATTGCAATTGATTTCCTTACATTTAATAAAATATGCACCGTTCAGATAAACCTGCCAGTCTGTTTCCCCAGTGGTCAGCCCAGCCAGTCTTTCCCCATTTTTGTCAAGAATATCCCCTTCCAGCGCCAGCCTGTGGCCCACCGGGCTGGAAACCGCCGCCAGAATGGGCGTCCGTTCATTGCCATACTGTTCTCCCACATCATAGGGATTTAGAAAAAGCACCTGGACGGCAAACACATTCTCTCCTAAGCGCAGGTACTCTGTCACGTCCACTGTTTCATAATAATGGCTGTACCAATCCCCCTTACAGGGCCCGGACAATACAGGCTCACCGTTAATCCACAACCGATATCTGGTATTCGCCGTAATATCTATCTCACAATTCCCGGGCTGTTCCCGGCAGAAAACCACCTTCCGAAAGTATGCAAATCTGCCGTTCATGTCGCCTGCATAAATCTGCTCTGTCCTGATCTGTTCTGCCGAAATTCCGATCCACTTTGCCTTTTTCCACATACTGTTCTCTCCTTGTGCTCTGCTTCTGCATATAATCACCCCTCTGCAGGCAACAGGGCATCTGTCCTGCAGCGCTGCACGCAGCGGAGTATGTGCTGCCCGCGGTATTGGCCCAATATACATACAGGCAGGCATGTCTGCCTGCATTGCCTGCGGGAATCAAAACGGCCTCTCACAAGCTCCGTCACAAAGAGCTTCCGAGAGGCTTTAAAATAGATTGTACTCCACAAATTTATTCAGCAATATAGAAATTCCCGCATTGAATATCACAAATCCGATCTTCTGTTACTTTTCACGGCTTCGCCATTCAAAGCAAATCAAAAATCTCATGCAAATCCGATATTTCATGATCCACTCTATATCCCTTTACCGCCGCTGCTCCTTCGGGATTATACCAACAGGTCACAATTCCGGCATTGTTTCCGCCGCAGATGTCGCTGGTCAGAGAATCACCCACAATCATTACCTGGTTTTTGTCCACTGGACCTATTGTTTTGAAGACTTTGTTGAAAAATTCCACATTCGGCTTTTCAATTCCCAGCTGTTCAGACAGAAAGATTCCGTCCATCAACTCACCAAGTCCCGAAAGACGCAGTTTTTTTGACTGTGCCGCTATAGTTCCATTGGACACCGCGTATTGCTTAACCTTGCCGCGAAGAGATTCTACGATCTTAAGACTGTCGTCACAGTATACGATCGTATCTCCCAGGCGCAATTGATATTTGTCATTAAATTCAGAGGCAATTGCATCGTTCAGCCCTTCTGTCTCAAAAAAATCTCTGAACCGCCCAATCAAAACCTCCGGTTTTGTGATTTCCCCTTTTTCAAGACGTTCCCAATAAGCCTTATTGATTCTGGAATAACGCTGAAGCATTTCCTCCGGACACTCTCCCAGGCCATATTCCTGAAACAGACTCCGGATCGCTGCCTTTTCTGCAGCACTGAAATTCAATAATGTACCGTCAATGTCCCATAATAATGTGGTGATCATTTTCTCTCCTCCAACCTTGCTTTCTTCTGTTTCACCTTTCATTATATACCAATATTTGAAACATTGGAGCATTTATTAGACAAACTCCAGCTGTTTTATGTTACAATGACCTTATTCATGGCAGGAAATGGCCGGACGGCCATAACGGAGGATTTATGAAAGAGACAAATCAGAAAATAATGATCGATAAAAAAGTATTTTATAAAAATCTTGCCAGGCTTGCTCTTCCCATTGCACTGCAGAGCCTGATGCTGGCATCGGTAGCCGCAGGCGACGCGCTGATGCTGGGGAAGGTGGCTCAGAATGAAATGACCGCCGTTTCTCTGGCAACCCAGATTCAGTTTGTCCAGAACATGTTTCTGGGGGCCATTACTGCGGCGGGAGCCATTCTTGGCGCCCAGTACTGGGGAAAAGGCGACAGGCATACCCTGGAAGACATTTTCAACATAATCCTTCGCTTCTGCGGAGCCGTGTCCATCCTGTTTTTTCTGGCATGTGAGCTGATACCGGAGCAGTTGATGCATATTTTTGCCAACGAGGCTTCCCTGATTGCCATCGGCAGCTCTTATCTGCGCATTGCGGGCTGGTCCTATCTGCTTACGGGTATCTCTCAATGCTATCTGACTATGATGAAGGTATCGGAGCATGTAAAACCCGGGGCCTTTATCAGCTCCTGCGCAGTGCTTCTGAATATCGGCTTAAATGCGGTATTTATCTTCGGACTGCTGGGAGCGCCCAGAATGCAGGCAAGGGGCGCTGCACTTGCCACCACGATTTCCCGCATTGTGGAATTGATTTTATGCGTGGCCGTATCATCCGGAAAAACATATATCCGTCCCGCACTTGACCGGCTTATAAAGCTGCCGAAGCTGCTGAAGGCTGATTTCGTAAAGCAGTGTCTGCCCCTGTTGGGCGGTTCCCTATGCTGGGGCATCGGATTTACATCCTATACTGCGATCATGGGACATATGGGCACCGACGCCGCGGCGGCAAACTCTGTGGCCGCAGTGGCCCGGGATCTGATCTGCTGCATGTGCAACGGGATCGGCATGGCCGCAGGGATCATGGTAGGAAATGAGCTGGGAGCCGGACGCCTTGATTTAGGTAAGGCATACGGCATAAAGCTCAAGAATATGTCCTATATCATCGGCTTTCTGTCCACCGCCCTGGTGCTGGCAATGACTCCGCTGATGGTAAAAATGGTCATCCTCACCGACCAGGCCCGGGAATACCTTACAGGAATGATGGTGATCATGTCCATTTATATGATCGGACGCTGTGTCAATACAGTCACCATAAACGGAGTGCTGGACGGAGGCGGCGATACCATATTTGACATGTACAGTCTCATCGTCTGTATGTGGCTCATCGCCATCCCCCTGGCATTCATCGGAGCTTTTGTCCTGCATTGGTCGCCTATGGTGGTTTATGCATGTACCTGCCTGGACGAGGTAGGCAAAATTCCCTGGGTAATGGTGCGATTTCGGAAATATAAATGGGTGCAGGATTTGACAAGGTAAGCAGTTCAATGCTTTCTTGCGGTCCGAAGAATCCAGTCCACCGCCGCCTCGGCCTGTGTCGGCAGACTCCCGGAGGTCTGGGCAGGATTCCCGGCTTCTTCTTTATCCGTGCCTGTATAAAAGGCATGCAGCGCATACCTGGCCAGTAATGCCGAGACACGCCCTCTCTCTATGGAATCCTCGGTGCCAAGGACAACAACGACCAGATCATGCTCCTGAGTTCCGTCGTCCGCAGTCAGAGAAGTAACCAGGCAGGCCCCGGCCTTATTAGTGGTTCCGGTTTTCAGACCGGTAACATCAGGCATATTTTGCAGAAGCGGGTTGGTATTGCGCACCTCCCGATCCAGAGATTCCAGCCTGGCAGATTTCATAGAAGTAATGTCCGTCACCTGCGGATAGACCTTTAAAAGGTAGGATACCAGCCGGAACATGTCCTCCGCACTCATGCGGTTCTGACGCTTTGAGGGAATGGGATCCTCCGTGTAGGAGGGCAGACCATGACTGTTAAAAAATTGCGCCTGAGAAAGCCCCAGCTCCAGCGCCTTCTCATTCATCATCTCCACAAAGGCCTCCTCCGAGCCTGCAATTGCTTCGGCCAGGCACAGTGCGCACTCGTTGCTGGAAGGCAGAAGGGCGCCCCACAAAAGCTCACGAACAGTTATCTGTCCGCCAGCCTCCAAAGGAATCACCCCGTCGTCCGAAGCGGACAGCAGCTGCGCGGCCTCGGAGACGGTCACCACGCCGCCCGGAGCGATTCGTCCTGACGCCAGAGCATCCATGGTCAAGAGACAAGTCATAAGCTTAGATGTACTGGCAATGGGCCATGCCTTGTCAGACTGATACCGATAATAAATCTCCCCGGTGGAGGCGTCCCCCACCAGCACACCGTTGACTCCGTAAAAATATCCGGCCTCCTCCAAAGTATCCGGAGCGATATAGAAGGGCTCCTGTGTATGGATCTGCAGAGAGCCTGCGGCTGGAACGGTAATATCCATGTCCAGAATCATGGCCAGATCCGCTGCCATCATAAAGCAATCGTAATAGCCGGAGGGCAGCTGCATAATCAGGGTATAATAATACACATTTTGTCCGCTCACCCGAAATTCGTTCCGTCGCAGAGAAATATCCGGGTTTTCGTCATCTTCCCAGGGAATATTTTCTCCCCCTACAGGAGTATAGATATTTCCCGGATTCAGAGAGACAGTATTTTTCGTGACTTCCAGCGAGAAGGCCTTGTCCGTATCCTTAAGCGCCATGGCCATGTCCCGCAGAGAGAAATAAGTATTATTGTCATAGTCATAATCCAGGATTTTTACAGTGTAAGCGGCGCCGGTATCCGCCTGTACCCGGCAGGTTCCGGGTATCTGAAAATTTGCGTCAGCCCTGGCAGGCAGGATCGTACATACCAGAGCCGCAGACAATAGAAAAGCACTGATTTTCTGCAGGATTCTTTTCATTGGATCTCCCTTCAGATATTATTGAGTCGATGGCTGTATTAAAGTGTATATGATCGGGTTCTGATCAAAAAAATCGCCGTCGGCGGCAGAATCGGTTTCTTCGGACAGAATCAGGACAGACTCCTTACGAATATAGCGCTCCGCTCTCACGGCTGCTGGCGTGCCGGCATCAAACTGTCTGGTCAGAATGCCCTCCCCGGCTTCATAGGTGCCGCTGCCGTCGTACCCGGCCTGCAGCTCCTCCAACGGGGGCAGCAGTGCAGGACCACAGGACATCAAATAAGAGACGGTGGACATGCCGAAGGTCTCGGCTGTAAGAGCTTCAATGGCTTCCCTATCTGTGCTCCCCGTATATCCTGCCATGCAAAGTCTCTCGGTCAAAAGAGCCTGAAAGGCCGCAGCAAATGCCTCATACGCCGCCTTGCGGCAGGCGTCGTAGCTTTCCGGCAGGACACTGCCGGAAAAGGTCCCCCCAAAACGGTGCGTCTGCTCCATAGTAAGATTGACCTGAATGGTCAAACCCTGCATATAGGACTCCATTTCCTCCAACGAGATGGAAACGGCTTCTATGTCCTGAAGCCAGGCGAGAGCCGTGACAGACGCCTGCTGCGTCATGTCCAGCTCCGCAGTCCACTCCCCGGAAAGATCATGATCATCTGATGCAAAAAAGTGCAGATATGTCAAAAAAGCGGTGGAAACGCTCAGGGTTAGCAGCAACAGGATAAGTATGGTGTTTTTCAAAGCCTTTCTCATTCAATTACCCCCTGACCGCGGCAGCAGACATCCATTATTTCGTCGTCTGCCGCAGGTTCAATCATAATGTTTTATCCTTTTCCCTGTGGAAATATTCATCCAATTCCTTCCTGCGCTCCTCCGGCATTCCCTTCTTTACAGGAAGCACCGCCGCATTTGCCACATCCCCGATCATTCGAACCGCAAACTCTACATTTTTGCGCATTGCCCTTTCATTCAGCGTGGGCAGCAGATCATGTATGGTATGTATTTCTGCCGTGGACGTTCCTCTGCTCAGTCCCAGCGCCGGAATTTCCCTGTCGCAAAAAGGCGCTGAATCACTGGAGTGGACCCCCTCCTTTATATCTGCGGAATAGCCTGTGATTTTACAATACTGCTCCACAAATGTCTTCAGCTCCTTCTCTCCCGTAACGCTGATTCTATTTGACCCCAGCGCCGTTCCGCACATATCAAAATTGAAGCAGAATCCGATCCTGTCAAGCAACTCCTTCTGCTGCTCCACATACGCCTTTGATCCCAGCAGCCCCAGCTCCTCACTGCCGCACCAGAGAAACCGAAGTGTCCTTCTGGATGGATTTACCGCAAAATGTCTGAAAATAGCCAGAAGCGCTGCCGCACCGGTGGCATTGTCCCAGGAACCGGTACCCACAGGAACAGAATCATAATGAGCCGTAAGCACAATGCTTTCCTCCTTCAAATCCGTTCCTTCAATGACAGCGGATATATTTTGACTCTCCGCTTCCACCTCTTCCTGCTCCAGTGTAAGCCGCACTCTCTCCACCCCGTCCTGAATCAGCCAAAGAGCGTCTGCCGCCCCAATCATGAATCCCGGAATCACGCCGTTCCTGGTAAAATGCTCCCGCAGTCTTCTTGCATACAAAGAAGTCTCCTTCTCTGAAAAATAATACTTGCCCTGCATTACCAAAAATGCCGATGCCCTATGCTCCACCAGACGTTTATAAACCTCCTCGTCCGTGAGCTTATTCAACAGTACCACCTTGCCTTCCAGATTCCCTGCCCCGGCAAAATCTATCTCGGAGGCCTCATCCAGATAGACCAGCTCGCATTCCCTGTCAATGCTGCCCGAACGCAGAAAGGGCTGACAGGAAATATCTCTTCCCGCCGCCCAAACCGAGCATTTCTGAACCTTTGCGTCAGGAATCCCAAAGGTCATGTATTCTCCCCGGACCTCCTCCCGTCCTGCATTCTCCGCAATCCTGTTGATTTCTCCCATAATCAGCTGCGCCGCCTTCTTCTCTTCCGCGCTTCCGCCCACACGCACAAAGCTTAATTCCTTTACAAGCTCCAGCAGTTCTTTCATGATCCGTCCTCCTCGTATGCTCCCTGCAGTTATTTTCTGCCTTCGGCAATTATATCCATTATACATAGCTTTCCGCAAAATTACAATAATTCCCCTTCGCTTCAACATCAATTTACCAGCAAACTGGATTTACCAGCAAACTCATTATTCTGAGCATCTGTTGCCTTTTTTAACAGTACTCATCTTTTTTCTCGGTTTCTATTCAACATTTTTCACGCTCTCTTCATATAATGATATCAGGAACGACATGGGGCTCAGCCCGCGGCAGACCGAAAGGTATTCCTCATGGGTAAATGACATCCATGACTAAATATTGAACAACGAGGTGAGTTTTATTGAATTATTATAACAGGAACAGCATGCCCAATCAGGGAAGATCCGGAATGATGTCCGGTGCGCCAGGACCTGTGGGTTCTATGGAAACGGGTTCTATGGAAAACGCAGGCCCCAGGGGGCCAATGGGACCTGCAGGACCTGCGGGTCCTATGGGGCCAATGGGACCAATGGGACCCAGAGGTGAGCCGGGGCCCCCAGGCTGTCCCGGAGAGCAAGGCGAACCCGGACCCCAGGGCGTTACGGGACCCCAGGGGCCTCAGGGCGTTACAGGGCCTCAGGGCCCCCGTGGAGAGCAGGGCTTAAGGGGACCGTCAGGACCTCCCGGATATCCCCAAAACAGCATTTTTGCAGCCTTTTCTGGTTCCCAATTTACCATGCCGGAAAGCGGCAGCCTTCCCCTTCGGACGGATATACCGGACACCACCGGAAATATCTCCCCAGGCGGCAATCATTCTGTCACCCTGAATCCTGGTTTCTATGCATTCTACTATTATCTTTCCGCAGAACTGAAAGCGCCCGGGTCTGCAAAGCTCACACCCGTATTTAATAATAGCATGCAGACAGGTTATGGGGGATATGCCGTGACAAAGAAACGGCGCGGGCAGATTGAGCTGTCCCGGTACTTTATTGCCGAAATATCCGATTCTTCTCCTTTGTATTTCGCATGGCGCTGTTCGGAAACCGCTTTGATTGTCAGCATGAACATGACGGTGCAGAAGCTGTGCAGATAGAATCGGGAGCATCTGCAACAGGAATAAAGAGAGGATTTGACACATGGCAACAATTAGTCTCTGTATGATTGTAAAAAACGAAGAAAAAACCTTGGCGCGCTGTCTGAACAGCGTGCATGACCTGGTGGATGAGATTGTTATTGTGGATACAGGTTCTTCAGACCGGACAAAAGAAATTGCATCAGAATATACAGAAAATGTATTCTCATACCCATGGACTGATGATTTTGCCGCGGCCAGAAACGATTCCTTTTCCAAGGCTTCCATGGAATACTGCATGTGGCTGGACGCCGACGATATTCTGGAACAGCCAGAGCGTAAGAAATTTATCCAGCTGAAGCAATCGCTTTCTCCGGATACCGACATGGTAATGATGAAATATAATACTTCCTTCGACGAGTCCGGAAACCCTGTTTTCTCCTATTACCGGGAACGCTGGATCAGAAATGTACCCGAATACCGCTGGACGGGAGACGTTCATGAAGTGATAACTCCTGCCGGAAACATCCTTTACTCCGATATTGCGGTCTCTCATAGGAAAGAGGGTCCGGGGGATCCCGACAGAAACCTGAGAATATATCGGAAAATGATCGCAGAAGGAAAAACACTGGATCCCCGACAATTATATTATTACGGGCGGGAATTATATTACCATCAGAAATACGAAGAAGCAGTTCTGGTGTTTGAGCAATTTTTAGAACTGCCGGAAGGGTGGGTGGAAAATAAAATAGAAGCCTGTACCGTCTGTGCCGACTGCTATGACAGGTTGGCAAAAGGAAATGCTGCTCTTATGGTGCTGCTCCGCAGTCTTAGCTTTGACACGCCCCGGGCAGAGCTGTGCTGTGATATCGGAAATCACTTTTTGAAACGCGGAAATTACCAAAATGCAATCTATTGGTATGAGACTGCATTAACCCGGGAACGAAATGACCGGACAGGAGGATTTGTTTTACCGGATTGCTATGACTATATTCCATTATTGCAATTGTGTGTTTGCCATGACAAATTAGGGAACACGGAAAAAGCAAAGGAGTATAACGAAAAGGCAAGCCTCTGTAAACCCTGCTCAAAAGCCTGTCTCTACAACAAACAATATTTTGAAAAGAAACTAACTTAACATTATATGTAGCAAAAACGAAAATTATTCATATATTATTTATTTCAAAGGGAATTGCAGGAAACCCTTGCAACTGATCCGGACAGATGCGAAATTTCTTCAAACACCTTTGTCAATCAACAAAAAGGATGTGTTTGTATATGAATCAAAACAATTTATGCAACTGCAGCCAAAATTACGGAAATAATCAATACTGTCATCCATGCTGTGAGCGTGGGCCTGCCGGCCCCAAAGGAGATCAGGGGCCCCAGGGACCTCAGGGGATGAAAGGGGATCCCGGTTGTCCGGGCCCCAAAGGCGACAGAGGCGAACAGGGGCCTATGGGACCTCAGGGCATTCCTGGTGAACCGGGTGCAAGAGGACCAAGAGGCAATACCGGCCCCGTAGGACCTACCGGAAACACAGGCCCCAGAGGAGTCCAGGGACCCAGAGGCTATGCCGGCCCTCAGGGTATTCAAGGCGTTCAGGGCGTCAGAGGTGATATCGGCCCAAAGGGAGATCCCGGCTGTGAGGGACCGGCAGGACCCCAGGGAGACATGGGCCCCCAGGGGCCCAGAGGTATCCCCGGAGCTACCGGACCCACCGGACCCACCGGCGCCACTGGACCTACCGGGGCAGACGGCACCGGAGCTATCATCCCCTTTGCTTCCGGGCTTCCCGTCACCCTGACCACAATTGTCGGAGGGCTTGTAGGGCTTCCTGCCTTTGTAGGATTCGGAAGCAGCGCTCAGGGACTTACAGCTCTGGGAGCTACAATCGATATTACCAATGCCAGCGGAACCCTTTCCAACTTCGCATTTCAGGTTCCGCGTGCCGGAACGATTACGTCATTCAGCGCATTTTTCAGCACAACGGCTGCGCTTTCTCTGATTGGCTCCACCGTTGTCGTAACTGCGCAGATTTATCAGTCCGCAACGCCAAATAACGTATTTTCACCGATTGCCGGAACATTGATCAATCTGACTCCTTCTCTGACGGGAGTTATATCCGTAGGAACACTTCTGAATGGTTCCCTGACAGGGCTTAGTATCCCTGTTACGGCTCGTACCAGATTGATGCTTGTGCTTTCCGCATCCGCAAGTGGATTAACATTGCTCAATACCGTCGTCGGATACGCCAGCGCAGGATTGGGAATCACCTGATAAGGTAACGAAAGTCTCTTTCCGTTCGGCACCATGACAAACTCCGCAGAAAAAAACAAATAGATTAAGAATGCTCATGCTGCCGCTGACCGATCCGATCAGTATCCACTGTCACATATGGAATCTCCTTAATTGTCTCCGCTGTAATTTCCTGCCAGGAACCGTCTGTATACCAAATTTTTACCTTTTCGTCGCTGATACCTTCAACCGACGCAATCTTTCCTGTTCCTTCATAGGGTTCGATTACAGTTATGAACCTGCCCTCCCGGGCTGTCTGGCCCACCGCGTAATGCCTGCGGCGTTCTTCCTCCGGACCCGGGAAATTATCCGCACCTACAATACCATGGAACCGGATTGCCCTGAGCCCTGAAAGATCTATCGTTATATATGCCTTTTTATCGTGGTCTATCGGACTGATGGGAATAGCATCCAAATACTCAATTCCCTCTATTAACACTCTTCCATTTTGATAATCTCTGCCTATGCCACAGCCTTCATCAATATTGACCCGTTGTACAGAAAGGCCCAAAATCGCTACTTTGCTTCCATCCTCCAGCTCCACATAAGAATCCCCGAGGAATAATCCCTGCGGGCCTGCATAAGGATAATTCTGCTCCGAATAAATGGGCTTATTAAAGATTTCCAATGTTAGGGTCCTGCATTCCGGCTCCACCGCAATATCCAATTCCCTTGCACCAAGCAGCCATGCATTTGCAGAATATTCCATCCTGCATTCCCCGTCTGCAAGGACACGCATATCATATGGTACTCTGACCCCCAAGTCCTCTGCCTCCAAGCCATGCATCTGTTGTGTCTTCAACGGCCATGCGGTATAGATATCCAGGTTCAGACTGCCAGGTTCATTATATTCCCCGCGATTCCCACGATTGTCCGCACCATCCCCAAAACGGGTCTCAAATCTGGCAACGGTCTCTCCTTCTGCCTGGTACCAACAGCAGTCAGTAATAAACTGGGTATCGGATTTCGGATTATCAGATTTCCTGCCGGTGTGATGTGTTGCTTCAATACTCCCTTTTTCATTCACAGGAACCAATTCCCGGAAGCCCTTAATTTCCATAAGGCTCTCATACAGATGTTCCGTTTCACCTTCCATACAGTCAAAGAGCACAATACAGTCATCAAGCACCACCATTACCCGAGTCTGGCAGATCTTTTCTGTGGCTTCAGTTATCTCTCCATACTCCGCGGCATCATAGCAGGAAAGATCACTGGCATTTCTCTCACACCGCTGCACCAGCGAATCTCCATTATCATATATCATGCCGCCAAAAGGGGGAAATCCCCACCTGCTGCTTGTTCTGACCGCACCGGCCTGGAAACTTGTGCCTGAGTAGAATAAAACCCTCTGGGCATCTGCGGGTATCTGCATTTTCCCATCCACCACTACCATATTCTTGGTATTTGAATTCTGGACGTAGAATTTATACATAAAATGCGCATATCCCCACCATATACTCTCAGGATTGTAGAAGCTCCTCCCATAGCGCATCACGGACAGCAGTTCTGTCCTGTCAAAATGCCCATGAGCAAAACCATGGGATCCATATCTGAGCATAGCCTGTATCTGTTCTCCCGGTGTCCTGCCCTCTTTCCGGCTTCTCAAAACCATAATTCCGATATTATCCGAGAAGGCATTTTCCGTTCCGAGAGTTTGCTCTGTCTCAGGAAGCTCCGCATGGCCGAATATAGGATCCACGGTTTCAAAAAGCCGAATAACCGGTATATATGCCGGATCCTGATAATGTGTATACGCAAGGTCAAATGTAGAACCAAAATGCACACCGGAGATTTTCTTTTCTGCCGAATCATTGACACCGGCCATCACCCCTCTATAGTCCAGAAAGGGAAGCACTGCATCAAATAAATCCTTGATACAGATATAGCTTTTCTGCATACCACCCCATTTTTCATCATACATTCCATGCCGTATCTCCCTTTTTGCACAGCCATAAATGCTGTCCACTTCTTTACCGTAGGAAAGCGGAAATTGCCTGTGAAAAATATTGATTCCAAAAGGAAGCAAGGCATGTGCAGTGTGAAGATACATAGATGACACCCAAATATTGTAGCCAATCGAACACTCATACCACCATCCATCGCTGAATGCTCCATGACACAGCTGTTCAAAGCTTCCTGAGGGGCCTTCCAAAAACCTTTCCATCCGTTCAAAGTCCTGAAGTACCATTGCACAGTATACCGCACCTGTCAGCTCGGAGAGCGTCCAATTGCTGATATGTCCGCTGTCGATATGCCTGGCAAGGATATCCATGTATATTCTGAAGCATGTCTCTACCCCCTGCCTGTCCTGTGCAGACCAAAGAGGCGAATTGTATGTCATATCATATGCCAGTGCAAGATGCTGGAAAAAGTGCCCTTCCTGCACATAGCTTTGACTGCAGCCTTTCTTTCTTACAGGATAGCCAATATCCTTATTCATAAAGCTTTGAAAAAAATCATATATTTTCTCTGCATAACAGCTTTCACCGGTAATCGCATACATATAGGCACAGGACATGATATAATGCTCCTGTCTGGTATCATAGCAGTAATCCCGTTCTCCAAAAGGAACTATCGGCGGCACTTCCCAGACGTCCGCATCTTTCCTGATCCTTTCATATTCCGGTTTGAACACATCATATTTCTCAATGTTCTCTTTTACCTCCTGCCATTTTTCAGCAGTATGATAGATATAGGGGTGCTCCAGACGTCTTAACGTCATAAACACGGCTTCCGCAGCCTGTGCGGAATTGCCCTCAGGGACAAAACGAACCTTTGTCTTTTCATGGGCACCTGCAGGCATATAGTCATGCACCTGCACGGACACTTCCACCTCCTGTGCCCCTTCCGGCTCCAGTCTGAAATCTGCCGGAGAAATTTGCGCAGGCATGGATTCCCAGCCCTCAAACAGCTGAAATGAACGCACTGAAACCGATTTTTCCAGACAATTATGTACTTTTACCCGATAAACCACCCTCTCGCCGATATCTCCGGCCTTACCCAATACATCGCTCTCCACATACAGTCCATTTCCCCTGACAAGCTCTGCCCGATAAACCTGTGCTGCACCGCATATCCGTATAGCAGTAAGATTCCTCCAGATATTTGCCTGCGCCTCCTCTACAGGGAAATCTTTCAGGCAGATTTCACAGTCATGGCGTCCAGTCTCGGCAAAATGAAGGCTATAGGACAATTTCTGCCCATAATAAAACTCTGCTGTGACCGTTATCTCTCCATTTACCCATGCCGTTTCCACTCCAAGCCGCAGTCCGTACCAGCGCATCACATCTTCTGCTGCGTCGTTCACCGTGTCAAACCCGTAAGGCCTGATACCTGCTCCGCTCTCCGCAGGGAAGCAAAAGGAGATTCCTTCCTCATCTCTTTCCTGCCTCCAGCTTTTCAGTAAATCAATTCTTTTTTTCAACATGATCCTCTCCTTTATACATAAATTTCAAGACTTTCAGGAATGCCTTTTAACCATCTTACTGTCACTACCACATAAGCTTAACAGCTTGACACATGCAAAACAATTCTCTAAAATGTAATAAACTGACTTTTTCTGTAAAGGGAGACTACGCAGATGATAACGGTGAACAGATGCGGATATGATTCCAAACACATGGTCGCACTAGATACCTGCAACTCCATGGGAAATGATGATTATACGTTGCTTTTGGTGAAAACAGAAGCATACTTTGAGCAAAACGGTAAGCTTCTGGATACACCGCCCAATACTGTTATAATCTACGACAAACATTCCTATATCCATTATGGATGCAGAATGCCTCATTATAATGACGATTGGATTCATTTTGAGCTGCATGGGGAGGATGCCGACCTTCTGCAGAGACTATCTCTTCCCCTCGATATTCCATTTTCACTGCATTATATGGGAACTCTTACGGATTATAGCCGTTTGGTGGTGATTGAAAAACTCTCCTCCCATATCTATCAGGAAAATGTCCTCGATTCGCTGATGCACACCCTGCTTTACTCTCTGGCGTCACAATACCATACTGCTCCTGACCCCAACAGCAGTAATAAATACTATTATCCGATGAACGAGCTGCGTACAAAAATACTGAATGCGCCTAACAAAAAATGGGATGTACATGAATTGGCGGACCAGATTCATATAAGCACATCCCATTTCCATCATTTATATAAGTTTTTCTTCGGACACTCCTGTATGCAGGATGTCATTGAAGCGCGAATCAAACACGCAAAGTTTTACCTGCGCACCACAGAAATGTCCATTCATTCACTGGCAGCATTTTGCGGCTATGAGAACGAATGTCATTTCATGAGACAGTTCAAAAAAATGACAGGCATGACTCCCAGGCAGTACCGTATTTTGTATCAGCAACAGCCAAGCACCACGGACAATACACCATAACCCCTTTCATTGATCTGAACACTGACCTTCCATCAGATCCGCATCCGTAATCTGCCGGATTACCCTGCACGGATTTCCTGCCGCCAGCGAATGGGCCGGTATATCTCTCGTAACCACACTTCCGGCACCGATCACACAGCCTTCCCCTATGGTCACCCCGCCGCATACCGTCACATTGGAGGCCAGCCAGCAGTCACTGCCAATTTTTATGGGTTTGGCATACTCAAGGTTATATAATTCGCCGTTTTCTCTTTCTCTGGCATTTCTCTCCTGCGGACAGAGCGGATGCATCGGAGCCGCCAATGTGCAATTAGGGCCGAACATTACGTTGTCTCCGATTGTAATGGAAGCACAATCCAATACGGTGAAATTAAAGTTGGCGGAGCATCTCTTCCCAAAGGATACAAAGCATCCGTAGTCAAAATAGACCGGCGCCTGAAAAAAGGTATCTGCCCCCCTGTTTGGCACTAGCTCTGAAAGGATCGCCTGCATTTCCTCCCACTGGTCCTCATCCATATTGTTATACCTGCGAGCCAGCTTTCTTGCTTTGATCCTCCGTTTTGTCAATTCATCGTCTGTGGGGTCATATAACCGGTCTGACAGCATTTTATCCTTTTCCATTTCGACAGCCCTCCTTTTTTCAACTCCAAAGATACGCCTCCCTAAAGCCCAGGAAACGCAGATGCGGCTCATGTTCCGCGCATCCACTGAATCTTATTGTACAAATCCATGGGCAGTATGTCAAGAATCCGCTGACCATCGCGGTCCTCCGCGCCCGCCTCCTGGCAGCGATTTCATCAGAAAGCCTCCAGCCCATAGCCAAGGCCATACACATGCCCATCCTCGTCCTGATATGGTTCTATATCTGTGGCCACGTCCTCACAGTGGGTTTCTACAGTTTCCATATCCTTTGGAAGGACTACCGGCAGGTACCCCGATGGGATGTATGCACCTGTCACCGCATCCAGCAGAGCAGATTTCTGCATCATTAACTTGCAGAAAAGCATCCAGTTTAGAAGCCCAATCTGCCATTGTCATCGGGATATGTCGTCTGGCCTGCCTTGTGGCATAGTCCAGATACATCGTGATCCTGCACACGGACTTCAATACCGTCCTCATGGGCATCTTTTGTAAATACAAGGAAATCCACAATGCTGTTCCGGATCTGCAATTTTGTATTCTTGTTCTCAGCCATTATGTATCACCACCCCCTCATTCCTCATCGGGATTATTCTTCTTAACCCGGCTCTTGTAAACAATATTATTGAATTTCCGAGAGTGCTCTTCACTATACCGTATTGTCGATTAACAATTTCATTTCTCCGGAATCAATCTCCATTCTATTTTCTGCTAAAAAATCCTTCTCCAATAAGGTTCATGTGGTACTGAACAGCCGGACAGGGCACTCCTTGCCCTGATAAAAAATATGAAATATTTATCTTTCACTCTCAACATTGATTATGCTATAATGGTTCTGCCTTTTTAATCACGCTTCCGGGACCGGCAGAACCGTTGTGCAGGCCTTTTTCGAAAGATGCCCCAGCATAGCCGGAACCGGAACAAAAAGAATGAAGGAGTAAAAATATCATGAAAAAAAGAAACCTTTTATCACTGACAATGGCTATGGGACTGATGCTTACATCCTGCGGAGCTCCTGAAAAAGCGCCGGAGACAATACCCGGCAGCACCGCCGGAAACACAGCTCAGGAGGGGACCCAGGAGGAATCTCAGAAAGAGTCCCAGAAAGCAGAGAATCTTCCGGCTTCCCAGGAATATATTTCCTCAGACGGCACATATAAGGTAATTCTGCTGGAGAGTCTCACACAGACGGACATGGAGCTGCCAGGAGCTGCCATGATGGGATTGGAGGGCGGATCTGATCGGACAGGGTTTTCCGGCGTTTCTCTGGGAAGCTCCAAGGCAAATGTTCCGGGAAATCCGGGTGATATGGAAAGTCTGGAGGATTATGCGGATCATATAACAAACATGATCTTAAGCGGTTCCGGTGTGACGGTGAGCTGGGAGGATACGGACGCACCCTCCACAGAGGGCGCCGAGCGGTGTCTGGCCCGGGAAGGCGTAGCCAGAAGCGGAGCAAGCAAAGGGCAGGCCTACGGATATTATGTGGAATCTGCAGACAGTTATTTTTCCGTAGTAATCATTGGAAACAGCGATGATGTGGAGGAAGCCATACAGATCATCTCCCTGGAGATTCTGGACGGTGCGTCAGGGCAGAAAGGAACCACAGACTTTATCAACGGTATGACCGCGGTTCTGGATAGCATGAACGGAGCCAACATCCGCGAAACCATTAAAGCGCTGCAGGATATGGGCGCAGATGAAGCCCAGCTTGAGGCCCTTGCATCCCAGGCCCGTCAGAGCCTGTCGGACAGCTGGGGTGTGGAGAATGCCGCCGACCTGATGGAAATGGCAGACCAGCTGATAACCGGACTCCATAACCCGGACGCTTTGGAGTTCTTAAGCCAATACGGCGGAACCAATGAGCCGGATCGTGATGCCTTTGACGCCAAGCTGAAGGAACAGAACCTGGAGGAAGGCACGTATATCAGTCTCCTGGCAGCTTATGACGCATGGTGCGCTTATGGAGACAGCGCCATCGCAGCCTGGGATCTAAGCCGGGCAGGAACCATTATGAGCTTTGGCTATGCGGCCGGCTATTGCACCTATGAGGAAGCCATGGACAAAATGCTGGAGGCCGCAGTAAAATCCCAGGAGCTTTTTGACTCTTGGGCGGACTTTAACCAGAGCTATCTCTATGGTTATTCCTATTGGGCAGAAGAATCCCTGGATGATTCCGAAAGCAGCGCCGCAGAGCGTGCAGCACTGATAAGCAGCATGGAATCTCTTGCCGCCGGCCCCTTTGCCGCAGACTGGAATATGGAGCTTAAGAAAGAATGGTAATGCTTCTTCCCCATTGCACAAACCGCCCCGCACATACGGGGCGGTTTACCGTCTCAATTTACTGCTGTGGGTTTTACGATCTCCCACAATAGCTCCAGCAATACAGGAACATCAATTGGTTTTGCAATATGACCGTTCATTCCGGCTTCCAACGCCGTTTTTTTATCTTCCTCAAAGGCATTGGCTGTCATGGCAATAATCGGAATACCGGCAATATCCGGATCCTCCAGCGCCCGAATCTGTCTTGTGGCTTCATAACCGTCCATAATCGGCATCTGGATATCCATCAAAATCAGATCATACTGACCGGGCTCCGCTTCCCTCATCCGTTCTACCGCGGCGGATCCGTCATCCGCAACGTCCATGACAAATCCGGTTTCCTGAAGTATCTCCACAGCGATTTCCTGGTTCAGCTCATTATCCTCCACCAGAAGAATTTTCTTTCCCTGGAAGGAAAATGTCTCCTGCGAAGCCTCATCCTGATTGCCGGACGCAAACGGCGACTCCAGTACCTCTCTGAGCTCCGATAAAAAGATGGGCTTGGAGCAGAAAGCCGTGACGCCCGCTTTTCTCGCCTCCTCCTCAATATCCGACCAGTCATAGGCGATCAGAACGATAATAGGCGTATCCTCTCCGATCATCCCCCGAATCCGCCTCACCACCTCGATTCCGTTCATATCCGGCATGAGCCAGTCTATGATATATACGGCATACTCGTCCTCCTGCTCCCCGGCAAGCTTCACCCGGAGCACCGCCTCCTTGCCCGATGTGGTCCAGTCCGGGCGCAGGCCGATGGATGCCAGCATCTTGGTCACGCTGGAGCAGGTATTAAAATCGTCGTCAACCACAAGCGCCCGAAGCCCCTGCAGCTGAGGTATCGTTTCCTGCCTTACAGGGCAGGAGCTGGTCTTAAACTGCAGAGAGACCGTAAACGTGGTCCCCTTTCCCACCTCACTGTCCACGGTGACAGTACCGCCCATCATATCCACAATATTCCTGGTAATCGCCATTCCAAGCCCGGTTCCCTGTATCCCGCTGACCGTACTTGTCCTCTCACGCTCAAAGGGTTCAAAAACATTCTTTAAAAATTCCGGGCTCATTCCGATTCCCGTATCCTTCACCTGAAATTCATAAGCCGCATAGCCCTCCGGCGCATTTCTCTTCTGCAGAATCCGGACACTTACCATACCGCCAGGCTTTGTGAATTTCATTGCATTGCTCAACAGATTCAGCAAAACCTGATTCAGTCTGAGCCTGTCGCACAAAACATTCTCGTTTACCACGTCCACCGTATCAATATAGAAATCCAGCTGCTTTGACATGATATCTGCCTGTACAATGGTCTTCAGGTCATGCAGCATCTCCGGAAGAGAGCACTCCTTTTCCTCGATTTTTACCTTTCCGCTTTCAATGCGGCTCATATCCAGCACATCATTAATCAGGCTCAGCAGATGATTGCTGGAGGTGGCAATCTTTGTCAGGTAGCCCCGTACCTGCTCCGTATTGTCGATATGCGCGGCGACAAGCGATGTAAAGCCTATAATGGCGTTCATAGGCGTCCGGATATCATGCGACATATTATTGAGGAACGTAGTCTTCGCCCGGTTGGCATGCTGTGCCGCAGCCAGCGCGTCCTCAAGATCCGCTCTCTGCGCTTCCAGCTGCGCCTCCATCCTCTTCTCATCATCAATATCCACAAAAAAACCTACAAAGGTGATCGGAGAACCATCCTCTCTCCTGGACAGCCGGCCCGCCGCATGGAACTATCTCCACCCTGCGTTTCTGGTGAGAAGACGATATTTCACATCATAGGTCTTCTCGCCGGTGTAATCTCTCACCGTGTACCAATACTCCTTCATCACATACGCTTTGTCCTCTTCATGCAGCAAATTCGACCAGGAATCCAGCCTGTTTGGAAAGTCCGCTTCCCCCTCATATCCCAGCATATGCCGAAACACATCGGTCCAGATACAGGCGATGATCTCTCCGCGCTCATCAAACTCCATACTCCAGGGGCCGGAGCCCAAAGCTGCCTGAATATTTTCCATGGCGGCCCGCTCCCGCTCAATCTGAGCAAGCGCCGCCTGAAGCCGGTCCTTGTCCGCCTTTTCCTGATTCAGGAGAATCCTTGCATTTTTCCTGAATTGATGAACCAGTATGGAAAATACCAGAACCATCGCTGCCGCCAGAAGCCCCGTCTGCACATTCTCTGTCAGCCATATTATCGCAAAAAGAAGAAGCGCCGCCAGCACAATTTCTCCCCCTATAATAAGAACAGCAGTCTGCTTCTTCTGTTTTTTGATTGCATCTTTTTCCTCCCATGTGAATTAAACTGCTGATATTCTATCACATTCATATACTTTTTACCATTCCCAATTCAAAAAAGAGAGACTCTTTTCAAAAGCCTTTCTCTTTCTGCGAATCCAACGTTACTGCCTATTGCCTTTTTGAACATCGTTCAGTATAATACTTTTTGAACATTGTTCAGGAGGCGCGTATATATGGATAATAAAGAAACAATCATACAGACAACGATTGCACTCATCGAGGAAAAAGACAAAGATTTAGATACAATCACTGTCCGTGAAATATCCAAAAGGGCAGATGTTGGGTTAGGTCTTGTGAATTATCATTTTGGGAACAAAGATAAACTAATTGAACTATGCGTTGAGCGTATCATAAACAGAATTGTTGAGCAATTTCAGAACATTCGAGAGAAAGCAGAGGGCTTTACACCTTTTGAAAAATTAGAATATCTCGGCAGCATGACTTTTGATTTTCTGTTCGAGCATTATGCAGTTTCCAGAATATCAGTGCTTACCGATATGAAAAATCCGAAGCCAGACGACAACACTCACAAAACTTACGCCGCATATCTTCCTCTTGTCGCTGCCTGCCGTCCCGACTGGGATGAACATACTGTAAAAAGAAAAACTTTTTGCTTGATTTCGGTTATGCAGCAGGCTTTTCTCCGGTATGAAACGGCATCAGTGATACTTGATATTGATCTGAGTCAAAAAGAAAACCGCAGGGCATGGCACACACAAATTTTACACGATATATTGGAGGTATAATGATGGAAATAACGGTTATAAACGGAACAGAAAAGCACGGTGTAACTTACCGGCTAAAAGAAATGTTTTTAACCACTTTTAGGGGTAAAGCGAACATTACGGAATATTATCTTCCAAAAGATTGTCCCAATTTCTGCAATGGCTGTGTTAACTGTACGATAAAAGGCGAAAACACCTGCAAAGACGCAGAATACATCGGAAAAATTGACAAATCACTCCTGGAAGCAGATTTAATTGTAATGACCTCTCCTGCGTATGTGTTTCACACTACGGGAGCTATGAAAGCGTTCCTCGACCATTTTGCTTACCGCTGGCTGCCCCACCGCCCTGCCCCGGAAATGTTTGAAAAGCGGGCAGTAATTATTACGCAGTGTTTAGGTGCGGGAGCAAAATCTGCGGCAAAGGATATAAAGCACAGCTTATCCTGGTGGGGAATTTCTAAAATCGGAATATTCTCCGGTGCATTAATGAGCGATATTGTTTGGGAAAGACTTTCCGAAAAGAAGCGGGCAGAACTGACAGGAAAAGTGAAAAAGCTATCTCAAAAGTTTGCACGGATAGACTATGCAAAACCCGCATACACAAATTGTATTACAAAAATAAAGTTTTCCATATGCCGTTTGATGCAGCAAACGCTACATAAAAATGACCCTGAATATCTCGATGGGAAGTATTGGGCAGAACAAGGCTGGCTTGGCAAAACCAGACCATGGAAATCATAGGTGGAAAATAATATAATTTTTAAACTGTCTCATTGCATATATGATTTCTTTGGTCTATGCTTTTACTCAGGAGGTGCTTAGCTATGGCAAATGAAGATAAGAAAGATTTCAACGCAATGCTGAACGACAATAAAGATATGCCGAAATTTCAGACAATTACAGATGAAAAAAGCATAGAAAAATACGGCGGAGACAGAATGTACTTTGCCCCGCCGATTGATTACGACAAAATCATGAGACTGGTTCCATTTGGAAAACTGCTCACCGTAGGCACAATAAGAGAATATTTTGCACGGATAAACGGAGCCGATTTTACAGAGCCAATTACGGCGGGAATATTTGTCTCAATTGCTGCGTGGGCAAGTTTCCAAAGAAATGATGATAAAACGCCTTATTGGAGAACACTAAAAGCCAATGGTGAATTGAACGAAAAATATCCCGGTGGTATTGAGGCTCAAAAGGAGCTGCTCGAAAAAGAGGGGCATACTGTTATCGCAAAAGGCAGGAAAAACCTTCGATACTATGTGAAAGATTATGAAAACGCCTTATTTATAATATAGAGGCTGTAAATTTTTCTGTGTCTATGGAGGAAAGATCCTTCTGATAAGATTCAGATATGTACCATATTCTGTCGAATTATTAGATTGAATTTAGTGTCGATTTATCTTGCTGATTATAGTATTACCAATCTTGATGGTTCTATACAGGAATGTCAGATTTTTTTGCACAAAATTAGATATGAATTTTGATTATCTTTTTAGAAGTTCTTATATGCCGGTATAGCCCGTATTTACAGGCTTTTCCGGCATTTTTCGTATCGGAAGAAACTCACATATATTTTTATATCCGCTTAGGTTTTTGCTTTCAAAAGTAGTAAAGAAGTAGTAAAACCTTAATTTACTACTAAGCTGCTATCCGCAGCATTTCAGTTTTTGCGCTGTCGAAAGTAGCGTGTGCGTAATAGTTCAGCGTCATAGTAATGTTGGAATGTCCCATAATGTACTGTAATGCTTTCGGGTTCATTCCGGCATTTGCCATGTTGGTACAGAACGTATGACGTAAGGTGTGCGGTGTCATTACTTTCGGTAGAGCTTCCTCATGGTACTTGTTGTACTTCTTTGCAAGCCCCCTAAACATACCGTCATAATTGGTAGCTGTTTTCGGGCAGCCGTCCCGGTTGAGGAAAAGGAAATTGCTGTAACCGTCAATAGTAACAGCTTTTGCACCCCTGCGCCGTTTCAGCACTCGGTTAAATGCTTCATATGCTTTTTCGCTCATTGGAATTTGACGAATACCGCTTTTCGTTTTTGGTGTTTCAATGTAATATCCTGTTTCCGCACTTCTTAAAAGTTGGTGGTCTACATTGATTATCCTATTCTCAAAGTCAATGTCAGTATCGGTCAGCCCGCAAAGTTCAGAGATACGAAGCCCTGTCCCAAGCAAAATAATAAGCTCGTCATAATACTTCTGATAAACTTTGTCATTTTGAGCAAAGGACAAAAAACTTTCTTCCTGCGCTGGTGTTAGCGGAACCTTTGGTTCTGTATCATCTTCAATGACAGTGTTTAACTGGAAGTCAAAAGGATTTTTCCTTATGCAATCGTCCTGTATCGCTGTGTAAAAGGCAGCTTTCAAGGAACGCTTGTCATTACTGATAGTCTTATAGGAAATTCCTTTTTCTTTCATGCGGATTGCCCATTCTTTCGCGTCGGACAGCTTCACACTGTCAATGGGGCAGCCCCCAAGTTTATCTTCTTCCAGTAGCTTCATCAGCCGCTTGCGTCCGTTTTTCGTATTGTACCTTACATTTCCCCGGTGGCGTATCTGCTTTGCATAAAGTTGGCAGACCGTCATTTTCTTGCCTATGGTGTCTATCCCGTCGTCAAGGTCTTTCTGTATCTCTTTTACCTTTTCCCGTAGGGATATATCCTCACGCTTTCCGGCAGGGGTCTTGTCCGTAGGTACTAACTTCCACGCATACACAAACTGCGGATTACCAAAGGTATCTATATATTTGTAAGCATATCTTCCGTCTTTTCTCTGGCTCTCTCCCGACCACAAAACTCGATTTTTGCTGTCACGTCTTTTCTTTGACATTTTTCAATGCTCCTTTCCAAGACGGAAAGAGCCTTGATATGCTTATCCCTTATAGCACATTCAAGGCTCAATTTCACTATCAGATTGTGTCTATGGTATCAATCATTTTTTCAAACTGTTTGCGCTTGATTTGAATACGGTTGCCGTTCATAATAACCCACCCGGCGGCAGGTTTTTCCTCGGCTAATTTACGCAGCTTGTTTTCTCCGATACGGAAGTATTTAGCTGCTTCATCTATCGTAAGCGTGTATTTTTCCCAAATAGGCACGTCGGCGTTACTCATCGTATCGTCCCCCTTTCAATATTAGGAAAAGTGAATAGTAAAAGGGGCTTTAATCGGACGGCTGTTAGCACAACCTCACGGGAGTTCCACCCCTGCCCGTTAAGGCAGCTTTACCCAATGCCTGCGACGCTTTTAACGCTCGGACTATGGCTGTAAAGGCTTGTCTACCCTTAGTGCGCGTCGTCGCCCACAAGCCGCTACACTTGTTCTCCGGCGTGGTGGTGGTCGCTCGACTTTCTCCAATAGGGGAAAGCGTCATGGCGCACCCGCCGTATGGCTCAACGCAAAAAGGACGTATCCGATTTGCCCTATACTGCGTCGCCGTTATCTTGCGTCGCTTTCTTTATCAAAGAGCAAGCAAGGTCAAGTCAACAGGCAGCGGAAAGGGGGACGCTGCTTGTGGTTATCTCAAACCTTGAATGAAAGGACAGCCCGCATAAGACGCGAACGCAAGCGGTCGCGTATATCCTCATCTATGCCCCAATAGATATTTCCGCGCTCATCACGCAGCTTTCGCATAGACAGGGACGCTATGTAACTTTCGTAATGCTGTACGACAATGTTCATAGCTTCCGGGTCGCCCTTAGTTGCGGCTATGATTACCGGGTAAGGCAACAAGCCGCGTTCGTCCTGTTCTGATTTACTAATCTGTGCAGTCATAGGCTCTTTCCTCCAAATAGCGTTTTAACAGCTTCATTGAGCTTGTCCGGCGGGACTGTACCGTTGTCCTTGACAGATTGCAAACTTTGCAATCTCGCGTTCGCTCATATCAAAGAAATAATACAGCAGTACGGTTTCCCGCTTTTCTTCCGGCAAACTGTGCAGGGCTTCGGCAAGCAGCTTCGCAGTAATTTCTTTGCCGCCGACAACGAAAGACTGTTCTGCTTCATCATCTGCAAAATATTTGTCGCAGACGTAAAGCTGATTTTCTTCCAGTGGCGACAGGTCGGAAAAAGTAACCTCGCGTAATTGCCGTTGCTTTGTGTCCCTGTGGGCGTTCATAGCTTCTCGCTTCAACGCCAGTTTGCAAAAGCCGTTAAAAGCACAACGGATTTGCCATTGGGTACGAATAGGCTCGTTCATGTTCTCACCTCCTTTCGCTGCCGCGAAAGCGGTGGAATTTGAAATGTCCCCTTTCGTAAACCCTCAAACCGACGGACTTCAAAATGGACGTTGGTTTTTAGAAATTTCTTGAAAAAGTTTTTGGAGAAAATACAAAATGCGCCCGTCTGCAAAACGCAGACAGGCGCATAGGAAATAACAACAGTATTTAATTGATTTGACAGTTCATCTATGTAACCGGAATAACCCGTTGGCGGGTAATGGCTTTTTTTGATAGTAACCCATTAGGGCATAGAAAAAAGGACATGGCGATACCTCCTTGATACCGCCATATCCTTGAAAAAGGGCAACTTTAACACACCCTCTGTATTCTTACTTTTGAAAAAAGAAAACAGCGGCTTTGATTGCTATTTCAAAACCGCCGTTAGGTCGCTCATATTTTGTTGGCGCATGAAAACTTTACCGCCGAACAACGGTTTTTTTTATTTACCATTAGTTAGGTGGGTAGTTTTTACATATAATGATAGTTTCTTTTGTTTCTTTGCAGATACATTATCGAAACAATCGTGGTTATCAATTCTGCGATTGGAACAGCTATCCATACTCCATTAACGCCCCAAATTCGGGGCAATGTAAGCAGGAATAGCGTAATTAGCCCAAATGTTCGCAAAAAGGATATAATTGCAGATATTTTCCCGTTAGAAAGAGCTGTAAAAACAGCCGAAGCAAAAATATTTATTCCGCAACATAAGAAACTAAATGAAAAAATTATAAATCCATTTTTTGCAATATCATAAACAGGAGTTCCTGTCGAAGAAAAAATATTGACTAAGTATGAGCCAAAAAATATTGATATCACAAAAATTAAAACAGAAACAGCCACTATAAAGCGTAAGCAAATTCTAAATACTCTTTTCAATCGTTGATGATTTTGCTCTCCATAGTTATAACTGATAACAGGAGCTATACCCATTGAAAAACCAATATACAAAGTTGTTAATAGGAATTGCGAATAAATAATAATCGTTATAGCAGCAACACCATTTTCGCCAAGTAGCTTTAGCATAGTAGCATTAAAGAGAAATGTTGTAACTGCTGCTGCCGCTTGACTAATCATTTCAGAACACCCGTTAGAACAACTTTCAGATAATACGGAAAAACGAAAAACGGGTTTCTTAAACCGTATACTTCCTTTTCCAGTTAAGAAAAAAACTATACCGATTATTGTCGGAATTAAATATCCAATGCCTGTTCCTAATGCAGAGCCTTTAATTCCCATATCAAGCAGTACCATAAAAATATAATCCAACATCACGTTGATTGCTCCAGCACTGATTGAAAGTACCATGCCAAAACCGGGGCGTCCTGCTGTAATGATTAAATTTTGAAATAGTACCTGCAACATACTGGCGGGAGTAAAAAGTAATAATACAAATAAATAATCTTTGCAATAAGGAAACAATATTTCACTCGCGCCTAAGAAATACCTTAATCCGTGAAACTCAAACTTGTTAAATGCCTGAAAAGTCTGCGATTATGC
>CAJTVB010000032.1:39653-39861 GCA_910579755.1 uncultured Acetatifactor sp. | reverse complement strand
GGCTTGGTGTCCGGGGAAATGTGTCTTGCAAAATTCCTCGCCCAACGCTTGCGCCCGGTCTACGGTCAAGCCGTTGTCGGGTGCGTCACGGGGGTCAAAGCTGATGATATAGTGGTGGCTCTTTACGTCCTCCCGCTTTTGGTTCTTGCCGTATTTCAGATTGGAGCGCATACAGGCTATGGCGAAATCTTCCTCACCGCAATTCAAA
>CAJTVB010000032.1:38430-39606 GCA_910579755.1 uncultured Acetatifactor sp. | reverse complement strand
TCATGGTAAACTCGTCATGCTCAAAAGTTAGGTACTGCTCGGCAGCTCCATAGTCGGCATTTTTAGAGCTGATATGTTTGAATGTTGCCAACGGCTTCACCTACTTTCTGCAAGACTTCAAACTTCAAGGCGGCAAGCTCCGCTGTGGCGGCTCGTACCTCTTGGGAGAGGGCGTTATAAGGTGCGCCGTACTCGTTCAGACAGCGGGCAATCTGGTTCAAGTTGCCGCCGATTTTCCCGTATTCGGCTGTGAGCTTCCCAACGGCAGAAAGCAATTCATCATTGACCGGGGAAACGGTGATAACCGGGCGTATGCTTGACTTGGTAAGGGCTTGTCGGATAAACTCGGCTTGGCTCATTTTGCAGAGGGTGACACGCTCGGAAAACTCGGCGTATTCTTCCTCGGTCAAGCGTGTTTTGATTACCCGGCGGCGGTGGGGCGTGTTGTATTTTTTCATGGCTGTGAACCTCCTTTCGTGGGTAGATTTTTTCAAGCGGCGCAAGCCGCAAAAGGCGGGCTTGGGGTGGCAACCCCAACAAGATTCCCGCAGGACAAAATTGAGCGATTAGCGAAATTTGGTACTGTGGTAGAATCTTGCTCTTAGAAAGTAACGGCTTCCTCTATGTGGATTTTCCGCTGATACCCTCGGCGGGCGGGGATTGTGCCAACTCTGAGGCGGCATTTCCCCCTCTAATACCTACAAAACCGCAAAAGCCAAAATGGACGGACATTTTCAGAAATTTTTTCATTTTCTACGCCACATAAAAGAGAAAACTGCCTGACAAAGCGGCAGTTATTTTCCCCCTATACCTTACTACGCACGGCAAACGCAAACAGGCAAGGTTTTATATCTTTTGTTGGAATTTCTTTTCGCAATAATATACAAACGGTTACAAAAAACGCCAAACTGTCCGGCGTTTGTTTTCCCCTCTATTACCTACTACGGGAAAAAATGAAAATTTGGCAATGTTTTGAAAAACCTTTTGAAATTTTTTAGTGCGGCGTAAAATTTCCCCCGCTTTTGGACGCAAAAAAACAGGAAACCTTTTCTTGATTTCCTGCTTCTGTGTTGCCGTTAATAGCGGCGGTTATTCAGTTGTCATTCCCCAGAAGCAAACTTGTAGCCCATGCCTAAAACGGTTTTTATGTAGGTGGGGTTTTGGCTGTCCGGCTCT
>CAJTVB010000032.1:23484-38423 GCA_910579755.1 uncultured Acetatifactor sp. | reverse complement strand
CTTGTAGCCCATGCCTAAAACGGTTTTTATGTAGGTGGGGTTTTGGCTGTCCGGCTCTATCTTTTTCCGCAAGTTGTAAATCACATTTGTCACGCTTGACTGGCAGCTCTCGCTCTCCATGCTCCATACGGCTTCAAAGATTTGCGCCTTTGTGAATACCCTCCCCGGACTGGCGGCAAGGTAGCAGAGTGCGCCGTATTCCAAACGGGTTAGGCTTATGTCTGCACCGCCTTTCAGTACCCGGCGTTGGTGTGGTCTGATTTCCAATCCCGGAAAAATCAGCATAGGGGAATGTGGCGGCTGTATGGCTTCCAGCGGTATCATATCAACAAGGGCGGCTATGGCTTCCTCGACTGCTTTTTCTTCTGCGTCATTGAACGTGAGTATGATTATTTTAGCGACAATTTCCACCTCCTGTTATTGAAAACATACATGATATGTTCTTTGTATTCGTATGAACATATCATAGAAAATTTTTTCTAACGACATAAAGAGTGTTGCTTTTTATTATTCGGAGGAGTATAACATTTTAGACTATCACTTCTCATTTACTACCTCAAAATAATACTTATTTATTAGCTTGACTTGTTTTGTTACTTGATTGGTCTTTTTGAAATTCTAATATATCTCCCGGTTGACAATCCAATACATCACATATTGCATTTAATGTAGAAAATCGAATAGCACTTACCTTTCCAGTTTTTATTTTAGATAAGTTTACATTTGCAATTCCTACTTGTTCAGCTAAGTCATTCAATGAAATTTTTCTATCTGCCATAACTCTATCTAATCTTAAAATAATAGCCATATTTATCACACCTATAATGTTTCGTCTACTTGATTTTGTAATTCGCACCCATACTCATAAAGTTCTATGATCCCCCAAAATGTAAAACCAGAAATAATGCCTAATCCGATACTGTTTTTTAAAATTAGTAATGTAGTTAATAACAAAACAATTTTTATATCTTTTACAATTTCGGGTAAAAATGGCGAATAATCATTACAAATTTTTTTGAATATTTTGACAATAAAGTGCATGATTATTGTCAAAATTAACGAAAACAATATTCCTGATATTAAAAACACAATACTGGCTTCCGCTACCTTACCTTCACTTGCTAATTTTTTAGTCCAATACCCCATATTGCTAAAATCAAAACTTGTTTGAGATTCAACAATCATCGTATTGAGTGTACTACGCAGTACAAACAGTATGATAAGAGAAATCAAAAACATTCCTGTAAATATTCCAAATACTATTTGAAATACTTTTCCTACTTTTCCAATGAGATAGCTTGCTTTTTTAATGTTTTCTATCCTATCCATAATTGATACTCCTTTATTTTGTTTTTTATATTATATCACATAATGGAATGCTTGTCATTATATTTTTGATGTTTTTCGTTAAATATTATATAAAATAGATAAATTAGAGTAACGCCATAGTCGGCATTCGTGGAAATGTGTATAACTGGCTATGGACATTTCCATAATGCTTGTCTTTTGGTCTTTGGTTCGGAATAGTGTGGTGCTGGCGGTTTATCTCTTGTTTTCGGTTGCTTGCTTCTTTACCGTACATGAGCATTACATTATGCTCTGTCACCCTTGCTTTTCCTCCATATACAGGAACGGCCTCCCCATCATACACCTCCCCGTCCTGATTGTCAGCAAAGCGGATAGGTCCGTCATTACTCCAGTCCCAGGTTCCATCGGTGCAGATCGTTTCCGTGGAGCCGTCGGCCCCGGTAATCTCCAATTGAGCCAACAGCTTTGTTTCCGTGCCGTACTGGTTTTTCAATCCCCAGGCGCCGCAGGATCCCCGGTACCAGCCGTCGGCAAGCTGCACTGTCAGGACATTTTCCCCGTCAGTTAAAAGCCCGGTCACATCTATGGTCTGGTACTGTATCCGTTTGCGGTAGTCCGTATGTCCGGGCGCCAGCACAAAATCCCCCGCCCTGACTCCGTTGAACCTGGCCTCATACAGCCCGCAGGCAGTAATGTACAGCCGGGCTTTTTTTACGTGAGATACCGTGAATTTCTTCCGAAAGCAGTCCACAGGGTAACGTTTTCTTTTATCCACCCTGTAATTTCCGGTAATCCACCCTGCCTGCCAGCAGTCGATCCCTGTCTCAAAACCTGCTTCCTGCCAGTCACCGGGATCCCCGTTTTCATCCCAAAGACAAATCCTCCATGTAACCTTTGTCTTCATGGGCACAGGCCTGCCGCCCCAGGATGCGTGCATGGAACTGCTCTCCACTCTGCCGCTGTCCCAAAGAGATATGCCATTATCATCCTCGGCCATGATTCTGTATGCTGTCTGTTTCCTGCCCCCGTGACAGTTCCAGAAAAGCCGGGGCTTTACGATATCAATGCCGCAGGGATCTGTCATATATTCTGTTTTTAACCGTACCGCTCTCATCGCAGCTCCCTCCTTTCCTTGATCTGCGCCTGCTTTTTGCCGATATCCTTTTCCACGCTCAGAAAGATCAGCAACACCGCCAGGATGACGCCGGTAAAGACCTCCAGCCCCACAAAGCCGAAGGTGATGACATTTTTCACAGCCTGAGACTGGACCACTGCTGTGGTTGTGCCGTTTATGATCTCAGGAGCTATGTAGCCTGCCCCTGCCAACAGTCCGTTAAAAATCCCCTGACAGATGCCAACCATTGCCACCGCGATAATATTGTAAACGGACATGGCAATACCGTCGCTGCGAAAGCCGGTCTTCCATTCCAGGTGGTCCAGCACATCCGCAAACAGCGCCATAAAAACATAAGCGCAGGGCAGGCCGCCGATATTTTTGATAAACTGACCCACAAGCATCATAGTCATACTCGTGGGAAATATCCAGCAGACCAGGCCGCCCGCCGCGTAAAGAACAAAGCCTGCCAGAGTCACGTTGCGCTTTCCGAATTTCTTTGCCAGTGGCCATACGGCAAAAATGCCGATGCCCATGGGGATTCCTCCGATGACAGACACAAGCGTCTGAGTGATGCCGTCGTTATATGTACCCAAAACATAATTGCAGAAATATACCAGACTCATATTTTTGATAGAAGAGCCGAAGGTGTAGATCAGAAAATAGCCGTAGATAATAAGCATATACTTGTCCGTGAAAATAGCCTTAAGCTGTCTTCCAAAAGGAATCCGCTCCTCTCCCACTGCCTGGGTCTCCTCTGTGACACGCTCTTTTGTAAAATAATATTCCAGCAGCGTCAGGGGAAGCGCCAAAATGGAAAGCACACTCATAAGAGCGATCCATTTTCCTCCATCCACACCAATTGCCGGCATAATGACCATAGGGAACACCAAAGCCACAAGAATGCCGCTCATCATGATGGTGGTGATCTGGTTGAATACAGACAGGCCGCCCCGCTGAGTAGTATCTGGGTGGACAAAGGCACCATCAGATTGTGGCTCATATTGAAAATGGTGTAGGCAAAGGAATAAAACAGATTGTAGGATACCATGACCCAGACCACCTGTACCGTCTCGGAGGCATCCGGAACCGTAAACAGCAAAATGCCCGTGACAGTCAAAAGGGGAGCGGACAAAAGCAGCCAGGGTCTAGCCTTTCCTTCCCGGGTGCGGGTACGGTCAATGGCATATCCCATGACCACATTGGTAATGGCATCAATGATTTTCGAAACAATAGGGAAAAATACCAGAAACGCGCCGCCCCATACAGTGGTCAGCTTCAGAACATCCGTATAGTAAACATTCAAATATGTGGCCAGAACTGCATTGAGCAGCAGCGCTCCCGCCGGGCCGAGAAGGTATCCCAGCCATTTTTCCGCAGGCTTTACCTCCGGGGAATGAATTTTGGTGTGAAACGCCTGATGTTCTATAAGCTTTTTTGATGACATGCTTGCTTCCTCCTTATCGTTGTGAAAATGCCGTTTGACATGAAAATAAATAAATGGTATTCCTGTAAATTAATGTATCACAAATACCCGGGAGGGCGCTTGCATATTTGTAACCTGTAAAGTATAATTGTAGCCAAACAATTCCTGTTTCCGAAGGACTTCGCCGGTCAGCCATCGCAATTGACCGCATCGAAATGGAGGCATCATGAAGCTTGATATATGTTACCTTTGTACCACCATCGGAAACCTTTCCGGTGTTCCTGTCCGGATTTTTGAAAGCGAAAAGCTGATTTTTTTCTATTCGCTGTCAAAGCTGCCCCGGGACCCCATGATCATTTACAGAGATGAGATTTTCGCTGTACATGCCCATGTAGGCTATGTGGCCACAAGGCGTTTTCACTATTATGGCATTGTCAACGCCGGGCAGACAAAAATTGTCATCGGTCCCACAGGACAGATCGGAGAAAGTGAGCAGGAGCTTCGGGAGCTGGCTTTTCAGGCTGATGTGGCCGAAGAGGATGTGCAGGCCTTTATGGCAGGGATGAAGAGCATCGTTCGAATGCCCTTTGAAAGCATCCTGCAAATGCTTTTCACCATCAATCATGTTTTGAACGGCGAAACATTATCTTTAGAGGACATCGCTATTTACCCTGCCCATCAGGAAAAGCTGGCTGCAGATCAGAACCGCCGGCAGACGCTTCAAAAGCTGTCTGCTATGGCTGAAGAAATCAAGGCCGGGCATAACACCCTGGACCAGGAGCAGGCTATCATGAGCATTGTCCAAAAGGGAGACACCGCCGCTTTGAGAGAATGGATACACGCCGCTCCGGCCATCCGCGGCGGCGTTCTGGCACGGGAACAGCTCCGGCAGCGGAAAAATATGTTCATTGTCACCGTCACCCTGGTTTCCCGGGCCGCCATCCGCGGCGGCATGGATGTGAACGATGCTTTTTCCCTGAGCGATTCCTATATTCAGCAATGCGAGCTGCTGTCGTTCCCGGAAGCCATCACCAATCTTCAATATCGGATGCTTCTGGATTATACGGAACGGGTAGAGCGGCTTCGCCGGGGCGGACGGCCCACCAAGCTCACTCTGGATGTGGCAAACTATATCCAGCATCATATGTCCGAGCCGATCACCGCGGAAGCCATCGCCGGAAAGCTGTACATGAGCCGTCCCTATCTGTCCCGGCGCTTCAAGGCAGAGGCCGGCGAAAGTCTCACGGATTTCATTTTGAAAGAAAAAACGGAGGAAGCCAAACGCCTCCTCCGCTATTCCGATAAGCCGCTGACCGCAGTCAGCGCTTACCTGGGATTTTCCTCTCCCAGCCATTTTTCCAGAGTATTTAAAAGATTCACGGGAAGAACTCCCGGGGAGTATCGGGAAAAATACGGATTATGATCCCGGTCTTTTGCTTCTTTCCTCCTGATTCCAGATTCTCCTGAAGCTTCCGGGTGTTAAATTTTCGCTTTTTTTAAACAGATTGATAAAATGGCTCACATTATCCATGCCCACCTTATATGCGATCTCATTCACTGTCAAATCACTGTATCGAAGCAGTTCTCTGGCATGATTTATGCGGCAGGCAATCGTATAAGCTGTGGGAGTAAGGCCCACAACCCTTTTAAATTCCTTCTGCAGGGTATACTTGTTTTGAGCAAATTCCGCCGCCAACGTGTCCAGTGTGATCTTCTCCCCATGATGCCGGTCAATGTATTTCATCATCTCCTCTATGCGGGCAGAAGCGCCGCAGACGGACAGCCGTTTTTTGCAGGACGCCGACAAAAGCAACGTCAATATTGTCTCAACAGCATGGGACACCAATATCTCTGTCTGAAACTTCATATCTGCACAGCAATTCAGGATGCTTCTCAGATTCTCTTCTATTACAGACCATCCGCCTTCCGGCATTCTCCCCGGGAAGGCTTTGCAATACTCTTCCTCCCTGGAAATTTCCTCTGTGTAAAGCACCGGGGTACCGCCCTTCATAAACTCCTCGAAATAGGCCAGGCTGGAACAGCCGTTAAAATGGATCCACAGAAAATGCCAGGGATACTTCGAATCGTTTTGATACAGCTGATAATCCATACAATTGATAAAAAACACACTGCCTGCTCTCAGCGGGTACTCGTTTTTCCGGTACAGCAGCTTCCCGTCCCCGGAAAGCGTATAGACGATTAAAAAGGAACTCAAATTCTCCCGCTCCGTATAATACTGGCTGTATGCAGTAAAATCACCGGCTTCCTGAATATAATACAGCATCTTTTTTGCCTGGGGAGTCGTGTAAAGCATCCTCCAGACAGAGTCCTCTGACCAGTGGTTGCATGATTTTTGTCTGTACATAACTGCCTTTCTTTTGGCCCTGTTTTCTGAAAACGCATCAAGTGCGTGCTTTTGATAAGTAATATTATATCTGCGGCGTAAGGCAAGTCAAGAAATTATTATAAACAGCCATAATCCTCTGATGCCGTACGTCTTCGCCTGTGATATTGTATTGTTATAGAGCCAATACCCGCAGGCCTTAATGCCTGGGAAAACGAGGAGGGAGCAGATGAAACGATTAAAGGAAGTAAAGAAAGCAAGAATCGGATTATACAGCGCAGGCTTATCCGTGTACTGGGCACAGTTTCCCGGACTGCACGACTGCCTGTTGAACTACAACGCTTTTCTGGCCCGGCGGCTGTCTGATTTCGGGGAAATCTATAATTATGGTATGGTGGACTCGGAGGAAAAGGGACGGGCCGCCGGGGAATATTTCAACCAGAACAATGTGGATATTGTGTTCAGCCATTCCGCCACCTACTATACCAGCGCCAGTGTGCTTCCCATACATCAGATCAACAAGGCTCCTGTCATTGTCCTGAATCTGCAGCCTGCTCCGGAAATGAATTATGAAAAAACCGGGACAGACCGCTGGCTGGCACAGTGCACGGCCTGCCCCATACCGGAGCTGTCAAACGCCTTCAACCGGTCAGGAATCCCCTTCCGCTGCGTGAACGGCCTTTTAGGTCTCGACCATACTCCGGCCTATGCCCTGGCAGATGAGACCACAAAGGAACGTCCGGAAGCAATCCGTGCATGGCAGGAAATCCAGGAATGGTGCGGCGCCGCTATGGTAAAACGCAGCCTGAGCCACGCTGTATTCGGCTTTTTGGGGGGATACTACAGCGGGATGCTGGACATGTACAGCGACTTTACCCTGCTGCAGGCCCAGACAGGAATCCACATTCAAATTCTGGAAATGTGTGATCTATGGCACTGCCTGTCTCAGGTAACGGAAACGGATATAAGGGAAAAAATGACTGAAATCTCCGATTTCTTTGAGATATCCGGTGATTCCCCCTCTGACCCCATAGCCAGAAGGCCCGATGAAGATCAGCTTCTCTGGTCTGCCAAAGTGGCAGCAGCGCAGGAAAAGCTGACCGTCGAAAATAAGCTGGACAGCCTGTCCTACTACTATCACGGCCGGGATGAAAACGAATATGAACAGCTTCAGAGCGGATTTATCGTGGGCCATTCCCTGCTCACCGCAAAAGGAATCGCCTGCTCCGGAGAGGGTGACATCAAAACGGCTCTTGCCATGAAAATCTCCGACCTTCTGGACAGAGGCGGAAGCTTCTGCGAAATCGTGGCGGCAGATTTTAACCGGAACACGATTATTCTGGGACATGACGGCCCCTTCCACTTTGCAATCTCCAGAGAAAAACCCATTCTGCGCGGAATGGGTGTATACCATGGTAAACGAGGATGCGGAATTTCCGTGGAGGCAAAGGTCCAGGAAGGACCGGTTACCCTGCTTGGAATCACCCAGACCCGGGAGGGCCGGCTGAAATTCATTATCAGCGAAGGCCAGGCCTTAAACGAGCCCATCCTGATGAACGGAAACACCTCCACCCATGTGAGTTTCCCGGAAACCCCAGCACAGTACATGGATAAATGGTTCCGGGAAGCGCCCACCCACCATCTGGCGCTCTCCGTGGGAAAAAACGCTTCGCTGTTTGCCAAAACTGCCTCTCTTTTGGAGATCCCTTATGTAATCATCTGAGCTCCTTTTTTCGCCCGCCGGATTTTCAATCCGGCGGCTGCCGCTTGATAAGCCGCTCTTGCAATTCCAAGCTGTTGTCTTTCTCCTCCTGAAAATTCCACTCCCGTCTCCGAAAAAAGCCTGGTGATATGAGTACATTCTCGCCCACAGGAAAGGAAAATACAGAGAAATCCTGAAATACCGCGGCTATCGCAAAAGGCTCCGATTTTTCCGGACAGCCAGCCCCGGGCATTATTGACCCTCACGTCCTTCCCTATAAATTCTCCCCCTAAAGATACTATATTTTATATTCCTCTACCCTTGTCCACACCTGCATTTCATTTTCTCCACGGTTTGCCCATACATAATATGGTACATACTTTAACCGCACCTGTTCTTTTTTGGGCGGCGTATAAGTACTGTAAAGTTCTTTTGTATCAGGTTCTGTCCGAAATCCGTCCATCAGCACTGCTTTCACTACAGTATCTTCTACAGACATGTCTTCCGTCTCTGGCGCTGATTTACTGCTTACGCTCAACAAATGCAGGTTTTTCCCATTATCGGCCTCCTCCAAACAATATACGATCGGCCCCTTTGTAACGGCTGCCTTGCCCACGTTTTCCCGCACACGCGGATCCGCCTTGATCAGCCTTACTTTCATCGGAAAGACAAGCTTCAGGCATTCTTCTTCCTCCCATTCCTTTTCCACATACAGATATCCCTTTTCCTCTTTCATATCTGCATCCTGCAGGCCGCTTATCCGGTATCCTTCACACCAGTCCGGAATCCGCAGCGCCAGCCGGAAAGAGCTTCCCTTTGCCCGCACCCGTATCTCTGCCTCTCCGCTCCACGGAAGCGAAGATGTGATCTGAACGTCCACAGCCTCTTCCCCTACTCTTTTTGTCAGTATACTGCCCACATAGAGATGCACGAACAAGGTATCCTCATTTTCCGTAAACGCATAAGAACCAACCGAAGATACCAGGCGGGCAAGATTCGGGGGACAGCAGGCACAGCCGAACCATTTCTGACGCACGGGCTTTACATGGAACTTACGCTCATCCTTATGGCAGGCCTCCGGCACCGACTCCAGCGGATTGACATAAAAGAAGCTCTTCCCATCCAGCGACATGCCGCTCAGAATACCATTATAAAGCGCACGCTCCATCACGTCGGCATACCTTGCATCCGGGTCAATCTCCAACATCCGTCTTGCAAAGAATACCAGTCCTATGGAAGCACATGTCTCCGCATAAGCTGTATCATTCGGCAAATCATACGGGAAAGAAAATGCTTCTCCCAGATGTGTCGCACCAATCCCTCCGGTGATATACATTTTTTCCCCGGTAATGCTGTTCCACAGATTCACACATGCCTTATACAGGGTCTCATCCCCTGTCAGACGGGCAATATCCGCCATGCCGGAATACAGATAAACGGCACGTACCGCATGGCCCACCGCCTCGTTCTGCTGCCTTACCGGCAAATGCGCCTGCTGATAGGCATATCGAAGCTCATCCTCTTTCCCCTGTATTGAATGCTCCCGGTCAAAATAATATGGGCGCTTCCCCCTCTCATCAATAAAAAAACGGCTCAGCTCCAGGTATTTCCTGTTACCTGTCGCTTCATACAGCCGGACTAATGCCATCTCTGCAATCTCATGTCCGGGATACCCTTTGCATTGACCTTCCTTTGGCCCGAAATAATCTGCAATGTAATCCGCAAACTGCTCTGCGGCCTTCAATAATTTATCTTTTCCGGTTGCCTGCCAATAGGAAACCGCGCCTTCCGCCAAATGGCCGAAACAATACAGTTCATGGTGATCCCGAAGATTAGAAAATATCTTATCTTTTCCATTGATGATATAATAGGTATCCAAATACCCGTCTTCCTGCTGGGCGGCACAGACGATATCTATCGCCTCGTCAGCTATCCGCTCCAGCTCCGGGTCCGGACACTGTGTCAGGGAATATCCCACTGCTTCAATCCATTTCGAAAAATCACTGTCCTGGAAAACAAAACCATAAAATCGATCCTCCAGATGCCCCGGGTCTTCCGGCAATGCCTCAAATCCCCGGAAAGAATACACAGGTTCCTGAAACGCCTCCCCTTTTTCCTTTTTCTCACGGTTCATTTTCCCTGCGACTTTAAAGTTGCGCATACAAAAGCTGGGCGCAGCATCCGGAACCCTGTCGTTCAGCGCTTCCCACTGATAAGGAATCACTTCCTTCCTGATCAGTTCCATTTCGTTTTTCCAGAACTCGTCTGTAATATTTACATCCTTCAAAGACAAAGGTCTGCTGTACATTTTCGTATCCATATTTACCTCCACACCGTTTATATTCATTCCCGTTTTCCTCGCTTATTCTTCCAAAATAAGCAATTAATGAGCCTTTACGCCCTCCCAATCAGCACCTGGCTCCCCTCAAAGGCAAATCCATACTTCCTGATCTGTTCCGGGGCTATTCCCTTGCTCAGCAGCACAGCTTCATAACGCTTCTCCTCAATCTGCTGCAGCGCGGCTTTGACTCCATCCTCCAGAGTTTCTTTCCGTTTCGCATGGACTACCTTGAATTCAATAATAAAAGCAGCCGCCTCTGCTTTCTTGGGTTCTATCATAATATCATATCTACCCATTTCACAGGAGCAAGGCTGATAAAGATCACAGGATATGTACCCTGCAGCTTGCGGTATTTTTCTTCCTTCCAGATATCCAGCCCCTCAAACAGGTCACTGCGCCCGGCATACTCCACTGAAAAAAATTTTTCCAGCATGCTCATGGTCAGCGTCTTTCCGAAACGTCTGGGCCGGGTAATCAGCGTTACCTCATCATCCGCTTCCCACCATTCTTTAGTCAATCACCCCGCCGCAAGCAGCGGGGCATGAAAATTGAAGCGCCCCAAGGGGCGGGGTATTGACCCTCGCGGCATTCGTCAAATACCCATGCAAGCATGGCTATTTTCCTCATTGCTCGCGGGAATAAATGCAGTCTTGTCCACATAAAAATTATTGCGTACCCTCAGCTTTTCAAAATCCTGACATCCAATACTCACTGTCCTTGGCATATCTTCTCCTTTCCGGCAATCTTTTCGCCATACTCACAAATAATCCGCCTGGTATAATCTGACCTGATTGCTTTCATAATAAAATCGCCACAACCGTTACCATACAGAGAAGAGGGCTGACCTTATGATAAACCAAATGAGCCAAAATGAAAATACTCAAAATCAATTTTGTATCACAATCTTCAAATGCATCCCCACACCTCATCATAACCCATAAAACCCGTCAATTAATCAAACAAAATCTCCTCCACTGTCACAAAAGTATACCCCTCCTCCAACAGCTCGTCTATTGCCTTCAGCGCCGCCGTCACCGACGTATCACAGTAGTTATGCATCAAAATAATATCATTCTCCCCGGTCTTGCTGACAATCTTTTACGTGATACAGTTTACGTTTTTTGAGCACCAGTCCAGAGGATCCACCGTCCAGAGCACCGGAAACACATTCAGCTCCTTCTCAAAGCTTTTGTCCCACGATCCATAGGGAGGCCGCACATACTGTACTTCCTCCCCGGTGATCTCCTTCAGGATTTCATTGGTTTTGATCAGTTCTTCCTTAAACTTCTCCCGATTGTTTTTAGTCAGTTGGATGTGACTGTATGTATGATTACCGATTATATGGCCCTCAGCTCGTGTCAAGCCATACATAACTTTAAATTGTAGAAAACTTACCTGTTGGTAAATGCTTTCCTATGTATCCCACAATACCCAATCTATGCTCTGCATCCGGGATAAAATGGATTCTTCCCGGAAAGTTTCCTGCAAAACTGATGTGCCAGCCAAAAAATTCTTCTTTTCCATATGGAGTTTTGAACACCCTCAATCTACGCAAATCATTACTTTTTTCCACAGTTTCCGACTCGCCACGACAACGATACCCTACATCATTCTTATCAAATCGCCCATCAAAATCCTTAAAATAATCCTCCAATAACTGAAGCCGCTCCATTATCATCTGAATATGAAGTGAAATTCTTGCCTCGCCCAATTGCTCTTTAACACTATCACAAAAGCGCAAATGCGGATAAAGCAGTTCCCTCTTTTCCCACAATTCCTTCCCAGAAGATACCATCAGCTTAGTTCTGCTTTTTTCTTTTTCTCTTAAAGAATACAACTGTTCCTCAAAACAGCAATTTACTATAGATACCTGCCTGTCATCTTGTTCCAATGTCACGTAAGTTCCGGCAATCTGATCCGCCCGCCATAAGAGTGATGTATTCATGCTGACAACATAACTCTCAGATTCGTATGCCGCCAAACAGCCAACAGCACTGATTTTTTCACCATTCCCAACTTCAACTATCAATTCACTTCCCAGGAAATCCGTTCCTTTAATCAATTGTTTTCTGTTAATAATCATCCGAAAAAAAGCCTTTTCCTGTTGTGAGACTTCAGAACTCTTAAGCCAATCGTGAATTGTATAACCTGATATCAACTCTTTTGTCAGCAATTCCGTGGTATAGAAAAAATTGGGATCACCTTTTTCATGAAACAGTTTCTGACAAACCTTTAAGAAATGACTGATAGCATGATTCATTTCCTCGCGGTTCATATTATTCCCTTGAATTGATAATTCATTCAATATCATATGTATTATATCTCCAATTTAAAATAGTGCATCTACTGCTTTATCCCATTCATCGAAAAAGCCATCCGGCCAATTAGACAGACTTCCATCCGAAAGAATTTCCGGCGATGTCATATCATGTTTTATCATTCCAGTATTGTCTTCATAGATATAAAAATAATTCAATTTTACCTGATCTGGTCGAATCTGCCCATGCTTTACAGAAAGCCTGATTCCATTTAAAATGTGATCGCTGTGTGTTTCCAAAACAACTTGAATGCCATTTGATGCCGCCCTCGCAATCAATTCCCCTATCTGTCTCTGTCCTTTCGGATGAATATGCGCCTCGGGATTCTCAAGTATCAATAAGTCGCCTTTTCTGGCCTTAAGTAAAGCAATTATGACAGGCAGCACATAAGATACGCCAAATCCCATGTTTACCGCATTTGCCGACTCTTCTCCCATAATGCTCGGCTGAGAATATCGCAGCCCCATCACATCAGAATCCATATTAGGTATTGCCTTTATCCTGATGCCTGGCGAGATTTCAGACATCCACGCATTAACCTGTAGTTCCAACCGTTCACTACTTTCGCCGGGATTTTTCATATTATCATAAACCTTAAAATCCGAATCACTTCCTAATGAATAAAGGCATGAAACAGCATATTCCCCCTTACTCCCTATCTGTGTGGGAGTATAACGCTCTTCTCCTAAATCATCGTAATATCTTCTGGGACCAAGTCTCTCAGCAGAAATATATTCAAAGCCATCTCCTGCCAGCCCGTCTCCATGAGCCACCGCATGGCATTCCATCAATAATGCCTGATCTTTCTCACTATAATGGCATATCCAGCTTCCCAGCCCATCTTCTTTCACTGTCAAATGAATATCTTCATCTTTTTTATACCAATATGAAATATCTTTTATCTTTCCCAAACTTATATAACGGCCGTTCAGAATCACAGGATTATTCAACCCTTGCTTATTTCTCTCATACGTTTGCCGAAACAAGAGTAATGCCTGTATCACGGTGGACTTTCCCATGCCGTTCACTCCTGTAAACAGATTTAACTCCCTGCACTCTACAGACATTTCCTCAAAACATTTAAAATTCTCAACACTAATCTGCTTTATCATTTTCAATATTCTCCAATACACCTTTTACAAGAGACATTACGCAATCAATTCGTAAATATACAGCCTTTTTATCCGATGCTTTCAAAAATTTTAAATAGTCTGAGCTCTCACACAGATCCATATATTTCTTTTGCACCTCATCTTTGTTTTTAATCAGCTTATTCACTTCTGCTTGGGACAAATTCTTTATTACATAACACCATGATTCATAAATAACCTTGTTAATAGGGCGTCTGCGGCCATCATAACATATCTTCCTGAACGTATTTTTTTCCATCAGATTATGCATATTATACATCACATTCGTAAATTCTTTTTCTATCTCTTCCAATTCTCCTTTTGCAGCATGATTTAAATACTTCATTCCCTCATTGAGAAACTCATCAATATTTCCGGAATATTGATTTAAGTCCAGATAACAAAACGAAACATACCGAAGTACAAATTCCCGATCCAGCATCCTCTCACTCTTTACACTCCCGCCTGTAGCCGCCACAAAACATGGCAGTGCCGCACAATCTTGCAGGAACCGAGTCGCATTCCCTTGAAATAATGCATTTCTGATTTCCTGCGCCTCCAATGCAAGCCCCCCTGTATTAATTCGCTTGAATATGTTATATTTTACATTATCTGGTGTGGACGGATTTACCAGATAAACATTGATTACTGTTTCATCAATTCTTCTCTGAAAGGCTCTTGGAAGCTGATCATATACGCATCCGTTTAATTCCGGGAAAAATTCCATTTCCTGTAAGCTAAAATCTTTATCTACTATAAATTGCTTTAAAGTTGTCACTCGTTGCAGCCCATCAATAACCAGCCATTTGTCTTCATCCGAAGCATCAAAATAAAATGCGGGTAACGGAATCCGCAAGAAAATAGATTCTATTAGCTGGCTTTTTTGTTTTTTATCCCACAACCCCGCTTTCCTTTGAAAAGAAGAATCAAATTCTATTTCTCCCTTTTGTATCCGTTTTAATAATGAATCCAACGTCAGGGGCTTCATGGTAATATCAATCTTCGAAGGATCAAAAGGTCTGATTTTCTCTCCTTCGCAAGCATATGCGGTTACATCCGGCTCAACGTCATCTTGAATCATTGAGATACCCCGTTCCAAGAAAAAATTCATAATCTCATCGTAATTTTCATCTGTCAATTTCATAGTCATATAGACTAAATTTAAATTTATGGAATTGTCTTGTTCCTTTGCTATATTATATAATTTCTCCAGTTCTTCCTGTTCACTTTTCTTCAACGTATATTCGCTCATTTTA
>CAJTVB010000032.1:21763-23474 GCA_910579755.1 uncultured Acetatifactor sp. | reverse complement strand
TAATTTCTCCAGTTCTTCCTGTTCACTTTTCTTCAACGTATATTCGCTCATTTTATCCTGCTCCTGATATTATTCCCTCGATATTTACAATGATACAGATTATATGCCAAAGTCACTTCATTTTTCCATATTTATTCAAAACTATTTATACCTTTATATACAATCTATAATCCATTTGTGCCGCAAAGTACGCGGCTTTTATCAGAAGTTAAAGAGCAGCTTCTGATAGGTTATATTATAAGCAATTTAGCCTCCCCAGTCAAACAAAATCGCCTGTACCATCACAAAGGAATTATGACCTGAATTAATCAAACAAAATCTCCTCCACCGTCACAAAAGTATACCCTTCCTCCAACAGCTCGTCTATTGCCTTCAGCGCCGCCGTCACCGACGTATCACAGTAGTCATGCATCAAAATAATATCATTCTCCCCGATCTTGCTGACAATCTTTTACGTGATACAGTTTACGTTTTTTGAGCACCAGTCCAGAGGATCCACCGTCCAGAGCACCGGAAACATATTCAGCTCCTTCTCAAAGCTTTTGTCCTCCGACCCATAGGGAGGCCGCACATACTGTACTTCCTCCCCGGTGATCTCCTTCAGAATTTCATTGGTTTTGATCAGCTCTTCCTTAAACTTCTCCCGATTGTTTTTAGTCAGTTGGATGTGACTGTATGTATGATTACCGATTATATGGCCCTCGGCCTGCATCCGCCTGATAATATCAGGGTGCAGCCGTGCATGCTCCCCCGTCACAAAGAAGGTGGCATGGACGCCTCTCTCCTTCAACCCGTCAAGAAGCTGCTCCGTATAGGATAGATGCGGACCGTCGTCTGCTGGTGTCAAGTTAGGACTAAAAGTTTTTTTCACTTTTTTTAATTTTGGGGTTGACATTTAAGAAAAACCTGTTCCATGCCAACCTCTCAACTTTGATTCTGAAAACATACTGTAGCGATTTTTGTCGTATATTCTAAATATTTAGCAGGTACGTCAAAGGGCACATGAAACTACTTCTCACGTGCCCTAGGTTCTATCCTTTCGGATATTTTATGCTTTTTTCTTGCGATTTCTCTGTACAACAGCGCTTCTAAACGCTTTCATCATCGCCGGAGATAACTCCTGACAATCTTCATCAAATGTAATTGGGTGTTTTTTCGCTTCTTCTATTTCTCTAAGCTGTTCTTCTGTAGGTCTCTGTCCATTCTCAATAATATATGTCCTGGTCATAATAAAGTTCCCTTTCTGCATTCGTTGCAAGTCTGGCTGAAATCAATCTGATTGTTTCTTTCCGTTCTGTAAACACTACAAACAGAACATCACCAACCCTTCCTATCGCAATATACCTGTCTTCTTCAACACTATGCTCGAAATCGAACATTTCTATATAATTAGGATCATCAAAAACATGTGCTGCAGTCTCAAATGAAATTTTATGTTTTTCTTTATTTATAGAGTTTTTATCTTCGTCCCATTCAAACCTCATTCTGTATCTTTCTCCCATTCCATGTTTACATCATATCACAAAACATCCAATTTTACTATGGAATTGTTTTGTTCCTTTGTTATATTATATAATTTCTGTTACTTTTCACGGCTTCGCCGCTCAAAGCAACTTGATGCACACAAAATGAGCAAAAAGCGCTCATTTTGGCGCATGCTGTCTCGGGTTTTTGTGCAAACAGCGCACAAAAACACCTCGCGGCCCCTACC
>CAJTVB010000032.1:1341-21751 GCA_910579755.1 uncultured Acetatifactor sp. | reverse complement strand
CTAATTTCTCCAGTTCTTCCTGTTCACTTTTCTTCAACGTATATTCGCTCATTTTATCCTGCTCCTGATATTATTCCCTCGATATTTACAATGATACAGATTATATGCCAAAGTCACTTCATTTTTCCATATTTATTCAAAACTATTTATACCTTTATATACAATCTATAATCCATTTGTGCCGCAAAGTACGCGGCTTTTATCAGAAGTTAAAGAGCAGCTTCTGATCGGCTATATTATAAGCAAGTTGGCCTCCCCAGTCAAACAAAATCACCTGCACCATCACAGAGGAATTATGACCTGAATTAATCAAACAAAATCTCCTCCACCGTCACAAAAGTATACCCCTCCTCCAGCAGTTCGTCTATTGCCTTCAGCGCCGCCGTCACCGACGTATCATAGTAATCATGCATCAAAATAATATCATTTTCCCCTGTCTTGCTGACAATCTTTTCCGTGATACAGTTTACGTTTTTTGAACACCAGTCCAGAGGATCCACTGTCCAGAGCACCGGAAACATATTCAGCTCCTTCTCAAAGCTTTTGTCCCACGATCCATAGGGAGGCCGCACATACTGTACTTCCTCCCCGGTGATCTCCTTCAGGATTTCATTGGTTTTGATCAGTTCTTCCTTAAACTTCTCCCGATTGTTTTCAGTCAGTTGGATGTGACTGTATGTATGATTACCGATTATATGGCCCTCGGCCTGCATCCGTCTGATAATATCAGGGTGCAGCTGTGCATGCTCCCCCGTCACAAAGAAGGTGGCATGGACGCCTCTCTCCTTCAGCCCGTCAAGAAGCTGCTCCGTATAGGATGGATGCGGGCCGTCGTCAAAGGTAATAGCAATCTTCTTAATGTCTTCCACCCGGTCCTCCCCTATAATGGCAGCCCTGCTGCTTCCCGCCTCCACCGATCTGTACCTTCTCATTTCCTGCATCCCTAAAAAAAGCAACCCTGCTATCAAATCGAATAGCAGGATTGCCGTCAGCATCTTTTTCATACCGGCATCCCCATCCGCACGTTTTCTCTAAAGTATATGCGGTAATTGTTCAGCCATGCACTCCCTGTAATGAGAACTAATATAAATGCGACTGGGGATCGTCGTCCTCAAATTCAAAAGTACATTTTTCGTAAACGTTCAAGATATGGGTATCCAGATATTTGTCATATCGCTTATGCTGTCTGCCATAAGTCATATGCACATGCCCGTGAAGGAAAAATTTCGGGCGGTAGGTCTCAATCAGCTCACGGAATACCTGAAAGCCCTGATGGGGAAGATCCCGGCCGTCGTTTAGCTGATAAGCGGGCGAATGGGTTACCAGAATATCAAAGCCTCCGCTTCGAAACAGGCGAAACCACAGTTTTCTGACACGCTGCTTCATCTCTCTCTCCGTGTATTGATGGGGACCCGGCTTGTACCGCATGGAGCCTCCCAGCCCCAGGATCCGAACGCCTTCATGAACATAGACCCTGTCATCAATACACACACAGCCCTCCGGCGGTATCTGTTCATATTTGCCGTCATGATTTCCGTGTACATACAATACCGGCACCGAAGACAAAGTCACCAGAAAAGAAAGGTAACGGGGATCCAGGTCCCCGCAGGAAATGATCAGATCAATTCCCTCCAGCATACTCTTGTCAAAAAAATCCCACAATAATTTAGACTCCTGATCTCCGATGGCCAGTATCTTCATGCGTAAATTAACCTTCCTTTTTCACTACTCCCTGCTGTTTGACCACCGGCGCCGCCTGGTCCTTCAATTCTTCCTTTTTGGGAATGGTGCCGACCACGTTTTCCGCCAGCCAGTCCATTTCCATGATCTCTTCCGGCATAAGACTTCTCTCCGGATCATCTACCACCACACCCGTCTGGGAATAAAGCACACCGGAGAAGGGGTTAAACTGATCCTCGCTGATGGTAGCCTTCAGCAGCTCTACCAGGCGTTTTGTGCCTATCGGCAGGTGCTGAGAACAGATCACATCGATGACTCCCGCCGAAATTCCCCACCAGTAGTTGATGGCCTTTTCGGAAGAAGTCTTTTCATCATGCTTCCAGGTTCCGTCCATGATCGTGCGAATCAGCTGTTCATAAAACTTTCCCCAATGATACAGCGGCATGGCCAGGTTTCTTGGATGCTCGCCGTCCATATGATAAATACCGAAAAATCTGGATCCCTCCTCGGGAATCACCATATCCCTCCCGGAGATACAAGAGGCTTCCGTAACTCTGATCCGCTCATCAATGTCCACATCCTTTCTGGTAGACCACTCCAGATAAACTCGGGCCCGGGGATTGATCATCTTTGCCCCCAGGGCAAAAGCATTGATATTGGCTATGGAGCCATAAATAGGATAATCCGCAATATACATCAGATTATTGTTCTCTGCCATGGCCCCCGCGATAGCTCCCATCAGGAATTTTGCCTCATGCATCCGCGAATAGTATGTGCGGATATATCGATGAGATGTATTTAAGGAACAGTTGAGGATCCTGACCTCGGGATTGGCAATAGCTGCCTTTAGGCTGGCCTGAACGAAGGAGGGCGTTGTGGTAAAGATCAGTCCGCAGCCCTGACTGATGGCATCTGCGATCAGCTCATCCGCGTTCTCCTGGGTTCCGTTTTCATAGCGCACCGTGCTCAGCTCCTCCGGGAAAGTCTGTTCCAGGTAAAGCCTGCCCAGCTCATGGGCATAGGTCCAGGCTGACGTGCCGGGTGTCTTTTCGTAGATAAACGCCGCCTTTATCTTGGGAGAGCTCACGGGAAGCAGCCGGCTCAGCAACGGCTTTTTCTCCTGGCTGGGCTCCATCTTCAAATCAATATCCTGTTCCTCCTGAAGCAGGGCATACTCCTTCCAGCTCTTGGTAAGCTGTTCCTTCAATTCGTTGGTGGTCATCTTTTCAATGGTCTTGTACCCGTATATGGTAATAAATGAGAGGAACGCATCTCCCGGCGTAATCCGATATTTACTGCCGCCTCTGGACTTATATACCAAGGAAAATGTCGTGTATATGGCACTGAAGTTCAGCAGCTCCTCGTCCGTCCACGTCTCTCCCGGCTTCTTCCCCACAGCCTCCTGCAGCTTTGCAAAGCTTCCCTCCTGGGAAAACCAGATGTAGTTGATGGGTGCATACTGATAAAAGTCCATAAACTCATAATAAATCTTATTTTCTTTTTCCTCCGTGCGCTTGGGCACAATACGGATCACATCTCCCGGAATGGATACGGCCTCAAAAAATTTCATGACGCTGACCCGCTTATTCCCCTCCAGCACATAGAACTTATTCATGTACTCGTATGCCTTAATGGGATCCTGAATTCCCTCCTCCACATGGCTGGTGCTCAAAGAGGACCATTTTGCGGCAAATTCTGAATTTTCCTGTAATATGGGCATAAAATTCCCTGCAAAGGAATTGCTTCTTCCGTCTGTTTTTGTTCCCACAATCTGGTCCGTAGGAATCTGCACCAGACCCAGAGGCACCTCATAATAGCAGCCCAAAGGCGGCATAATGTCATCCAAAACCGCCAGCGTCGGCCTCTCCCCCCGAAGCATTCTCGCCTGATAATCCTTTTTTCCCATTTTATATGCTTTTGTATAATCTGCTCTTGACATATCGAACCAACCCTCCTGTCTGTTCCCTCCCGCCAAGCGGCACCGTCCTCCCTTATACCGATCCGCCTGCCTCCGGAAACTGCGTTTTCTTCAACAAACTATTTTCACTTTTTCACGTTCCTCATTGTACACCATCTGCCCTGCCCATGCAATGGTCTTTTATAAGAAAAAGGCGGCATTACCCATACATAATGAGTAATGCCGCCTGCATAAAGCTTCATCGATTTATCTGACCAGTCCCTTTTCCCTGCGGTGTATCTCTACCAGATAACACTCTTCCGTCTTGCTGTCGAAGTAAAAATATGTAGAATACTGATTTCTCTTGGTATAGTAAACGATCTTGTCCGATGTAAGCTCCTTGCTGGGTTCTCCGAAAAGCGCAGTCAGTTCTGCTTTCGTCTTTCCGAAAACCTCCTCGCCGTTGTATGTAACCTGTAGCCCGGTAGGATTTCCGTCGTTGTCCCTGGATTTTGCAGAGATCTCAAAGATCTCACAGTCAGCGTATTCCACAGATGAACTGCGACGATTTAAAAGAGAAATTCCGCCCATGGAGATATCGAAGTTCTCTCCCCAATAATAGGCGCGCATCTCATAAAAGGTTTCTCCCTCCAGCTTGTTGTGATTGTTTTTCATGTTAAAGCCGGCAGCATTCAGATCCTTCAGCTTCAGGCTGGCCAGATCCAGCTCCGTACCGTTTAGGCTCAGCTTGGGCGGTTTATCCTGATTCAGCGCATTGACCAACATGGATAACGCTCCGATGACCACAACGGCCACGACAATAATAACAGGTTTCAAAAATTTCTTTTGATTCATAATAACCTTACCTCCAGGCCCGCCTTCGGCGGGTATTGATTTCAGTATTTAACAGGAACAGCTTGCGCTCTTCCTGCCGCAGATGATTATAGCACCGAATTTAAAAAATGTACAGCCCCTGCCGTAGATTTTGTTACTTTTCACGGCTTCGCCGTTCAAAGCAACATGATGCACACAAAATGAGCCAAATTCGCTCATTTTGGCGCAGGTATTCTCGGGTTTTGCGTGCAAAATACGCACGAAAACGCCTCGCGTCCCCTACCCGTGAAAAGTAACTGGATTTTTCCTTGTAATCTTTGCTTGCATGCTATATATTTAAAGAGATATCCATTAAGGTGTTTCCTGCACCGGACCTGCATCGCGGGTCTGTGTGCATCCGCCGACGGATGAGGACACATTCAATCAGCGCTTCCTTAAAGACAATATGTTACGCGCCAGGCCGGCACAATGACTGCCGGCTGTCAAGGAGACTATATGAATTCATTCGACATTATCGGGCCCGTGATGGTAGGACCATCCAGCTCTCATACAGCCGGAGCCGTTAAAATAGGAAATATCGCCGCAAGGCTGCTGGGGGAACCTGTAAAGAACGCTAAGGTGTTTTTCCACGGCTCCTTTTTATCCACAGGTAAAGGACATGGTACGGATCTTGCTCTGATCGCCGGTCTGTTAGGCTTTGCGGTGGACGATCCCCGCATTGCCCAAAGCTTCCGCTGGGCCCGGGAAAGGGGCATGGAATATCAGCTGGCCGGCACGGATCTGGGGGATGTGCATCCCAATTCCGTAAAGCTTGCTCTCACCGGTATCCAGGGCCGTGAAACCACAATTACAGCGGCTTCCATCGGAGGCGGCGCCATACGGGTAACGGAGATCGACGGGATGCCCGTAAGCTTCTCCGGAGACAGCCCTACCCTGATCGTCCATAACCTGGACCAGCCCGGCTGTATGACCGACGTCACCTCCATGCTGGGACACCGGGCTATCAATATTGCCACCATGCAGCTTCACCGCTCGGAAAGAGGCGGCCATGCCGTTATGGTGCTGGAATGCGACCAGGAGATCCCCGACAGCGCCATTCGATGGCTGACCCGTCTGGAGGGCATACTGAAGGTAGTCTATTTAAGCGCCTCGGGAGAGGCGCAGGCCCTGTGAAGTTTGTTCATATAGGTTGTGAATATGTGAATATTTGAATAATTGAATGCCTCCACGGCAGAATGAGAGGAATTATGTATCAATCACTTCAAGACATTCTTAATCTGGAAACTCAATCGGGAAAATCCTTCTGGGAAATTGTCCGGGACAGAGACTGTAAAGAACTGGAGATCACGGCAAAAGAAGCCTTTGGCAAAATGGAGCAGATGTATCTGGCCATGGAAGCGGCGGACCGGGACTATGATCCCACCCTGCGCTCTTCCAGCGGCCTGGCCGGTCAGGACGGCGAAAAAATTGCCAGGGCCAGAGTCCAGGGATCCCTTCTGTGCGGTCCACTGCTGGGCCTGGTTATGGAAAAGGCTGTAAAAATGGGAGAATCCAACGCCTGTATGCGCCGGATCGTGGCCGCCCCCACCGCCGGCTCCTGCGGAGTGGTTCCCGCCGTGCTCCTGTCCCTGGAACAGGAAAAGGGATATGCCCGGGAGGAAATGATAAAATCCCTTTATGTCTGCGCCGGCATCGGCGGAGTCATCGCCCAGCGGGCCTCCATATCCGGGGCCGCCGGAGGATGTCAGGCCGAAATCGGAGCCGCCTCCGCCATGGCGGCGGGAGGCGTGGCTTTCCTGTGCGGCGGCAGCGGCGAAGCCATCTGCCATGCCGCGGCCCTTGCCATGAAAAATCTGCTGGGGCTGGCCTGTGATCCCGTGGGAGGACTTGTAGAGGTTCCCTGTATCAAAAGGAATGTCTGCGGCGCCGTCAACGCATTGACCAGCGCCGATCTGGCCATAGCCGGCATCCGAAGCCGAATACCTCCCGACGAGGTCTTCGACGCCATGCGCAGCATCGGACGACTGCTTCCCGAAGAGCTCAGAGAAACCGGCAGAGGCGGCCTGGCGGCGACTCCCACCGGCATTGCTTTCCGGGAAGGCATGGAGACGTTTTGAGAAACGATAGCGATGTCTGTTTGCTTCATTTATGAAGACAATGACAGTGTGCGAATTAATCCTATAATGGACGGTTCCTTTGTTTCAAGGACGCCAGTATTTCATTCACATTGGATTGCGTAATAACATCAGGATATTTTTCTCCAAAGTGGATCAACATATCCTTGGAATCCTTTTCCCGCTCCATGACCTCTGCATAGACAACTCCATAGTTTTTCCTCTCCAGCGCATCGCTGATAAAGGAAACCGAATCTGCTGGGAACCCGTCCCAACTTCCATAAAGATTGTACACCGCCATATCAATTTTGTCTTTGGAAATTGGATTCCCTCTGTTCTCATGCTCCGCCAGAATCCCAATAATATCCGAAAGATCATTCTTGTATTTTCTACCGGAGCGTAACTTCATAGCTATAAGATATTCCGCTGACACCGTGCGGACCTGAAGAATATTTGAAAATGTTTTATAATAAACAGAAAATTGCTCCAGCTTCGGCGAGTAAGAAGCCGTTCGCATAAAATCAGAATTCAGCCATCCGTGGGGGAGGTTGTATTTGTCGCCAATCCTGTTTACAGCTTCCTTCATGGCTGATGAGGCATGGATCACCGCATCCACATCCGTTGTCATCTCACGAAACCCATACCCCGCAAGAATGGCGGCCCCTCCAATCAGGATAATCTCCGCCGGAACTGCTGTGCCATTCTGCCGCTTAAATTCCTTTGCAAGCTCCTTCAGCAGGGTATCAAGATTCTCTTTCGTGAATACACCTGTTCCTTCAGACGACATTCCGCACCTCGCTCTCCACAATGTTAAATCTCAGGAATTCAGGGATTGCCTCCTGCAATGCTTTTGTTTTTGGCACTTCACTGCCAGAAACAAGAGCCGCTGTCAATATTCCAGATGGATAAATCGGTTCCTTTAATTTACAGCAGCGCAGATCGTCATACCTGGTACAAACCGGAACACTGTTCATCCGGCTGATATAGTCCAGCATTGCCAGCAAATACAGGCATTCCCGATACCACCCACGTTGGTAGTACGCTCTGATATCATCCTGCTCCAGCGTATCTATAATAAAGTCAATGTCTCCCATTTCCTTTACGCGATGACACACACTGCTTTTATAAAGGTCAAAGTTATATCGTTCTTTGGAATCAAAATCCAACAAAGATTCCATGGATACACCCAGTGCCCCCGCAATCTTATAAACTGTCCTTGCGGAACAGTTTTCAAGCTTTGTCTTCCCACTGCATATGTCGCAAATTGTTGTGTACGGAATGCCGCTGTTTTTGGAAAGCCTATATTTTGTGACTGCCTTCTGCTCCATAAATTCATTCACATTCATTTGGCCCACCTTCCTTTATTATCCATAGCATAACGGTATGCCGTGATAAAGTCAATCAGAAATATTGCGCTCCTGCCGTTCAGATACCCCTCACACATCCGCCGTCAAATACCTCTGATACAGGGCCTCCTGGTCGGCCAGGCACTGTGCGCTGCTGGAGGCTCCGGCAGTGACACACAGATATTCCCGGCCCTGGCTGTCCACAGCCAGGCTGGCGGCACAGCTTCCCGATTCCGTCACATAGCCCGTCTTTCCGCAAAGCACCACTCCGCGGGTATCCTTGTCCTCAATTCTGCGCAGGAACCAGTTAGAAAGGGGCATCCCCTCGGAATGCACTTCATTAGGGCATGTAACATAGGTGTGAGCAGACAAAACCTCCCGACAGAGAGGATTCTCAGATGCCGCCTTCAAAATCACCGCAATATCATAAGCGGTGCTGTAATGCTCCGCATCATAAATTCCCACGCAGTTGGTAAAATGGGTGGTTTCCGACAATCCCATATCCTCCAGCTTCTGGTTCATCAATTCCACAAAGTCCTCATGGGATCCGGACGTATAAATGGCCAGCGCCAACGCGGCATCCGCACCGGATGAGAGAATCGTCCCGTAAAACATGTCCCGCACCTTTACGGCCTCCCCTCTCTCAAATCCCACCACGCTGCATCCATTGACAAAGCAATAGTCCGTAACCTCCATGGTAATTTCCAGCGTATCTTCCAGCAGGGAACTGTCCTTCCAATCGTCTCCCTTTAATCCCAATGCCTCAGCCGCCGTCAATACCGTCAATATTTTTGTCATGGAAGCCGGGTTCATTCTTGTCTGCCCTTCCCTATGAGCCAGTATAGTCCCCTGCTCCACATCGATTACGATTCCATACTGGCTGAGAATACTTTCTCCGAAGCCTTCTGTATGATCTGTGGCATAAGCGGCAAAGGAGAGCCCGCCATATCCCTCCGGCAAAGGCGGTCCGTAGCTTTCCGTCTGTCTGTTTCCCAGAATATTTTCATCTGTAAACTCTATCCACCGGTTTCTCTGCACAGTAGAGGCAACGCCCGATTCTCCTTTGGCGTGTGTCCCCTGGGATAACGCAAATACCAACAGCGCAGCCGCCGCAGCGCCTGCCCCGGAAATCGCCATCCGCCGGATCCTTTCCACTCTTTTCCTCCGGCGCTTCAGCTCCCGGATTCTGGATTTGCGTCGGCGCTGATACTCTTCTTCCAATCCTCTTACTTCAACTCTCATCTATTGTTCCCGATTCTTCCATTTTCGTTTGCTATTACTTTTTCCTTTATTGCCGTTCCACACTTGTGTGCTCCCACAATTCGTCAAACCTGCGTAATCTCTCCTGATACTGTTTATAAAAATCCTGGTCCGTGCTATATGGCTCGAAATAAAAAATTTTCAGCAGGGCCAAATTCCAATCTCTGGCCTGGGCGCTGTCCTCCCGGCCTGTCACCTGCCTTTCAATCCGGCCCAAAAGCTCATGCCAGCCGCATAAAAATCTGTGTGCTTCCTGCTGCCGGGGCGTATCGATCCATTTACTTACCTTCACTTTAGACCGATTATTTTCCCTGCACTCATGCACCTGAAGAAAATACTTAAAATCTCCGTCCTGATAGCAGCGCCCCAGGGGGAACAGTCTGCAGATCCCGGGCCGGCTTTCATGAATGGAGCAACGCCCTGACGAATCCAGAAAGCTGCAGCGCTCATCCTTTCCTGTCATCCTCAGATTAGGAAGAATACAGCCGTCCACTACATTCAGCTCCACCCTTCCTTCTTCCAAAAGCTCCTGCAGTGTTTTTCCCGTTCCAGCCTGAAGCCGCCAGATATCACAAGGATCCAGCACAATAGAATTTCCCATTCCCGTACAGCACTGATAACATCCCCTGCAGCCATGGCAGTCTGCCTTTACCATATCATTATAACCGTATAACCGTCCATCCGAAATCTCTTCCAGACTGACATTCCGCTTCATAATCACTTCTCCTAACCTTGGATTCTTTGAGACATTATGTTCTTCAGACTTTCCGTATAGGGCGCCCGCGCCACACCATGCTCCGTCACGATCCCCGCGATCAGCTCATGATTCGTCACATCAAAGGCCGGATTATAGACCTTGACTCCCTCCGGTGCCATGGGTTCCTTATACCACATATCTGTCACTTCGTGAGCCGGACGCTGCTCGATACAGATCTGGTCCCCTGTGGCGGTCTCCATATCAATGGTGGAGGTAGGCGCACAGACATATACCGGCACGCCGTAATATTTTGCCACTGCCGCCACAACGGAGGTGCCGATCTTATTGGCAGCGTCTCCGTTAGCCGCCACTCTGTCACAGCCTACAAACACAGCCTGCACCAATCCTCTGGCCATGACGCTGGCCGACATATTATCGCAGATCAGCGTCACATCCACCCCCGACGAATACAGCTCGAAAGCCGTCAGCCTGGCTCCCTGAAGCAGAGGTCTGGTCTCATCCGCATAAACCTTAAAATCATATCCTCTCTCCTGTCCCAGGTAGATGGGCGCCGTAGCTGTGCCATATTTGACAGTTGCAAGCTGTCCTGCATTACAGTGCGTCAGTATCCCATCCCCGGGCTTCACCAGGGTAAGACCGTATTCTCCGATTTTTCGACATACTTCGATATCCTCGCCCCGGATCCGCAGTGCCTCCTCCCGCAGGACTTCCTTCACCTGGGGCACCGTCTTCTTTTCTGCACGGCCTGCCTGCAGCGCCGCCTGTTCCATTCTCTTCAGTGCCCAGGACAGATTTACTGCCGTAGGTCTGGCCGAGTCCAGATACTCCTTGTACCGGCAAAATTCTCTGTAAAATTCCTCAAAGTCCTCTGTCTCAATATTCTTTGCAAGCACATAGATTCCCATGGCCGCCGCCACTCCGATGGCAGGTGCCCCACGGACCTTCAGAAGATAGATGGCGTCCCAGATTTCCTGGGCTGTCCGCAGAGCAATCAGCTCCACCCTGCCCGGCAGTAACGTCTGGTCGATAATAATTACAGCATTTCCCTCCTGGTCCAATGCCACCGTATCATAATCCATAATATTTTTCTTTTCCTGCATCTTATCTCCCTTTCTCAAAAAAACATAAGTACCCTCTTCAGACTGGCGGCTAATGCCGGATGACATCTGCAAATTCCGCCCGGGCAGCCCGGGCCAGATCCTCCGGCGCCAGCTCCAGCTGTGAACCGATACGCCCGCCGCTGACTATGATCTGTTCCTGTTCCCGGGCAGAGACATGGATCCGAGTCACATACGCCTTTTTCATTCCCACGGCAGTACAGCCTCCCCGGATATATCCTGTAACAGCATTGATTTCCTTTACCGGGATCATTTCCACACTTTTTTCCCCTACGCTTCTGGCCGCGGCCTTCAGATCCAGCTCCTGGGCAATGGGAATTACAAAAACAAAATAATTCCTGCTGTTTCCCACTGTCACCAACGTCTTGAATACCTTTTCGTAAGGCAGTGACAGCATATCTGCAATCTGCAGAGCATCCACAAATTCATCACATTCGTAGGTCAAATGCCGGAATGGAATCTTCATGGACTCCAGAATCCGCATGGCATTTGTCTTGATCTCCTTCTGCTTCGCCAAAATAATCCCCCGTTCTCTTTTCTGAAAGCGTTCTCCTTTTACTTTTGACCCTATAGAGTCTATTGTAAGCATAATCACATCAAAACACAATAAAAAAATCTGTCCGGCAGGTTTTTGAAAATTCGTCTGATCATGAGAAAAACCCACAGAACCTGCGGTCCTGTGGGTTTTTCTCATTTATAAATTCTCCGTATTTCAATCCAATCAGTTCTTCTTTGCCATTTCTCCGCGCAGCTTCTCGGTCAGAGCGGGAACGATCTTGTTCAGATCTCCTACCACACCGTAATCTGCCACGTCGAAGATGGGAGCGGTCTCATCCTTGTTGATGGCAACGATAATGTCGGATTCCTCCATACCGGCCAGATGCTGAATGGCGCCGGAGATACCGATGGCAAAATACACATTGGGACGAACGGTCTTTCCGGTCTGGCCCACCTGCAGATCCTTGGGCTTCCAGCCTGCGTCAACCACCGCACGGGAACAGCTTACCTGGCCGCCCAGAACCTCTGCCAGCTCCTCCAGCATTTTGAAGTTCTCGGGGCTTCCCATTCCACGTCCGCCGGACACCAGAATTTTTGCATCCATAATATCTACGGTCTCGGACACAGCCTTGACGATCTCCAGGATCTCCACATACTTATTGTCCGGGGTAAAGCCGGGATTGAATTCCTCCACATTGGCCTTGGCTCCTGCCTGCTTCTCCCTCTTCTGCATAACGCCGGGACGAACAGTAGCCATCTGAGGACGGAAATCAGGGCACGCAATAGTAGCAATGGTATTGCCGCCGAATGCAGGACGAGTCATCAGCAGCTGATTGTGCTTCTGCTCCTTGCCCGGCACAGGATTCATGGGGAAATCACCGATATCCAGCTGGGTGCAGTCTGCGGTCAGTCCGGTGTGGATCCTGGCGGATACACGGGGACCCAGGTCACGGCCTATGGCCGTTGCTCCTACCAGAAAGATCTCGGGTTTATACTTTTCAATGACAGATGCCAGTGCGTGTGCATAGGGCTCGGTCCTGTACTCCTTCAGCTCAGGATCGTCCACCACAATCACCTTGTCAGCGCCATACTCAGCCAGCTCATCTGCCAGCCCTTTTACATCGCTTCCTACCAGCACGGCGGTTACCTCTGTGCCCAGATCTGCCGCCAGATCCTTTCCCTTGCCGATCAGCTCGAAGGCGATACTGTTGATCACGTTGTCTACCTGCTGCGCAAAGACATATACGCCTTTATATTCTTCTAAGTTCATTGTTATACCTCCCGGCCCGCTCCTGCGGGCACTCTATTCAATATTGGAAAATCTCATCAAATCACATGCTTCTCGCTCAGTTTGCCTACAATGTAATCAACCGCTTCCGCAGGATCCAGAGTCACCTTCTCACCGGCTCCCTTTCTCACCTTGTCGGAAGCCTTGGCGATCTGGGTCGGAGAACCCTTCAAGCCTAAGTTGGAATCCTCCACATCCTTCAGATCCGCTCTGCCCCACACGGTGATTTCGGCCTTGCATGCGTCAAAGATTCCGCCGGGAGTCATATATCTGGGCTCGTTCAGCTCTGCCAGAGCAGTGATCAGGCAGGGCATCTTAGCCTTCAGCACATGATATCTGTCATCGAACTGACGCTCAACCACCACACTGTCTCCCTCGATCTTCAGGTTCTGGGCATAGGAGATCACGGGAATGTTCAGATGCTCGGAGATCTGGGGTCCCACCTGAGCGGTGTCACCGTCAATGGCCTGACGTCCTGTGATGATCAGATCATATTCCATATTGCGCAGTGCCCCTGCCAGGGTCTGGGAGGTAGCCCAGGTATCTGCGCCGCCCAGCACTCTGTCGGTTACCAGCACGCCCTTGTCAGCGCCCATGGCAATAGCCTCACGAAGCACATCCTCCGCCTTGGGAAGACCCATGGTAAGGACGGTAACCTCCGCACCGTACTGATCCTTCAGTCTCAGAGCCGCTTCCAGACCGGCCTTGTCATCAGGATTCATAATGGTCATCATTGCAGCTCTGTCCAGCGTACCGTCGGGATTGAATTTTACGCCGCCCTTGGTATCGGGAACCTGCTTGATACAAACAACAACTTTCATTGTATTTTCACTCCTTATTTTCTATTATCATGTAGATCGGTTGCCTGAAACTTATTTCAAAAGTGCGGCGCTGATGACCATACGCTGAACCTCGCTGGTTCCCTCGTAAATCTCGGTGATCTTTGCATCACGCATCATGCGCTCCACATCATACTCTCTGGTGTAGCCATAGCCGCCGTGCAGCTGAACAGCCTTGGTGGTAACCTCCATGGCAACCTCTGCGGCATACAGCTTGGCCTGCGCAGCCTCGAAGCCATATTCCTTCTGAGTGGCCTTTGCCATAGCAGCCTTATAGACCAAAAGCTGAGCGGCCTGAACCTTGGTAGCCATATCTGCCAGCTGGAACTGGGTATTCTGCTGAGCGGCAATGGATCTGCCAAACTGCTTTCTTTCCTTGGTATAGCTGATGGTTCTCTCCAGAGCGCCCTCGGCGATCCCTAACGCCTGAGCGGCGATACCGATACGTCCGCCGTCCAGAGTATGCATGGCGATCTTGAAGCCCTGTCCGATCTTGCCCAGAAGATTCTCCTTGGGAACACGGCAGTCGGTAAAGATCAGCTCATATGTAGAAGAGCCGCGGATACCCATCTTCTTCTCCTTGGTACCAAAGCTGAAGCCGGGAGTTCCCTTCTCCACTATAAAGGATGAAATCTCCTTGATCATTTTTCCGCGCTTCTCGATCATGCCGGTAACGGCAAAAATCACATATACATCCGCCTCTTTACCGTTGGTGATAAAGATCTTGGATCCGTTGATCACATATTCATCGCCATCCAGAACGGCCTTGGTCTGCTGACCCTGGGCATCGGTTCCGGCACCGGGCTCGGTCAGGCCGAAGGCTCCCAGCTTCTCGCCCTTTGCCAGAGGAACCAGATATTTCTGCTTCTGCTCTTCCGTGCCAAAGGTCATAATGGGATCACAGCACAGAGAGGTGTGAGCGGATACGATAACACCTGTGGTACCGCATACCTTGGAAAGCTCCTCCACACACATCACGTAGGTCAGAGGATCGCAGCCCTGCCCGCCATACTCCTTGGGAACAGGGATTCCCAGGAAACCGTTCTTCGCCATCTTCTCCGCGGTTCCTCTGGGGAATTCCTCAGTCTCATCCACCTCCTGAGCAAGAGGCTTTACTTCCTTTTCGGCAAACTCTCTGAAAAGAGTACGTGCCATTTCATGTTCCTTGCGCAACGTAAAATCCATGATTTACATTCCTCCATAATTTCATTCGATTACTGTCTGTTTATATACGCGCAACGCGCGAGACCACCGCACTCACACAGTGATCTCGCCGTATTCACGCCTGCTTCCTTATTTGCTATAATCGTAGAAGCCCACACCGGTCTTCTTACCCAGCTTGCCTGCACGAACCATCTTGCGAAGCAGAGGATGAGGACGATACTTGGGATCGCCGGTCTCGTTCTGCAGCACTTCCATGATGGCCAGCACAATGTCCAGGCCTACCAGGTCGCCCAGAGCCAGGGGGCCCATGGGATGGGAAGCGCCCAGCTTCATGGCCGTATCAATATCCTCTACGCTGGCAATGCCTTCCGCATAAATGCCAATGGCCTCGTTGATCATGGGGATCAGAATTCTGTTTACTACGAAACCGGGAGCCTCCTTCACTTCAACGGGAGTCTTGCCGATCTCAACGGAGATATTCTTGATCTTCTCCACCAGCTCGTCGGGAGTGTTTGCGCCTGCGATTACCTCTACCAGCTTCATTCTGTCGGCAGGGTTGAAGAAATGCATGCCGATCATGGGTCTGTCCAGTCCGGCGCCGATCTCGGTGATGGAAAGGGACGATGTATTGGTGGCGAAAATGCACTCGGGCTTCACGATCTCCTGAAGCTCCTTGAAGGTAGTCTTTTTGATCTGCATATTTTCGGGAGCCACCTCGATCACCAGATCACAGTCCGTGCAGATATCCTTAAGACCTGTGGTAATCTTTGCCGCTATGGCATCCGCCTTCTCCTGAGTGATCTTCTCCTTGCCCACCAGGAAATTCAAATTCTTCAGAATCCTGGCCTTGCCGCCGTCGGCAAACTCCTGCTTGATGTCGCACAGGCAGACCTCATAGCCGTCCGTCATGGCAAAAGCCTGAGCGATCCCGGCACCCATGGTACCCGCACCGATAATACCTACTTTCATGGAAAGTTCCTCCTTGTTTAATATAGTCTGCGGAGCTTATATACTCCCCTTTATTACATGTTTTTGAAGGGCTCCTTCACCTTGTCCTTATTCTTATCAAGGAAGAAGGCCATGCCGTACTTTTGATCTTCTGTCTCAAAGCAGTCCCCGAAAAGCTTCTCCTCAATAACGATTGCTTCATCCATATCCACATCCAGTCCCTGGTTGATGGCCTTCTTGCAGTTGCGGACGGCGATAGGCGCATTCTTGGCAATGCCTGCAGCCATCTTCTCCGCGGCAGGAAGCAGCTCCTCCTGGGAATAAACGGCGTTCACAAGACCGATCCGGTATGCCTCATCCGCCTTAATGTTCCGGGCAGTGTAGATCAGCTGCTTCGCCATGCCGGCGCCCACCAGACGGGCCAGTCTCTGGGTTCCGCCGAAGCCAGGAGTAATTCCCAGACCTGCCTCGGGCTGTCCGAATACGGCATTATCAGAGCAGATCCTGATATCACAGCTCATGGATATCTCACAGCCTCCGCCCAGAGCGAAGCCGTTGACAGCGGCGATCACAGGGATCGGGAAGGTCTCCAGTCTGCGGAACACGTCGTTGCCCTTTTTGCCGAAGGCCTCGCCCTCCGCCTTGGTCAGGGTACTCATTTCACCGATGTCCGCCCCTGCCACAAAGGACTTCTGTCCCGCGCCGGTAAGGATCAGGCAACGGATCTGCTGCAGATCCACGCCGTCCAGAGCGGCGTTCAGCTCCTCCAGCACCTGGGAGTTCAACGCATTCATGGCCTTCTCCCGGCTGATGGTAATAATGGCGTATGCGCCCTTGGGTTCATACTGAATATATTCCATTTCCTTTTACCTCACATAACCGCACATCCGCAGGCCAAGCCCTTGGATGTGCTTTTGATTTTATCGTTTTCCGATACTTAGTCTTCGATTTTTACTACAGTGGAGCAGCCCATTCCGCCGCCGATACACAGAGTCGCCAGGCCGGTCTTGGCTCCTCTGGCCTGCATTTCGTGAAGCAGCGTCACCAGAATACGGCATCCGGAAGCTCCCACGGGATGTCCCAGAGCGATGGCGCCGCCGTTGGGGTTCAGCTGTTTGTCCACATCGATGCCCAGATCCTTGCCCACAGCCACGGACTGCGCCGCAAAGGCCTCGTTGGCCTCAATGATATCAAAGTCCTCGATCTTCATGCCGGTCTTGGCCATCACCTTTCTGGTAGAAGCGACAGGACCGATGCCCATCACCTCGGGACGCACGCCTGCCAGGGCGCCGGCCACAAAGGTAGCCATGGGCTTCACACCCAGCTCCTTTGCCTTCTCTTCGCTCATCACAACGATGGCTGCAGCACCGTCATTGATGCCGGAAGCATTGCCTGCGGTTACAAAGCCATCGGGATTAATGGGACGAAGCTTTGCAAGACCTTCGATGGTGGAGCCTGCCCGGGGGCCCTCGTCCACCTTAAACTCGATCATTTCTTTCTTTTTCTTTACCATCACAGGCACGATCTCTGCGTCGAAGGCGCCGGATTTCTGAGCCGCCTCGGCCTTCTGCTGGCTCTTTAACGCAAACTCATCCAGCTCTTCTCTGGTGAGACCCCATTCCCGGCAGATATTGTCGGCGGTGGTGATCATATGATAATCATTGAAAGCGTCCCAGAGAGCATCTTTAATCATGGTATCCACCAGGGTACCGTTGTTCATCCTGTAGCCGTAGCGGGCCTGAGGAACCGCATAGGGAGCCATGGACATGTTTTCCATGCCGCCGGCCACTACCACATCCGCATCTCCGGCCATGATCATCTGAGCCGCCTGATTCACACAGTTCAGACCGGAACCGCAGACTACGTTCATGGTCACTGCAGGCACCTCAATGGGAAGTCCCGCCTTGATGGATGCCTGACGGGCCACATTCTGGCCCAGGCCTGCCTGGATGACACAGCCCATGTACACCTGATCTACATTTTCAGGCTTTACACCTGCCCTGTTCAGGGCTTCCTTGATCACGATGGCCCCCAGCTCCGCGGCAGGAGTGGTGCTCAGCGTGCCTCCCATGGTACCGATGGCGGTACGGCATGCTCCGGCTAAAACTACTTTCTTTGCCATTCGTCTTTCCTCCAATACTTTTGTTTGTGGGATTGTTATTTTTTTGACATAGCCACTGTTTTTAGTCTACCATAATCACAGTGGATTTGCAACGATTTTCTTATCGGCTCGCAATATTGATCACGATACCATCATCATAAAAATCAATAGCCGTATAGCTCTGAGAGGCAATATATTCAAGGAAATTCAGAATATCCCCTGAAATACCAGGCGGGTATGGGATTGCGCATATTATCATACCAGGACAGCACCTCCCGGGCCTGATTCAGCATGGTATTCACTTCATCCTGTCCGAATGGAAGCGCCCAGTACACAGAGGATGTATGTTATAAAGGGTAGTTTAGAAAAGCTACCCAAATATAACATAGCGGCTGGTCATTTGTGGTGAATGAATATAGCCAGAAAGGTGGTAATGCCTCGCCCAATACAATAATTCCGCTGAAAATCAGAAATGTAATTCTGATTTTTGCCAACGTTGTGGTCAAAATTTCCGTCACGTTGCCGTTGAGGTGGCAGCGAAATATGCCATCACCTCTCTCTGCTGGTGCCGGACATTTTGACCGCCACCAATCAGAACAACAAATGGCGTTCTGATTTTGTGGTCAGCAGCAAAATGACGCAGGCCAAAACCAAACGGACAATTTGTCCGTAACGTCACCGACAAATTGTCGGCCGCGTTGTACCCAGGACCAAGTGTGCATTTTGCACTCTTGGTTCTGGTCAACAGCATTTTACTACTGACCAGACCATGCTTGGCGCAGTTTGATTCCATCTTGCATTTTTGCAATTTTTCTGAGCGGCATGGACAAATCTTGCATTATCGCCATATTTTTGTGGTCCAGGCGATTTTCACCGTATAATAGAAATAGGCGAACAAACCGGGGCGCTCCAAGGAAATTTCAAAAATCTTTTGAAAATGGTTCCGCTTTACCCACGGTTTTTCTCCTATTAGTGAGAGGATGCTTTGGACGCTGTGAAAACCATCGTCCTTTCACGACAAAACTACATAGGCACATCAAGCCAGCTTTCGGTTGCAAACGACATTACGCAACTGAGGGCTGGCTTTCCGTTTGCCTGGAACACCCACCAACATCATACCACGGGTTGCGACCTACCGCAAGAAAGGAAGGCCAATATAACTACAATTCAACCGGCAGAGGCGAAAACTGCCACGATCTACCGGCGTATCGGTTCTACCACCTACAAACTCCGGGTTCATTTCAGCGATACTGCCCAGGAAACCATGAACGACAAAATTCTGCATTTAATTCAGCATGAGGCCGTGACAAATGCGGCGGACTGTGGTACAATAAGCATACCACAAATGACCCAGCCGCTTGAAGGGAGTTCACTATGAACACGAAGCGGTTGGACACGGAAAAGATCACGGCCCTCTATGAGAGATTATCGCGTGACGATGAAATGTCGGCAGGCGATAGTAACTCGATCATTCATCAAAAACAGATGCTCGAAGCATATGCTGCCCAGCATGGGTTCAATAATTGCGCCCATTACACAGATGATGGCTGGTCGGGAGGCAGCTTTGACCGCCCGGACTGGAAACGCCTGATTGCGGATATTGAAGCTGGAAAGGTCGGCTGTGTGATCGCCAAGGATATGAGCCGGATTGGGCGTGATTATCTTCAGACTGGCTTCTATACCGAAGTTATGTTCCGGGAAAAAGGTGTTCGGTTTATTGCCATCTCTAACGGTATTGACAGCAGCGTACAGAGCAGCGGGGAGTTCGCCCCCTTTTTGAATGTCATAAACGAGTGGTACATTCGGGATTGCAGCCGGAAAGTGACCGCCGTACTCCGGGCCAAGGGCATGAGCGGCAAGCACACCACGAACAACGTCATTTACGGCTACCGCAAGGACCCGGACGACCCTGGACACTGGCTGATTGACGAGGAAGCGGCGGCGGTTGTGCGCCGGATTTTCCAGCTTACGATTGAGGGAAACGGCCCTCACCAGATCGCCCGCATTTTGACAGCGGAAAAGGTAGAACGGCCCGCCTACTACCTGGGACAGCGAAACCAAGGGACTTGCCAGAGCCGGGACTATTCGGATGAACGCTATACCTGGCGGGGAACCACAATTTCTGATATGCTCACAAAACCGGAGTATATGGGGCACACTGTCAACTTCCGCACTTACAAAGAATCCTATAAAGATAAGCGGGCTAAAAAGGCGGCAAAAGAGGATTGGGTGATTTTCGAGAACACACATGATGCCATCGTAGACGAAAGAACATGGCAGCTGGCGCAGGAGCTGCGGAAGATCGTGCGCCGGACGGATACGCTGGGAGAGGCTAATCCGCTGACGGGCTTGATGTTCTGCGCTGACTGCGGCGCAAAGATGTATAACCACCGGGGGGCTGGCGGCTGGGCGCGGGACTGGCAGGGCAGACCCAACGGAAAACGCAGATCAAACCGAGATGAATACTATTGCTCGACCTATGACCATGCCAGAGACCGCTTTCAGACCGCTTGTTCGCAGCATTACATTCGGACTGCCGCTGTACGCGAGTTGGTCTTGGAGGCAATCCGTTCCGCCAGCACTTACGCCATCAAGAACGAGGCCG
>CAJTVB010000032.1:0-1241 GCA_910579755.1 uncultured Acetatifactor sp. | reverse complement strand
CAGGCTGAAACCGTTAAGGCGCTGAAACAACGTGTGCGGCGGGAGCAGAAGCGGGCGGCAGAGTTGGATGGTATCATCAAGAAACTTTACGAATCCTATGCGATTGGCAAAATCAGCGAAAAGCGGTTTGATGTGCTGTCTGCCGAATACGAGCAGGAACAGGAAACGCTGGAAGCGTCCATCCAGAAAGCACAGGCGGACTTGGAGAGTTTTGAAGCGGATACGGCAAAGGTCGATCAGTTTATGGCCCTTGCCAGGAAGTACACCGATTTTTCCGAGTTGACCACGCCGATGATTAACGAGTTTGTGGACAAGATCGTTGTCCATGAAGCGGACAGGTCTACCGGCGAACGGACGCAGGAAGTCGATATTTACTTGAAGTTTATCGGTAAATTTGATGTGCCTATCCCGGAACCGACTGCGGAAGAATTGGAGGAACAGGAGCAGCTTCGGAAGAAGCGGGCAAAGAAAGCCGAGTACAACAGGCGGTACATGGCGAAACGGCGGCAGAAGGCTTTGGAGGCCCAGCAGAATACGGAAAGCACCTGAGATATGGGCGGCTTGCTTCGGTAAGCCGCCCTTTTTGCACACTAAATTTTAATCTATGTGAAATCAGCGAATAGAACGGCATCAGTATGGCGCTTTTTCGCGGAAACACACAATGCTGGGCGGCGAACGCAATACGTTTTTCCCTGCTGGTATTCATCATTTCGCATGACTTCACGCTAAACGCTGAAATTCGATGTGCGCTCCTGTGACCTGGGCATGGTGAACAGTCTGCCCGGTTTGCTGGGAGCGTTTTCAAATTCTACGCCGGAGGGCGAACAAAATTGTGAGAAGGAGTACAATTTTTATGAATATCAGGAACGAAATCAAAGCCTATATTGTCCGAGAGGGATTTACCATGAGCGAACTTGTGGAGAAGCTGGCGGAGCAGTACGGATGGAGTCCCAGCGTCCCCAATCTCTCCGACAAGCTGCGCCGTGAATCCCTGCGATATAAAGAGGCGGTGGAATTGGCTGACGCTCTCGGCTATGACCTCGTATGGCAGAAGCGGAGATAAGGGGGAGTATGGCAAAAGAAAAGAGCCGCGGTATCTATTTCAAAGTTACAGACGAGGAACGGGGCCTAATCGAACAGAGAATGGCGCTGATGGGCGTTCACAACATGAGTGCCTACATTCGGAAGATGTGCATTGACGGCTACATTGTCCAACTGCAAATCAAGGAACTGGACGAGTG
>CAJTVB010000031.1 GCA_910579755.1 uncultured Acetatifactor sp. | reverse complement strand
ACCATAAATCCATATGGAAGAGTTATTTTTTTGATAGAACTTTCAACTCTCAAGTTTCTTTAGCAGGAGGGAGTAAAAATGTTTGATGCACTTAAGAAAACATCAATCAAAAATTGCCTGATCATCGCTGTGATCTGTCTGCTGGCAGGCGGCGCACTGATCGTATGGCAGGGAAAAGGCGCGTTTTACGCGGTGACCGGCTACAAGAACTTCGAGTCTCTGGCGCCGGAACAGATCAAGGGGCAGCTGGTGGAAGCCCACATCTCGGAAAACTTCGGCTATTATTTGGAAGAGTACGAAAAAGACAAAAATACTGGCCGCACCACCACCAAGTTTCTTTATTACATAATCTGGACCGGCGATGAAAACGCCACAGATTATCGCTACATGACCATCAAGGTTCCCGTAAGCTATCGCAGCAGAATGAACGATATGGCCGAAGCCTATCAAAACGGTACTTCCGTCGAACCCATCACCTTCTATGGCGAGATCAAAAAGCTGGACGAAGAGGAAAACGATTATTTTGAGAGTACCCTCACCGGCTTGGGATGGACCCAGCAGGAAATCGCGGACGGAACGCTTCCTTATTACATTAATGTTTTTGCAAGCAAGTCCAGCATGGACGGAATTGCCATCGTGCTTTCCCTGGTGGGCGCCGCACTGATCGTCTTCGGTCTGGTGAGAGGCATTAAAGCTTTTACCGGCGGTTATCTGAAAAAGATAAAAGAAGACATTAACTCTGCAGGCTGCACGGAAGCCTCTGCCGAATCCGATTATAATTCCGCTCCCTCCTACACCAAGAAGGGCGATTTAAGAGTAGGCAGACTGTTCACCTACCATGTCGTAGGGCCTTGTCCCAGAGCCATTGCCAACAGCAAAATTCTGTGGGCTTACCAGAACACCGTAACCCACCGCACCAACGGCGTCAAGACGGGAACCACATACAACGTTATGGTCTATGTGGACGGACAGAAAAACCCTGTTACATTGGATGTGCCCAATGAAACCACCGCTCAGGATATTCTTCAGCGCTATATGACCATTCTTCCCTGGGTCGTGGTAGGCTACACCGACGATTTAAAGAGAATGTTCAATAAGGACCGCGCTGCCTTCCTGAACCTTCGTTACAATACCGTGGAGCATGTTGCCGTAGAGCCCGGAATGGAGGGCTATTCCAACGCCCCTCAATAAACGGAACACTTAAAGCCAGGTGAAAAAATCACCTGGCTTTTTGCTTTTCCTATGTATTTCTATTTCCCGGACATCTCTATTCTACACCTGTTTCCGGTACTGGACCGGCGTCATTCCGTAATCCTTCTTAAACAGCCGGTTGAAATGCTCCACGTTTTCATATCCCACCTCTGCAGCCACGGTCTCCACCGTTTGATCGGTTTCTCGAAGCAGAGCGCGGGCTTTTTTCATGCGTTCCTCCTTCACCACCTCCTGGAAGGTCATTCCTGCCTTTTCCCGGATATATTTGGATAGATAGGGCCTGGAAAGATGGAAGCTTTCCGACAGAGATTCCAGCGTCACATTGCGGTAATGGTCCTGGATAAAGCTGATAATCTCCACGATCCGCTCTTCTCTGCCCGAGGTTATATGCTGCTGCGCCGTCAGTTTATTTACGGCGGCGGCCAGCGCGGCGATGGATGCCTTGATAATATCCTCGTCCACTCCCACACCCCAATACATGCTGCCGTCGTGCATAATTCCCACATAAGCCGCCGCCCTGGAGCTGGAGCCCTTGGACACGGCATGTTCCTCATACACCGCCAGCTCATAGCTGATCCCGAAAAACGTCTTCAGACAATTGCTCACCGCGTCCAGCCGTCCGTTGCCGGAGCTCCTGATCACCCGCAGGGCTCCCTTCTGCTCCACAGTCACCTCCGCCTGAATCCCCTTCCCCTGCTTGAAATGGCACTCAGGAATCCGGAAAGTATGGTGAGGCGTAATATAATTTTCTTCAAATATGGCGTATATTTCCGCGGGAAGCAGCTCCTGGTGGCGTCTGTCGGAAACCCCTTTAACCAAGTAGCCCACCTCCTCCCGCATGGCCGCAGGCAGGGAAAATCCAAACTGCTGTTTCAGCACAAAGGCCACTCCGCCCTTGCCGGACACGCTGTTAATCCGGATTACATCCGACTCATATTCCCTTCCCACATCTCCGGGATCAATGGGAAGATAGGGAACATCCCATCTGCTGCCGCTCTTACCTTCCTTCATCCAGGACATGCCCTTGCTGATGGCATCCTGGTGGGAGCCGGAGAAGGCGGTGAAAACCAAATCTCCTGCATAGGGAGTCCGCTCGTGAACCTTCATGCCTGTAAACCGTTCATAGGACTCCCGTACCTGCATGATATGTGTAAAGTCAAGACCGCTGTCCATACCGTGGCACATCATGTTCAATGCTACCGTCACCAAGTCCACATTGCCTGTGCGCTCACCGTTGCCGAACAAGGTGCCTTCCACCCGGTCTGCTCCGGCCAGAATGCCGAATTCCGCATCGCTGACGCCGCATCCCCTGTCGTTGTGAGGATGAACACTGAGAACCACATTGTCGCGGTATTTCAAATGCTTATGCATATATTCCACCTGACTGGCGAATACGTGAGGCATGGCCACCTGTACAGTGGTCGGCAGGTTAATGATGGCCTTTTTTCCGTCCTCCGGCCTCCACACATCCAGCACCGCATTGCACACCTCCAGAGCATAATCCACCTCAGTCTGGGAAAAGCTCTCGGGGCTGTACTCAAAGGTAAAATTACCCTCCGTCTCCCGGGACATCTCCAGGAGCAGCCCGGCTCCGTCCACCGCCAGCTTTTTAATGGCCTCTTTGTCCTTTTGGAATACCTGTTCCCGCTGCTCTACGGAGGTGGAATTATACAGATGTACCACCGCATGGGGCGCACCCTTCACCGCCTCAAAGGTTTTGCGGATAATGTGCTCTCTGGCCTGGGTCAGCACCTGAATGGTCACATCCTCGGGAATCATATTCTTTTCAATCAACGCCCGGATAAACTGATACTCCGTATCCGAGGAAGCGGGAAAGCCCACCTCGATCTCCTTAAAGCCGATATCCACCAAAAGCTTAAAAAATTCCAGCTTTTCCTCCAGACTCATAGGATGAACCAGCGCCTGGTTTCCGTCCCGCAGATCCACGCTGCACCAGATCGGCGGCTTTTCTATGGCGTCCTTCTTCACCCAGTCCCAGGTCACCTCCGGCGGCATATGGTATGATTTTTTGTATTTTTCGCTTACGCTGATTTTTTTCATAATATTCCTCTCTTCTGCACCTTTTTCATCAAAAACTCTGACCTGATTATCTTAGCACACATTTTTTCTTATCTCAAGTATAAGTTTTAATTTATTACTTGATTTATTTTTGCATCCTGTTTTGACAATTATCCGAATAGTATTGAAATATACTGCATTTCTGCTTTAATTGATATTGCTTTTTCTTTATATATAATATTGCTTGATTTTAATGTTGTCTCTTTATAAAGCTTGCGCCTCCTCTGTAAATATGCTATGAAGACAAATTAACCTTCTCAGGAAAACTCTGATAAATCCATGGTGAAAGGCTCTTGAAAAATCGCATATTCCGGAGTAGAATAGAAATAGTTTTCGGTCTATTTTCAACCGTTGCATAAAATACGAAAGGGAAACAGAAAAAATATGAAAAACTGTCAAAACAAATGGGTGCGTGCCGCCATTCCGGCTCTGCTCCTCCACTTCAGTATCGGAACCGTATACTGCTGGTCCATGTTCAGTCAGGAAATTGCTGAGCATATAGGGTTTTCCAAAGGCGCCACCGAATGGGCCTTCAGCTTCGCCATCTTCTTCCTTGGCATGTCCGCCGCTTTTTTGGGCAATGTGGTGGAAAAGGACATCCACAAGTCCTCACTGATCGCCGCCATCACCTTTGCTCTGGGCATGGCAGGAACCGGCTTCTTTATTTATTACGGAGGCCTTCATAAGGGAAGCCTTGTATCTCTGATTGGTATCTATGTGTGTTATGGCTTTATTATGGGCGTCGGTCTGGGCACCGGATATCTCTCACCGGTAAAAACGCTTATGCTCTGGTTCAAGGACAAAAAGGGACTGGCTACCGGCCTGGCCGTGGCAGGCTTCGGCGGAGCGAAAGCGATTGCCAGCCCTATAATGCAGCTTTTGATGAATAAGCTGGGAGACAGCGGTATTTACAAAATGTTCTTCATTCTGGCCGCAGTATATTTTGTAATGATGTTTGCAGGCCACCTGCTTCTGGCAAAGCCCGCAGACTGGCATGAGCCTCAGTCAAAGGAAAAGAGCCAGGGCATCATGGCCACTCTGAAGATGCGCCCTCTCTCCAACTACGTAGGCATCTGGCTGATGTTCTATATCAATATCACCTGTGGACTGGCTCTGATTTCTCAAGAGAAAATGATCGTAAAGTGTATCGGTCTGGTGGGAATTGCAGGCATTATTTCCACCATTTCCGCTATCTTTAACGCCGGCGGCAGACTGGGCTTTTCCGCCTGGGCAGATCATCTGAAGGATCGGAATACCATTTACAAGCTGATCTTTATCCTCTCCATCGCCTTTACCGGCCTTGTGATCCTCACCAGCGGAATACAGAAGGGAGAAGGAAATATTTTCCTGATTATTCTGGTGCTTGCCCTGATCTTTATGGTTAACGCCGGATACGGCGGAGGATTTTCCAATGTGCCTACCCTGCTTTCCGACCATTACGGCATGGGCAGCATCAGCGCCATTCACGGAATTACCCTCTCTGCCTGGGCCTTCGCAGGACTGACGGGCAATCAGATCGCAACCCTGATCGTGAATAACACCGGCTCGTTTTTCACAGATTCTCACGGGAACGAGATTAATCCTATCGGTTACCAGAACGTATTGTATTTTACCATCGTACTGTATATAATTGCTCTGCTTATCAGCCTGTTCCTGGTAAAGCCCTTCAAGAAGCAGTCCTGATGCTGTAAAACAGGATGCTGAAAAACAAGGACTGTGGGAAATGGAATGAAAATAATTCCTTTTCTCACAGTCCATATTTTAAGTCCACAAAACATAAAACAAATTATATAATCTCCACCCTCTCAAAATATTTCATCAGAATCCCCGCACAATTCTGTATGCCCAGCTGAGATGTGTCCAGTATCATATGGTAATTGTTCACGTCTCCCCAGACCTTTCCCGTATGCTCGTTATAGTAATCCGCCCGTTCCCTGTCATTCCTCTCCAGCATGCTTTTGGCTTCTTCCCGGGACAGGGACTTCTTCTCCATGACCCTCTTGATACGGTCTTCCTTGTCCGCGCAGACATATACGTTAAAAACATTAACCTGATCCTTCAGGATCTCCGACGCGCATCTTCCCAGTATGATACAGGGGTTCGCCGCCAGTTCCCGTATCACATCCGCCTCATTGGAGAAATTATCCTCATGAAGCTCATGCTCAATATAAGCCTTGTCATATACGGGAATATCCAGCTTTCTGGAAAGCTCTTCCGCTATGAGGCTCGCCCCTGTGCCATATCTGCGGCTCATGGTGATCACCAGATTCATATATGCTTCCTCCTTTGATGTATATTGGTTGTTTATTTGGGCTCTTGGCTCTGCCCCTTTCGAATAGTATACCACGCTTTTCGTTCAGGTACAAGAAAAGTCTCCTTCCAAATAAATCATGCCGAAAGCGTGGCTTTTAACCGCATCTTCGGCATGAATCGTCTCACTATTCGAATTCCTTAAAATCCTCACCCCACATCCGGCTCGTCGTAAAAGCAGATTTCTCCGGAAGTTTTTCCCTCTGTCTCAAATACAATAAACTGGTTATTGCCCTTTTTCAGCAGAGGTCCCGGCACATACAGCCGTTTCTGAGGTCCGATCTCCCAGAAGCGCCCCAGGTTAAAGCCGTTCAGGAATACACAGCCCTTCCCCCAGCCCTCCAGCTCCACAAAGGTATCCGCCGGCTCCTCCACCATCAGTTCAAACTCATAAAAGGCGGGCATTCCCGGGGTATACCCTGCCGCAAAGTCCAGACGATCCAGGTTATCCAACGGCAGCGTATACTGCTTCCAGCCGGTATGCATATGGCCGTTGATCTGGACGCAGCCATCAATGCCCTTCCTCTGCCCGTTCATTCTGGGACCGAAATTCACACGCCCCATATTTTCCACCAGAATCCGGATCTCTTCTCCCTCTTTGGCCGCCTTATCCAGCATATGCTCCGCCTCCAGCTCATGGTCGTAAAGGTTCAGCAGGCGTTCCTCTCCCAGGAAAATATTGGCCCGGTCATTGGCATCCCACAGGCGGATTTTCTCCAGCCTCCTCTCATTGCGGACAGGAGACGTATACAGAATATAGCCGTAGCTCTGTCCCAATCTTTCCATGCTCTGAGGCTGCAGACTATTTACTGGTGCAGACAGCCCGGGAAGCGACTGCATCAGGCCCACCTTTCTTTTTACCTCCGCCCTTCCATAGGCCTTTTTAGGTATAGGAACCGGCAGACCCTTCCGGGCCGTTTCCCCCGTCACCCTGCGGATAATGTCCTGATACCGGTAAAACTTCTCCGTCAGGTCTCCCGCCTCAGTCAGTACGGCATCATAGTCATAGGAGGTTACATCGGGAGACAGCTGGCTGTAATAATTGGAGCCGTTCATAAATCCAAAGTTGGTGCCCCCGATAAACATATAAATATTCACATGTCCCAGGCGGATCATATCCTCCAGGTCCTGAGCGCTTTGTTCCAGGTTGCCTGTCATGTGGCCTCCGTTGCCCCAGTGGTCGAACCAGCCTACCCAGAACTCGGCGCACATCAGGGGACCTCCCTGGGTAAATTTCTTCAGAACCTCAAAACGCTCCCTGGTCTTGGAGCCAAAATTTCCGGTGGGAAGAGCTCCTTCCACCTGTCCTCCCATAATGCTTTCGTCCTTGGGCTCATCGGAGGTGATCAGAGGAACGGTGATCCCGCCCTGTCTGAACAGATCCCTCATTGTCTCCAGATAGGCCTTGTCATCTGCAAAATACCCGTATTCGTTTTCCACCTGCATCAGGATTACATTACCGCCCTCCGTGATCTGAAGCGGCTTCAGTATCGGCAGAAGCACCTTGTAGTATTCCTTCACCTGCTCCAGAAATGCAGGAGAAGAGCTTCGAACCTGCATGCCGTCCTCCGCCAGCAGCCATCCCGGCAGACCCCCAAACTCCCACTCCGCACAAATATAAGGAGAGGGGCGCAGAATCACATACAAGCCCAGCTCCTCTGCCAGCCGTACAAATTCTGCCACATCGGCTATTCCCTCAAAGTTAAACTGTCCCTTTTTCGGCTCATGGATATTCCAGGGGATATAAGTCTCTACCGTATTCAACCCCATGGCTTTTAATTTTTCCAACCTGTCCCGCCAGTACTGGGGTACGATTCGAAAATAATGAATGCTCCCCGACAGTATTTGAAAAGGTTCGCCATCCAGATAAAAAGTTTCTCGAATTTCAAATGTTCTTGCCATTACTGCTCCCTCTGCCGAAGCCGCCGCGGTTTATAGCTCTCACGGCGGCTCGGTCATAATAACCTTTCAATCCTCCCCGGCCCTGTTACCTGGCCGGCCCGTCCGTCAATATAACTGTGGTTACCGACAATCTGGGAATCATAATTACCGTATCGGCGGAAAATACATCCTCCGAAACGCATTCCAGATCTCTGGTATCCGATGTCTCATAATACGCAATCCGGCTGTAGCCCTCACAGCCCTCCAGCACAAATTCCTGATCCTCAGTCTTGCTCTCATTGATAAAGACCATGACCAATTCCTTTTCACCCTTCTCATTGACGCCGGTAAATGCCGTGGGCAACATCTCTTCCTGCCCCCGGGTGTCCGCCTGGATCTCTACGCGCACGTAACCGGGCCTCACATATCTGCTGTAGTTCCCAAAGCTCCACAGCCGCTTCAGCGCCCGGAATTTCTGGCTTTTTTCGTCAATGTAAATCAGCCCGTCCCGATATCCTCCCGGCGCCACGGCCACCCAATTCTGCCAGGAGACCACATCCAGTATCCGCAGATCCTCTGCAATTTCCTGGGCAATATGAATCGCGGAATCCATGGTCACATCCGAGCCGTTCACCATCTCACACCACTCGCTGGTGCGAAGCTTCACATCCGGGTAATGTACCTTCATGTAATTACGATAGGCCTTCTTTGCCGTCTCGTCCGACCAGTAGGAGTGATTATCCAAGGTATCAAAATGAGCCGCCAATCTTTCATTTCCCAAAATCGCATTGGTGTATTCCAGGGCCTGGCCGCCCCATTCTCCGCTCTCCGGACCGGAAAGCTTCACACCCGAAAGGGCCTCCCGGCTCTCCAGCTCATCCAAAAAGGCCAGATACAGCTCTGTGGTCTGCTTCGGCTCATAGTGGGCGCCCTCCTGTCCCCCGATCCACTCCCATTGAGGCTCATTGATGGGAGACAAAAGCTTTACGGGAATGCCCTCCTCCAGAAAATGCTCCGCCACATCCATCACATAAACCGCAAAGGCTTTATAATTTTCCTCAGAAATATTGCTTTTCATCCCCTGGTCCAGATGGGCCTTTCCATTGTCGGTGAGCCTCTCTAAGGGACTGTTGCAAAACAGCACCACTTCCTCCACGCCCAGCTCCACGGCCTTTTCCAAAAACCATACCGCATTGGCATCCTTGTCAAAATCATAGACTCCCTCAGATACCTCAAAGCTCTGGGCTCTCCTGTGAATATCCGAGTAGCTTCCCTTTCTGCTTTCCGCAGACCCGGCTCCCAGATTAAAACGGTAACAGGTCAGGCCGATCCCCTGCTCCTTGTCAAAGAGAAGCGTGGCGATCCTTTCTCTGGAGCTCAGGCCGCTGTCATCCACGCTCTCCGTGAATCCTCCCACATACTGACTCCACCAGGCGCCGCTGGTGCCAAAGCTCTCCATGGTCTGGTAGGTGGTTTCCGTATCCACCTTCATCTTATGATACTGCGACGTATCGTTGGTCTCCTCCGGATCCTCCTCCGACAGGCTTTCCCGGGTATCCTGGGCAGGGGGTGAATCTCCCTGCCCGCAGCCTGCCAGAAGGCCGCCCAAAAGCCCCAGACAGGCACATAAAATGACTCCTCGCTTCATTAAAATTTCCTTTCCGACATATTTTCCAGGCAGCCGTCTCCGGCGTTTTAAAAATATCCGCATTTGGCAATTTATCCGTTACTTTTCACGGCTTCGCCGTTCAAAGCAACATTTATCCCACTAGTCCGGAATTTTCCATATTTTCCACCAGCCTCCTCTGTCCGATCAGATACACGATCAAAAGAGGAATCAGGAAGATCAGCACTCCCGCCTGCTTCACTGCGTCAAAGGCCATATCCGAAACTACAGGCACGTCAAACCAGGTGGTAAGAGCATTCAGTATATAATCCTTATTGGCCGAGATAAAGGTAGAGGAAAGCAGGGTACTCATATAGCTTCCGCTGGGATTAAAGTAATTTGTATAATAGGTGTCTCCGTAATTCCACACAAAGGACAGAATCGCCACCGTGGAAATGATGGGTACCGCATTGGGCAGCATAATCCTGAAATATGTACGGTAAAATCCGCAGCCGTCTATCAGAGAGGCTTCTTCCAGCTCCTTGGGTATATTCTTAAAGAACTGGCTGAACAGGAAGATAAACAGGCTCTGATTGACTCCGAATCCAAATATTGCCAGCAGCACCAGCACAATGGGATTGTTGATCAGATTTACCTCTCCCGCCGTTGTAAACAGCTTCATCAGCCCCATCACATCAAAGTGCACGAAGGAAATATACTGGGCCAGCAGCAGGGACTGTCTGGGAATCAGAAACACCAGAATTACCATGCCGAACACCAGGCCCCTCCCCCAGAATTTAACTCTGGCCAGGGAATAACCCACCATGGCAGAAAAGAATACCTGTACGATCATGATCCCCACGGCATACAGCACAGAGCGGACCATAGTCATGATCCCCTGGGGCATCACCAGCCGCACCGCCGCCTTAAAGCTGACAGCGGAAAATTCTTCGGGAATCCAAATCACATTCGGGTTTCCCAGATCCTCAATGGTAGAGAAAATAGTAGGCACCAGGCTGAGTATAGGGTAAATAATGGTAAAACACAACCCTAAAATCAAGACCATGGAGAAAAACCTGGATGCACCTTTTTTAGACTTTTTCCTGAACAGGTAAAGAGCCAGGCTGGCATCCGCTTGCGTATATTGCTTATTTTTCATTCTTCTTTACCACCTTCCTCAAAAGCAGGGCCGCGATGGCCAGCACCAGGATCACGTTAAATATATAGATCACCGACAGAGCGGAGCCGACGCCGATTTTGCCCTGGGTAAAAGCAAAGGCATAGGCTTCCTCGGCGATGGAGGATTTGAGAAACAAATCCACGATGGTATAAATCACCACGAAAAACGTAATGTTCATAATAGAAGGAATGGTCACCTTCCAGAAGGTCTCATAGGCCGTAGCCCCTTCCATCTTTGCCACCTCATAAAGACTGGGGCTGATGGACTGCAGCGCCGTCAGATAAACGAGAGTCTGCACGCCTGCCTGAGATATCAGCTGGAAAATATTTTCCACATAAGTCATGATAGGGTAAAGCACCCGCATGGGCACATTCAGGGTCCGCACTAAAAATATAGTCACATAGCTTCCTGCCAGCAGATTGCTCCCTGTGTCCAGACCTGCAGCGGAACCGGTGGTGATGGTCAGCATATCCATGACCACATCCAAACCCAGGATAATGGGCAGGAAAAACAGCAGACGGACCACCGCCCTGCCCTTGAATTTCTGGTTGGCCAGCAGGGCCATGAACAGACTGAACACCACGATCAGCGGAAGGCTCAGCAGCATGGTGCTGTTTTCTTCCGTAAACAGCCTCAGCATGGGTTCATTGCCGGTAGTGACCTCCGTCTGAAACAGGTTGATGTAATTCTGTATTCCGGTCCACTCGAAGGTCATGCCGCCCTGATCCGCCACACCTACATTATTCAGGGAATAGTAGATCGTATTGAACAGGGGCACCAGGAAAAAGGCAATAAATCCGATGAGGAAGGGACTGACAAAGATAAGCCCGTGGATCTTCCACATTACCCGGAACGATAATTTTTTCTTATTTTTCTTCATCTACTTCCCCTCCTTTATCAGGTAACCCTCGGCGGGCAGCTGCGTGCCGTCGGGAAGTGTCACTTCATATAAATTATAGTTAACATAAACCTCCGCCCCTCCGGCATAGGTAGTATGATAGACGCCTCCGTCGATCACCTCATGTCCGGTAATCTCATTGGTTCCGATCCTGCTGCGGATCGATGCGCACTCCTGGTAGACATCCTTGATTTTCTCCTCCAGCAGACGAAACTGAGCGGAATACAGATAGCTGAAGTCGGAATTTTTCAGCACATCCACGTTTTCCCAGGTAAGAATAAATTTGGGGAAGGATCCCAGCTCCGCCGCCTGAAGCACAAAATAGGAAGCGTTTTTGCTGGACAGGTTCACATCCTCTGTGGTGTAATCGATCAATCCGTTCATAACCAGCTGCTTAAAAGGTATTGTGGCTGCAAAGGTGGCATAATCACTGCTCTCTCTGGACACATCCGAAGCCACGCTGCCGTATTTGAGCTTGTCGATATGGGGATTGGTCAGCGCCAGTTCCTTTTCACCGGAAAGCTTTTCCAGATTCTTTTCCAGCACCTTGTTTCCCGTCTCACCGCTGACATAATTCTCATACCGGTAATCCGCATAATACATTCCCGCCAGGTCTGACACCGCCAGCCTCGAATACTGATCCGCATCTTTCAGGAAAGAATCTGTTACACCGCTTAAGAACCTCGGCGACAGCAGATAATAATCGTCATGGGTCATGCCGTCGCTGAGAGCGCTGTTCAAAATTCCCAACACCAGCTGATAGCGGGAAAGAGACACCTCCTCGTTGGCATAGTCCCGCACGGCATGACTGGATGCCCTGAAGCCATTGCCATTCTCCCAGATCTGGCTTAACGCCACCTGCATATACAGCGGAATCTGATGCTCTTCAGCATAAGAAAGCACCTGCTTTAGCCTGGATCTGCTTCCGTTCTGGCCTGCCAGATCTCCGCCTCTGTTCAGTTCATTGTTCCAGCCGCCGTTGAATGCGCCGTCATACTGCATCAGATAGTCAACGTCCTCCAGCTGTTCCATCATGGTCAGCAGCTCTTCGTAATCCGTCATGGAATATGCCTTGCTATAGGGGATTCCCACAAAACGGGAGGTTATATTCAGTCCCCCTACCACCTCCAGATACATTTTTGCAGCGCCGTCTCCGTATTCTACCGGCATCCCCTGGCTTTGTGCCAGGTATGCCTGGTATCCTCTGGCCATGTCGTAATAGGTGACTCCCTTGCCGTAGAACTGGTATCTCATAGTCAGATCCAGATCCTGCATCCCCGTATTCACCAGATATGTACCGCTGCTTGAGCTGTATTCCCCATTGATTTTTACCCGCTTGTATTGGGTAATCTCAAAGGAATTATAAGCCTTGTTGTACTTGGCGCTGTCCGCGTTGGGGCTTGCCAGCTTCACGTTCAGATAAGCCGTTCTGGCTCCCTCCTCAGCAATTGCCAAAAAGCCTTTCCTTGCGTTTTCGGACGGGCCGTACAGCATACCATAGACCGGCATATACAGCTCCTCTGAATATTCGGGCATATAGTAATAGTCACTGAAAAAATCATTGTCATAGTACGGACGTTTGTAATCCGTTACATTTGGCAGGTAGGAATTGAATGCAGCCAATGCGCCGCTCCCATCCGGCAGCAGAATGTATCCCTCCTCATACTCGTCTACCGTGGTAGCGCCGAAGTTGGGAAGAAGGGTAAGACTCTGAGGCGTATAGTAATCATTATGGGAGACGATGCTTCCGCTGGGAACATGAACCACCAGGTCCCCGTTGTCATCCAGCACAAGCTCCACAGTCAGGTCAAATTCCGCCGGCTCCGTAAAGGTCACGGAAAATCCAAACTCCTCCGCATCCTCCATAAGCATATCCGTGTCATAGCCCACCAGCTTCGTAACCTCGATCATCTGATTGGTGGCGCTGACCGGCGGGTTGCCGGTGTAGGTCACGGCATAGCATTCCTCCGTCAGGCTCCTTTTGTACACCAGCCCCAGCGTGGTCAGATATCTCTCTCCCACTGCCTGATCCAGCGTCCCCTCTTCCATCAGACGCTTCAGGCCTCCTTCAAAGATTTCCTCGTATACATCAATCCGCATTTTCTTGGGCATGTACTCGTAAAATCGATTGGATTCGCCCTCGTTCAGATTGATGTCGATCCTGACACCGTTATTGATCTGATACAGGGAATAGCTTGAAAACAGAATACTGTTGTCATAAGAATTCCACTCGTACAGGTTGTTGTCCTCTCCCAGATAGGTAAGGGCAAGCAGTGCCAGTTCACTTCCCGAGCTGCCCTTTGCGGCGCTGCTGAAGGTATTTCCGGAGGTCTCGTCCTTCACCTCAATGGTCATGGACTCGGTGTCCACCGTCAAGGTTTTACCGCCGCTTTGAGCCACCGTCACTTTTCCGGCCTCCCGGCTGATCTCCGTTCCCTCCTGAGGCTGTCTGGAAGACGTGGCCTCAGGCCTTTCGCTCTTCAGGGTCCACACAGGGATGCTGATGATTACATAGACCAGCAGGATAACCGCCAGAATTGTCAAAACAATTCTGCGAATGGTATGTCTGTCATAAAATTTTTTCAGAAAACCTGAAATGCTCTGAAATATCTGTCTGATCGCCGCCATCTTTCTCATTCTCCTTTCTAGTCACTGTCTCATCACAGTCGTCTAATGAACTCCTGTCCCACCGAGATCACGAAAAGCACCATCTGCTCGATCAGGGTAAAAAACAGGATTCCAAGGAACAGGATAATGGCTGCCGCCACAAAGGTCAGCAGGATGGCTATCAGATTCTTGCCGAAGCCGTATTCATGGATCACACACAGCCCCGCCAGCAGCATGAACAGAGACCAGACGATGCCGATGCCCGTGATTACATACACGATCATGGCTTCCTCTTCAATGATAAAATTGCTGGCGAAGACCTGAAAAATCAGAGTGCACATAAAGGGAACCAGCGAATAGGAAGTTACCTTCAGTATATCCCCCAGATTGCCCTTCCCGTTCAGCAGTGTGGTCACAGACCAATTACTGACAATGAAAAGCACGAACCCCAGCACCCAGGTCATAAAAATGGAGATACTGTTCATCGCTGCCAGATCATTTATGTTGATTACGAATCCGGTGTACTGATAGCTGACACACTGTAAAATACCGAATATTGCCAGGATCAGCACCGCCAGGGGAACACTTCCCTTTCCCCGGAAGCGGATCTCATAAAAAGCATCAAAGGGATGGAAAACCGACTGCTTCAAATAGCTTAATTTTTCCTTTACCGTCGCTTTCATTCTGTGGCCCTCCCTTTCCGGCTGTTTAAGAGCTTCATGGCCGTCTTCTGCTTTACCTTGCTCTGCTTATGATAGCGGACCTCCGATCCCACCACTGCTGCCACCAGCAGGATAAACAGGACCATAACAATCAGGAAATGATCCTCCAGCCATCCTCCCCGGTAGCCGTTATAGGCCTTGGAGTAAAAGGTTCGGTTATTTCCCATCTTGAAATAATACATGGCCGTTTCATAATCATCCTTCATCAGATAATTCTTTCCGATGCCGCTGTATGCCGCCTCATAATTGGCATTTAGCGCCAGTGCCTGCTGGAAAGACACCAGCGCTTCGTCCCAATGTCCGAAATAATAGCTTCTGTTGCCTTCCAGAACCGCCTGCCCGAATGCGGTGGGCGTCAGCACATAGACGCAGTTTAATGTGCCGTCGGATACCACCAGCTTGCTTCCCAGCCAGGCAATACTGGTGGGATTCTTAAATTCTCCCTTCAGATTTCCCAGACTGCCGAAAGCGTTCAGCAGCTCTCCGTCAAAATTATACAAAAAGATACGTCCCTTGGTCCGGTCCAGCAGCGCGTAGGTACCGTAGTCCGTCACCGCAATATCCACAAACTGACTTCCGGTATCGCTGGAATTCATACTCCAGACGTCTCCCACCACCATAGTATTGCCTTCCTCCCGAAGAACGTTCTCTCCCTTGGAGTTGAGCCGGAACACCATATCCTCCGCGGACAGATCATAAGTCACCGCCATAACGAAGCCTTCTCCGTCCAGGGTAATATTATTGAACGCCGGAGCATAGGTTTTGGACATTTTTTCCTTTTGTGCATCGCTGGCGATGGATTTCCAAAAATAGTCCGCCAGGCTGATCATTGGCGTATTCACGCCATAGTAGCCGCTGAATTCACCGTCCCCGGTAAGCTCCAGAATCCCCTCATAGCTGGACTGCACCACCACATAAATTCTGTTGGCCAGATCCACGGCAATCTTTGAAGGGCGGAATTCCGAAACGCCCGCCAGATCCATCGGCTCGTTGATGATACGCAGAAGACCGTAGGTGTCCAGATCCAGCACTACAATCCTCTTATTTCCCGTATCCGCAATGTAAATTTCCTTTTCCTTTTCGTGAATAAAGATTCCCTCGGGAGCATTCAGCATGATCTGGCTTCCGTCCTCCGCCAGGGCGATCTTATTGTCCATCGTGCGGATCAGCTTGCTGGAATACAGAAAGCCTCCGTTTTCGTCAAATACATTGAACCGGCTCTCCAGAGTGTCAATGATAAAGATCCGCCCGTCCCGGCTGGTGCACACATCGTTTACACCGGACAATGGGATTCCTTGCAGATTATCCACCGTTATGGTGCGCTCCAGCAGGAACATGGCAGGGCTCTCTTTTGCGTTTCCGTAAAAATCATAGGTATAACCGTCATATACATAACTGGTTCCGTCCGAGGCCTGAGCCTGTGCAGGTGTCAGCATCAGACTGAGCGCCAGCAGGCCGCCGGCCCATTTTACCAGTCCCGAACCTTTCGTCCGCTTCATGGGACATCCCAAAATCTTCCCCATCCTGAACCTCCTATCCTTTGATGCCCGAGGTGGCCATGGTCTCGATCACGTTGCTTTGGGAGAACACGAACACGCCGATGGGCACGATCAACATGAGCAGCGATACTGCCGAGGCCACACCTGTCCGGGAAATTCCGCCGCTGACCAGCTGGGAAAGCACATAGCTCAGGGGCTTGAGCTCCTCCGAATAAATGAAGACGCCGCCCGTGGTTCCCCACATCTGCTGGAAGGACAGAATCACCAGTGTGATCCACGCGGGCTTGCACAGCGGCATCACCACCTTCCAGAAGGTCTTGAACTCCGTAGCTCCGTCGATCTTGGCGGCCTCCAGCATATCGTCCGGAACCTGCACCATAAAGTTTTTCATCAGATACAATCCCAGAGTACCTCCCACCGCGGGCAGAATCACCGCCCAATAGGTGTCCACAATTCCCAGTGCGCTCATGATCAGGTAGTTTGGAATGGCCGTCACCGAGGTGCTGAACATCAGGGCATAGACAATAATATTGCTCATCAGCTTTGAACCGGGAAATTCATATTTCGCCAGAGGATAAGCCGCCATGGAGCCCAGAAGCACCGTTCCGAAGGTTCCCAGCCCCGTGATTACCAGTGTGTTGAATATGTATCTGGACAACGGAATCGTAAAGTCCTCAATGATGGTTCCCAGGTCAAAAAAATTGTTCAGCGTAGGGTTTTCCACCGTCAGCTTCGGCGGATACATAAAAATCTCCGAAAACGGTTTAAATGCGCTGGTCAGGGTATAAAGCAGCGGAAACAGGCTGAATATTCCAAAGAATGCCAATACCACGAAAAGAATCACATCCCCGCCGATACTCCGGTTGCGCCTCTTAAATTTTCTACGATAGTACTTGTTTTTTATAAATGCGATCACCTTCATAGCTATCCCTCCTTACCCCAGCTTTCTCAGCATCTTCTGCACGATAATGTTACAGAACAGCATGATGAAGAACAGGATCACCGCAATGGTACAGGCGTATCCCAGCTCGTACCTTACGTTACCGAAGTCATGCAGATGGGTCAGTATGGTATGACCCGCATAGCTGACGGAAGGGAATCCCACCAGGTCGATGGAAAGCTGTGATACCGACAATGAGCTGGTAATCTGCATCACCGCGCCGAACATCAGCTGAGGCTTCATGGAAGGCAGAATAATATACCACAGCTCCTGCCAGCGGTTCTTGATTCCTTCCACGCTTCCTGCCTCCAGCTGGGATTTATCCAGGCTCTGGAAGCCGGCGATAAAGGTCAGGAAACTGACGCCCAGGCTCAGCCACAGCTGAACAATGATCAGTATGGGCATGATATATTCCTTCTTCACCAGCCAGGTCACCGCCTCCTGAACGATCCCCAGCTTCATCAGCCAGGCGTTGACCCATCCGTAGGAGTCCGAGGACAGCAGCAGCTTCCATACCAGATAGGCATTTCCCGATATGGAGGGCGCATAGAATACCAGGGTCATAATTGCTCTTGGTATTCTGGGCAGATCATTGACCATCCAGGCAAACAGAAAGCACATAATATAGCTTAAAGGGCCTGTGACAATAGCAAAAAACAAAGTATTTTTTATGGCCGTCAGAAAGATGGGATCATGCACCATCAGCTTGACGTAATTATCCAGTCCGGCAAATTCCGGCGCTTCCACCATGTTAAAGGTGGTAAAGCTCAAAAATATGGCAACAAGCACCGGCAGGAGGGTAAACACGATAAAAATCACGGCAAAGGGCGCGATCATTATGTATTTATACTTATGTTTCTTCCAGACCAGTGCAAAGGGTTCCTTTTTACCGCCCATCTCAATCCTCCCTCTCTTCCGCCGTGGACAGGTGAAGCTCCTGCCGTTTCCTTGTAAGCTCCTCATTGATATCCTTGATATTCAGATACAGCGTTTCTCTGGGGTTCGCATTTTCCGCCACAGAATCGTTAAAGGCATACTGCACCATACGGGTGGTCATATAATTTCCCGGCACAGCAGGGAGCCCTGCGGTATGCTCAAACTGTCCCAGAAGATTTTCCAGCTCGGCATTGCTCCAGGGAAGCTGCCTGAGCACCTCCGGATCCGCCGCGGCGTATCTGGCGCTGGTTCCCATCAGGGACTCCAGCGAATTGGCAAAGGAAAGCTGCGTATCTGTGCTGGTCCACCATTTGACAAATTCCCAGGAATCGTTTACATTATCCGTCGCCGCCATAATCACCGACTGTACGGTATCCACCACAAAGGTATTGTCTATACTTCCATCCTCCTGCTCCATTCCCGGCAGCGGATGGAAGCTCCACTGTCCCTTGATCTCAGGGGCAAAAATCTCCAGTGCATTAAACATGGTATAATTAATAATTCCTACCGGCACCTCTCCCGTGCGGAAACGGTTTGCAAAGTCCAGCTGCACATCCAGACCATAGCTGATAAAGAAATCGGTATAGTCCTTGAAGGCTTCTGTGGCCTCATCCGAATCCAGGCCGCTCTTGATGCCGTAATCATTTCCTTCGCCGATATACACATCTCCTCCACTCTGGAGCACCAGCGACTGATAAAGATGCATGTTGTACTCGATACTGGTTCCGATCAGGGAATTTTCCGTCTGCTGAACGTTGGGCACATACACATTGTAGTTGTGCTTCTGCAGCTCAGGAATAATTTCCAAAAGCTCTGTCCATGTTGTGGGAGGCTCCAGCCCCAGCTCACCCAGAATATCATCCCTGGTAAACAGCATCATAAAGGTGGCCTGCTCCGGTATTCCGTAGGTGCCTCCCTGAAAGCCGGCTGAATCCAGGGTGCTCTGGTAAAACCGCTCTGTGGCTTCCTCGAAGCCTTCCAGAGAGGAAAGCTCCACCACCGCATTTCTCATGGCAAAGTCCTGTAAAGTTCCCTGCCCAAGACCGATTACCACATCAGGACCGTTGCCTGCCAGAGCCGCCCGCAGCACCACGTCCACCGGAATCAGCTGCAGATTCACGGATATATCCGTATTGGGCGTAAAGTCCTCGTCTATCATGTTCTGAATCATCTGTGCCTGTTCTCTGCCGTAGGATGCCAGCCATACCTTGATGGAATCTGCTCCTCCTGCATCCTGAGAAATCTGGCTGTCCTTCACCACAAAGGTGGAGAAAAATCTTACCGTTCCGTTCCATGCCCCTGCCCAGAAGCTATCCTGTGCTTCTGGAAGCTGGGCCCCCGGAGCAGACAGAGCCAGATAATCCACCTCCAACGGCATATCCGCCACATTCACCAGCCAGGTGCCCAGAGCAGAAATATTATTTTTCAGCTGATTCAGTTCCTCTGTGACACTTTCCGGATCCTCTGCCAGCTCCGCCGCTTCTGTGGCCATTTTTTCAAGCAGAGTGGTGTTCTCGCCTTTTTCACCGGTAATCGCAACAATTTCATCCACGATCCGGCGCAGAACCTCCGCCTGCTCTCCCATGGTTTCGGTAAAATCCGGGATATTACGCACAATCTCATAATCGATAAATTTGCTGGGAGACTGACCCGTCAGCTGAACCACCTTTAAATACATGCTGTTCAGGGCGCTCATGCTCTCTTCCACCTGGGTGATAATACCGCCCATAGGACCCATAACGTTTTCAAAGGTAATGGTGTTGGTTCCTGCCTTCAGATGGAAAAGATAGGGCTCGCCGTTCTCATCGACAAGGGTATAATTATTCATAGATGTCTGGAAGGCAAATCCAACAGACATCATCTCCGCATAGGGCACCTCACCGTTGATATAAACTCTCCGGTAACTGGTAACACCCCTGTTCATATTCTGTCTGCCCTTAAGACTCAGCTCATACAGGCCTTCCTGTTCCACCTCCACGATCCAGCTGATGGAATCTCCCGGCTGGGACCAGTCCTCGGCTCCGATGGTGTTATACAGAATGTGGTACGGGTGATAGGGCTCCAGTCTGCTGTCGGAATAGTTTTTCTGAATATTAATGGAGGAAGAGCTTTTGACAATATCCGTCGTGATGCCCTCCTTACGTTCTGCCTGCCCGATCAGTGTCCCGCCGCTGTAGACAGAGTACAGATTTTTAAGCTCCGCCACAGCCTCCCCGTAGGAAGGTGCGGACTCTTTCCTGCAGAAGGTCAGGGATGTATATTCCAGCGGCTCCTTGATGGCCTCAAAGGAAATGGTATGCGTGCCTGCCTCCAGATAAAATATAAGGGGCTCGTTGTTCCTTCTCTGATAGTCCTCCACAAACCAGTCCTGTTCAGAGTAAACCTCAATGCTTTCCGGACGAATCTCATTATTGTTTTTCACCCGAATCTCACCGTCCGTCCAATATCTGCTGATAACCACCTGAGAAAGAGCTTCATAGGGAAGCTCTCCGTCTATGTAGACCTTTCTCTGAATATCGGACGTGGTGCCGGGCAGGGCGATATAACCCAGCTTCAGATTATAAAATCCGCTTTTCTCCACCCGGAAATTCCATTCTATGGTTCCCTTGTCCTCGGTGACAATCCCCTGCTCTCCCGCATAGGCCGTCATCCCCTCCGACACCTTATAATTGCTCAGATCCACCTCGACGGTGTCTTCAGACAGATCTCCCTGATATCCGTGCTCTGTAAGATAATCCTCATAGCTTTCCTCATAAGAGATCACACCGGATTGCGGAACAGCATTTTTCTCCTGGGCAGTGCTGTTGCTTATCATACTCACTGCCAGCAGGATCACTATGAGAGCTGCGATGGAGCAGACCGCTATTTTAATGATCATGCTTTTGTTTACAGATTTCATAAGCCTACCTCTCCGTGCTTTTCTATACACTCATTCCATCTGCTCTGCCCGCTTTCTCTAAGGGTACCTTTGAAAGATTCGTACCACAATATATGAGGGCGATATCCAGCGTCATCATCATATATTGTGATGCGTAAATTTAAAAAGCACTTATCGCAGAAAAACAAAGCAGTTGGCAGGCAGATGGCCAGATACAATGCATTATGCTGTAATGCATCTTGCAAAGAAGAAAGAGATAGGGCAGGAGACTGCCTCAGCCGCCTGCCCTTATCCTATCTCTTTTACGTTGTAACCGTTCCGGTACGTCCCGGTTTATATCAAGTTCTTTCTTACTTTATTCCACGGCTCCATTCCGCAGGCCGGCGTCTTATTCCACCGTAACCTCCACGGTAATGCTGCTCTCGTTTCCGGCAAAGTCAGCCACGGTGAGCACCACCTCATAAGCGCCGGGTGTGGTGGTATCCAGCTGAGAAAGATCAGCGGTAATATTGTCGCTCACATCCAATCCGTCCACATCCACTGCCGATTCCACAAAATCCTTCCAGTTAATGCCGGAGGTCTCCGTATTCAGAGCCACCACAGGCAGTTCAGCCTTTGCTTCAACCGTAGGAGCAGTGGTATTGTCCCCATTGTATACGGTTACCGTAATCTTCTCTTCTTTCTCGTTGCCTGAGCTGTCGGAAACCTTTACAACTACGGCATCATCATACTTTCCGGGAGTGGACAGATCCAGCTCCTCGCTGACGGTAATATTGTCCGCCGTTACAGTAATCACGCCGTCCACGGAATCCTCTGCGGTAAAGTATGTGGTCCAGTCAACGCCGGCTGCATCCGTTCCTGCTACCAGAAGTACATTTTCCTTGGTCACCTTAGGCGGCTGATTGTCATGAACCTCATCTGTCTGCAGGATTGCTGCGATGTTGTCAGTTTTGTTGGTCAGGTCGGAAATATTTGCCTTGATCGCTACGTCATAGGAGCTCATGCCGTCCATACCGTAGAGAGATTTGCCCAGGATCGCTTCCCAGGTGTTATCCCACAGACCCATCATATGAGCAAAGTTCATATTCATATGGGTTCTGATATAAGTAAAGCAGTCGATCAGATCCTGTCCGTAGGTCTCATTGTATACGTCCACTCCATAGTTGGCCAGATCGGACACTGCTGTGGCCTCGCTGTATTCGGCTACTGTCTCCACGCCGCCCAGTACCTTATAGAATGTCTGCCAGTAAAGGATATAGGACTTAAGAGCCAGCTCTGTCTTTTCGGGGCTTACACCCTTCAAGATAGCACAGCTGTTGCCGCCGTTGGTGCTCTGCATATATTCCTCGCTGTCAAAATCCAGACGGTCAGGTCTGGGCCAGGGAATAATACCGATACTCTCGTTCCTCTCGGCACATTCGGAAGCATACCAGCCGATGTTCCAGTTCTGGGCATCTGTAAATACAGTACCGCCTCTCCGGAAGTCGTCTCCGCCCACACCCCACTGAGGAGTATATCCATTATCATATGTATCGCAGTCTACCATCAGCTCCGCATCCATCAGCTGCTTGATAAAATTCACACCCTCGATAGTCTTGTCGGAATCCGCCGTTACCTCACCGTCAAAGATAGCTCCGCCATTGGCATGAATGGCTGCCAGCGCCGCATAACGGTGGTCGGTCTCATATGCCTGCACAAAGTCATATACAGTACCGTCGGGAGCCTCTACGTTAGCGTAGTAAGCCTGCACCTTCTGCAGATAATCCTGGAAGGCGCTCCAGGTCCAGTTGCCTTCTTTAAACAGATCCATCGGATAAATGGTCTTTCCGTTCTCGTCCTTTAAGGCATCCACCTTTTCCAGCATGGTCAGGTTTACGATCAGCGGGAAATACGTCATAAAGGGCGTCTCGTTGTTCAGCAGATAGCTGCCGCCGAACATGGAATCCTTCAGCATCCAGGAGCTTTCCTCATCTGTAAACAGATCCGCATAGCCGCTGAGATCCTGCAGCACGTTCTGGGAAAGAATGGTGGGCTCCACGCCGCCCCACAGAAGCGCAATATCACAAATGGGATCATTCGCCAGTACGCTGGTCATCAAATCTGTTGATACGTCATTGGGATACTGTAAAAACTCAAACTCCACATTGTAGGCTTCCTTGATGGCCTCAAGCGCTTTTATGGAAGCCTGTCTCCGGGATTCCTCCATGGTATAGTCGCCCGACACATCATCCGTATGATAAGGATCCAGATCATTGATCCAGTGGGTGCCATAACGGATTACCACAGGTTCTCCGGAAACCTCGTTGCCTGCCTCCCCTGCGTCGGATGAAGATTCCTCTGATTTGCTCTCCTCCGTAGAGGGCTGACTGGAATCAGAGGGCTGGCTGCTCTTCTGGTCGCCGCCGTCACCGCCGCATCCCGCCAGTGAAAGCGCCATCATTGCACTTAAAACCATTGCCAGTGCTTTCTTTTTCATAGCTTTCCTCCTTCTTTTTGGGAAAATGTTGCTGATCCGGGTTAATATTCATTATGCACAGATACTATGTGAAACCCGTTTCATATAAATAATATTAGTTATATATTTATATATTGTCAATAGGGAAAAATAATATTGTATATTTTACACTTTTATAAGCTTTCTTTTTGTGCATTATTCACAACTATATGTTTGCCGCGGATTTTTGATTATCGTTATGCCGCGGGTTTTCTGAAAAGAAATTTACGGGAAAACATTATTTTCAGCCTCGTTCCGGTTGCCGCTTTCTTATTTTTTCAAAGTATCCGAAACCGTTTTCATATAGGAAAAAGTGAAAAAAACACATCCGCACTTTCTTACGGATGTGGCTCGCTTTATCCCTTTATTCCCTGCTTCAGCCCACTGGCGGTTTACTCTTTCACCGCCGCAGTACTCTCCCGGACCACAAGCTCGGGGGTAAGAAGCTGAATCCTGGGCATGGCCTTTCCCGAAATGGCGGCAATTGCCGTCTCTACCAGCCTTTGTCCAAAATCCTCATAATCGTAGTCCACACTGGTCAGCTTAGGACTCAAAAGCTCCGTGATTTTTGTGTTATCGTAGCTCACAACGGAAATATCCTCAGGAACCCGCCGCCCATGCTCCATAACGCTTCTCATGACTCCCGCCGCCGCATAGTCATTGATGGCAATAACTGCCGTGGGTATCCTGGAACAGTCAAACAGCTCATTCATCCTGTCGTAACCCGTTTCATAATCGTAACCGCCCGTAGCCACATACTCCTCATGATAGTCCAGCTGATAATTATTCAGAATCTGCTTATATCTCTGCAGCTTTTCAAAGGTAGCCAGAACATCCATCCTGCCCCCTACCAGCGCGATCTCCTTGTGTCCCAGGTCGATGAGATGCTCCATGGCCAGATCGATAGCCCTCATGGCATCGATCTGCACCTGGCTGCACATGGTACCGTCCAGCTTGCCGGTAACCACCAGCGGAATACTGTTGATCATCTGATTCACCCGCTCCACATATTCCACATCGCTGGTCAGATCGTCCGCCCGGCCCCCCAGCTGAATCACAGCCCCTACCCGCTGCTCGTAAAGCATTTCCAACTGCCGCTCCTCCTGTTCCTTTTCTCCGAAGGAATTGCACAGAAGCACCGTATATCCGGCCTTCCGGGCCGCCATCTCACAGGCAACAAATACATTGGCATAGTAATAGTTTCTCACATCTGCCGCAATAATACCGATCACCTTGCTTTTGGTATCCGACAATCCCCTTGCCATGGCATTGGGTTTAAAATTGTATTTATTAATAAGAAACTGGACCTTTTCTTTCTTTTCGGGCCGTACATTGGCGCTGTTGGTCAGCACTCTTGAGACTGTGGCAACGGAAACTCCCGCTTCCCGCGCAATATCATAAATCGTAATAACCTTATTTTCATTTGGCTTACGGCTATCCATCAATTATGCCCCCTTCTCACGGCTTTCTTTATCAGTAAAAAGTACTCCTGTACGCTATTATAAAATCGACTTAGAAATTCTGCAACCCCATTTTTCCGGAAAGCTTTCCTCCCCGCCGGGAAACCGAGGCTGTAAAAGTACAGAATTTAATAGATATATTCAGGTATGTATGGTAAAATGTCCTTATTCGAGGCAGAAAAGTGGCCGAATGGCCATCATGCCGTAAATTATGGGGCAATTTATGAAAGATCTGTTATATTTACATGTTCCGGCTTATGAAGAACTTTGGTATCGTCAGAAAATCATGCAGGATCCTGATACCATGTGCTACAACAAGGGCTATGATTTAAACTTCGACGGTTATGATAAATTAACAGGATGTATCGCTTTTCCCGAAAAGGAATGGGCCCACTGGTATTCTTATTTTATCGGGCAGGAACCCGTGCGGTTTTATGCGTACATTGTCCGGGAGTCCGACGGCGAATTTATCGGTGAAGTCAATGTTCATATAAACGAAAACGACGACTGGTACCATATGGGTATTGTTTTGGAAGCGAAATACCGCGGAAAGGGCTATTCGGTCATTGCCCTGCAGCTATTGCTTCAGCATGTTTTCGAAAAAATGGGTGCAGAAGCCGTACATAATGATTTTGAGGAAAATCGGATTGCTGCAGCGCAGGCACATTTGTCTGCCGGATTCACAAGATATCGGCAGGAAAATGGAATTCTCGAAGTGTTAATTACCAGAGAACAGTATTTCCGGCTCCGTGAACAGTAACCATTGCAATCCAAAAGATAAGGCAGGATATGGAATATGATCAGAGACAAAGGAAAAAGATTGCTCTACCACGACGGAAACTATATTGTTTTTGACCTGGAGACCACAGGCTTAAGTCCTGCCAATGACGAAATCATTGAGATTTCCGCCATACGGGTCCGGCAGAATCAGGCGGCAGATGAATTTTCCACTCTTGTGAACCCCCATATTCCCATCCCATATGCCGCCACACAGGTTAACGGCATTACGGACAGCATGGTCGCCTCCGCGCCGGATCTGCGCCAGGCTCTTGACGATTTTCTGGCTTTTGTGGGCAGGGATATTCTTGTGGGCCACAACATCCACACATTTGACACCAATTTCCTCTATGACGGAGCGGTTCGTGAGCTGGGCACAAAGGTGACAAACGACTATGTAGATACCTTGTATCTGGCCAGAAACTGCCTGCCGACGCTGCGCCATCACCGCCTTACGGACCTGGCGGAGCATTTCTCCATCTCCACCAAAGGAGCCCACCGCGCCCTGCAGGACTGCCATATGAATTATCAATGTTATCTGGAGCTGGGAAAGCTTTGGAAGGAAAAGGAGCGGCTGCGAAAAATATCTGATAAATAGCCCTGCATAAGCGGGCACAAAGGATTGTTTATGAAAAAAAGCAAAAAAAAGATAGGAACCGCTTTTGTTCTTCTGCTCATTTCACTTTTTCTCATATCGGGCTGCGGCGCAGATACCTCCGCCGCCCATGCAGATTCCCCCGGAGATGCTGCCGGCTCCAAAAACCCGGGAGCCAAAGAGCCTGTCTCCAAAGATCCCGCCGACAATACCCCCTCTTCCAACGACTCGGTTTCCGGGGATCCTGCTGACGATGCTCCCGCTTCCAGCAACTCTGCTTCCGGGGATCCTGCCTCCGAAGGCGCTTCCCATGAGTATCCCCCTGCAAAAGCACCTGCTCAAAGCCCTGAACCCTCCGCTTCGCCTGTACCGCCCTCTCCGGCGCCCTCCGGCGAAGCCGGGCCATATGCCGCCTATCCTTCTATTTCAGGGGCACTGCAGGTCAGCGGAACCCAGCTGACGAATAAAGACGGTCATGCCGTCCAGCTAAAGGGAATCAGCACCCATGGCCTGTCATGGTTCCCCGAATATGTCAATAAAGAATGCTTCCGCCAGCTTCGGGAAGAATGGAATGTAAATGTAATCCGTCTGGCCATGTACACCGCGGAATACGGCGGCTATTGCAGCGGCGGAGACCAGGAAGCCCTGAAGGAGCTGATTCGAAACGGCGTGGAATACGCCTCAGAGCTGGACATGTATGTTATCCTGGACTGGCACATTCTCTCCGACGGCAATCCCAACACCTACCTGGATCAGGCCAGGGATTTTTTTCAGGAAATGTCGCAGGACTACGCCTCCCGAAACAATGTATTGTATGAAATCTGCAACGAACCCAACGGCAGCACCTCCTGGAGCGATATCAAGGCTTATGCCGAAGAGATTATCCCCGTGATCCGGAACAATGATGAGGACGGAATCATTATTGTAGGAACCCCCAACTGGTCCCAATATGTAGACCAGGCGGCGGCTGATCCCATCTCCGGATATGACAATATCATGTATTCCCTGCATTTTTATGCCGCCACCCACAAGGATTCTCTAAGGAAAGCCATGACCGATGCCATTGACGCGGGGCTTCCGATATTTGTGTCGGAATACGGCATCTGTGACGCCAGCGGAAACGGTTCCATTGATGAAAACCAGGCCCGGAAATGGATCGATGTCATGAATCAATACGGGATCAGCTATGTGGCCTGGAATCTGTCAAATAAAAGCGAGACCTCGGCAATTCTGTCCGCCGGCTGTAATAAAACCTCCGGTTTCACGGAGGATGACCTCAGCTCCTCCGGCAGATGGCTGTTTGCCATGCTCACCGGCGAAGACACTCCAGACTCATCCCTGGAGCAAAGCGCCCTCTCTCCTGCACGGACCAGCAAACCTTCCGGGCAGACACCTGCTCCTTCTCCTGCGCAGACTGACAACCCTCCGGAAAATACGAAGGTCCCTCTTTCACCGGAAGGCGCCGGCTGTCCTGTGTCCTTCACCGCAAAGCTCATCAACAGCTGGGAATCTGAGGGTCTGTCCTATTATCAGTATGAGCTCACTCTGCAGAATACCTCCGGCACGGACTGCAGTAACTGGGCGGTGGATGTGCCCTTCAGTGAAGCCTTCACGCTCTCCGACTGCTGGAACGGAGAATACACAGTCTCCGGACAGACTCTGCATATTACCAACAAGGATTATAACGGCAGCATCCCCTCCGGCGGCTCCGTGAATAATATCGGCTTTATCATAAGCGGCGGCAAAGCGCTGGCCATCAGCCAATAGGCCGGGTCAGTGCTCTGCCGCCCCAGGATGGGCACCCCTATTTCAGCTTTATCACATTAGGCGCGGTGGCATAATAGTGAATCTTTGCTCCCAGAGAATCCATCAGCGCCCGTTTTTCCCCTGCGTTCAACCGCTCATCCTGCATCATACCCTCCGGAATGTCAAAAAACGCTTCTCTGGGACTGATTTTCTGATACACCCTTTCATCCATTCCGCCGTTTCCGTGATGCCCCATCTGTACGTAATCCGACTTTAGCCGCTCTCCGTATTGATTTAGAATATAGTCGCTTTGTCCCACTCCCACATCGGCCAAAAACAGCATAGATTCCCGCTCTGTGCTCAGTCGGAAAATCATTCCTCCGTCATTGCAGGGATCCTTGACCTCCGCCATCTGCTGAGAATCAAAGCTGTGGAAAACCTCCATTTTCAACCCGATCAGGTCCAGGATTTCACCCTCCCGCAAAAACGACATATCTGCCTCACCCTCCGTAAGCCGGACAAACTCCTCATAAACCGAAAATTCGTCCCATTCCTGGGCTTTACCCTTATATATTTCATAGTCCACGGGAACCGTATAGATTTTGTCAATCTCCACCTGGCCGGAGGCATAGATCTCATTAAAGGCGCCTATATGATCCGGATGAGGGTGTGTCAGGATCCAGGCATCCACATGGCCGTCATGCTGCTCATTGATTATCGAAAGCAGCTGCCCTGCATCCTCTCTCCATCCGCCGTCGATCACCACCAGATGCCCTTCCCTGTCCGTGATGGTATAGATCATAGCCTGTCGTCCTGTGACAGAGGCATACTGGGTCACACTGTATTTACCATCCTTATGCCTTAAAAACAGAAGACCTGCGACTGCCAGCACTGCTGCCAGGATCGCGATTCCCGCCGCATATTTTCCGGCTCTGCCGGCCTGCCTTTTCTGTTTCGATACCGTTTTCATCTCATTACCATATGCTCCTGTTCCGCTCAATTTCCCTGGTCCGCCGGTCATATTCCTCGTCTCCCTGGTGCAGCGCCGACACAGAAATGATATAACCGAACCGATCCCTTTGAATCCGCACATCCGCAGCGCCTTCTTCTGTGGATTGCCAGAAGCCCAGTACCTCATCTGCAAAGGTACGGACTCTCTCCCCTTTATACAGGAAAAATCCATCCTCTCCGCGGGTCAGCCCCCAGGACTCATATTCCGCATTTCTTTCCTCTTCCTCCAGCAGAAGAGAAAAATCGATGATAAAAGCGCCCTTCTCCACACCGAATTCCTCTGCCAGACCAGCCTTGATCTGCTCCTCCAGAATCTGCGGATCCTTGGTGGTATCCGCTTTCAGAATATCCAGGATTACATTGTCCGCCCGCTCCCGGGCCTTCTCCCCGGATACAATATCACGGCTCAGTGTGGCCCGGACACCCCACCGAAGATTGCTGCTGAAGCAGAAGCTGCTCAGATCCTCCGAAAAAGGAGCCCGGCATCCGGCGGCAAATGCCACCATGCTGCTGCCAAGCAATAAAACGGAAAGCAGCATCGCCATAACCGACATTCTCTTATACGCCAGCACATTTTTAATCCGCCTTTCCACCTCCGTCCTGGAAAAGGCGCTGTACAACAGTGTGGTGCGGTTTCCGGTGACGGCCATTGCCAGCAGACTGGCGGCGTAGCTCTTTCTCTCATCGCCCTGGTAATACTGCAGAACCGCTCCGTCACAGGCTGCCTCCAGATCCGCGGAAAGAAACTTTGACATGATCCACACCAGCGGATTAAACCAGTTGACGCACAAAACCAACAGCATGGCCGCTTTCATCCAATTATCCCTGCGCTTTATATGCATACACTCATGGGCAAGAACATGACTCAAAAGCTCCTTATTTTGAAAGTCCATCCGGGTGGGCAGATAAATCCGGGGACTGACCAGTCCGCACACTAAAGGAGATGCAATCTCATCATTGGTAAACACCAGCACATGGCCCATTCCCATGCCGCGTAAAATCCCGTTGACAGTCTCGTTATGCTCTATCAAAAGCCTGTTTTTCAGCTTCTGAGAATAGCAGAATTTCTGCCAAATCAGCACACCGGCCACCGCAGCCATTCCTCCCAGCCAGATCGTAAAAAGCAGGAGACGCCATTCCGGCATACGAAAACCATACTGCATCAGATGTACCCCAGTAGAAGGCTCGCCCCGGCCCTGAGCAGCATCGTGTGCCTCTTCCACAACTGCCATGCTGCTCTCCGCACGTTCTTTGCCATCTTCCATCTGTGGAACCGTTTCCGACAGAGTCTGGCTATGTCCAGGATCCCGGGTTCCCGAATAAATGCTGTCCTGCTGTACCCCCGTACTTTCCGCATAGGAATCTATATTTCCAAAACCGGGGGAAAAGAACTGCAACCAGGAATTTTCGCGCATATCTGCCCCTGGAAGTACGGAAATGGGAGTGCTCAGGGAAAAGGGCACCAGAAAACGAACCATCACCAATGCCCAGAGCACGGGAAAAACAAACTTCGGCATCCGTTTTTTCAAAAGAGCTCTTATCGCCAGCACGACGCCGATCAAATTGCTTCCATAAATCATCATTAACAATAACGGCATATTCATTCCAAAACGCAGCATACTATTTCGCCTCCCTGATCATTTGAGAAAGGCGCTCTGCCTCCTCTTCCGATATTCCCTGATTCTTTAAAAAGGATGAAAAAAACAACTCGCTGGAGCCCCCGAACATTTTATCGATCAGCTGCTCTGTCTCGCTCTGAGCCACTTCCTCCTTAGATACCAGCGCATGGCAGAAAAAACCGGGCTCTTCCCTCTCTATGACGCCCTTTTCAATACACTTTTTAATCACGGTGTAGGTCGTATTTTTATTCCACCCAATGCGTTCCGCCAATACATCCACAATGTCCCTGGCAGGCTTGCTGCCCTGCTCCCACAGAACCTCCATCACCTTCAGCTCCGAATCAAACAGCTTCATGCAATAACTCAACTCCTTTCCAGACTATTATAATAGTCTTTCGCGCAAGGATAGACTATCACAATAGTCCACCTCTGTCAATCCCCTTTTATCCTTCCAGCATAATCTCTTTCATCGAAATCCCCCTGATTTTTTCCGTATAGTAATACATTACCGCTTCATAGAATATAGCGAAAGTCACAAGAGAAACAAGCATCACAGGAACATCAAATTCATATACGGGAACTCCCTCCACATCCCGGAATACCACGTCCACCATCACCTTCAGCAGGCCATATTGATATATTGTTCCCAGCGCAAAGCCTATATAGGAAACCGGGCGATAGCCCCCCAGCAGCGCCTGGCTGCATTCCTTTTGGGAATATCCGAAAACCTGCATCATGGCAATTGTCCTGGTATTTCCCCGAATTACGGTAGTAATGGCAAGCAGCAGTGTCACACAGGCCAGAGTAAGCCCGATCAAAAGCATCATGGCGCCCATCATCTCACTGGACAGATCCTTCATGCTAAATGACATCTGTGTCATGGATGAGAAGCAAAAGGAAGCAAACACAATAAAAAATACAAGTGTTTTCTTTGATCGCAGTGTGCTTCTCTTTAAATTCTCCACAAAAGTGCCTTCCGCCTTTTGTGTCTTTTCTTTTATTCTCTTCCCTGCCATTCCTGCTGCTTTTCTATTTTTTCCTTCCCTGGTCCGAAAATTCTCCTTTAGCAGCAGCATCACGGGCTGTTTCAGCTTTATGCCGGCATAGCAGATGGCAAGCGCCGAAAAAGCAGCCGTGGGCAGTACCACCAAAAGTCCAAAAACCTCCGGATGAAAATGAAGCAAAACCTCCGGCAGAAACTGATCCTTATTCTGCAGCGCATAAAACCACGGCATGAGCAGAAAAGCTCCTCCGAAGCCTGCTGCCGCTCCCAGAAAGACACTGACCCCAAACACCCAGAAATGTACGGCTATTTTCCAGCTGCCGTAACCGATGGCTTTCAAAATTCCCAGCTCCTTTTTATGGGTGTCGATATAATGTTTGATATAGAAAAACAGCATGACCACCGAGGTGGCCAAAAGGCATCCCCCGGCTACCAGGCAGATCACCCTGACCGTAGCCTCCTGAGCATGATACATTATTATTTCCTGCTCCGATGCAAGCTGATCTTCAATTAAAATCATATCAAAATAGTAATTTAAAAACATGGTGCATATCAATGCCGCGCAGCCCATGATCACGGAAATTCCCGTAAGCTTTGCCGCATCCTTTATTCCCACAACCATACACGCGCCTCCTACCAACCAATTTCATATGCTGTTTTTTGTATCTCATTAGTATGAGTATCTGATATTCTTCCGCTGTTCATCCGAATCACAGTCTTTGCCATTTCCGCTATGTTCAGATTGTGCGTCACCATCACAATAGTAAATCCGCACTCCTTTTGAAGTCTGACAATATAGTCCAGCACCTGACGTCCTGTCTCCTCATCCAGCGCGCCGGTGGGCTCATCCAGAAACAGAAACCTGGGACGCTTGGCCAGCGCTCTTGCCACGGAGACCCGCTGCTGTTCCCCACCCGAAAGCTCACTGGGGTACTGGCGCTTCTTCTCTCCCAGCCCCACTGCATCTATGATGTCTCCATAATTCCTGTTGCCCGCCAGATCGGCACCCATCTTCACATTCTGATCCACATTCATATTGGGCAGCAGATAATACTGCTGAAAAATAAATCCCACATTCTCCTTCCGAAACTCCGTCAGCTCCCTGTCCGAAAACGCAGTGATATCCGTCTCCCCGTAACAGATTTTTCCGCCTTCCGGGCGCTCCAGACCGGACAACACATTCAGCAGGGTAGATTTTCCGGAACCGGACGCCCCTAAAATGACCGTAAAATCCCCCTCCTCCACAGAAAGACTGATTTCCTTCAACACCGGAAACCGGTTTTTTCCGGCTCCATAATATTTTGTAATTCCCTCTGCCCGAATCATAAGTTCTCTCCCTTCATATTTTTTAAAATACCTTTGCCGGCCTCTGCCAGCATCCCTTTAATCTCTTCCCCTGTAAAACGACACATTCCCGTGGCGCACAACGCGGCGATCCCGTGGGAGTAAATCCACATATGACGATACAATCTCTCCGCCGAAGGGCCCTTCAGGCCATAGCTTTGCTCGATGGATAAAAGAATTTTCCCATAATTGTCATCGATCAACGGCAATACCCCGGAGAGCTCCGGCATTTTTTTCTGCTCCTTCATAAATAAAAGCTGAAAAAGCTTCGGTTCCCTGATGGAAAAAAGAATATATTGAGTACCCACTCCTCTGAAGGGAATATCATCCGACAAGCCCTCCTCCACATATTCTCCGTATATCTCCTTGGCTCTGCGGATCACAGCCTGCTGTACCTCCTCCATGCCCTGAAACACCGTAAATACCGGTCTGGCCGAGCTTCCCAGTCTGGCTCCCAGTACCCTGGCCGTCAGGGCGGAAAAGCCTTCCTCCCTGACGATGCCTACGGCGGCCTCTATGATCTCATCCTTTGTAAACTTTGCCTTGGGCGGCATTCTAATCCCTCTCTTTCGAAAACAATTGTTTTAAAACGTTTGTTTTTATTATAATATTCCTATCCAAATGTGTCAAGTTTAATCTGTTTTTGTTGCTTTTCACGGTTTCGCTGAATGGGCCTGAAGAAATATTCAAAATGACAAAATATATATATCGAATATCCGATTTTTCTTGATTTGAAGAAGAAAATATCTTACGATAGAAGTGTTATTTTTTATACAAAGGAGAATACTATGGAGTGGGATACATTTTGGGATACACTTCTAGACGAACACAAATTACGCCACAAAGTTATAGAGCTAGATGCCGTTGATACAGCAAAAGGGCATACGACAAATACAAAAGAAATTTGCCGTTGCATATATGATGATTACAGTTCCTGGCGAAATGAATGCGAAAAACAAAGAGCGGCCCTTTGGGAAATCATTCAAACCTTTCAAGGTGTACATTTGCACACCAGCAGAATTAAAACTCTGGAAAGCTTAATTGATAAAGTAATTCGTAAACGTCATGAATGGCTTGGAGATGACAATAGCAAATATGCTCAGATCAATGTTGAAAATTATAAAAATATTATTACAGATTTAGCCGGTTTGAGAATTATTATCAACTACCGGGGACATTGGCAGGACATCCATGACAATCTTTTAAAATTATTTCCAATACTCCCGAGTGTATCATATGAAAAAAATAAGCTTCTCAGCCACATTCCCGGACACAATATTCAAGCCGAGCTTCCAAAGGTATATTATGCTGAAGGTGATGACATTGAACAATATACCATTTGGGGATTAATACCTAATAGACACAAAATGAATTACCGAAGTATTCATTATACTTTAAGTTTTCAGGGTGTATATATTGAGATTCAGGTAAGAACTATTTATGACGAGGCTTGGAGTGACTGTGATCACAATTACGTTTATAAAAAAGATGAGAATAAGAGTCATACCGCATTACAACAATTATCTGGTATTCTTTATCCAATGATATTGGTAAACAGATGAAAGATATTTATGATACAGAATCTGTAATAGACAGTTGTCAAAATGGATGGAACACATCAAAAGAAGTCGTCACACAAGTTAATAATGCAATATGCCGGCTGAAAAAGGTCGAAATAGATTTGCAGCATTTCAAAAATAAATTGACAATCTGTGAACCGGAAACACTGATATAGGGAGGTGCGTAATATGGAGAAGTGTAAAACAAAAGGAGAACTTTTTGTAGAGGCTTTATTGCGTGGTGATTTCAAAAAAAATTACCGTCCTAATCATGGTGAAAAAATTACCGATGGCCTGGAAAATATGTATCAATACAATTTTGAAAAATATTTAAGTTCATGTGGATGTTTTCTTATGGATCTGCGTTTTATAAAGGAGGACTATCATGGGTGAAGCAGAAAATGGAATAAAATGCGACAATTATGTCTATCTGGTTAAAAAAGGAGATAATGAAAAAGCTATTAGTTCCCGATTTGATTGGCTGCTGAATCTACTAAGTACATTTATTCAAAAAAAGCATCTCGAAAATCAGGTTATCGTTTCCTGTGACATACTCAAGCATGTTATTATTGATTATTTCGTAGATATTGACCGCCTAAAAAATTTTCAGGGAATAACAGATATACATTCCTCAAAGTTATATGCATACCTAAGTTTCTGGATCCTGAGGCATAAACCGTTGCAAATTATCCTTTCAGAGCATGAACCTGATCTTACGTTTATCAATGAAGAATTTGTAACATATCTGATTCGAAGTTATCTCTTTTCGGACCCAGAAAATGTTGCGCTCTTAGAGGGTAAAAAGGAAAGTGTGGATAACTTTGTTGCAACTATGCTATACTACTTTCAATACAGGGAGTATTCTGCCAAAAACATCGAATTAATGCTTCTGGCTTTTCAGGCCGGATGCGCTTATCAATATTCGGCAGATCATCAATAAAACCACCTGTGTGGTTGTAATCCGGCGGTTTGACTGCATGCAATTTATTGCAGCACCGACGGGCTGTTGGATCGGCAACCGCACAGGTGGAAATATTCCATATTATCAATTTCTCAGCGCCCTCACAATCTCCCAATACTCCGCCTCCAGCTCTTCCTTCTCCTCCAAAGAAGGCGCATGACCCATCAATCCGTTCAGGCGTGCCAGGCGCAGTTCCAGCCGCATTCGCTCTTCCCCGGCCACTCGCTCCTTTCTTACGGCTTCCGGATCCTTCCCGGAGACCTGCTTGGCCAGGCGCTTTTTCTCCTGTTCCCATTCCTCCAGACTCCCCGAAAACTTAATAATTTTCTTATCTTCTATAATTAAAAGCTCCTGGGCAAAACTAATTCTGAAAATGGAATTTCACCACGCCCCCGAATTGCAACATCAAATTCTTTATAATTATTTATAATATACTCATATTCTGAAGTCGCATGATATCCCCCTATTACTATTAAGCTCTTTTCATCGATTTCTTTTATGGCTTTTGCCACAAATGACGCTTCATAAAACGTACCCGTATAACACGATATCCCTACCACATCAAAATGTTTGTTAATTATTTTTTCAAACACCTCATCTGTAGCATTAAAATTCAAATCTATAATTTCAACATTGTAACAGTCTAAAGAACTGGCAATATATGCCAATCCTAATGGGAAAGAATTACATCTGCAATCTCTAGAAGCAAGATTTATCAACATGATATTTTTCATATTGTATCGTGCCTTTCATACAATTGGATTTGCTCAGAATACATATCATAATACAGGCCTTTTTGCTTCATTAATTCATTGTGAGAGCCCTGTTCAGCTATAGTGCCATTATCCAACACGATAATCCTGTCGGCTAAACTTATCATTCCCAAACGATGAGATATAAAAATTGTCGTTTTACAATTTGTTATACCATCAAACGATTCGAAAATTTTCGACTCGGCTATCGGATCCAAAGCTGCCGTAGGCTCGTCCATAATATATAAAATGGCGTCTTTCTTTTGTGCATTTCGTGCAATTCCCAACTTAGACCATTCGCCGCCAGATATATTATACTGATCATCATTCTCCTCACCAAGCAATGTATACTCTCTGGCTGGTGCTTTATCTATCAATTTGTCAATATCCAAAACTTGAATAATGTCAGGAGCAACGATATCCTTTCCCATTTTTATATTATCTTCAATTGATAAACCATATTGAGGAGTATTTTGCATAATATAAATCGTTCTTCTTCTGAAATCTTCTATACAGTCATCCAATTTTGTCTGCATAATTTTTATTTCACCAGATAACGGTTTATAAAATCCTAATAACACATTTACTAATGTTGTTTTTCCACTGCCATTTTTACCAACAATTGCAATTTTTTCACCTTCGAATATAGTCAAATTCACATTTTTTAAAGCGTCCTCTTTTGAAGGGTAACTAAAACTGATATTTTTCAACTCTATAAACGGGCCTTCTCTATTCAACTGTATTTTAGTCGTAGCATGAGATTCATCAGTTAAATTTCGGAATTTTTTATAATCATCCAAAGCCAGATGCAAGGAACCAAAGTCATGGATTTTAGAAAAAATATTCATCAGGCACTCCTGCATGGAATCCATTGCCTGCATTAAAACAGTAAAAGCAGAGATCCCCACATTCTTATAAACAATTAAGGCTATCGCTATTATCATGCATACGGCCTTCCCGAAGCTTTTTACTATATCCAGCAGTACGCTTAACAGAGCATATTTCTTTGCTATTACATAATTTTCAAGATGAAGCTCCTCATTAATACATTTTTCCTTATTACCCAGATAATCAAAACAATCATATATCTTTAGTTCTTTATTAAAGTGCTTATCAAATAGCATTTTAATCAAATACCAATTTTTTCTATGTTTTTTCCCTTGATTCACCTCCTTAAAATAATTATCAAAGCACATTCTCTTATACAAAAAAATATATGGAATCATGAAAGCTGCCAAAATCATCGGAATAGTAAAATGTATATCTACCAAGATTACAATCGCTGTCAATATTTGAACACCTATGCTGACAACATCTAAAACTAAAAAAACAGATGATGCACACTTACTGGGAACATTATCAGAAACACGCTGAATTAAATCAAAAGTATTTGCGTCATCAAGCTCCAAATAGTTAACACGCATCATTTTTTCTTGAACTTCTTTTTGCATTTTTACTTGTACCTCATGACTAATAACTGTCATAAGTTTTTTTTGGACTAATGATAATCCTTTTGATGATATTTGAATAAATATGTATAATAGGAGCAATGCACTAATTAACGAAAATGAAAAAAAATTGCTTGAAAATAAATCAAATATATTTCTATTCAGTATTAATAAAAAAGACGGCGCTAATGACACTAACAAATACACTATAACAATGCAAATGGCTTTACCTTTTCCAATATAAAAAAAGATTTTAAAAACCGCATTTTGCGAATTTGATTTATTCATATCGTCTCTACCTCTTTGTACCACTTTAATTGCTCATTATAAAATTTATAATAATATCCCTTCTTTTTCATCAATTCCTTATGGCTTCCATCTTCCACTATTTCCCCTTCATTAACAAACAAGATTCTGTCAGCAAGATTTGCAAAGCCTACTCTGTGAGATACAAAAACAACCGTTTTATCGTTAAAAGTATGCTTTATTTCCGAATAAAGCTTCACTTCAGAAATCGGATCCAAAGCCGCTGTCGGCTCATCCATAAATAAAAATGATTTGCTACCGAACACAGCCCGTGCAATTGCAATTTTCTGCCATTGTCCACCGGAAGGGATTTTACCTTCCGGATCAAATGACCTGCCAATCATATCATCAAGACTGATAGCCTTCATATCTATTCCAACCGTACCGCAAACATCTGACAGTACCTGTCGATCATTTATCTTACAAACGTCGCCTAATCCAATACTCTCAGCCAATGAGAGTTCAAACTTAACGTAGTCCTGCCATACTGCACCTGCTTCGGATTTATCAAAACCGTAGAAAACATTTCCAGATGTGGCTTCATACAAATTTGCCAATACTTTAACAAGAGTTGTCTTTCCGGCACCATTCGATCCTATTATGGCAATCTTTTCTCCAGGTAATATTTTTACATTAATATTTTTGAGAATAATATTGTCTTCCGCATATGCAAAATTAACATTTTTCAGCTCTACCATTGAACTACTTCCGCTGAAAGCTGCACATCCTGTCTCAAAACGCTGTTCCAGAAATTCACACAGTTCATCTATATATGGAACAGAATAATGAACCGCCTTATATTCTGAAAAAACAGATGCCATCGTACTGTTAAACTGTCCCTGAGCCTGCCACACTATGAATACAATTGCTATATCAACATTGCCTAATCCAAATTTCCATGATATGTAAAACAATGGCAGAATATTTAAAACAATGCGAATAATGTCATACACAAACTTTCGATTATTTATTTTTTTTTCAAATGAATAATCTTCATTAAATACCGCTTCATTTAATTGCTCCCATTTTTTTTGTATAAAATTATCTGAGTGGAGCATCCGCATTTCCATTATGGATTCTTTGTCATAGAAATATGAACCCATTTTTCTAATTTTATTATATTTCTTTCCTTGAATATTTTGATGTTCCCATCGTAGATAACCTTCATCAAACTCAAATATATTACATATAATTGCTACTATAAGTATCATAAAAAATACTTCAATACCCGCAAAATATAATACTGGAAAAATTAAAATAAGCGAAACAACATTACAGATCAAAGAAATCGCATGAACAATATTTTGAGTCAACATTGAATCCTGGGAAAATAAAACTTCTCTTTGAAGTTTTGCAGTATTATCAGGATAATCAAAAAAACTATGCTTTAAGTCCCCCACTAATAAGTACACTTTATTCATCAGCCTGGTGCCAACCTTGATCTGCATTTTCTCAAACAAAAGAAGATTACTGTATTTGGTAACCTGGAAAATGGCAGAAGTTAAAATCAATACCGCAATCATAATAACAATTGACCTAAAATCACCATTAAAATTTACTTCGATGGCTTTTACTATTTTATAATTTATTCCCATCATTAATGGACACATAAATGATGTAACTGCGCACATTATAGAAACAAATAGAAACCCTTTCCTTTCTATTGAAAATACAAGAGTAAACATTTTCGCGACTGATGATACTTCTTTCTTCATTTTATCCAATAATCTCATTGAATTCACCTCTACTGTAGTTTCTGAACTATGCTTTAGTCCATAATAAAGGCACAAGCTTATATTAGGTAAACTGTTTTTATGTCAAATAGATATACAAGGTAATATTTGATTAAGTTATTCTCATTATATTACAATTTTATCTTGTATATACATACACGTCAAGAGACAGAGTGGTTGAAAAACTAAATTGCCATAAAATCATCATATTCAACCACTCTGTCCCTTGCATTTAAATAATAAAGAAAATATTATGAATTATGTAGATTTAAATAATAAAAAATTGTTACAAAAAGCCTTTCTATACAGTACATTTATTCAGGAGGAAATTTCTTATGATCAAAAAAAAATTTCGCCATATAATAAATTTCACTTTCGCAATACTGCTATGGCTTACAATATCTTGCCCTGTTATGGCTGACCCTCTCCATAAAACGAATTACACAAATTACAAAATAACTGTAGAAAAACAAACAGATCCGATAGATTTTGATAAC
>CAJTVB010000030.1:19592-40612 GCA_910579755.1 uncultured Acetatifactor sp. | reverse complement strand
CCCAAAGTGGCGTAATTTCTGGTAGTATGCCTAATTTTAGTATGCGAAGTATGAGAATATTGAAAACGACCGTGGTAATCCCAAGTTCGAAGTATTGTGCCAGATCATCGCTTATTTACACATTCCTGCAGACCGTATTTTCCACCCTGACACTGCTACGGATGGGGTGAAAAAACAAAAACTGTTATTGATGCTACAGGAATGTGATGAGCAAGAGGCAGCCGAGATTCTTCCAGCAATTGAATACCTCTTAGCACTCATACATAAAAGAGGTAGTTCAAACGATTAAAGGAACCAGCTAATCCATTGTGATTCTGGTTCTTTTCTTTTTGTTGCCATCTTTAAATCTTACTCTTGTAATATTTCAATTATTACACAAGTAAGATTTCAAGTCAATATGTTTTTTCTGAAATTGACAACCACATAAATAACGTCTATAATATATTTATTACAGCCGTAAGATTTAAGGAGGGATTTGAAATGAGCGATTTACCACAGATTTCTGAAGCTGAATTTGAAGTTATGAAAATCGTATGGAAACATGCGCCGATCAGTACCAATGAAATAACAGATAAATTATTACAGACCACAAGCTGGAGTCCTAAGACGATACAGACTTTAATCAAACGTCTCGTAACAAAAGGCGTTCTGACTTATGAAAAACAGAGCCGAGTGTTTGTTTATACCCCAGTCGTGAAAGAAAGCGAATACATCTGCCAGGAAAGCAACTCTTTTCTGGAACGATACTATGACGGGGATATCACTGCCATGCTGTCTGCCTATATAGAAAATGACAGACTGTCCGAAACAGAAATAGACACCCTACGTTCCCTTCTTTCCAAGAGGTCAAAAAAAGGAGGCAATTAACGTGGCTAATTTTATGATACGCTTTTTAATATGCAATGTGTTTATCAGCGGTATCATCGGAATTCTTTTGATAGCCAAGCGGATATTCAAAAACAACCTGTCCAGCCGGATGCAGTATAATCTGTGGTTCCTTCTTCTTGGGTTGCTGACAGCTCCCTTTATACCGTTTCGTCTCATCGGATTTCCACAAATCTTCTCGTGGCTTGGCAGCTTAAGAAGCTCTCCTGCTTCTGGTACCGCAACCGCTATGGGAGAAGCTGTGGAAATTCATCCGACCGGAAATACAGACTGGATGAATGATTTCGCACTTTCTGTAAATAGCGAGACACCATCCATTGCCGGATACATATTATTTGGGATATGGATTGTAGGCATTTTTGCAATGATCATATTAGTAATCAAATCCTCGCTCCGCCTACGCACTTTGAAGAAATCTGCACTTCCCCTCCAGAACCCGGAAGTACGCAGACTATATCATCGATGTTTGGAGGAAATGGAAATTCACAGAAATATCCCTGTTTACAGCACCGCATTTTTGAAATCCCCGATTATTGTGGGACTTTTGAAACCGTGTATTTATCTGCCGATTCATCTGATCTCTGATTACAACGAATCCGATATGCGGTACATGCTGTTACACGAACTGCAGCACTATAAGCACAAAGATGCTATTGCCAGTTATCTGATGAACCTTGCCGGAGTGGTATATTGGTTCAATCCTCTTGTCTGGTATGCATTGAAAGAAATGCGTAATGACAGAGAGGTTGCCTGTGACACTTCCGTTTTGAAAATGCTTGAAGAGGATGCTTACGAAGATTATGGCAATACACTGATTAACTTTGCAGAGAAGGTTTCACTTACTCCTTTTCCGTTTGCCGCCGGCCTTGGTGGAAACATGGAGCAGATGAAACGGAGAATTATTAACATTGCCTCTTATGAGAAGCCGACATTTATAAAAAGAATAAAAGGTATGACGGCATTTGTACTGACTGCTGTTCTCCTGTTAGGTTTTGCTCCTTTTATTTCTACATACGCAGCAGATGGAAGCCACTACCAATGGGATTCCTCATCAGAGAATATATCCTATGTAGACCTTTCTACATACTTTGGAGAATACGAAGGCAGCTTTGTTTTATACGATTTAGAGAATGATGCATGGAGTATACATGACATGGAGCATGCCACCTTACGAGTTGCTCCAAACTCCACCTACAAGATATACGATGCCCTGTTCGGATTGGAAGAAGATATCATTACACCGGAAAATTCGTTCATTGCATGGAATGGAGAAACCTATCCATTTGAAGCATGGAATGCGGATCAGACCTTACAGTCTGCAATGAATTCCTCTGTGAATTGGTATTTTGAATCTGTGGACGAACAGCTTGGAGCCGCTGACATTTCCAACTATATTCAGGAAATTGGATATGGAAACGAAAATATAAGTGGTGATTTCTCCACTTATTGGATGGAATCTTCCTTGAAGATTTCCCCAATAGAGCAGGTCGAACTTCTAACCAGGCTGCAGAATAACAGCTTCGGCTTCGCCCCTGAAAATATCAATGCAGTAAAAGATGCCATCTGCCTTTCCTCTTCCGATGCCGGAACATTCTACGGAAAGACCGGAACCGGACGTGTGGATGGTCAGGATGTGAACGGATGGTTTATCGGTTATATCGAAACTGCAGATAATACATACTTTTTTGCTACCAACATTGGTGCAGACAGCGATGCTACCGGAGGCAACGCAACCGAAATAACTATGTCTATCTTGTCAGACATGAATATCTGGAAATAACAAAATCGGGTAAATGCCAACTACGAAATTGGCTTCTACCCGATTTCATTTTATTTTTCGCCTGTTACTTCATAATACTTTTCATTTCCGGTTGCTGACCATGATGTTTTACCACTACTAACCACATCTTTTGTAGACACATTATAAGCAAATATATCAAGAATCTCTGCCTCTGAGATATGCCATGAACCATCTGCGTTTTTCTTACTTCTGTACAAAACATATAATTCACATTTTTCATTTTCCGAAAGTCTGTCATATGCAAGAAATTCTATTATTTCCTCATTCTCAATTAAGATAACTCTGGAATTTCCACTCGCACTATATGATATCATAAAATCACATCGTTCGTCTGCGAAGTATTGTTGGTATATAGTACGATATCCATCATATATTTCATCTTTTTCAATCAATGTCACATAATCACATATCGCAGAAATAGAAATAGCATCCTCTTTCATATTTTTCATTAATTCATCTATTAAATCGTGCTGAATGATAAAACCCTTATTCTGTGAACTAAATATTCTAATGGTCTTCCGTGGTATCATTCCCTGTGGTCCTGCTCCTGTAACATAATTTACAATGACAATCACATCCTTTGCACCATCGCCATCTATATCTTGAAATCCAACTGCCTCTACGCTGTCAAACATACCTACACTATCATTCTCAGTACTATTGTTTTCAAAATAAGCTGGGAAATGGTACACAATTTGATTGTCCTTTGCCAGCACAAATGAGACATCTTCCCAAAGCGTATCATAAGTCGGCAGATAAGACACAAATCGTACCTCGCCCCAATCATTCAAATCTACCTCAAAGGATTGTTCGGTTATAACCCGGCTTTCATCTAATTTCTCTCCTGATGGATAGTCCACTTCAATATCTGCAATATCTGTCAGTTGCTGTAATTCTTTCGTACCATCAAAATATAAAATGACTTGCTCATCAAATTGTTCTTCGCCTGACAGGATCACTTCTACATAGTCCTCATACCATGTAGCTTTCCAACAATTACTTGTGATGCTTCCACCGTCATTGTGCAATTCAAAATCTGTTTGAGATATCTTATCTTTGCCTTCCATAAGGACTAATCGTCCACTTGCTGAACCAAAAGGCCAGTCTGGTTCTCCGACTGCCTGAAGTGTCAATTCATATTTTCCATCTGGAGAAACAGATGTATCGCAAGTTGTCTTCTTGTAATTTACCGTATACGAAATGCAAAACTAAAATACTACAATCACTGCAAGAAGCGAACCCATAATACATAGCATAATCTTCAAAAATTTCTTCATTGTTATAGCACTCCTTTTAATGTCCACGTATATCCAGCTCTTCCAATAGAGATTTTCCACTTCCCCAAGAATATACAATGTAATAACCACTGCCCTTTATTTCTTCCGAAAATTGTAGTGTCTCGTAATCAATCACCTCAATGGACTGCCCTTCCTGAGTTTCCACCAAACATTCCCATTCATTACTTCTGTAACCTGAATAGTAAGCATCCAGTTCTTCCAAAGACAAATCACTTCGAATTAAAATTGCTCCGAAATACTGCATTCCATTTCCGTTACCCGTCAGCTTCCCAGCCTGTGACAACGACTCTATCAATTCTGTTTCCTCTGGCAACGGAATTTCACATAATGTCTTTTCCACCTTATAGGCTGTATGGTTATTTATAAGTGGAATTGAAATCACACTGCCTATCAATACAACTGCTGCCAATATTCTAGTTCATGGGTTATGACCGCATCATCGCAAATGACCATATCACAAACCGTCTCAACTGTTAATGTGACTGTTCCATCTTCATTTTCTTTGATATCGACAACCTCTGGCAGAGAAGTTCCAAAGAAAGTAGGTGCGTAATTAAAACATCCAAGACGCACCCAATAATATGTCTGCTTTTCCTCATCAAATACTGCGTACTCTCGTATCTGCTCCGCTGTTATGGGAAGATACTCCATAATCAGATTTTCGAATTCTTCTTTCGGAATGCCATTTGGATAATCTTCGGAATTGAACTTTTCTCCATATTTCATTCCATACAGATATTCAAACATTCCGTTATAATCCAACTCACTCATATTTTCTGCATTCCAGTTGGAACACAAAAGATTCTGTCCCTGATATCCAAGCCCCCGGACACAACGTTCAGACATTTCACGCTGTTCCTCTGTCATAGGTTTTATTCTGATCAAGCAGCTTCCATCCATAATTTCACTAACCTCTGGCGGCTCTGGCACACACAGCTCATAGCAGAACCATCCTTTTTCCGTGTATTTCCATTCTTTGAGTCTCGTATAAGAAATGTACGAAATTCCCAGCTTGTTGTCAGCATTCCTGATTCCTCTTGTACTCACAACATACATATCCGTTCCATCAAAAATGAATTTCATTCTGCCCAGTCCACCATCATTATGGATTTCATAAATCACCACAGAGCCTCTTTTCCCTTCCATACATTCTTTCAGAAAACTGTCAACACTTTCATAATTCTCCATGTTAGAATACGTTACCATCGTAGCAATTGGATATCCTGCGTCCTTTACCTTCTTCTGCATTTCAAGAACCGTTTGATCATCCAAAACAACATTAGATGCTATCCCTTTATCTGCTGTTTCATAAATGTCAAGATAAAGTTCCATCAGCTTCTTACAGTCACTCTCAGCTTCTTCCTTTTCCTGTTCATCTACCGGAAGATCGTAGCCCTTTTCCCATTGTACTGCAGCCTCTTCCTCAGCATTTTTTATTTTCTCCGTGGAAGATACTTCTTCCGTATCTTCCACAAGAGATTCTCCCGCAACACTATCCTCTTTTCCACAAGCACACACGAAACACCCAATCAGAAATACCATGATCAGTAGAATGCTCTTTTTCCTTAATACCATAAAATCATCCTTTCGTTCTTGCTATTGGCGGCAGTTCCAATTCAATTTGTTCTATAGAATTGGAAAGATACCTGAAAGTTCCGTCTTCAAATGGCTGGACCACAACCGTATTCCGAAAAGCGAGATCAGAATTATAATCCGGCCATACTCCATCCACGATAAGTGTAATCGTTCCATCCGCATTTTTTGTATAGTCAACTACTTCTCCAAAAGGCGGATATGGACTGGCATAAATCATTTCATATTCATAACTGCTGTGGTCTGCGTTGTATCTACAATGTTCTCTCAACTGCTCCACAGACACCGGGAAATAGGTAGTCATTATTTTTTCATACTCTTCTGCCGGAATTTCCCATCCCTGTGTCTTCAGATTTTCGCCTGTATAAATCCGATAGATATCTTCATACATGCAAGGCATCAAAATATCCTCTACATTACTACTGTTCCAGTTTGTTACAAGCACATTGTAATTCACATAGCTTAGTCCTGATATGTATTTCTCCGTCAGTTCCTGGCAGTCTTCTGGAAGCGGTTCTATTCTCCAATATTGTCTCAAACTTGCATGTGCAATCACATATTCATATGCGTAGATAAAATACCCTTTTTCCGTAAGCTTAATTTCAGCCACATTACTTACCGAAGTTCCCTGTATTTCAGGCACTCCACCTTCCTTCCAACGAACGCCTATATAATAAGTCTGTAACTCACCTTTTCGGTAAATAAAAGTAACTGCTCCAATCAGTCCATCCCTATGTACTTCGAATACCGTAACCATTGAGTCCCGTCCATCCAAGTAATCTGCATAAAATGTTTCGATTGCTTCATGGTTTTGCATGGCAGTATCTTCTTCAACACTTACCAGACCGCTTGTGCCCAATTGCTCCACCACAGTTTTCCTCTGCTCGTCGGTAAATTCGCTAATGCCGGAAGAATAACTTGGTGCATCTGCAATTACAATATCCTTATAGATTTCTGCTACCGAATCTGCCGCTGACAAAGCCATACTCTGCAATTGTTCTTTTTCCTCATCTGAGATAAGACAATCACTAGCTTGCGGAATAAACCAATATGCTGACTCTGTGGAAGTTTCCGCATTCTCGGCTTCTTCTGTTTCTGCTTCGCTATTTTCGATTTCTACAGGTGGCTCCCATACTTCTTCTGCCACCTTTTGTTCTTCTTCATGTATTTTCCCCCAACAGATCACCCCAACTATCACGAAAATCAACAGCAATGAAATTGGACGTCCACATCTTCTAAGCAGCCATTTCACATCTTCCATTATTCGCCTCCGTACAATTCTTCCCATTCTTCTAACGTCAACCGTGGCGTATGCCAAGTTTCTCTGCAGTTGTCTTCAGATGGTATAATTCGGTTAGATACATATTGTACCCCTCCATCCTCTAACGGACGGACCACAACCTCGTGAGCATATACCTTGGAATCACCCGCATAAGGGAATACTACATTGGCTGTAAGTGTAATTGTCCCATCATTGTTTTCTGTAAAACCTACTACCTCTGAATATGGATATTCGGGGTACTCTACTTCTTCAAAGCCTCTCGGCTTATATTCATAAGTTGAATCCTCTGAATCATAGATGGTTTTTGATTGTAGCATTTCACTATCAATGTTGAAATATTTCATAATAACACTTTCAAATTCCTCTTTTGGAATCTGATAAACTGCACTGACTGATAAGTTGTCATCAGCAACATAGGGAACATACTGACCATTCGCTTTTGGATAAAGAATGTCATACATATCATAGAAATTCAAATCCCCAAAATCCTCCTCACTCCAATCCACAATGAACATATTATTCTGTTCAAAGCTGATTGGACGGAGGTATTTCCGACTCAACTCCCTATATGTTTCATCCAATGGCTGTACTCGTAATGCGGTATGCTCCTCTGCCCCAGTCAACGTAAGAACATACAATTCTTCTGAATACCAGACACCGGAAAACATTAGGTAACCTTCTTCTGTATAATTCCAATACTCCGCTTGATAACTTCCTGTTACCTCTCTTTTCATATCTCCGTTTTCATACTTGTAATAGCTTCTGACCACATCCACACTTCCGTCTTTTGAGTGCAAATCGTATTTTACAAATCCGCCCAAATAACTGACTTCAAGAATCGTTATTTCTGCTTCTTCCTGTGCATCCACCTTTTCGCAAAATTCCAGTACCTGCTCTGCCTCAGTCATGTTAACTTGATTTCTGCTGTCAACAGCCGGATATCCATTTTCTCCAAGGCAATTTACAATACTGCGAATCGTTTCCAAATCAGCTATCTTGTTTTCTTCTGCTGCCTTCTTATAAAGATCTATACAGATGTTTATAATTTCTTCTGCATTCTCCTGAGGTTCTTCTGGAATAGCCTGAATATCAATTACTGTTTCCGAAACTGTATCTTCTTCCGGGGGTGCATCGCTGCACCCCGAAACACTAAGCATCAGTAAAAAACTAATTACTACTAAACCACTCTTCCAGAACCAGGCGGTCTTTCTTAACAACATATCCACTTCCTCCTCTTCCTTTTACATCTTCTACCATGCTGATAATCAATATAGGACGTTCTACCGTATCTTCTGCTGTAAAAATTGCAAACCATCCTAATTCCGTACCCGAAGTATCATCCTTTGATGCCTTGATTTCTGCCGTACCTGTTTTTCCTGCTAAAAGAATGTCATCCCGATGGGCTGCATATCCAGTTCCATTAGAATCATTCACAACCTTCTTTGTTCCTTCCAATACACGGCTTGCTGTCTCATTAGAAAAGGCACCCGGAATCCAATACTCAGCCACTGCTTCATTCTGATATACCAAATAAAGCTTTATGACATTTCCCTTATTACAGAGAGCAGAATAGATACATGCCATATGTAATGGATTCACTAAAACCTGCCCTTGACCGTAACCGCTATCGGCTAACTGTATTTCTGTTTCAATTCCCTCTGAATTAGAATACTGCGACTCTGCCATCTTAATCTCAAATGGCAGTTCCTCATTAAAACCAAGTCCTGTCAAAGAACTTTCCATCTCTTCTGAACCAATCTTTAATGCTGCCTTTGCGAAATAAATATTGTCGGAATATATCAAGGCATTCTCTAAAATGACTGGTTCATATGCATGGAGTGTTGTTACATGATAGGAACCCCACGATTCATCCTTTTGCCAGCTTAAGCCTACGTTCCCGTAATCTTCCATTGGATCGATTGCTCCTGATTCCAAGCCGACCGCAGCGGTAATTGGCTTGAATGTAGACCCCGGACACCACACTTGCTGGAACCGATTATACATTGGCTTATTCTCATCCTCGTTAAGCGCAGTCCACTGTTCACTGGACAATCCCATAATAAAATCGTTATTGTCATAGGCCGGTGTGCTGACCAAAGCCAATACCTCTCCGGTATAAGGATTCATGGCCACCGAGCAGCTTTTATCTTCCTTAAACTGTTCGTACAAGGAAATCTGCAAATCGGCATCTATCGTAAGCTGAATATCCTGCCCATGCTGTACCAAGATACAAGCCAGTTCCTCCTTCTCTTTGCCTTCCGAGTTTACAATGTAAATCCTGCAACCGTTCTGGCCTTTCAGTTCACTCTCGAACAATCCCTCCATTCCACTTCTGCCGATTACACTATTGGATGTATAGCCTTCTCCTGCATGTTCCTCTAAATCTTCCGCAGTAACACTTTGAACATATCCGACCAAATGTGCAGCTGCTTCTCCCAATGGGTATTCACGCACTTCAACATCAGATATCATCACTCCGGGAATCTCCAGCAACTTTTCATGCCTTTCATTCTCCTTTAGGACTTCTTCGTCTGGACTGATAGACATTAACTCAATTTCTTCCACTCTTGGAATCGTTTTAATAGGAACAAAAGAATCATCCTTTACCCATTTTGCAGACAGTTTCTTTTCTATCGCTTCCGGTGTGATTTCCAATAGTTCTACAATCTGTGCGATTGCTTCCTCTCTGTTTTCCAACTTGCCCGGAACGATTCCAACCGAAGATGCTGTACCTTTTCTTGCAAGGACACGTCCGTTCCTATCCAGAATTTCTCCTCGTTCTGCCTATGTAGTGGAAACTCTTACTTTATCTGTAGAAGTTAGATTCGGAAAAATCATGGAATCATCCCAAACCAACTGATATCCTTCTTCGTCCTTTAGGAAAAGTGCTTCATTCTCAAAGCTGATAGTTCCTGCAACTGTATCGAAAGAAGTCTGGTAGGTTACCGTCATTTGCTCCTCATCATATGCAATAATCTGGACAGCCATATTCTGGACTTCTATACCTTCATAAATAGCTGAATTTCGAGTTACAAAATCCTCCTGACTGACATTTCCCGATGCCTCAATATGTAGCATCGCATACATTTCTTCATACTCCTGTTTTGGAATATGATCCATGTACTCCACCAGAAGTTCTTCCGGTGTCCCCCAGGCATTTTCCTTTGTTGCCAACATTCCTGCCACACATACTACAGAAATTACCGCAGCTATTCCTATAACAGCAATCGCAATCCATAGGAGCCTGCTTCTTGTTTTCTTTCGCCTGTTTCTGCTTTTTCCTTTCTTCATATTGACCTCCATTCATTTTGCTTTGCTGATATGGTCATATTCTATTTTCAATGTACACTATATCCTCAGAATATTACATTTGTAAGATTTTTGGGTAAAAAAAATTCTCTTTGATGGGTATATCGTACTATACATTCCTCCTTTCCTTTTATTACACGTGTAAGATTTCGTAACAAAAAAATATCGCCCGAACTTCTGCTGCACTTGTGTAAATATTACATCAGTAAGATTTAAAAGTCAAGTTATCTTTATATAAAAAGGCTTCTGCCGGTAAGTATCATACATTTTCGCAAAAGTGATACCTTTTAGCAAAAGCCTATTATTCAGCAGAGTCTCAAAACACCCCACTGTTTTAATATTCAAATGTTTCATTCAAAAGACCTGAAAACACACATTCATTTTCTCCCCTTAATATCCTACAAACCGCAGAAAATCAAGGTTTCTTTGAAAGCAGACAAACGGTTTCCACATGTTCATCGTTGTCCAAACCTCATCACATATCTTTTTATTTCTTATCTGCCTTTTGTTCCAACATTTTTATAGAGTTCAAATAGTCCTTTTCTACATCACTAATGGTTCTGGCTTTATATTTCTTATATTCATCTGTTGCCTTATTAACAGCCTGCTTATGAGAGACACTTCCATTTCCCTGCAATAACTGCTCTCCAGTCATTGTAAGAATACGATCTAAATGTTCCGCCCAATCTTTCATGGTCATTGCCTGTTCACGTTCTGCCTGACGTTCTGCAAAATCTAAATATCCAGAAACAAGTTGTCCCATAGCACGAAGTTCTTTTTCATTCAGGTAATTTTTCGCAACAACAGTCTCTTTCAATGTTGGCTGATTTCCAGCAAATGTTGTAAGACCCATAAACTCTTTTTCAGCATCTGCCCTTGTGTAAATAACCTCAGCTGCCGTCTGACCATGAATAGCATAATGAATTTTGTTCTGCACCTTTTTAAAGAAAAGAATAGATATTTCTGCGTTTGGGTCATAATCAATACTGGTAGCATAAATTTCCAAAACCTGCCTGTAAAATACTTTTTCAGAAGCGCGGATATCTCTGATTCTTTCAAGCAATTCCTTGAAATATCCTCCGCCACCTAAATTCTTCAGGCGCTCATCATCCAGTGCAAATCCTTTTCTCATATATTCTTTTAAAATATTTGTTGCCCAGATTCTGAACTGTGTACCACGCTTGGATTTAACGCGATAACCCACAGAAATAATAACATCCAGATTATAATAATCAACCCGATAAGTTTTTCCGTCTGCCGCAGTTGTTGCAAAATTTGCAACAACTGATTCTCTCACTAGTTCTCCTTCGGAAAAAATATTTTTTATATGCCTTGAAATCGTCGATTTATCTCTTTGGAATAATTCAGCCATCCGGTCAATGGATAACCATACAGTATCTTCGTCAAAAGTCGTTTCAATTTTTGTCAGACCATCCTCTGTCGTATAAATAATAATATTTGATTTCTGATTCACATTTTCTCGATTCTCCACTTGTACACCTCAATTCTACTAAAAAGTGCAACGTCCGTTGCACTTTTGCTATTCATTTACTATGTGACTTATTTTTCACCAAATCATACGAAAATGTCCCAATACATAATTCTTGATTCACTCATAGGTAACTTTACTCTTTGTCACCGTTAAATCTATCCACCATAAATTCCACCTCAATATCATGCTCAGCACCTAGTTTAAACAATAAACATACCATGCCTACATATTCTCTTAAATCTTAATTTATACTGCATAATAAAAGTATGCAATAAATTTTCAAATTGAGATAACGTTTTTATTCTCCACTATGTATTATTTTCGAATCTCTATAGTTCCTCTTACTATATCCGCAACATATTTTGAGGAAATTTCATAATCTATAGAATCTGGAATTTCTTTAAACACTAATACTGATGGAAATGCCATTACTGTATTATGTTTAAGATAGTTTATATGAAATATCAAAATATCCACATCTTCTTTTTCATAATACTCATAACAGAAAATCCTGTTTAGATTTTCCACATACTCCTCTTTATTTCTATTATACTCTTCTTGTGCTGAGGGTCTATTAAATGGATTATCAGTAATCAATGGCATACTTGGCGCTTGTAAAGGATATCCCGTATATTCAACAACAACATCATTACTCTCAATTTGATACACATATTCCAAAAATCTCATTTTCAATATTTCTTCTATAATATTACTTTCTGGAACAGCTATATCTTTTATTTTACAGATATGATTTTTCTTAATAACAATTTTTATATCAATATCTTCATCAAATGTATTACCTATATTAGCCACGGTCAAATCAACCAGCCCTTGTTTATCTATCTTTTGAAAAAAAGAAATGTATTCATAATAATCAACAGCAGCCCAATATATTTCCTCTATGGAATCATACCTTTTTTTCTCTTCCTCACTACCTTCAAAGCTTGTACCACTCCCTCCATAAAAAGGAACTAGCGTAGATACCCTTTTTTTAAGATTTCCAACATTCCAAAAAGAATCTTCAATTTCGATGCCATTTTCTTTGGCGAATTTACAAATGATACTCTTCCTTCTATCGGTAATATCTGCATCCATTATTTTCCCTATCGCAAAATCTGATTTTCCTAATAATTTATTCAAATCAGGAGCGTTAATCAATAAAGGATTCTCCTTTTTTTCAATGTTCTCTGTATTTTCCTTTTCTCTAGCATTCAGATATCCCTGCTGTAATAAAGCAATTTGGGAAATAATACTCTCTCTTTTATCCTTTACCAATTTGCACTCAGAAAAGCCAGAATATTCCACAGCTGCACCTTCATCTTCCTCCAATGATGCAGCCTTAATTTTTAGAACAGGACTTTCCTTTTTTTCGAATAGCGTTTTCTTACCTACCGCTAACGGAAAAAAATGCATTCCTAAATGATTAGTAAATAGCTGTCTCAGTTCATGCTCGTCTTTTACTATAAAATAGATTCCTCTATCTTTGTATTTTTCTTTGAAAGCCTGCACCTTTTTATATTGTTCCATATCTACATTAGATAGATTTATAGGTGCATCAAGAAAATACATAAATACTTGTTTATTTGAAGACAACATTTCTTCAATTTCTTCTTCCGTTCCAGATCCGTATTTATCTGTTGGTGTGCCGAATTTAGTCCAAAATATAGCAACTGCTACATCACACTCCCGAACGAATTGTTTATTCAACAATTCCTGTGGTTTGTCCCCAGATTGTGGATAACTATCTGTTGACCAATGCTTTGTTACAATTTCCATATTATTAATATTTCCATACACTCTATTAAAATTATCCACACATTCCCTAATGATATCAATAAACTGATTAACATCACCTGGACATGAAATTAACAAATCATACGCAGTAATTCCCACTCTTGGCATAAATATCCCTCCTCTCAAAATATTATTAATCTGCTCAGTAAATTTAATATCGCAAAAAAATGACGATAACGCTCAAAAGCGTAAATCTATAAAAAGCATCCCACTATTTCTAAAGACACATCAAATCATACGAAAATGTTTCAACGCTTCCCTTATAACCGCCTCTTTCTCTGGCGGGCATTTCGGCTGTCTGGAGTTATCCGATTTTGGCAGGTTATAATTTGTCCTCTCAATAATCCCACATTTCTGCTTTACCTGTGCGATATACAAGTTGCTGACTTTCAATCCGCTTTGCTTCAGAACATAATCCTTGATTTCCTCATAAGTTGCTTTACTCTCCGCCGCCGTCAAATCAAGTTCATCCATCTCTAATTCCACATTAATATATTTATCCGATTTAAGTTTTGAAAGCAACACGATACTTTCAATATTCGCCGTCCATGGAAACTGATCCACCGCCACGGCTCTCTCCACCGCATATCCATTATCCAGGAATGCCTCCAAATCCCTTGCAAGACTTGTGGGTTTGCAGGAAATATAAACAATATGATCCACACCATAGTCTATAATCTTGGGAAGCGTCTTGGGATGAATTCCATCCCTGGGCGGATCCAGAATGATCAAATCCGGCTTCTCCCGGATGGAATCCAGGACCTTCAGCACATCACCGGCAATAAACTCACAATTGTTCAGACCGTTTTCCTCCGCATTCCTTCTGGCGGCTTCCACCGCCTCCTCCACGATCTCCACGCCTATGACCTTCCGGGACACCGGGGCCATCAGCTGGGCAATAGTGCCGGTACCGCTGTATAGATCAAAGACAATACCTCTCTGTACGGCGGATTCTGCAATACCGCCTGACGTGCTGGCCTCCTCAGATTTTGTGCCTTTGCTCCTGCATTCTGATCCCTCGCTGCCCTCTTCCGGTCTTTCCTCCCTGCCTCCCGGTTCTTCACTCCTGCATTCCAGTCCCTCAATATATTCTCTGGCAGTCTCATACAGCAGCTCGGCTCCCCGGGAATTGGTCTGAAAAAAAGAAAAGGTTGATATTTTAAAACGAAGTCCCAGAAGCTCTTCGTAAAAATATTCCTGGCCGTAGAGCACCTCCGTGTGGTCACTTTGAACCACATCCGCCTGGGAATCATTCACAATATGAAGGATTCCTGCAAAGCGTCCTGCAAGCCTGCCCTCCTGTTGAAGAAACAGCAGACTCTTCAGAAAGCCCTGAAGCAGGTCTTTCTCTGCAATCGGCCCGACAGTTTCTCCCCAGGGATTCTGAGATGTGGTAACCAGCGCCGCCAGAATCTCCCCGGTGCGTGATGCCTTTCTCACCAGCAGGTGGCGCAGATAGCCCTGATGGCGCTGTCTGTGAAAGTACCGGATTTCCTTCCCTGCAAAATAGTCCCGCACAGTTTTCAGGATCAGTCGGTAATCCTCATCCACGATCCTGCACTCTCCTGTGGTCACAATATCATAAAAGCTTCCTCTTTTATGCATGCCAAGAGAAAGAGGTCCTTCCTTCACCTCATCTCCAAAGGTAAATTCCATCTTGTTTCGGTATTCATAAACTGCGGGACTTCCCTTGATCCCCTCCCAGACCCACCGGCTTTCCTGACGGTCCAGCACGCTGTCCAGCAGGCGCTTAACCTGCCTTTCCTTGATCTTCAGCTGCTCCTCATAGGAAAGGGACAGATATGTACAGCCTCCGCATAACCCAAAATGGGAACACGGACTGCCGGTCTCCAGAGGGGACTTTTCTGTCACCTCCAGCAGACGGCCTTCCGCCTTCCCTTTTCTCACTTTGCTGACGCTGATTTTTACCTTCTGTCCGGGCAGGCTGTTCTTTACGATAACGGCGCCCTCCCCTGTCTGCACAATGCCTTTATTGGGGAAGTCCACCCTCTCTACGAATCCTTCATATACCTGGCCCTTTTTCATTACTTAGCTTTCTCCCGTTTAGTTTTCTCCCTCGTCGACAAAGAAATCATCGTCATCTTCTGTTTCTTCGTCCTCATCCTCGAACTCATCTTCAAAATCGTCTTCGAAGTCCTCCAGATACTTGGGAGTGAAGTAACGATACACTGCGTAAGCAATCGCTGCCACAGCCGCCACGGCGCCGATTACTGCCAGCACCCACAAGACGGTATTGCTCTTTTTCTCTTCCTCCTTCTTTCCAAGAAGCTCATTCAGCCTTGCCATATCAATCAGATTCTCAAGCTTATTCATATGCCACCTCCAAATTCGGCAGTTCTACCGCCTTATATGTAATAGAATACCACATTTACCCTAAAATTACTACATTTTTTATATTCTTTTCAATTTTGCAAAGGATGCATACATAATCTTCCGCCCTGCGCTGTCAAATTCCACCGTAACCTTGTAATCTCTGGGTTCCTTTGTGATGTCCAGCACAGTCCCCTCTCCGTAGCGTATATGGAGAACTCGGTCTCCCACCTCGTAGGACAGCTCGCCGGACAGCTGAACCGGTATTCCCCGGGAGATCCCGGCAATTTGATTCAGGCTGCTGATATCCTTTGCAATAAAGGGCTTGTCCGCTTTTGCGGTGGTCTTGGGCCGCAAAACAGCTTTAGGCCGAAATCCCGACACATGGGACATTTTATCCCCGCCGGAGCTGCCCCCGCCGCTGTCTTCTCTTCCGAATCCTGCGGTGCCCTCCCGGCTGTCTATGTCCGCCCTTTCGAATCCTGCGGTTCCTCTTCGGCCATCCTCCCTTCCAAACCCTGCGGCTCCCCTGTAGCTATTTGTCCTTTCAAATCCCCCATATTCCTCCGGCTCTCTGATGAGTCTGGAACGGAAATCCGGCGGCGCATTGTCCAACAGCTCTTCCGGAATCTCCTTCACGAACCGGCTCACCGTGTTGTACTGGGTCTCACCGCGCAGCATGCGCATTCTGGCACAGGTCATAGTCAGATTATCCTTGGCCCTGGTGATCCCCACATAAGCCAGCCGCCTCTCTTCTTCCAGATCCGAGGGGTCATCTGATCCTATTGTCATATTGCTGGGGAACAGCCCGTCTTCCATTCCCGCCAGATATACATTGGAAAATTCCAGTCCCTTAGCAGAATGCAGAGTCATTAGAAGCACTCTGTCATCTTGGCTGTCCACATTGTCAATATCGGCAACCAGTGCAACCTCTTCCAGAAATTCCGTGAGGCTTACCGCATCATGGGTATCTTGATAGCTTGCGGCCTTACTGATCAATTCCTCCACGTTTTCCAGACGATCCTCGGCGCTTTCATCATCCTCGTTTTGCAGATGCTGCTCATATTCCACTCCGTCTATGATCTCCTGAAGCAGGTCCACCAGATTAAGCTCCTCCGCTCTCTCCCGAAAATTCTGGATCAGATCCACAAAGGATCGAATTTTTGCTGCCGCTCTGCCCAATCCTGCAATGTCATCGGCATACTCCATTGCCTCATACAGGCCCAGGTCCCGCATCCTGGCATAATCCGCCACCTTATCCATAGTAGCCTGGCCGATCCCCCGTTTAGGTACATTGATGATCCGGCGCACCGCCACATCATCCTGTCCGTTGTCAATGGTTTTCAGATACGCCAGGATATCCTTGATCTCCTTTCTGGCATAAAAGTTCACGCCTCCCACCACATTATAGGGAATGCTTTCCTGAATCATGCGCTCCTCCAGAAGGCGGGCCTGGGCGTTGGTGCGGTACAGCACGGCGCAGTCCTGATACCGCCCCCCTTTCTTTACCCTCCGGCACAGGTCGTCGGCAATGAATTCCGCCTCCTCATATCCATTGTCAAACTGTCGGAAATGAACCAATTCCCCCTCTTCACGCCTGGTCCAGAGGGCTTTGCTTTTTCTCCTCACGTTATTCTGTATCACCGCATTGGCGGCGTCCAAAATCATTTGTGTAGAACGATAATTCTGCTCCAGCCGGATTACTGCTGTTTCCGGAAAATATTTTTCAAAATCCAGAATATTCCGAATATTGGCTCCCCGGAATTTATAAATGGACTGATCGTCATCCCCTACCACACACAGATTCCGGTATTTCTGGGCCAGAAGCTTTACCAGCTCAAACTGAGCCGTGTTGGTATCCTGATACTCGTCCACCATAATATAGTGAAAGCGCTCCTGATAGGAATCCAGAATCTCAGGACAATTTTGAAACAGCTCTACCGTCTTGACAATAATATCGTCAAAATCCAGAGCATTATTTTTCTGCAGACGCTCCTGATATTCCCGGTAAGCTTTTGCATAAACAGCCTTTCCGAAATCCGAAATTGCCTCCTGCTCGTATTCCCTGACACTGACCAATTCATCCTTTGCAGACGAAATAGCGCCCAGCAGCGACTTTTCCTTATAGACCTTGGTATCAATATTCAGGCTCTTACAGATATCCTTCATTAGGGTCTTTTGATCGTCCGTATCATAAATCGTAAAGTCGTTTCCATATCCCAGCTTATCGATATGTCTTCGCAGAATCCTCACGCAGGCAGAATGAAAGGTGGATACCCAGATCTGGTCGGAGCCAAATCCTACCAGGCCGTCCACTCTCTCCCGCATCTCTCCGGCAGCCTTGTTGGTAAAGGTGATGGCCAGAATATTCCAGGGTCTCACTCCCAGCTCATCAATCAGATAAGCGATTCTGTGGGTAAGGACCCTGGTTTTTCCGGATCCCGCTCCCGCCAGCAAAAGCAACGGTCCCTCCGTGTGCAAAACCGCTTCCTTCTGCTCTTTATTTAATGTATCATATATGCTCATTCCTGCCTCCGTATTCCCCGTTCTCTGCTTCCTGCCGCATCCCTGCACACCAGTCATGTGCCTCTCGCTTCCCTGTCACCTTATTGGCTCCTTCCAGCCCCGTCACATTGCCTGTGCATTCCGGTCTCATTGCCTGCGCATTTCTGCTCCTTCTAGCCCCGCCGCATATCCTGCTCATTTCCATCATACCTTTGTGTCATACAAAACACTCTGAAGGGCAACTACACTTCCTTCACGTCACTGAAGCTCCAAGTCCGAAGACTGAATTCCACAATAGGGGAATCACAGTATGCGCACTTTTTTGCCCCCAGGCCGGGCAACGGTGCCCCGCAATTAGGGCAGTTCATGGCAAGCCCCGCATCCTCCAGGTTTTCCACCACATCCCTGTCCTGTATGTAGATCATCTCCACGTCATATCTGCTCTGTTTCAGCCTTTCTCTGGATCCTTCCATTTTTACGCCGCCTTTATCCACAAAATAGTTATACTGAACCGCAGACTGCAGTATGATACTGCATCTTCCCTGCCGCCGACGGTAAAGACGGATCTCCGTCCGGTGTATTTTAATGTTGCGGAAATGCTCCTCTTTCCCTTCCTGTCGATGCATATCGATCCTCATTTTCAGCTTATTGCGCAGTTCGCTGGTGCCCTCCGACAGCAGTTCCGGATTTTGTCCGTCCACGCCGCACAGAAACGAAACCAGTACATTTTCCGCGCGCTTTTTCATCTCGTCATAGTGAAACTCAGGAAAATCTCTCATGATATTTGGGAGATAGAGGCTGGTAGCCGCCGCCACCGACTTCGGCGTAATCTCCGTTTCCTTCTCCACCGATTTCAGACCCTGGACAAGATCAGGGGTTCCGAAAACCATGTTGGAAAAGTCCCGAAGCTTTTTTCTGATTCTCCGATAAATCACAAAACCGCTTCCTATGACAATGAGAATCAACACCAATATGATGATCGTCCCCAGCTGACCCGGATTCATGCCTTATCCCCCCTTTTCACTGCCAACATACCTGTTGTATCTATACCGTATCATCACAACGCCCGTGGACAAAAAGCGCAGCAGACTTCTGCGGCCAACGCTGCATCCAGACTGCTGCGACTTTGTTGCTTTTCAAAAAATCCCGTTCAGGCATGCCTGTAACCCGGCTGAATATTTATGTCATACCCTGTCGTTTTCGTCAAAAATGTCTCCGCACTCAGGACAGAACTTGGGCGGATGGGAAGGGTCCTCCGGTTCCCATCCACATTTGTCGCATCTGTAAAGCGACGCGCCTTCAGGCTTTTTTCTGCCGCATTCCTGGCAGAATTTTCCCTGATTTACATGACCGCAGGAGCAGGTCCAGCCGTCCAGAGCAGGCTTGGGCAGTCCACACTCCTGACAGAATTTCCCTCTGTTATCGGTCTTGCCGCAGCTACAGGTCCAGCCCAGGATTGCTCCTTCCGCAACAGTGCCGGCAGGCTTAAGCGGTGCCATAGGCTGACCGGGAACTCCAAAGGCATTCCCCATGCCGCCGTTCATCATTCCCTGCATCATTCCCATGGCCATCATGCCCATGGCTCCGTTCATGGCAGATCCCTCAGCACTGCCTCCCTTGCCGTCTCCGCCGCTGATGCCGCCCAATGCCTGCGTATATGCCTCCACCTGGCGTGCTGCCGCCATATCGGCCCTGGTCAGCACCGCCGTGTCGTTCCACTTATTGATCTTGTCAATATCTTCCTGAGGAACGATGGGATCATTCATGCTCATGGATACTACTTCGATGCCCCGAAGCTCTGTCCACTGCTGACTAAGCGCCTCCTTCATATATCTGGTCAGCTCATCCAGATGCAGAGGAACCTCATAGGGAAGAACCCCCTGGGCCGCGATCTTTGCAAGGGCCACAGGAAGCTTGGTCAGCAGCTCGCCCTTCATGACACCCAAAAGCTCTGTCTTGCGGTACTCTTTCTCCACGTTCCCGCAGACGTTTGTATAGAACAAAATGGGATCAACAATCTTAAAGGTATACTGTCCGTTGCATTTGACGCTGGTCTCTATCTCAAATCCGGTATTTTTTGAAACATAATGAAAACGGATAGGATTGGGCGTTCCATAGAGATTGTTCATAATCTCTTTAATATTAAAATAATACACCCTCTGGTCCTTTGCCGTATTGCCCCCAAAGGTAAATCTCCTGCCAAGCTGCTGGAAGGTCATTCTGATATTCTCCCCCAGGCTGCCGTAAAACAAGGAGGGCTCCGTGGAGGTATCATAGACAAACTCACCGGGCTCCGCACAAAATTCCGCTATTTTTCCCTGATCCACAATGACCATGCACTGGCCTGCATTGACGGACACCACAGAACCGTTGGAAATGATATTGTCAATCCCCTTTGTATTGCTGTTACGTCCCTTGGTAATCTGTTTCTCGCCTTTGGCCATCAGAACATCGCTGGCAAGAGAAGTGCAATAAAAATACTCCCGCCACTGATCGGCCATCAGTCCGCCGATTGCATCCTTTGCCGCTTTGATCAATCCCATTCTTATACCTCCCGGCCCGCCAGACGGGCATCCGTTTATAAAATTGCCTTGTTATGCTGCTCGTTAGCTTTTGAAGTTCGCTCTTGCAAGCAAGCGAACTTCTGCAAGCTACATTTTTCTCGCAGCATAGCTGCTCGTTAGCTTTTGAAGTTCGCTCTTGCAAGCAAGCGAACTTCTGCAAGCTACA
>CAJTVB010000030.1:0-19495 GCA_910579755.1 uncultured Acetatifactor sp. | reverse complement strand
ACATTATAGCAAATTTTGCGGATTTACTCAACAATTCTTTCCAATTTTGATATTTTTCTGTTTTTCATAAGTTACAGTTCACATTTTTTCTTTACAAATCTGCACTTTGCGAATAAACTTATATTCAAAGCATCATCCGGAATCGTGATGCCGCACAAAAAAATGGAGAAATTTTGACATGGGAAAGAAAGCTACAAAAGCTGCTGACAATATATACTACCTGGCGCGCTGTGAAGCCGCCGAAAGCAATTCCGACTTTTCCAGCCGGGAAAAAACTGCCGAAATTATAGGAATTGACCGCACCCGGCTAGCCCGGATCGAGCTGGACACCATCGCCCCTTACCCGGAGGAGGTCAAAGCCATGGCGGAAGCCTATAATGCGCCGGAGCTGTGTAATTCCTACTGCGCCAGAGAATGCCCCATTGGCCGCACCAGTGTTCCCGAGGTGACCATCGACGATTTTGACCGGCTGGCTCTCAAGGTACTGGGATCTCTGAAAGACATTGATTCTCTGCGCGCCTCCCTGATCGCTATTTCTGAGGATGGCGTCATCGAGGAAAGCGAACGCCCTGCTTTCCAGAAAATTCTGGATTCTCTGGAAAAGATCAGCACCAATGCCAAGGCGCTTCAGCTGTGGGCCATTAAAAATATCCGACTGACCCGCTGATGCCCGCTCCCGGCAGACATAGAAACCAGACATGGACAAGGTTCTGCCCTACAGAAGCAGAATCCGTATCCAAGGTATTTCGCTTTGCCGATATGGCTCACTGTCGTTTTCTGGAGATTCACTTTCAGGAATAGTCTGCCTGTTATGAATGGCACGATCTTTTTCAGCGTCCGCTCTGCACTCTTCCTGCTTTTACACATGATCATACAGTAAGTAGACCTGGGGAACTTCCCCCCAAGTCTCTCTCAGAACCGTACGTGAACCTCTCAGCTCATACGGCTCCCATCATCCAGCCGATGGCAGTATTCCAAATTTTCAGTGTGCAAACAGATTCCCGTCGCGCTTTGCTATTGTCTATAGCCTCTCCTGTACTATGACCTCTGCTGACTCCTCATGGTAAGCTTTACTCCATGGCGGCGAATATTTTTATCGTCTTTGTCATGTCCATGAGACCTCCCCGGGTACTCACACGTTCTTTCCCACTTATACCTGCCCCGTTTACTGTTTGCGTTCCGTGCAGTTATTGGACTTTGGTTTGTTAGGCAACCTCATCCACGCTTCACAGCCTGTCCGGACAACTTTTACAGGCCAGTGGTTTGCCTCCGGCTTCCTTCAGACCCCGCCTCACAACGACGCCCTTGCCCTTGGCTGCACCCTTCCCACTGCCGGGCGGGTCAGGGACTTGCACCCCTTAGAACGTGCGCCCGCCGGGCGCACCTACAAGCCGCGGCTCCCTGCATATCCTGCAGGAATGCCGCGGCTTTTCTATATTGAAAACCATCTTTGCAGTTGACAGCTATTTCGCCGCTTCCTCCGCAAATTCCCTTGTCACCAGATCATCATAGGGAACCCGCTCCTTCAATACCCCGGCATCGTCCAAAATATTCTGAAGCAGATCAAAGGCATCCTTCTCAAAAATCAGGTTTTCTTTCCAGGTATCCTGCTCGTAATAGCGCTTCACAATAGTGGTCAGCGTCTCTAAATCCGTCTCGGCAAACTGCGGTGCGATCACCTTTGCAATCTCCTCAGGCGAATGGCTCTGCACATACTCCATTCCTTTCTGCAACGCTCTGGTAAAGGCCATTACCACATCCTTGTTATTTTCCAGATAGCTCTTTTTGGCAGAAAAAGACGTGTATGGAACATATCCGGAATCTTCCCCCAGGGAAGCCACCACATATCCCTCGCCTTTTTCCTCCAGCGCTGTGGCATGAGGCTCGAATTCAACAGTGAAATCCCCCGCGCCGCCTGAAAATGCCGCTGCCGTCGAACCAAAATCGATACTCTGGTCTATGTCGACTTCCGTCTTGGGATCAATGCCGTTCTTTGTGAGAATATATTCAAACACCATCTCCGGCATACCGCCGGCTCTGCCTCCCAGTACATCCTTTCCCTTAATCATATCCCAGGTGAAATCCTCCAAAGGTTCCCTGGACACCAGAAAATTACCTGCTCTCTGGGTCAGCTGGGCAAAATTTACCACATAGTCCTCCGTTCCGCCCGCATAGGTATATATTGTACTTTCGCTTCCCATAAAACCGATATCCGCCTCACCGGTGAGCACCGCAGTCATGGTCTTGTCGGCGCCGAAGCCCGTGACCAGTGTCAGCTTGATCCCCTCTTCCTCAAAGTATCCTTCCTGAATTGCCACATACATGGGTGCATAAAAAATGGAGTGTGCCACTTCATTGAGCACCACCTCTGTGCCGCCGCTTCCTCCTATCGGATCAGCATTGCCGCAGCCGGCCATAGTTATAAGCAGGGCCGCCGCCGTGATCACTGCCGCCCCTGCCCGTTTCATGGATTTTTTTTTCATGAAAGCCTCCCTTTTTGTGTTGGTATGCCTTCGCGGTGCTCCCTGCATGAATCTGGGAGCACGAAGTCCTCCCGCGAATACACGTGTTGGTCTATTATATGACGCCCCACAAAAAAGGTTCCTATAGCTGCTTTCGTTTTTATTATTCCTGCTTTTCCGCTTTTACTGTCTTCTTTTTTCCTTCCGTCTCCTGAAAGCCTGCACCCGTCCTCATTCCCGCCAGCTCATCCACCATTTTTTCAATCATCAGCTTTTTGATATACACGTCAAAGCTCAGTGTACAGATAAAAGAAAACTTCTTTAAAAATTCAGCGCTCTCCCCGGGCGCGTCCGGAAAGGTTTCCTCCGCAGCCCTGAACTTTTGAATCACGTCTGCCTTCAGAGCCTCCATCTGCTTCTCCTTCATTCCAAATACCTCCCGGTAAATGCTTTCCAGATTGAATTCCTGGTCATTCTGAAAAAACTGCTGTGTAATGGGACGCAATAGAGTCTGAATATCACTGATGGATAAAATCCCCTTGTAATAATAGATAAATACCAGCAGCAGAACATGCTCCTTGGAATATTTCTTTTTTACCGGCGGAGGCAGCAGATCATTTTTGGCATAATTATTGATCATGGTCTTTGTCATGATTTTATCTTCGTCCGGATATCTGGATGCAGACCGGAGCTTGTTGTCCATAAAAGTAGTCACCTGGTCCATATACAAATCTATATTGGGAATATCCTCCGGGTTGATATGCTTAACCCGGTCAAGACTCGCCAGTATACTGTTCAGCAGGTCGTCATTGTCAATTGTCATATCCCTGTTCCTCACTTCCATAGTGCCATTCGTGGTTACTGTTCATAGAATAGTTACCATTTACAGCCGGTTCGGGAGCCTTTTGTGTAAACCGGCCAAACTGCTGTTATCTTCTATTATATAGTATTCATTACTACGTGACAACTACTTTATTTAACAGCTTTACTTTACAGCTTTAATATGATAAAATCATTACAGTTGTGCTGCAGGAGCCTGCAGCCTAAAAGCATCGAGCGAGGTACCGGCATATGAACAAAAAAATCAAAAATGAATCTGTGGATTCACTGTTTGATGCCATACTCTGTTTGAAGTCGCGAGAGGAGTGCTACACTTTTTTTGAAGATTTGTGCACTGTCAATGAACTGCTCTCTCTCTCTCAGCGTTTCGAAGTGGCTGCCATGCTTAAAGGTCATAAGACTTACCTGGAAATCGCCGAGAAAACCGGCGCATCCACAGCGACCATCAGCCGTGTCAACAGATCATTGAATTACGGGAACGATGGATATGATATGGTCTTTGACCGTATGGGAAGCAAAAAATCAGAGTAAAATAAAAGCTCACATTTGGATGTGGGCTTTTATTTTACTCTGATTTTTCTATACGAGTATGATACTTTATTATATTTTCACATGCGCTTCATATGTACCTGCATCCGCCCAGATGATTACATTTCCTGCGTCGCTCCGGAATTTTCGGAAATTTCTGGTACATCCACATCTGTGCTCTCCACATCCTTCAGCGCTTCTGAGATCGCCTCTCTTGAATTTTTCCGGCTGGCTCTGATGGATTTGGCATTAGGCTTCGGACGTTTGCCGGAAATCTCCTGATTCATATCGCATCTGCCCTGGAATATGGCTTTTTCATCGATAACGATCAGTGTGGTTACTATATCACCCATCAGACGTGCAGTACTGGTAAGCTCCACCCTCTCCGATACACTGATGTTTCCGTTTACCTCGCCTCCAACCACTGCGCTCTTAGCAAAAATGTCACCGTTTATGGACCCGGTAGCGCCTATGATCAGCGTATCGGCAACTGTCACGTTTCCGTTGATGCATCCGTCAACTCTGACAGAGCTCTCGGAGTTAAAATCACCGTTGCACTCCGCATCCCTTCCTATAATCGTGGTGATCACTACTTCCTTTTTTTTCATCCCTTTTCCTCCTCGTTTTCTGCCGCAGTGCGGCACTATATTACCGGAAGCATTCCTGCTTTCGATAAAAGACACCGTTGCGCCGGCCATAAGGTCTCCGGCCTACTGTTGGGATACCGTCCTCCCCTTGGACAGACAATGATCAGCCGCTGATATTCAACAGCTCCATGGGATTGATGTATGCACTGTCCTTCATCATCTGATATCCCAGCTTGCTGTTTTCGTCGGTGATCATCATCAGGGTATTTCCCTGCCGGACCGTCTGTCCCTGCTTTACCTTAACCTCTCCCTGATTTCGGTAAATCGTTACATAACCGTTTCCGTGGTCAACCCAGACATTATGTCCATACTCGCCGTCGTCATTGACCGCGATCACCGTGCCGCCCGCCGTAGCCACCACCATAGAACCGGTTGTCCCGCTGAAGATGCACATAGGATCTCCCTCTGCCGCTTCCTCCATGGTAGCAGAGCCCGTCAGGGGACACTCCGTAGGAATTGACTGCTTGTTCAGCTGCTCTGTGAGCAGCTCTTCATTCTGCGTCTTTTGATTAACCGTTTCGCTGAGGATCTGAACCGTCTCATTTAATTCGGCTATTTTTATTTCCAGATCTGCTTTTTCCTGCTCAAGGACTTCCTTTTCCCCCTCAAGAACGGCCAGCGCCTCCTGTTCCTCCGTCTTTTGTACGCTTCCCTGATCCCAGGTTTCCTTCTCATAGACGATGAAACCAATCAGCGCCCCTATTATGATACACAGAATAAAAATAATCATCTGAAGTACCCAAGGCCGAATGCGGAACTGTTTCATTCCAACATCAACTGAATCGGATGTAACAATGACTACGTGGCTGTTTTTTCGCTTATGTCTTTGTCGTCCCATAAAAGTCACCTCCGGTAAACTCTATTATTTTACCACAGACAACTTTTAACATCAATGAAAATTTAATATTTTTGTAATATTTTCCTAAGAAAAGCCAAAAATATATTCATTACTCACCGCAGATTTCCAGAACACGCTGCCACTTTAAGGGTCCGCCAAACAAGTCCAGCGCGCTTCCCACCGTTACATTCAGCCGGTTATTCCCCAGACGGCGCAGAAGCTCCAAATCCTCATAGCATTGCACTCCTCCCGCATAGGTCATAGGCTTCCCTTCCCATGTCCCCAGCAATGCCGCCAATTCCTTTTCGATTCCCTCCGCTCTTCCTTCCACATCCACGGCATGTATCAAAAACTCGTCACAATAACAGGAAAGCCTTTCCAGCAGCGACTCTTCCACCCTTTCCTCCGTGAGCTTCTGCCACCGGTCCGTAACGATAAGATATCCTTTTTCCGTTTTTTTACAGCTCAGATCCAGAACAAGCCGCTCTTTCCCTATTTTATTTTTCAATCTATCCAGTCTGTCAAAACGGATTCTGCCATCCTGAAATACATAGGAAGTCACGATCACATGAGAAGCTCCTGCATCCAGAAACTCCCCGGCATTGTCCTCCGTGATCCCGCCTCCCACCTGCATTCCCCCGGGATATGCCCTCAGTGCGGCAACAGCCTGCATTTTCGTATCCGGATAGTACTCGCTGCCCTCCGGATTCAGCAGAATGATATGTCCTCCCTTTATTCCCGCTTCCCGATACATGCGCGCAAAAAAAGCGGCATCCTGTTGTGCCACAAAGTTTTCTTCCGCCCGGTTTCCCAAATCCTGCAGGCTGCCGCCTACAATCTGTTTTACTTTTCCATTATGAATATCGATGCATGGTCTGAATTCCATTTGATACCTCGTCATATGTTTAGAGAAAAAATGCTCAAAAATATATTTTTCGATATATTTTCCTGAATATAATTTCCGTATCTCCACATAATATCCGCAGATCATTTGTTGTCCGCAGCGAATGATTAAATTGACTGAAAGCGGAGCAGACAGTAACGATTTCAGCATAATGCAATGCCATAAGGAGGAGACTATGAAAAAATCTATGTATTCTGCAGGGGCTAAAAAGCTTCTCGCAATCGGCCTGGTGCTGACCTTTATGTGTCTGGCTACAGCCTGTACCGACAAGAACAAGGACAGCAGCAATTCCGGCAGCATGGCCGGAAACAGCACCCAGGATGGATCCGGAACTGCCGGCGGCAATACGTCGGGCAGTTCTGCAAACAATGACAGTTCCCAGGCAGGCACGGAAGACTCTGCCGGAAATGACAACAATTATAACAATTCCGTAACAGAAGGTTCCTCAGGAAATGACGATTCCCTTTTGGATGATGCGGGAAGCGTCGCTTCCGATGTGGCTGATGATATCGGAGATGGTGTCTCCGACATCACCGACGATCTTTTGGGAAACGGAACGGAAAACAATGATGTAACCAGTGAAAACGGCTCTAATGACAACGGCTCTGCTAATAATGATATGAACGACAGCATTGATAATGATGCAGCTAATAGCAGCTCCGGCTCCACTACCGGCAATGGATCTGCCAGCAGCGGCTCCAGGAGCAGATCTGTAAACAACGGCTCCGGCAACGGTATCTCCGGCGGCAGGTCCATCAGCAACAGCACCGGCAACGGTATCTCCGGCGGCAGGTCCATCAGCAACAGCACCGGCAACGGTATCTCCGGCGGCAGCTCTGTCAACAACGGCCTTGGTATCAGCGGCGGGGCGATGACCTACTAATCTGGTTTTCTATTCAGAACCGCATCGATCACATTGCTCATATCGTACATTCCGGCAGGCTTTCCAGCAAGAAACTTTGCGGCCTGAACCGCTCCCTTGCCAAACACAGCTTTGGAATATGCGGTATGAGAAAATGTGATCACTTCATCCACACCAGCAAATATTACATCATGTTCTCCTACGATAGTGCCTCCCCGAACGGCGCTGATCCCGATCTCCTTGTCAGGGCGGCGTTCTCTTCTGGCCGTTCTGTCATATACATATTCATATTCGCTGCCGAATTCCTCGTTGACAGAATCCGCCAGCGCCAAAGCCGTGCCGCTGGGTGCATCCAGCTTCAGCCTGTGATGCTTTTCCACGATCTCCATGTCAAAGCCGGCAGGCATCAAAATTCCCGCAGCTTTTTTCAAAAGCCGCAGCATCAGATTGATTCCCAGGGACATATTGGCTGACCGTAAAACAGCCGTGCTCTCTGATACCTTCCTGACCCTTTCCAGCTGATCATTGTCAAGTCCCGTGGTACAAAGCACGCAGGGAAGTTTTTTTTCTGCACAATAGTCCAGCAGACCATCTACAGCCGAAGACACTGAAAAATCAATGACACAGTCCGCCTCCACACTGCACTGGCTGATATGAGAAAAAACAGGATACGGGTTATGTCCGTCATCAAAAGCATCCACCCCCGCAGCCACCTCTGCCTCACTGTCGGCAGCGAGCAGACCGCTTATCACCTGCCCCATCTTTCCGTTGCATCCGTGCAATAAAATTTTTATCATTCTTACACCTCTTTGCGTATACGTCTATTCAGTGATACTAATCGCCCAAAATACCATATGCCTTCATGGCCTGCTCCAGGCGCTCCGCATTTGCAGGCTCCATCTCCGTGAGAGGCATTCTCAGCGTGCCGGCGCCCATACCCATAAGGTTTAAAGCCTTCTTCACAGGGATCGGATTTACCTCGCTAAACAGCTCGCCGCACAAGTTCATAGCCTGCAGCTGCAGCCTGCAGCTCCCTCTGACATCCCCATCCAGGTATGTACGGCAGATCTCATGTGTCTGAGCCGGCGCCACATTGGCCAGCACGGAAATGACCCCCAGTCCTCCCAGAGACATGATCGGTACAATCTGATCGTCGTTTCCGGAATAAATGTCCACACATCCTTCCGCCAGAGCCGCCAGACGGGCGATCTGGCTGATATTGCCGCTGGCCTCCTTGACACCTACAATATTTTCCGTATCCCGGCACAGCCGGACGATCGTCTCCGGAAGAATATTGCACCCGGTTCTTCCCGGCACATTGTACAACAGGCAGGGAATCTTTACGGCATCTGCAATTGCCTTAAAATGTGCGTACAGCCCCTTCTGAGTTGCCTTATTATAGTAGGGACTGACCAAGAGCAGTCCGTCTGCTCCGGCCTCCTCCGCCTCCCTGGAAAGATATATGGCCGTCTCCGTACAGTTGGAACCCGTTCCCGCAATCACCGGAACCCTTCCTGCCACCGTCTTTACGCAGTACCGGATCACGTCCAGATGCTCCTCATGGGTCAGGGTAGATGCTTCTCCTGTAGTACCGCATACTATAATGGCATCGATCCCCCCTGCAATCTGGAATTCCACCAGCTCGGCAAACTGCTCGTAATTTACTTCTCCGTTGTCATGCATGGGTGTGACTATAGCCACGCCCGCCCCTTTAAAAATCGCCATTTTTTACCTCCATTTTTCTGCCCAATGGGGCTTTTATCATACAGGAAAGAATGAAGAACTTTCTGATATGATAAAAAACGCCGGCGAAACAATACGCCGGCGGTCAATCCTTCAGGATATTTCCGATAGCGCTCCATCCGGTATCCAGATGACAGTCATACAGCTTTTAACCGTATGCCCAAGATTTGACCTGCAGAAAATCTCCTCTTTCGGCGTTCTCCCCTTTCCCTTTTTCTCATCTACGCCTGCCGTATCAAAAAAGGTACTCATAAATCACGCGACCTCTATCTCTATATTTTGTAGCATAACATTCCTGGCGGAAAGTGTCAATCCTTTTATTCCCATACCTTAAATTTTACGGTCTCTATTTTCGACACCTCATCGGCCAGCACACAGATCTCATCGCGGAGCTTGATGCCTGTAAGGATCACACTGGTCTCCTCCCGGCTTTCCAGCATGGCCTTCACGTCCTCCACCGTAACAATATTCCGCTCCACCAGTCCTAAAACCTCATCCAGAATCAAAAGATCACAGCCCCCTGTGGCCAGCACCTTTTTTGCAAAATTCAAGCCATTTCTGATATTGCCGATTTCCTCCTGCTTTTTCTCCTCCGACAGCTGCTCAAAATTTTCACCTGACTTTTCGAAATGGAACAGCCTGATCTCCGGCTCCATCCTGCGGACAAAATCGGACTCTCCCAGCCCTTTTCCCTTTAAGAACTGGATAATCATCACGCTTTTTCCCTCTGCTGCTGCCTGCACAGCCCTCCCGATCGCCGCAGGTGATTTGCCTCGTCCGTCGCCGGCATATATGTAAATCAAGCCTTTCGCCATAACGCACCCCATCCCTTCTCTGCTCCTGCCGGAGGTCAGCCTTTTATGTCAGAATACCATATTATCCTATTTTTGGCAAACCTTTCTTCTCTTTATGCTTCGATTAGCTCCAGCTTGCTTACGGACACCTCAAAAGCCACTCTTCTCTCCACATTCTCCTCATCCAGCTTTTTCATGTATTCCCTGCTCTGTATCCTGCCCCACACTGCGCATCGTTCTCCAACCTTAAAATTATTCGCATATCGGGCATTTCTCCCCCAGCAGATACAGGGTATATAATCGGATTTGCCGTAGGGACGGTTCACCGCCAGCAGCAGATCCGCGATCTCTCTTCCCAGAGGCGTCTTCCGGTAAATGGGCTCTTTACAGATATAGCCGTCCAGAAAAATCTGGTTGGTCTTGGAGCTCTCCTCCATCTCATCGATAAAGCTCACCTCTCTGGCGAATACTGACAGCACGAGCCGGTTTCTCCGCTCCTCATGCCGGTTATAGGAGCGGAACTGTCCGTTTACACAGATCAGCTCTCCCATGTAATCCGCAGTCACATCCAGCAGCCGGTCAGATACCATTACGGGTATGATATCATAGCTTTCGCTGAGGCGTTTACATCTGACATCTACCATATAGAATCCTTCCCCGAATATTTCATGACTGAAGGAAAAGTCGCTCACGACCTCCCCCATGACTGTCACCTGGTTGTTTTCAATTACCTTATCTGTCATTTTCGTTCTCCCTTCTTACGCTAAGACTTTTTCCGGTAACACCGCGGGCATGACCCGCGGATAATACTATATATACAATAAAACGCTTATATTTAGTACACTTTTTCGTCGCGTATTTCTTCGTTTTTCTTTAAATTTTTTGATTTTTTACCACTTTTCCGTTAATCTTGATATTGATTTGCACTCATTTATTTTCCGCCCCCTGCACAAACCCTTGCATCTGCGGCAGAATGGTGCTATACTGTAGCAGTTTGAAAAGGGATCAAATGTTTTCATTTACACCTTGGAACAAATTGATACGTTATCCGCAATTATATAACAAATACCGCCATAATAAACCATTTTTTGAAAAAAATTCTATCTGTGTGCTGCTGATCCGGCGGTCCGTCTGTTTTGCTATAAACTGCATGCAGATAAACCGTCGGATTGCAGCCGCACAGGCAGGAAAAATTACTGACAGGGGGTATCCTGCGGACAGGGAGGTATATTTTTGAAGCAGAAAAGAGAGGATATCAGAAATGTTGCCATTATCGCCCATGTGGATCATGGCAAAACTACGCTGGTAGATGAATTGCTAAAGCAAAGCGGCGTGTTCCGGGAAGGCCAGGAGGTGGCGGAACGGGTCATGGACTCCAACGACATCGAGCGGGAGAGAGGAATCACCATTCTCTCCAAAAACACTGCCGTCATGTATAAAAACACAAAGATCAACATCATCGACACTCCCGGACACGCTGATTTCGGCGGGGAGGTGGAACGGGTACTCAAGATGGTGAACGGCGTCATCCTGGTGGTAGACGCTTTTGAGGGCGCCATGCCCCAGACTAAATTTGTGCTGCGCAAGGCTCTGGAGCTGAAGCTTCCCGTCATCGTGTGCATCAACAAGATTGACCGGCCCGAAGCCCGGCCCGGCGAGGTGGTGGACGAGGTTCTGGAGCTGTTTCTGGAGCTGGACGCGGACGATTCCCAGCTGGACTGCCCCTTTGTATATGCCTCCGCCAAAACCGGCGTGGCTTCTACGGATCCTCAGGTTCCCGGAACCAGCATGGAACCATTATTCGAAACCATCGTAAACTATATTCCGGCTCCGGAGGGCGACCCGGAGGCAGGCACTCAGGTTCTGATCAGCACCATCGACTATAACGAATACGTGGGACGTATCGGCGTAGGCAAGGTAGACAACGGGGTGATCCGGGTGAATCAGGAAGTGGTGATCTGCAATCATCATGAGCCGGAAAACCAGAGAAAAGTAAAGGTCAGCAAGCTGTATGAGTTTGACGGGCTGAATAAAACGGAGGTGCGGGAAGCAGGCATAGGCTCTATCGTAGCCATTTCAGGCATCAGCGATATCCGGATCGGCGACACCCTCTGCTCTCCCGATCATGTGATTCCCATCCCCTTCCAGAAGATCAGTGAGCCCACCATTGCCATGCAGTTTATGGTAAATGATTCTCCCATGGCAGGGCAGGAAGGAAAATATGTCACCAGCCGTCACATCCGGGACAGACTGTTCCGGGAGCTGAACACAGACGTCTCTCTCCGGGTGGAGGAAACCGACACCACGGAATGCTTCAAGGTTTCGGGCCGGGGCGAGCTGCATCTGTCCGTGCTGGTGGAAAACATGCGCCGGGAAGGATACGAATTTGCGGTGAGCAAAGCAGAGGTTCTCTATCGCACCGATGAGAACGGTAAGCGCACGGAGCCTATGGAGCTGTGTTATATCGACGTGCCCAATGAATTTGCCGGAGCCGTTATCGAAAAGCTGGGGCAGCGCAAGGGAGAGCTTCAGAATATGTCCTCCATCTCAGGCGGCACCTACACCCGGCTGGAATTTTCCATTCCTGCCAGAGGTCTCATCGGCTACCGGGGAGAGTTTCTCACGGACACCAAGGGAAACGGCATCATGAATACCGTATTTGACGGCTACACCCCCTACAAGGGAGATATTCAATACAGAAGACAGGGCTCCCTGATCGCCTTCGAGGCGGGCGAGGCCATCACCTACGGCCTGTACAACGCACAGGAGCGGGGAAGTCTGTTTATCGGCCCCGGCGAAAAGGTGTACGCCGGCATGGTGGTAGGCCAGACGGGCCGCAGCGAGGACATCGAGGTCAATGTCTGCAAGAAAAAGCAGCTCACCAACACTCGTTCCTCCAGCGCTGATGAGGCTCTTCGGCTTACGCCTCCCAGAATCCTGTCGTTGGAGCAGGCACTGGATTTTATCGACACTGACGAGCTGCTGGAGGTGACCCCCAGCAAGCTTCGGATCCGCAAAAAAATTCTGGATCCCACCCTGCGGAAGCGGGCCGCCATGCGGAAATAGTGGAAATAGTACAGGAGGGGACAATCGCCGGACGATTATTCCCCTCCTGTATCATTTTTTGTCATGTACTCGTTTTATCTCCGGCATCACACCGCACCTCAATTTCGCTATCGAAATATTGTTCCTGAAAGTGTACTGCCTCTGCAATCTCTTCTTTTGTATAATGCATTCCGTCGGGCGCGGCAACAAGCTTGTCTTCCACATCATTGTGCCGGTGTACAATTCCGATCACACGGGCTCTATATTCCTTCGCCGGGTGGTCTACTCCAAGCAGATAAACGTCCATCTCCTCACCGTCACCGCCTAAAATATTGGGAATAAATCCATAGTTCACAGGATAAATGATATCCTTATGTTCAGGGTGCACACTGCCCATTGGCCGGTCAATGGAAATGTCAGCCACTTTTCCCAGATACGAATTAACCAGCGCTTTCCTTAAAGTATAAACGATAAAGTCATGCTTACCGCTGCAGTATTTCTCTCTTCCGCCGTCAACGGGGGCCTGCATGGCAAGAGACAGCTTCAAGTCCTCATAGGCTTTCGCAACAGACGGCATGTTGTTAAGATAATCTCTGAAGTTTATATAATTGATCCACTCCATACTGTCAGTCAGAACCACATGGATAAAGTGTGTCTGCAGGTCTCCCGTTCCCTGATAAAAGTTCCCGCAGGCAAACAGCAATTGACTGCCCAGCGACGACTGTACATTGGGGCGATAATAGAACCCTTCCGCCTTAAGTGCACCTTCATGGGCGAGAATTTCATCAAAGCTGTCTACCGCAAGGGCAATATCGATGATGGGCTTTGCCTTTATGGAAAATACTGCGGTGCTGCCCACATGCTGAATATCCTTAATCACACCGCCTAATATTTCTTTCAGCCGGGAAATGGTATTTTGGGCTTCAATCTCCCACTCTGTCTCATGCTCATAAAGCTTTACGCATCCTCGTTTTAATCCGATCATTTCATAGCCCTACCCCTCCGGAAAACACTGCCTTCCCCTGCAGATAATTGCTGAACACTTCCACATAATTATAATATACAACCGGCAGGAGCGCAAGCCGGCAGCGGCTTTATTCCCCTGCCCGGATCGTTTTGACGCCGAGCAGAAAATAGAAAATATGGAACACCCAGACACATGCAAGGACCACCCTTCCCACAGGAACCTGGTCCATCATGACGAATCCCACCGACATCAAAAGCGTCACCGTGACCATAATCTTAATCTTGGTTTTTCTGGTCATGCCCTTGCCCTTTACATAGCTTTCCAGATTGTTTTTATACAGCTTGGTTCCCGTAAACCATTTATGCAGCTTTTCCGAGCTTCTGGCAAAGCAGAATGCCGCAAGCAGAAGGAACGGGAAAGAAGGCAGAAGCGGAAGCACCGCTCCTAAAGCTCCCAGCGCAACACCGATACATCCTAAAATGACATATAATATTTTTTTAAGTTTCATTCTCATCCTCCCTCCTTATGAAAGACGCCCTGTCTGCGACAGACTTTCCACTTTGTATGTATTATCTGCAATCCTTATGGTGGACTGTCTGTGGGACACCAGCACCACCGTTTTTCCGTCCCGCTCCTCCCGCAGAGATTTCAGTATAACCGCCTCATTTAAGCTGTCAAGATTACTGGTGGGCTCGTCAAGCAGCAGAAGAGGCGCATCATGCAAAAATGCCCTGGCAAGTCCAAGCCGCTGCCGCTCTCCTCCCGAAAGCGTATCCCCAAGCTCACCCACAGGTGTATCGTATCCCTCGGGAAGGCTCATAATAAAATCATGGACGGAGGCCTTGCGGCAGGCTGCCTCAATTTCCCCATCCGACGCGTCCAGCTTCGCAATCCGCAGATTATTCCTTATACTGTCATGAAACAGATATGTCTCCTGTGTCATAAAGCTTTCCATATTCCTCAGATCAGCCGTATTGATTTCTTTAATATTTCTGTCCGAAATCTCCACCTTTCCGCTTCTCACATCCCAGAAGCGCATAAACAGCTTTAACAACGTGGATTTTCCGCTGCCGCTTTTCCCCACGAGCCCGATAATCTGACCTTTTGGAATCCGCAGGGACACACGATCCAGAATCACCTCCGCTCCGTCAGAAGGCCTTCCGTAAGAAAAACTGACATTCTCCGCGCAGGCGCCGTCAAAGACAGTCTCCTTTTTCCCCGCCTCTTCCTCCACGGCAGGCATTTCGTCCAGAATATCCAGCACACGATTTCCCGCCGCAAAGGTATTTTGTAACGTGCTTCCCAGGTTCGCCAGTGCCACGGCAGGCCCGAAGGAAGAAAACAGTGCGATGGTGGGAACCAGTACTCCCGTATAATCTACAATGCCCTCTTGATACAGCATTGCGGATAAAAGCAGCATTCCCAAGTCAAAAATGAGAATCACAGTATTCGTAACCGCCATATTTCTTCCGGCAGTACGCTTCAAACGCATTTCAATTACCGAAAGGGCATCCGTCCTCTTATTCATCTGTGCAAGACGTTCCTCACCCCGGCCATACTGTATCGTTTCGGAAAGCCCACGCAGGCTGTCAAGGACAAATCCGCTTAATTCTCCCGATTCGGCACGAAATTCCGCCCCTGCTGCTGATTCGCCCCTGCCGCTTAATTTTGAGGTGATAAGCGGTATCGCGGCTCCAACCGTCAGGTATGCAAGAAGAGCCAGAAGCCCCAGCACAGGATGAAAGGAGCCGATGAACAGGCACATAATGACTGTATACAGAAAAGCAATCGCTATAGGCGAGATCGTGTGTGCGTAAAATACTTCCAGCAGCTCGATATCCGAAGTAATAACCGAAATCAAATCCCCCTTGTCTCTGCCCTCCAGCTTCGCAGGAGCAAGCCTGCGCAGCGCACGAAATACCTTATCCCGAATCAAAGCAAGCAGCTTAAATGCAATAAAATGATTGCAGGACTGCTCTCCATACCGCAGCACTGCCCGCATTACGGCAAACACAAGCACACAGGCAGATATGGTCTTCAAGCTTAAAGCCATATCGAAACCAAGCAGACCCAGCACTGCATTTCCGCCCAGAATTGTGATAAAGGAGGCGCATAGATGTCCGGCCAAACCCATTATGACCGCCAGAATCATAAATCCCGTAAGAGGCTTCACCAGGCCGATAAGCCTTGCCATAACCGCAAACCCGCTCCTTCTTTTCATCCCCTTACACCGTCCTTTCCTCTGTTTGGTCCTTCTCTCTCTTCAGTTCCTTCTCTCTGTTCGGTCCTTTCTTGTCCAAAAAATGACCATTTGAATATCCCTTTACGGTGTCTGCGTAATTTTCAAGTTTTTGCTGTGTATTCCACATTTCCGCATAAATCCCACCCTTTTCCAGCAGCTCTTCGTGGCTTCCGCTCTCCGCAATGTTTCCGTTGTCCATCACATAAATCTTATCCGAGGCCGCCACATTGGCAAGGCGGTGTGAAATCAGAATAACCGTTTTATGTCCGGCAAGCCCGTGAATTTCTCTCATAATATCGTTTTCACTCTCCACGTCAATATTGGAAGTGGCTTCATCGAAAATATATACGGGACTATCATGAAGCAGCGCCCTTGCCAGTGCCAGTCTCTGGCATTGGCCGCCTGAAAGGTTAGAAGCTTTTTCCGTAAGAAGCGTGTCAAGCCCCATTTCCGCTCTCAAAAAGCCCGACAGCTTCACCTGTTCCAGAACCTCCCACAGCTGCGCGTCGGAGGCGTCGGGTTTTCCCATTCGGAGATTGTCCCTTACCGTCCCCTTGAAAAGATAGCTCTGATGGCTGATATATGTAATATTTTTCATCAGCTCCTCTTCTTTTATATCCCTCAGTTCTTTGCCGCCAAGCTTCACCGAACCGGAATATCCCTGATTTCTTCCCATGAATATCGACGCCATGGTGGATTTCCCGCAACCGCTCTCCCCCACAATGGAAACAAATCCGCCTTTTGGAATTTTCATATGGATTCCATGCAGAATTTCTCTCCCGCTCGAATCCGTTATATCCTCCCCGCCATAGGAAAAATGCAAATCAGAACATGAAACGGTGCCGTTTCCGGGAAAGCTTTCTGTTTTTTCTGCTCCTTCCGACAAATCAAGCAGCCGGAAAATCTTATCGCTGGCCGCCATTCCGTTCATGGCAACATGGAAAAAGCTTCCCAACTGGCGCATGGGGATAAAGAAATCCGATGATAGCAGGATAATCAAAAGACATCCCGAAAGAGAAACCTTTCCTGCCTGAAACTGCGTCGCCGCCATAATTACTCCCAATGCCGCACCGCCGTAAGCAACCAAATCCATAATGGTAATGGAATTCAGCTGCATGGTCAGAACTTTCATAGTGATCTTCCGGAACTTTTCCGCTTCACAATTCATTTCCTCATTCTTGAAATCATCGGCCTGATAGATTTTGAGCGTGGTAAGTCCCTGCAGGTTTTCCAGAAAGGTATCTCCCAGCGCCGTATACTGTCCCCAATACCTTGACAACAGCTTTTTCGCCCATGTCTGCACCGCGGCTATTGCAATGGGGATCAGAGGCACACAGACGAGCAGAACAATAGCGGACAGCACATTTACAAAGCACAGATACACAAACAGGGTAAGGGGTGCCAGCATAGCGTAAAAGAACTGCGGAAGATATGCGCCGAAATAGGTCTCCAGCTGCTCCACGCCCTCCACTGCCACCTGGACCACCTCAGAGGTCTTCACCTGCTCCTTATAAGAAGCGCCCAGCTCCAGTAACTTTGTATATATCCTTTCACGCAGAAGTCTTTTCACCATTTTGGATGAGAGATACCCCATACGGCTTGAGAGAATCGTACAGCTGAAACGGATTAAGACAGCTATAACCGCCACAGCCGCAGTTATGAACACACTGTTTTTATCTGCTGTTTTTGTGAAAAGGGATGCAAGCAGACTCGTCACTGCCGTCATCATGACAATGTTTGCGACAAGAGAGCACCACTGCACTGCCACATTTCCCGCTATGTATTTTTTACTTTCACTGACAGTCCCGATCAACCTTTTATTGATCATCATTATGCTTTTCCCCACTTTCATATTTTCCGGCAGCGCCATATGAGTTAGCAAAGGCTAATCATTGACCCTGACAAAAGCGGCCCCTTGTGTTAGTGGCCGCTAACTCGTTTTCAAGTATACCTCATCCGCTTTGCATTTGTCAATAGGATATCCCATTGATGGCATTTTCAACAGCTTTCTTTATGACGGTGCTTGAATTTGTTGCGCCTGATATTGCGTCAACATCTATTTTCTGCTCCTCTATAATTCTGTCAGTGACAACCTCTGCGGGTTTTCCGCGTTGGTTTTTGTGCTCCAAAATATCAATGCTTGTAATTACTCCATTCCGAACCGTCACTTCCACCTTGGCATATATAAAATTCACGTCATATTCACCCACATAAATTCCGTCGGGAATATTGGAAATATCTATGCCGCTAAAAGCGGTTTCTTTTACCGCCCTTTTATAATCTGCCACACTTTTCAGGTAAACTGCCGCAAAAATCAAGCCCGCAAAGAAAAGGACTGCTGCCGTAGACAAAAAGATTCTTTTTCGGGATAATTTCATTTCGGACACCTCTCAATCTCTTCAGTATGATTATTTTGCGTGCAAGAGGGGCGGCAATCCTTGTCTGCAATCGAATTATAAATAATTGAAAATCCGTATTCCAAAAACATATCCTTAGATAATCCCATTGCATCTTTAATGTATTCTTCTTTGTTTGCGGCAAGCTGAATGATTCCGGAAAGCATACCCCAAAAGGCAAATATGGCAGGCATCACTTCTAAATCGCCTCGCAAATCTCCTTTTTCCATGCCGGATATCAAGAAATGCTTTAGCTTTTTATTTATTTCCTCCCCCACTTGATAGGTTTCCTTTTCTTCCGGCAGATAGTCATGGCTCTCAAAATCAATGTTGATTTTATCCAACACCAGACTGAAATAAAAAGGAAATTCTTCCTGATACTGCACCAGGCCGCGGCAGATAAAATCATATCTTGCTTTTGTGGCTTCCTGCTGTGTAAGCGCGTCTGATATGTAGCTGTAAAGCTTTTTCATACTTTTCAGAACTAAAATACCTGCAATTTCTTCTTTGTCTTCAAAATACACGTATAGCGTTGCCTTGCTGTATCCCGCGGCTTTTGCTATATCGTCCATAGATGTTGCGGCAATTCCTTTTTCCATAAACAATGCCGATGCCGCAGACGCTATATTTTCCCGGTGCACGCCTCTAGGCTCTTTTTTTCTTCGTCCCATATGTTCCTCCTTGTATAATTAAACTTACAGTTTAATTATACAAGGAAGCTTTCCGACTGTCAATAGCATTCCGGGCGGGAGTCCATTTCATCTGGCCGAGGTAAGAAACGGCTGCAGATGCCGTATCGCTGCTCTATCGTGTTTCCTGGAAAATCCATGCCTGCCGCCATGGATCGGATAGAAGGTTACTGTTCTGCTCTCATCCTCCCTTCCTTTATTTGAGCAGTCTCGGAAACTCGACAAAGCCCGAATTATCGCTCTTTTTTCATTTCTTTTATTTTTTTATCCTCCCTATTGGGAGTGAAAAATTTAAGATTTTTTCAAAAAGCTATTGACATTTCCCTCGAATTGTGCGGCGCATTTGATGATTGCTTGCAATCATCAAATGCGCCCTTGTAATTAAGAAGTATTCCAACACAACTTACTTACAAGGAGGTACCGCACTATGATCAAGCACTGGCAAACTAACCAGGAATACCACTGCTTTCTCACCAACGCGAAAACTACTTTCGACTCTTCTGAAAGAGTCCGGCTCCAGTCCGAGCTTGCTTCCGCA